>DLMI01000034.1 GCA_002478145.1 Acidobacteria bacterium UBA7540
TCATTCCCGCGAAAGCGGGAATCCAGTCCGTAGACAGGGCATTTCGGGAGGTTTGCGGAGTGGATTCCCGCTTTCGCGGGAATGACAGTGTTGGGGACCACCCCTTCGATGCAAATGACGCCACTACCCGGGGCGCCGGGGGCGAACTGTGGCAGCCCAGGTCCTTCGACCGCGCCCTGCGCAGCGCCAAGGAATACAACGAAAAGGTCGAATACCTTCACCTTAACCCGGTGAGGGCCGGTTTGGCGAGCCGCCCGAAGATTGGCGATGGTCGAGTTACAACGAATACGCCGGCATGAGCGCGGAGGAACAAAACGAACGCTGCGGGTTGGTCGTCGACCGCGTGAGAATGCCCTCCGATCCGCGCGCACGAATTTGATCGCTCCATCAGGGGGCCAAAAAGACTTTGGATTCTAGATTTCAGAACCGAGGCATGTGTGCTACGATGACATTAATGCGAGTGGTTGAGGCACGGTTCGAAAGCGGGTTGCTCAGGCCGAGCAGGCCATTGGCTTTGCGCCCGGGAGAGCGCGTCCATCTGATTGTGGTACGCCAACCGGATCCGCAGCGCTGGGACATGGCTCGTCTTGCGAAGAGCCATTCGGCGGACGAGGCAGTTCTCACTGAGCAGGGTCTTGAGGACTGGGCGGCCAGTCTCGAGCGAGAGGATGGCCGGTGAAGCGGGGCGAAATCTGGTGGGCTGACCTGGGGCCCTACCGTCTGCGCGAACAAACCGGACGCCGCCCGATCATTATCTGGCAGAGCGACGCTCTCACCCACACGCTCCAGTCGATCCTGGTGGTACCTCTTACCACTAACATGGCGCGGGCAAATCTCGCGGGAACCGCTCTGATTGCCGCATCGGAGGGGGGCCTGACGGACAACTCGATTGCACTTGCATTTCAGCTACGCGCCATTCCCAAGTCGGCCCTGCAAGCGAAAATCCGGGATTTAACAGACGAAGAAATTGCTGAACTCGAACTCGCAACCGACGAGGCGCTGGGCCGGGTCGAGCCGGAGATTAAGGACGGTGAGCTGTGACTCACGGCCGCTGGCGCGAGTAGAGCAAATCGCTCTCGGGGAATCGATATTTCTTTATCGCCGCGCGCCTGCTCAGGCGGCGAGAGAAATTCACCGAGCCTGATTTCGCCCTGTTGGCGCGGGCCTTCAACCGAGCGCGGGCACTGCACCCTTTTCACCTGACAGCTTGGGTCTTTCTCCCCGACCACTGGCACTGCATTTGCGCGCCGGTGTATCCGGTAACGATTTCACTGGCCCTGAAGTCCGTGAAGCAAAGCTCGACGAGCGCGGTCAACCAGCGCCGGGGCGCGGTAGTGGCGTCATTTGGAGTTAGCGCCCCTTAGCATACGCAGTCATTCCCGCGAAAGCGGGAATCCAGTCCCTAGACAACGCATTTCCGGAGGTTTGCGGAGTGGATCCCCGCTTTCGCGGGAATGACAGTGTTGGGGACCACCCCTTCGATGCAAATGACGCCACTACCCGGGGCGCCGAGGGCGAACTCTGGCAACCCAGGTTCTCCGACCGCGCCCTGCGCACCGTCAAGGAATACAACGAAAAGGTGGAATACATTCACCTAAACCCGGTGAGGGCTGGTTTGGTGAGCCGCGCGGAAGATTGGTCCCGCCCTGCGGGATCAAGCTACAACGAATACGCCGGCGCGAGCGCCAACGAATCCGTCAGCCGACGGACGGTTTGATCGTCGACCGCGTGCGAATGCCCTCCGACGCGCGCGCACGAATTTGATCGCTCCATCAGGGGGCCGAAAAGAAGCGGACCACAAAAGCGGGGGTCCGCGCTACCCGCTGTTGACAGCCACTCGCGTCCCGCGTTATAGTCTGCGTTCTTTAGAGCGAAGGCGTCCTGTACCATCGCGCGGACTCGTCTCACACGCAGACTGGGTTGACTAGCAGCTTAGAGTGGCCACCAAACGGGATCTTGAAATCGTTGCCGCGGGGCACACTTGCCTTGACCTTATCCCCGCTTTCACGATTGACGGCAAGGTCGACAAGATGACCGACGTCCTCGTACCCGGCAAGATGATCAACATGGGCGAGTGCGTCGTCGTCGGAGGCGGGCCGGTCACGAACGCGGGTGTCTCCATAAGGCGACTGGGCGTGAAGACCGAGCTCATCGGCAAGATCGGCAACGACGACTTCGGCAAGCAGATACTCCGTTGGTACGAGGAGCACGAAGGCCATTTCCAGGGCATCAAGACAGTTGACGGGGAGTCGACCTCGTACACTATCGCGATCTGCATACCCGGGATCGATCGCTTCTATCTCCATCATTGCGGCGCGAACGACACGTTCGGCTACGAGGACATGAACTTCGACCTCGTGCAGCGTGCCAAGCTGATGCTCTTCGGTTACCCACCCTGGATGGCCAAGCTCTACGAGAACACGGGGCGCGAGCTGACGAAGATCCTTAAGAAGACCAAAGAGCTAGGCACTACGACGGCTCTGGACCTCTCGCTGCCGGACGTGAACAGCCGGGCCGGCCAAGTCGACTGGCGCGCGATCCTAAAGGACTGGGTCCCGCTATCGGACTTCATGATGCCCAGCGCGGAGGAGATCTTCTACTTCCTCTACAAGGACAAGTTCCTGGAGAAAAAGGCCAAGCTCGGTCCCAAAGAGAGCGTGCTGGACCACATGACCGTGAAAGAGATCTCTACCCTGGGAGGCGATCTTCTGAGACTGGGGGCGGCGATCGCGATGGTCAAGTGCGGCCACCGGGGACTCTACGTTCGCACCGCCGACAAGGCACGCCTCGAGAAGATGGGCGCGGCCGGCTGTTCCGACCTGGAGAACTGGGCCAACCGCGAGCTGTGGTTCCCCGTCTACCAGGAGGAGCGTTTCGTGGGTGCTCTGGGCTCCGGCGACTCGGCGATCGCAGGATTCCTCTCCGCCTTCGTCTGGAACCACAGCATCGAGTCTTGCCTGCGGTATGGGAACGCGGCCGGCAGCATGAACGTCACTGTTCCGGACGGTCTGACGTGGAACAGGGGGTTCAACGACTTGACGCGCCGCATCCAAGCGGGCTGGAAGACAAAGGACCTGCGCATCGACGAGGCCGGCTGGAAGAAGGAGCGCGAGTTCTGGGTCGGGCCTGACAACCGCGGCAAGTGGGAATCCTAGCAGGATACTGAAAAAACCTTGTGAACGGTGTCATTCCGACCCTGAGCGGAGCGAAGGGGAGGAATCTCGCTCTGGAAACATAGGACTTACGAGATTCCTCGCGGAGTTTACCCTGAGCGGGCAGAGCGAGATCCTTCGCCGCGCTCAGGATGACAGCGAAGGGCTCGGAATGACAACGTCCGCAAGGGTCTTTCAGCAGCCTGCTAGGCGAGCCAAGGAACGGGAGATTGAACATGGTCAAGAAGAGCAATCCGAAGCGAGACGCATTCATCGCCAAGAAGCTGGCGAAGATGAGCCTGGCGGAAAAGATCGGCCAGCTTCTGACGTTTACCCGGCGCGGCGCGATGCTCACCCCCAGCGGGATCGAGCAGATCACCAAGCTGCAATGCGGCGGCCTGTGTCTCGAGCCCTACGCGGTCGAGACCTGCAAGAACCTCTACTGGGGCAACTCCCAGATCGACAAGACCTATCAGAGGCCGGCCGACTACTTCACGATCTCGAACACCTACTTCGCCGGCAAGTCCTTTGGGATCAGCATAACGCCCGAGGACTACACGAAGGATCTGAACCGACTTCAGAAGATCGCCATGAGCAGGCCCTCGCGAATCCCTCTCCACATGACCATCGATTTCGAGGGCGATTTCAAGAACGACTACATGGCCGGCGGTATTCGGCAGTTCCCGCCTCCGATGGGCATGGCGGCGATCGGGGACGTGAAACTCACGTACAAGACCGGCCTGACTATCGCCAAGCAACTCAGCGCGATCGGCGTCACGCAAATGTACTCGCCGGTCTGTGACGTCAACATCAATCCGAAGAACCCGGAGATCGGAGTCCGGTCCTTCAGCGACGACCCTGAGACCTGCGCCAAGTACGCTGTCGCGCTGCTCAAGGGTTTCCAGGACGGTGGCATCGCTGCCACAGCGAAGCACTTCCCCGGCCGTGGCGACTCGGCGACTGACGCCCACGACGTGCTCGACGTCATTTGGGCCGACAAGAAAAGGATGCACGAGGTTGAGCTGTATCCTTTCAAGGCCGCGATCGCCGCAGGCGTGCAGGCGATCATGACCGGGCATTCGGTCTACCCGGCGTATGACGACAAGTACCCGACGACTCTGTCAGAGAGGCTACTCACGGGGCTGCTGCGAGAGGAACTCGGGTTCGAGGGCGTCATCGTGTCCGACGCCATCGGCATGGCCGCGATCCTCAAGCAGTGGCCGCTTCCCAGGGCCTGCACGCTGGCGATCAAGGCGGGATGTGACACGATCCTCTTGAAAGCCGACGACGAATCACGATCGCAGTGCTTCTTTGGAATCAAGCAGGCCGCCGAGTCCGGAGAGCTCTCCGAGAAGCGGATCGACGAGGCGGTGACCCGTCTGCTGCGGATGAAGTACGACCAGGGTCTGTTCGAGACCGCGGGGAAGAAGGATCCGAAGAAGGCTCAGGCCTATGCCATGAGCAAGCCGGTTATCGACCTCTCCTGGGAAGTTGCCAGGAAGGCGCTGCTGGTGATGCGTGACGACAAGAAGATGCTGCCGCTCGAGACCGACCAGCGCATCCTCGTGATCGAGCAGCGGATTCCCTACGAGTTCGTGGGCAAGGATCCGTACATGCACCAGCACATGTTCTGCGAGGCGATGGTCAACCATTCCACGAACCTCATCCTGGTCGACACGGACTTCGCTGCAACCGAGGACGAGGTCGCGGAGTGCCTGGAGCTGGCCAAGCAGGCCGACTTGGTGGTCATGACCAACTACTACGCCCGCATCGTCAAGACCGGCAACAACCGGCTGCTCGTCAAGAAGCTCAAGGAGGCCGGGAAGAAGATCGTCGTCGTGACCAACTCCCCGTACATCGAGGGCACCACCAACGAGGCGGACGCCGTGGTCTGCAACTTCAGCGGTACGCCGGACTCCATCAAGGCTGCGGTAGACGTGCTGTGGGGCAAGCTCAAGCCTTCGGCAAAGACGAAGCTGCCGATCAAGCTGGGCGTGCAGCAGGAGTCCGCTGTGAAGAAGCCGGCGCCGAAGAGCACCTTGGACCTGTCGTACTGCTAGCGCATCCGTAGAGCGAAGAGAAGGGTCTACCTGAAAGCCGTGGCGGTGGCCTGGTGTGCCGCTCGCGAGCGGCCCCGGCTGCCGCCATCCGAAAAGGAAAAGCAGATGCCGAAATCCTATAGTGTGAAAACAACCGACATCTACACGATCACAGGGCCGCAGATCAGAAAGAGGTACGTCGACAACAAGATGTCGGTGCATTTCCAGGGGATGTCCAAGACCCTTCAGTTCCCTCTCACGATCGCGCTGATGGGCGCTCCCACCTGCTCGATCGGCATCTCTCCCGAGGGTCTCTACAACCGCCTGAACGACGCCGGCAGAATCATTCTCCTGAATCACAACGGGATTCAACTCGGCTCCGCGCCGTTCGTGCGCGTCGCTGGCAAGACCTTCATGCTCACGACCAGGAACCCGCGGGCGGTCGAAGGCCCGGACGACGTGCCGGCTCTCAAGAACTACTACCATCCCCCAGTCACTGAGAAGCAGACGAGCCTGTCTCTGGCCACGCCGTTGGCGGAGCTGGCCTACAGGCTCGGGACGGTGAACGTCGTGCGGCGGCTGGTCTCTCCGTTCTTGTCGGGCACCGAGCACACCGTGATGCCGATCAGCGTGGAGGAGTTCGAGGTCACGAACACGTCGAACGAGGAGCAACAGGTCATCCTCGTGATCCCGCGACCGTCTCTGGTCAACCTGCAGGAGAAGGAGCTGAAGCCGACGGACCAGGACACCGTCTACTTCTGCTCAACGCCGGTGAAGGGCCACGTGCACAAGGCGTTTGCCTCGTCGGGCATGAAGGGCGTCGTCATGGGCAGCCAGGAGTGCGGAGACCGGATGGTCCTGGCCGTGCCGGAGATGGAGGGCGTCAGCGTCGACACGCATCCGTCCTTCTGCCTCAACCGGCTCAAGCAGGATCTGCTGCTGAATGACGATGGCACCTTCTACGAGAAGCGCGCGCCCATCCTCAAGCAGGACTACGGAGCGGCGATCAGTCTCACGTTCACACTCAAGCCCAAGGCCACGAGGAAGCTGCCGGTGGCCATCGCCCTGGATTTCCCGCAGCAGAGCTACATCGACGGCAAGACCTTCGAGCGCAAGTACGTCCAGCGCTTCCAGGACAAGGAGAGGCGGGCCGTCGAGCTCGCCAAGATTGCGCTGGACAACTACCCCGCGTGGCTCGAGCGCACCGCGTCGATCCAGAACAAGATCTTCGACCACATCAGCAAGAGCCCCTCCTACAAGAAGGACCGGGCGGGCGCGCTGAGACTCACGCGCCTGATCCTGAACGAGTTCAGCTTCCCGCTGTCGAACGCCTGCATCTGGATCGAGGGCCAGGACGGCAAGGACGTGGCGCGCTTCCTGGAGTGCTTCGACTACGCCTACATCGACCCGTCGGACGTCGACTGGTACTCGATGGTGCTGCTCGTGCTCTTCCCGGACGTCGAGCAGGAGCTGTGCCAGCGATTCATCGACTCGATCCTGGCAGAGGACCTCAAGCCGCGCTTCTATCACTTGCACGGGTCGTTCGTGGAGGCGCGCAAGCACTTCCAGGAGCACCCGGAGGAGTACGAAGGCCGATCGCTCACTCAGATCCGGGATGCCGTCAAGATCAAGGGCAGCGTCGCGCACGACGTCGGCGCCCTGCCCAAGGGCCATCCGCTGCGCAGCGTTAGCGACTACACCTGGTATAACAACAACTACTGGGTCGACCTCTTCCCCAAGCTCGCCACGCGAGTGTTGCGCAACGTCAAGTTCGTCGGCGACGTCGACTTCTTGAGGAGGAACTGGACGACACTCAAGCTCGGTTTCGACTTCCTGAAGACGTATGACATCGACGGCGACGGCATCCCCGAAGGCAATCCCCACGAGGTCAAGAACACCTTCGACAACCTGACGCTGTTCGGCGTCGATGCCTACGATGCGACGACCTACATGGCCGGCTGTCAGGCCATGAAGGTCATGGCGCAGATGATGGGCGACGAGCCGGCGCGGAGGCAGTACGAGGTGGCCTTCGCGACCGCGACCGCGGTCTTTGAGAAGTTGTGGCGCGAGAAGAAGAATCGCAAGGGCACCAAGCTGCAGTACTACGTAACCTGCTACGACGCGAAGACCAAGAAGATGAACACGGATGTCTGGACGAATCAGCTCGATGCCTTGTGGGCGTTGATCGCCATGGGCGAAGAGCCATTCATTCCTGCCGCGAGGGCCAGGCAAATCCTCAAGACGATCTACAAGACGAACCGAACCACGATGGGCTGGGCCATGACTCGGACGGAAAATGCCGAGGCGGTCGAATCGGAACAGGGCCAGGACGTCTATACGACATCCAACTACGTTTTCGCTCAACTGCTCGACTATTACGGCCTCGTAAAGGAGAGCAAGGAAGTCTACAAGGCCATGGACCGGGTCATCTTCGAGTACGGCAACTCCCTGATCAGCCCGGACAACCTCAGGGCCGAGCTGGAGAAGGAACAGGGAGAAGCCACCAAGGGTCCGCACTATATCGTGGCGGCCTATCCCAGGCCAGGCGCAGTGCTGACGCACTTGGTCATGCAGTTCATCAAAGAGCTTCAAGAGCAAACCGGGGCCACCAAAGTAGACTCCCCACAACTGCGCTCTTTCGTGGCCACGATGTTTGGGAAGCCTCACTGATACCAACGTCCAGATGACCACGGAATTGGCAGAAAGGCGAAAGCAGTAGAGTCATGAGATACTTTGTTATATGCTCCGTAAAGGAACATCTGCGAACCACGTTTAGTGCGGCGACCGCCTTGAACCTCCTGCTTCTGACTTTTTGCTTGTGGGCGGCTGAGGAAGCACCATTGACGCTCAAAGACGCGTTCAAGGGTTCTTTCCTGATCGGGGCCGCGCTGAACCCAGCCCAGTTCACCGAACGAGATGCTCGCGATGCCGCCATCGTTAAAGCGCAATTCGACTCCATCTCCCCGGAGAACGTTTTGAAATGGGAGGGGGTTCATCCTGAACCGGGCCGCTATGATTTCGATCTGCCGGACAAGTACGTCGCGTTCGGCGAAAAGAACCACATGTTCATCGTCGGCCACACGCTGGTGTGGCACCACCAGACGCCCAAGTGGGTCTTCGAGGATGCGAAGGGAAATCCCGTTGATCGCGAAACGCTCCTGAAGCGGATGCGGGAACACATCCAAGCGGTCGTCGGCCGCTACAAGGGCCGCGTCCACGGCTGGGATGTTGTCAATGAGGCGCTCGAGGATGACGGCACTCTTCGCCAAACGCCCTGGCTGAAAATCATTGGCGAGGAGTACATTGCCAAGGCCTTTGAGTTCGCGCATGAAGCCGATCCCAAGGCGGAACTGTACTACAACGATTTCTCGCTGGAGAACGAAGCAAAGCGCAACGGTGCTATCGAGCTGATCGGGAAGCTCAGGGCTCAGGGCGTGCCGGTCACTTGCGTCGGTCTCCAAGGACACTACAAAATTGACTGGCCCTCGGTTGATCAATTGGACGCGGCCATCGCCGCCTTCGCGAAACTCGGTGTCAAGGTGATGATTACGGAACTCGACGTTGACGTGTTGCCTCCGGCAATGCAGTACCGTGGCGCGGACATCTCGGCTAACGTTGAGCTACAACCCAAACTGAATCCGTACACGAGCGGGTTGCCGGATTCGGTCCAACAGACGCTAGCGAGGCGGTATAGCGATCTGTTTGGAGTGTTTCTCAAACACCGCGGAGTCCTCTCCCGCGTAACTTCCTGGGGTGTCACGGATGCCAGTTCCTGGCTAAACAACTGGCCCGTACGAGGAAGAACCAGCTACCCCCTCTTATTTGATCGCGATGGCCGGCCCAAACCGGCCTTCTATGCAGTAATTAAGGCTGCGCGCGGAGAATCTGCGGCGAAGTAGCGTCCCGCCTTCTTGGGCCTCGATTGCTTCGGGCAGTTGTGGCCCGGGCAATTGCAGGCTTGCGGATTCCGGTTGACGCGTCCGGGTCACTTCGGCCACTATTGTCCCGCCAGTGTCGATTCACTCCGATCACGACTGGCGTCCCATTGGAATCAGTGAGCGGCTTCGCCGGGATCAGCGGCAAGTGGGTGCCGGAGGTGGGCGTAAGGCAAAGAAGCTGCGTAACGGTAACAGATCCGATCGGGACAAGTCATCGTGGGTTCCACAAGCACGCCGCTGCCTGCCACCTACCCACTATCGCTGTGTGCCCATGCAAGCCCAAATCCCCGGAGGCGAGTCATATGAACGTGACGAAATTCAAATCGGTAATCCGATGGATTACTCACACGCTCTTTTCATCCGTTCTTGCATACGGATTGATGGCGACCGCTTTTGCCCAAGGAAAGGCCGAGAAGCCTTCCCCCGCGTACAAGGATCCTTCTCTGCCCCTTGAGAAACGTGTCGAGGATCTTGTTTCGCGCATGACGTTGGAAGAGAAGGTCCTCCAAATGCAGCACACCGCGCCGGCCATCCCACGGCTCGGCGTTCCCTCCTATGACTGGTGGAGCGAAGCGCTGCACGGAGTGGCCCATGCGGGGTACGCGACCGTATTCCCCCAGGCTATCGGCATGGCCGCCACCTGGGATCACAACCTGGTCCACCACGAGGCCGAGACCATCGCCACCGAAGCTCGCGCCAAGTACAACCAGGCGCAGCGGGAAGGAAACCATAGCATCTTCTTTGGCCTGGATTTCTGGTCGCCCAATATCAACATCGTCCGCGATCCGCGTTGGGGGCGTGGGCAGGAAACTTACGGAGAAGATCCCTTTCTCACCGCCAAGCTGGGCGTGGCCTTCGTGACCGGCTTGCAGGGAAACGATCCCAAGTTTCTGAAAGCGATCGCCACTCCCAAGCACTACGCCGTGCACAGCGGGCCGGAGCCGGAGCGGCACCGGTTCGACGTCAACGTCTCGCCGCACGACCTCGAGGACACCTATTTACCCGCCTTTCGCGCCACGATTGTGGAGGGCCACGCTGATTCCATCATGTGCTCCTATAACGCCGTGGATGGCGCGCCGGCGTGCGCAAACAAGTTTCTCCTTCAAGACACCTTGCGTGAGGCGTGGAAGTTCCAGGGTTATGTAACTTCCGATTGCGGCGCGGTGGGAGACATCACTTCCGGCCACAAGTATACTCCCGACGATGAGCACGGCTCGGCCCTGGCCGTCCAAGCTGGAACGGACACAACCTGCGGCGACGAATACGTGGCGCTCGTGAAGGCTGTGCAGGACGGCTTGATCAAGGAGCGCGAAATCGATACCTCCCTAAAGCGTCTCTTCACCGCGCGATTCCGAATGGGAATGTTCGACCCGCCCGGCGGCGCTTCCTTCAATCGGATTCCCTTCTCTGAGAACGATTCAGCCCAGCACCGGGAACTGGCTTTGAAGGCGGCGCGCGAGTCGATGGTTCTGTTGAAGAACCAGGACGGAACCCTACCTTTCAAATCGAGCATCAAGACCATCGCCGTGATTGGACCCAACGCGGAGTCCTTGGCGGCCCTGGAGGGCAGCTACAACGGCGAACCATCTCATCCGGTTTATCCTCTGGACGGAATCGAGAAATTATTTGATGGCAAGGCGAAGGTCCTTTACTCGCAAGGGTCTCCCTACCTGGAGGGGTTCCCCATTCCCGTGCCACGGACGGCTTTCCATACTGCCGAGGGCGCGAACACGCAGGGCCTGAAGGCCGAGTACTTCCCCAACATGGAGCTTTCCGGAAAGCCCTTACTCACACGCATAGACCCGCAGATTCAGTTTGACTGGAACGCCGCCGCACCCGCGAAGGGCGTGCCCATCAAAGCCTTCGCCGTGCGCTGGACCGGCACGCTCACTCCGCCTCGACCTGGCGCCTATACCTTCAGCGTGCCGAAACCCGGGTGGCACCCGCGCGGTGGGAGGGACGCTTACCGGATCTATCTGGATGGCAAGCTGGTTCTCGACACAACGCTACTCGTCCCCACCACCTGGGGCCTGCCAGAAGAAAAGCTGCAAACCACATTCCAAGCGGACTTCGAGAACACCAAGCCACATGCCTTGCGGCTTGAATATGTGCACGACTCCCCACTCTTCGGAGCCGGCGCCACTCTCAGTTGGCAACCTCCCTTGGAGGCTCTGCGCGACGAGGCCCTGAAGGCGGCACAGCAGGCGGACGTGGTGGTGGCCTTCGTGGGACTCTCGCCCCATCTGGAAGGCGAAGAGTTGCGCATCGACATGCCGGGCTTCGTCGGTGGTGACCGCACGAAAATCGTCTTGCCTGCTGCGCAGCAGGAACTGTTGGAAGCGCTGGCCGCCACTGGCAAGCCTCTGGTCGTGGTCCTGATGAATGGCAGCGCGCTGGCAGTGAACTGGGCTGAGCAGCACGCGGCTGCGATCCTCGAGGCCTGGTATCCGGGCGAGGAAGGCGGCACAGCCATTGCCGAGACGCTGGCGGGGGCTAACAACCCTGGTGGGCGACTGCCCGTCACCTTCTACGCTTCGCTCGAGCAGCTTCCGCCCTTCGAAGACTACTCGATGCAGAGCCGGACGTACCGATATTTCCAGGGCACGCCGCTCTACGCTTTCGGCTACGGTCTAAGCTACGCGAGCTTCGTCTACAGTAATCTCCGGCTCTCGTCCGAGAAGCTGCAAGCCGGCCAGCCACTCACCGTCGAGGCGGACGTCCGTAATACGGCCGGGATCAGTGCCGATGAGGTCGCGGAGCTTTACCTCGAGTACCCGCAGTCGCCAGGCGCTCCCCGGCGCGCGCTCAAAGGATTCGAGCGCGTCCATCTCGCTCCGGGTGAGACCCGGCACGTCGCCTTCAAGCTCAATCCGCGGGACTTGAGCCAGGTCACAGAAAAAGGCGAACATAGGATTATGCCCGGCAGCTACACCGTCTTCGTCGGCGGTAGCCAGCCCACGGAAGGCGCCCATGGCCTCGAGGCAAAGTTGCAGATCACTGGCGAGGTAAAGCTGCCACGCTAGCGTTCTAACTTGGAAGCGGAGGGCTTCGATCGTCTGCCGGAGGGCACAACTGTTCTTATACTGCCTCAGCCTTCCCTGCCGTTGATCGCTTACGAAGTGAAAAAGCGTCAGCTATGCGTTCCATCTCGTAAGCCGTTGAGACTTGCTCCGGATAGTTAACCACTTGCATATCAAATGTAAAGCGGTTGCTAGCGCCGGAGGCGTCGGCGAGGCCTTCCGTAACTCGGCTCGCGACTTGGTTCATATCAGCTCCACAGGTGTTTGGCAGGACCATAGCGAACGCAGCCGAGGACAAATGGTAGAGTGAGTCATCCGTGCGCAGCTTGCGGAGGAGCACCCTGGCTGCGTCCCCCAGCGCTACAGAGACCTCCGCTGGGCTGTCGAACATGGGGGAGGGTTTCAGACGCACAAGTACAAGAGAGAGTGGCTCATCGGTCTGGGTGGCACGGCGAAAACCCATGATCAGCCGATCCTGAAAATGACTGAAACCTGGCACGGTGCCCAGCAAATCTGCGCTCGCCTCTTGGCGGAGGTGCGCCATTTCCGTTTTCTGCTCGACCAAGTTCTTGCGCAGTTGGCGAACGACATATTGCCGGTTCAACAAGTAGGCGACCACGAGCACACACAACGCACAGAAGCCAAAGAACAGAGTCCGTGTTGTGTGCCCGGTAGGGGCTGCGTTACTGCCAAAGACGGCAGGATACATAAGCAAGGCCAACCCCGCTCCCAGGACGAGAATCATCCCGAGCGAAAGCATCGACAACTGCCAGTGACGGCGATCGAGCGTCTTCGGGTCGACCTTGTCAAACAAATCCATTGAAGGCCTCCTGTGGAGGAGAAGCGGACGCACTCTCTGTCTTTAGCAATTCGATAGCATCAGAACTAGCATGCGTTGACCACGCTTTGTATAACACCTGTCCCCCGCAGTGTCAATCCAGTCGTTCAAAGTCAGAACCAGGTGCTCGCTTTGTATTGCCGGTATTCTTCCCCAAACGCTTTTCCCAGGACGGCCTCCTCTTTTCTTGATCGAACGATTTGCGTTGGACAAATCAGAACCGAGTAGGCAAGTGCCGGGATCAGTTCGCCCCAAGCGAGGAACAGGCCTGCAAAAGCCAGTCCGCCGAAGAGATAGATGGGATGACGAAATTTCGAGTAAAGGCCCTTGGTCACCAGCGCCTTGGCCTGGGCCCGGACGCTGAAAGACTTTCCGAGCTGAACACGGGCCACCATCCACAGCGCGAAGCTAGCCACCGCTATGCCGATCCCAACCAGGTATCTAACGTTCCACTGCCATTGGGAAAAGACGTACACCCCGAAACCCAGGAAGAGAACTGGATCGATCCAATAAATGGCCCTCAATAGCCACCTCAAGTACGGAATTTTGCTTCGTGCGGGGTTCCGCTCCCTCGCTGGGGCGCACTACGATGAACGTGGCTTCTGCGCCCGCACGAAGGCGCTCATGAACTTGCCATCCACTGCAACGCGCGCGCGATAGACGCCCCTCATGATGACTACGCGCTGGCCCGGCTGCAGCACCTGCGCCGCCTTGTTGATGATGAGAAAGGGCAGTTCTTTTGCGCCCTGATTCGAATCCGCGGCGCGCGGATTCCGGTTGTCCACGTAGCAGGTCTTGGTGAAGCCGCAAAGTCTCTTTACACTTGCAATATCCCATTTAATTATAATATCTCAAAGGTGATTCTGACTCTTTGAGATGACAGTGGAAGTGCAGACTCAACTTACGACTTCGGATTTAAAGGCGGAGGGCTGAGAGCTGATGGCTGAAAGCTGGTAACCGACCCGCCGTGGCGGGACCACGGACAAAGGACGGTGAATTACTGCTTACTGCCTTCTGCTTGTTGCCTACTGAAATAAGTGGTGCGGAAGGGGGGACTCGAACCCCCACGGTCTTGCGACCGTCAGCCCCTCAAGCTGGTGCGTCTGCCAATTCCGCCACTTCCGCAGGAGAGGGAGTTCTCAGTCATCAGTGCTCAGTCTTCAGTTGTCGTTCGTCAGCCGTCGGTCCCCAACCGTGCGCTGGAAGGGTCCTTACTGATAACTGATTACTGACGGCTGCTCTTCCTACTTCTTCGCCGGAGCGGGCGTCAGGGGCGCCGACACGGGCGCTGACTTGACGGGCGCGTGCTCCAGCACCGAACCCGAGGAAGACTTTGACGCATGAATTGCCAGGGTTATGGAGGTGAATATAAAAATCACTGCCAAGCCCCAGGTGATCTTTGCCAGCAGGGTCACAGAGCCGCGAGGCCCGAAGGCCGCCTGGCTTACGCCGCCGAAAGCCGCGGTGATATCGACGTTTTCGCCGCCCTGGAGAAGCACCGAGCCAATGAGCAGGATGCTCGCTAGGATATGAATCGCCTGCAATGCAGCAAACATGCTATGCAATCTCTCTCTCGGCGCCTCAGCCGCGCGGGTAATTTACCAGGGCGGTAAAGGAATCGACCTTCAAACTTGCGCCGCCCACCAGCGCCCCGTCAATCTCTTCCTGCGCCATCAACGCACCGACGTTGTCAGGTTTGACGCTGCCGCCGTACAGAATCCTGATGCCCCCCGCCGCGCTTTCGCCGAACTGCTGGCGAGCAAGCCTGCGAAGGAAACGGTGCGCCTCCGCAGCCATTTCCGGTGTGGCGGTGCGTCCGGTGCCGATGGCCCACACAGGTTCGTAGGCAATTATGATACGGGAAAAGTCCGCCGCAGTCAACCCGGCCAGGCCGGCCATGAACTGACGCTCCAGGACTTTTTCGGTTTCACCCTTTTCGCGTTCTGCCAGCGTTTCCCCAACGCAAACGATCGGCGTGAGTCCAGCCGCGAGCGCCGCTTTCACTTTCTTGTTCACCTGCTCGTCGGTTTCGCCACAGTCATGCCGGCGCTCGGAATGCCCGATGATCACGTGGGTGCATCCGGCGTCCCGGAGCATCTCCGTCGAGATGTCTCCGGTGTGCGCGCCCTCCTTGTCCCAGTGGCAGTTCTGAGCCGCTACCTTGAGAACGCTCCCGCGGGCGGCTTCGGCCGCCGTACGCAAAGCCGTAAAGGGCGGAGCCACAATCACCTCACAGTGGTTGGCCTTATCAGCCACGGGCCTGAGCTTCTCGATGAAGCCCACGGTTTCCTCAATGGTTTTGTACATCTTCCAATTGCCAGCAATGACGGGCTTTCTCATGAGCTTACTCATTCTCCTCTGCAGACTCCAATGCGGAGTCCACTGCGAACTGCAGCTTTAACGCCTTTACGCGGGGCGAAAAAGCTTTGTGGAACGCCTCCGCTTTTTCCTTGAGCCATGCGAATAACTCGGGCCACATATCTTGATTCTTCAGATCGTCATGGCAAAACTGCGCAATCCTGCCGAACTTGCCATCCTCGGCAGGACAATCCCATTGCAGATTGCCAAGCTCTTTTTCAATTTCAGCCTTTTGTTGCTGTAGAAGCTCGAAGGCGAGCTTCGATTGCTCGCCAAGGATGGCGACTTCACAACCCAAAGTCTGTTTTGTCACCTTAAAAGTCAGCGAAAGCCAAATGCCGGCCTTCCCTAGCGCAATCGCGTAGTCTAGATAAGCGCCTGGTTTGTGCAGGTTGAGAGATGTTCCGCTTTGCTTGCAAAACTCAACGAAGTCCGTCCAGAATTTGAGCTGTAACTCCTTGGTCTGAGTCGTGTGTCGCGTTCCCACTGGCGCCCGCGTGCCCTCCGGTAGCAGGAGAGTGCGAACCAGAACCTCGTGACCCCCGGTAAGTCTCGCATACTTGAAAAGGAAAACATTAAATTCCACGCCGTATCGTTCCCAAAGATAGTTGACAATTCTCTCCGCCGAGCTATCCAGTCGAGACGCGACGATGAGTAACTTGTGGTTCTGCGGTAAGATGTCCGGCATCTCAGCATGGAAATGCTCCTCGAAAGCCTCGGGCAACTCCCCGCCGAGATATTCCTTCGCGTGATCGAAGATTTCCTCGGGGTCTGCTTCATTCAGCCAGGATGCGTAATCCAGTGGCTGCGCTACTGCTTCGCGGGGTGATCTGTCACGTTTCAGCTCGACTATGACCAGCTTCCCCATTTTGTCGATGCAGAGTAAATCCAGACGCCCGACACCGGGAATTTCCCGCTGACGGTCAATGACCAGAAACTCGTCACCCAGGATGTCGGGGGCCTGGGTAATCCAGGCTTCCAGTTCATCCTCCTGGTGTTGAGCAGCCAGGGGTGTTTCCTCGACTGGGCTGATCTTCTGATCTCTAATTTCCCAAATCTTGATCTCCGTGGCCATTGCTCCTCCTACGTAAACCACCTGGACCGTGAGCGGGCTGCCTACTGGGTTCTGCCCTCCTGCCCCTCAGGGCAGCTTCGCGGGTCGTCGCACCCGAACTTTGCTTTCCGTTGCCACGACAATGCACCTCGCCCATTGGGTCACGTCTTCTCGTGCGAACAAATCTGCAACCCGTGCGACTAGCGCCCGCCAACTGGGGGTGCGCAAACGAATGAGCAAGATGCCATGGTGTGTCCCGGGAGCGAAGCGTTGCGCATTGGAGAAGTCCATATCCTGGGTAATCAAGAAACGTGCTTCGCGCTGCGCAGCCTGCCAGACGACTGGATCGGGTTTGCCGGCGATTCCCTCCTCCACAACGGTCTGGACGTCGTGGCTCATAGCAGCCAGCCTTGACGCCAAAGGCAAGGGCAGGTTTTCATCGAGTTTGATCTTCATCGAATCTGAGGGATGGCAGGGACAGGGAGATCCTCCTCGGCAGAAGCTGCCGCAAAAGCAATCGCGGCGCGCACGTCCTCCGGCTTGAGGGTGGGAAATGCCTCGAGGATTTCTTCGATGGAATCGCCGTCCGCGAGGCTGGCGAGCACGGTTCGCAGAGTGACTCGCGTGCCCTTAAATACCGCCTGCCCGCCGCAGACTTGCGGGTCACGGACAATGCGGTCACTGTATCGGCTCCCGGTTTCCTGTGCGTTGCTCATGGCGGTCCTCCTGATCCACCCTCATCTTACCAAATCGCCCGCGCAGTAGCGAACTGCCGACTGCCTACTGCTTACTGCCAACTGTCTACTGCCCACTGCCTTGCCCCTTAGCACCAGTCACCGCGGCGCGAACTCCTCAGGATCGCTCATCACGGAGTGTAGCATTCTGCTGACCTCTTCGTAGGCTGCGGTTAACTCCCCGTGGAGTTCCGGGGTTAGGTAGCCACAATCTCGGGCAAAGTCGAGCCAAACCCTTGTTTCTGTTGCTTCGCCGTCCGCATCTGCTAGTTTGCTCGAAAACATGGCAGGATACTGTCTCTTCCGATATCCCTCGGCAATATGGGCGGCGACGGAGCGCGAAGACCTGCGAATCTGGCTGACCAGAGAGTAGCGTTCCTCCGCTGGGAATGACTGTGAGTGGCGAAAGACCTCCATCGCCGCCCTATAGGCCATCTGGTAGACCCGCAGGCCTTTTACCCCGCCGACTGATTCACCTCTTGCCCTGTCCACTGGCAACCGCCTACTGCTGTCTGCCGACTGCCAACCGCCGACTGCCTACTGCCTAGCCAAAAA
>DLMI01000033.1:0-2578 GCA_002478145.1 Acidobacteria bacterium UBA7540
CACCTTGCCCCGGAATCCGCACCCGGTGAATACGGCTACGGCAAAGGTTGAATGGTGGCATCGACCAGGAATGGATCATTGAATTCAGAGAAAGTGAGACAGCGCGGCCCCGTGGCCGCAACCAAAACGAGGTCCTCTGCGTCCTCCGTGCCTCTCAAGCTTTAACACGGAGCACACTGAGCCTCTCAGTGACCTCCGTGTTGAAGCTCTTCTGACCACGGAGCACACGGAGACACTACGCACAGCAGGAAAAATCTTCGCAGCACAACAACGTCCCAGGAACTAGTGCTACAGGGGATTTGTAATTATGGAGCCGGCGACCAGACTTGAACTGGTGACCCTCGGTTTACGAAACCGATGACAGCTTTTGAACGACACTCAAACCATTGAATTTACAGGACCGCCGAGCCCGACAACTAGGCGGAAAATGGTTCTTTTGGCGCTTATCTGTGACCCAAACTGTGACTCAGCGTTAGTGGGTGCCCGATGACATTATCGCGATCGTACGGGATACAGGTCATGCGGTGGCGCGCCTTCACTGAAGCCATCGGGATCGTGGTAGGTGCCTCTTCTCTTCTTGACCTAAGCCGCCGCCTCGCCCGAAAGCGTATTCCTCGAACTTTTTCATCGCCTCGACCTTATGCTCCTCCCAATCTCGGATGAAGTCCCACTTCTCCTTCAGAGGCTCCCACATCCAGAAACTCCGGAGCTCCGTCAGCTCGGCATCGGAGAGCATGTCTGACACGATCAAGAGCAGCGTGCCGCACCCTGGACAACACCGCTTTTTTCTGCGGGCGAAGTCCCACTTACAGTGCGGACAGGTGTACCGTTGAGGCCGGTATCTCAAGGGGATCCTCCCAAAATATGTAGCATACGCTCAAGCTCTCGCCCTGAAAGGGCGACCCGGGTTGATAACTTACAGAAAAATAAGGCACGGATGGCTTACGTTAACACGTTTAGGCACCCATGGGAATCGTTATCGAACCCTTATCGCACCCTTGCCGCAAGTGGGGTGACATGACAGGCCGCTACGGAAATTGAACGTTCTCCGTCGTAGACTCACCGCGTGGTGACCAGTGCTCCTACTCACGCATGTCATTGGACTTTGATCTTGCCTCGATCCAGGCCGCGAAGAGTGCCCTCGATGTCTCTCAGGGTTTCAAGCATCCCCCTAGCCTCGGCATTCCGCGATTCAAGTTCTTCAGCGAAATCAAGGTCGGAAGGATACAGGAACTCCACGTAATCCCGTTCGTCCAGTTCCAGGATGAATTGGCGAATATTGTCGAGGCTCACCTGCGTCCGGCCCTCAAGAAGCGCAATGATTTCAGCCTTCGTGTTCGTTTCGTTTTGCATGTTCACTCTACCTCGGATGCTACGCGTGCGGAATCGGCTGCTTCGCCCAGGCGGGCGGCTAAGGAACGAAGCCAAATGCGCGGATTCGATCCATGAACGACGCGCCCCAGGAATCCCAGCCGTTCCGCCACGTTGGCACGATTCTCTCGGATAGCTTCCTTCGTGGTGGCGATGTAAACACCGAGGAAGGACTCGAGGTTGTGGGGCTTGGAAAACAGGTACGTCGCGTGACCCAATTGCGGTGTCTCGACGGCGATCGCCTTCGGGAGGTCAAAAATATACTCGTCGCGGAAAAGGTAGAGCCGTCTCGCCTGTCGGCAAAGCTGCTGGTAGAAGAACGAATCGTAATCTGGTTTCCAGGAGATCTGGACGATGTCAAAGTCGCTGGGAATACCGAGATCCCAACAGAGGCTATGCAGTTGCTCCCTTTCCAAAGGCTCACGTTCGATCCGAGCACGAATTTGGCCTAGGGCGTCCGAAAACTTGCCAAACCGATGGTAGCTCCGACGGGCTGTTTCAATTTGGTCGGTGATGTTGGGCGGAATCTTCACGCGGATGCGGCTTGGCAAGGCGGTCTCCCACTTCACGAATTTCCACTGACCGTTCCGGCGCCGGTACTTGCCCGTCTGGACGAACGTTCCCTGCAGCTCAACCTTGACCCCCGACAGGTGTTTCCATCGGTTCCAGGTTGCGTCCCAAGTGATCGGCATGGCTGACTGGTCGAGTGTCACTTCGAGTTTCCGCCGAGCATCGTGGTAGATGGCACGGTCATCGTAAAAGTCAAAATTCCGCAACGGCGCGTGGAACCGGCGCTCCCGCAGTTCGGGCTGGAACGAGAGGATTTGGGTCGCAAAGAACGTCTGACCATCGCGCGAGCGGTCTCCGCCGACCAGAATCAAACCGAAGCCCCCATATGGAAAGAGTGCCGGTGCCGCGGGGTCCTTCAGCAGCGAGTCGTAACAAGCCCTCAATTCAGGTTGCGCCAGGATGTTGAAGGTCCGCTCCGATGTGGCGCTGTCACGGTTGGAAACGCCAGCAGCGCGGAGCTCCAATTGTCTGAGCCTGAAGGCCACTCGCAACTCTGCAAGCGAGGCGGTGGAAGTGATTCGCAGAACGTCATACAGACTCGTCTGGTGTGCCCATGGCTGTCGCCGTGTGGCGACGTAGAAATAATCGCGGACCACCTCGCAAGGCAGATGGATGGAGGAAATCCCCAGCCGGCCCG
>DLMI01000033.1:2709-14986 GCA_002478145.1 Acidobacteria bacterium UBA7540
CATAACTGACTGGGGTCTGGTAGAGATCACGACCCCGCCCGCCGGACGAGGTCTTGCGGATGTAGATTTCGGTTCCTGCTCCGGCGGAATCGATCGTTAGCGGAAAAGTGATTTCGTCGCCGGAGCGAATGAAGGCGGCCAGGAAGTTGGAGAGGAGCACATTGCCACCATCGTTGAAGTGACAGACCGTCTTTTCGCCGTCCCGATTCGCCTCCGAGACCACGCGACTGAGGATCACTTCGGCGACAGCACTCGCCGCTTGTGTGTCTGTTTCCATATGGAGTGCAGGATAGCCACCCGGCTCGTTTCCGTCAAATGAGCTCTGATGCCAATCAACGACGACAAGGAGCCAACAGTTAGAGGGCGGGTTGTCTGGCTTAGCGATTGCGTTAGCCGCAAGTGGTAGTTCGATAAGGAAGGAGGACAACGCAATGTCCCAGAGTGTGAACAAAGTCATTTTGATCGGATTTCTTGGCGACGCGCCCGAAGTCCGGTTTAGCCAGCAGGGTAAACCAGTCGGCACCTTCAGTGTCGCGGTCAACGAGAACTGGAAGGACGCGCAAGGCTCGCGTCAGGAACGTGTCGAGTGGTTCCGAATCGTCTGCTTTGGTCGTCTCGCGGAGGTTTGCGGTGAGTACCTTTACAAGGGCCGCCATGTCTACATAGAAGGAAGGTTGCAGACCCGGAAATGGTCAAACCGGGAAGGCGACAAACGAACGACGGTCGAAGTTGTGGCCAACCAGATGAGGATTCTGGATCGGGCGCCCAAGGACGGCAACGGCATGAAGCCCGATGAATCACCGAAGGCTTCGGAGCTTGTCGAAGAGGGCGATAACCCATTCAACGAGCCGGACGGCGGGACAATTGAGCAGGTTCCGTTCTGAGGCAGTCCTCCGGTAATGTCCAGGATCAACCAACCTCCGTACCTCTCCGGGCCGCTCTCTAAGCGGAGCCTTCGGCTCATGACAGCCCATCTGCTACTTTCCCTTTAATATGTTGTCCACAACTTGGGCAGGGTATCCGACCGTCTGCCCGAAGAGCACACGCTGATCCTTATGCAAGTTGAGCTTAGTAGAAAGTTGCGACTTGTCGCAGTTGTGGAACCAAGCCGCCAGACCCATGGACGCGGCGAATAGATAGACGTTGGCCGCAATGAGGCCCGTGTCGACGTAATAGTAAGACCGCTGGACATCGGGATCGCGAAGGCCGGGCTCCTGATAACCGGACGTATGGACCAGCTTGTCGATGTCCGCGACGTAAATAAGGCGAACCGGGGCTTCGGCGCCGGCATCGGCTTGGCCTTGGCCGATCGCGAGACGTCGCAGGTCACCTGCAACCACCGGCACCAGTTGGTGATGGAACGGGTCATACAGGAAGGTCCCCTCCTCGCGGGCGACGTAGACGTCGATCTCCTGGGAGTTGCTCGCCGATGCCGCAGTCCTTCCGGGAATTCCGAAGGGACCCTTCCGGCGGTTCACTCCGCATGCCGCCCAGAGAAGATTGGAGAGAGTCTGCAAAGGGAGCTTCTTGGCGCTGATCTCGCGAGTGGTCCGCCTGCGCTGCAATGCCCTCGCGAGCGACCCGCTGGCCTGGAGCGCGGGTCCAGGCAGTTTGATCGGCAGGGGAGCATCCGGAACGCTTATCGATTGTCGTCTACCAGACCTCTTCTGGATCATCGCAACCTCCCGGGCGCGCTCGGCCCGAATGTCCCGTCCTGGAAGCCCTGCTCGCCTGCAGGATTCTAACACTTCCGACCTCGTCGCCGTACGCCCTCGCACTGTATTTCTTCAACTCACGACACAATTAGCACCGTTTGAACAATTGTAACAATCAATTCCTGCCACAAAGGAGGTCCTGTGTTCGTCGAACTCATGCCGCTTCTTGCCGGCCGCACTGTGCTCATCACAGTAGCCAAGGTGGATGACAAGACGCTCCGCGTCAACGTAATCCCCCATGGAAAGGCCGACGACAATCCGGCTCTCAGTACCCCACTCACCTATACCGGCTCGCCCGAGGAGCTCGATGCCGAACTCGGCAAGCATCTGGCCGGCTACGTCCAAACGCACCAGCAGACCGCCAGCACTCTGGCCGAGGCTAAAGCCACCATGGAGGCTGCTGCGAAAGCAGCTCAAGAGGAAGCGAAGCGCAAAGCTGAGGAGCACAAGAAGGCGACTCATAAGCCATCCGCAACCGCCATGCCTGCATCCTCAACTCCTGCTGAACCTGTGCCGGCTTCGGCATCGACAGGCACACTCGGGTTGTTTCCAACTACAACGCCCGAACCCGAGGCAACTCAATCCAAAGGAGGTTTGGCACTCTGATGGAAAGCCATCCACTCTCCCGCCACTTTGAGTTTAATGGGGTTCGACTTCCCGACATTGACGAGAAGCTCTCGCCAGAGGAAATACGGACCTTGTACTCCCACACGTATCCCGACATTGCAACGGCCTCGATCACCGGGCCGGAGGCAGTCGGAGACAAGCTGGTCTATCGCTTCACGCGAGCCATCGGCACAAAGGGATAACCAATGAGCCGAAACACACGTAGAAAGGAGGTAACGAAGCAGGCGGTCCTGGCGGAACTCGAAAGCCTTCGCCAGGGCCGCCACTCGCGTTACCGCACACTCGGAGGGAGATTTGCCAGATGCCGACAACTGCAAACCACGGCCGCATTATTCGCCGCCGCAGTCGACGCGAGCTCTCGCACTTACAATCGCACGCCACTCGCCGCCCCACCCGGCTGGCTACCTCCGGTCAGTTGATGCCTCAAGGCGGTAGTCTGCTGTTACCGAGGCTTGCTGCCGTCCCGCTAATCCATCGAGTGGTTGCCGACGACCGTCTGTCTGTGATGGTGGCCAAGTCTCTCGTCGCGCTGGACATTGCCGTCCCTGGAGATTGGAAAAGGGCGGAGTGCGACCCAACATCCTTCATCAGACTAACACTTGAACGCTGGATCAAAGTGCATGGGGACTCAGCCATCCGCCGCCGCTTCCTTCTGGTTGCGACCATCAGCGACACTCCCTGCGAATGGACGGACCGTGACGAAAGCAAGCCCAACCAGTTGTTCCTCATTGTTGAGCCTTCCGAGGCAAGCTGTGGCTGTGTGACCTTCGGACCAACGTTGGAATTGCTGGAAAAAGTTCATCCACATCTGCCAGCGACCTTTTTCCACCTCTTTGTCGGAGCCCTTAACAGGTGGACCCGGGTCTACGACTTTAGGGATGCCGAGGAACGCGCTGAGACGCTGCGGGAATGGGCCGCACAGGAAGCGGATGCTGACCAGTACGAGATCCCGGACGTGCAGGCGTCGATTCCACCGTGCTTGCGGCAGACGGCACTGGATGAAAACGAGCTTGCTCACCTCAAAGACAAAATCAATGACCCACTCGCAACGAAACTGGTGGAGGCCGCACTCGCTCTCGGTCGCGTGTCCGCCCAAGCGGAGCGACCCGAGCTTAGCGAAGATATCGGCCAACAGCTCTCGGACTGCAATCCGCCCCTTCCTTGCCTGCTGGCCTTGTTTGCTGAGGGTGATTCCGTAGCGGCGGCGTTCGATGAAGAGGCCCAAGGAATGTTGGAGGTAACTCCGGAGCCCAATCTCATTATTCCATTTGATCCCACCAATTCAGAGGCTATTCGTGACGCCTTCCACGTGTTCGGAGTGGCCTGCGGGACGATTGCGGCGGCAGGCCGGTTGATCGATTTGATGCCAGGTAACGACAAGTGGGTCATTTGAGGATAATAGCTATGCAAGCCTACGTCGCCATCGGAGCCAACTGCGAGTTCAAGCTCAGTGAAGCCGTGCTTATCTATCGAGCCGGAGGTGGAGGGGCCTTTGCAAGCCTCCACCGGGTCAAGCAGGCTGACGATGCAGTTCCTTATCTCGCACCCGGCGAACCCCTTACCACAGCTTTCGTGCGCACCCTTGCTCAAGGGCTTGGAGCACAAGTCAAACCGGAAATCTTTCCTGAGAACATTTTGGCGCGCACTCCCGATCTACTAGTGTGGTGGACACGATCCCAACGCAGGGTCATGTTCTTCGGCGGAACCGACCCTGAAGCACGGAAACTCAACGGTCTAGCCTTTTCGCATCCGGCGCTTGTCTTCAAAGTTCTGGGCAAGGACCTCTTTGTGCGGGCGATAGCAACAAGTTCACGGCCGACACCGGAAACGCCCCTAAAGACCGCCCCCTACTGGAACACAGACAGCCGGGGCTTGGTCTGTGCTGGCAGCATGCGCGTACCCGAGTCTTCCGAGATCGCTTCGATACCTGGTTGGGAAGACGCATATTTTCAATCTGAATTCACGCATGGCGCAGGAGCAGTCCGGCTTACTAGCCATCCTGGAGGCTTCATTGGGTTGTGGAGTTGTCTCGCCCGCAGGAAGGGGTTCCCAGTTCAATACCTGACCGATGCCGGCGAGACGGTACAGGAATTCGTCGCGCGCGGAAGCGAGCGTTAAGGAGTTGGCCATGGAGACTCACCGCATCCACTCGGAGCTGCTCGAACGGGAGGTGCGCGTGCTGGTAGTGGGTTGTGGAGGAACAGGCAGCGCGGTTGTTGCGGGATTGCCTTACCTGCATCAGTCCCTCGTGGCGCGTGGCCATCCCGGCGGGCTGCATGTAACGGTTGTTGACGGCGATACGATCTCTCCCACCAACTGCGTCCGCCAGCCTTTTGCAAGACCCGAGGTTGGCTTGAATAAGGCGATCGTTTTGGTCAACCGGCTCAACCTATTTTGGGGTCTGAAGTGGGAAGCTGTCCCGGCTCACCTAAGACCTGGAAGCCGCATCTCGCGAGGTTATTCAGGGGATGATCTCCGCGCTCACATTGTGGTTGGTTGCGTGGATACGCGGACAGTAAGGGCCACAATTCGCGATGCCATCAGCAACTGGAGCACTGTCTCGTACTGGCTCGATCTGGGAAACAACGCCGACAGCGGCCAGTTCATTCTGGGTGAGCCGCTTAACGAACGCAATCGCAGATCGAGGCTGCGTCTGCGCACAGCCACCGAGCTCTATCCTGAGATTTGCGATCACTCTCTCGATAAGGATGGGGAACCGAGCTGCAGCGCAGCCGAAGCTCTGGAGCGGCAGGAACCCTTCGTCAACTCGACCCTTGCCCAACACGCCCTAGCGTTGCTCGCCCGGCTGTTCCGCTATGGCGAAATCAGCTATCACGGCGGCTTTATCAATTTGGCAACAGGCGTGGCCTCGGTCGTCAGAATCGATCCCGAGTACTGGAAACGAAACCGCAGAGTAAACAAGCGCAGTTCGCAGTTACATCAAAGTCAGTGAAAAGGCCCGCGTGAGTGTTCACCCACTCGGCTACTTCCCAGCACAGGCTGTAAGCGTCTGCCACCCGGAGGAGCCGCGGGACCGGAAAGCTGGATCCGCGTTTCAAGCCGGCGCTCCCTGCTCTTGCCCATTGCTAGTGAAGGTAATTAGGAGTAACTTACCAGGCGATGCGGAAATGAATACGCAAAACGGAGGTACAATCGGGTCCGTGTCACTCAGCGCCGAGACAACTGAACACCTCGAGAGGGTCGAGACCGCGATCCGGCAAGCTAAGGGTTTGCTGGGTGGCCACAGCTACCCCGACGATCTCCGCACTGTTGTGGTCGCGGCGTTCATCGACCAGATGATCGAGCATCACGAAGCATTATTACTTCTGATCCGATCTGGTAAGGTCGGCTCGGCATTTGCGCTGTTCCGGAGCATTTTTGAGGGCATGTATCGCGGACTGTGGATTAACTTTTGCGCCACGGACAACGAGCTAAAGAAGTTCGAGAAGGATGATGAAATTCCGCTCACAATGGCGGAAATGTCAAAAGCGATAGACGAGAAATACCTCGCGCACGGATTCTATGCTGATTTGAAGAAGCGCGGGTGGAAAGCTCTCACAGTTACGCTCACACCGGTATGCTCCAGCTAGGTCGCCGTTTTACTGGACACGACCTAACCCCAGCGTACGGCGAAGAAGAAATTAACGAAGTAACGAGCACTGCGACCACCTGCATATTGCTAATGGTGGGCAGGTTCCTTGCTGCCCAGAACCACGTTGAAGAGTGCAGGGAGGCGGAACGGCTGACCGAAACTTACGGTTCAGTTTCTGAGCGAGCGACTGCGCTTTCAACGCATCCTGCACAACCCTTTGAACAGCCAAAGTAAGGGCGCGTCTTCCGGCCCGACGACAGGAGGAATGGGCTGGAGAGAGACTTCCCCGGATGAGACCAAGACATGTCAATTTCCGCTCGAATCAGAGGCTTGGCACCGAGCACGGCGCCTCGTCTGTAACATCAGGCGTCACGGGGCAGTGTACTTTGCCTATGGATCAACAGGCGCTCATCCGTGAATTCATGCAGGCTCTTGCAGAGGAAATTGAAGCCATAAAAAAGGGGCGCGGGGGCTCAATCATTACTGTTTACGATGGTGTATTCGTACGACGGGAGGCTGCGTTCTTTGTTTATGTCTTCACCACCGAAAGCATGCTTACCGTAATGGACGACGCTCCTGCAGAGGTGGAAGTTGGCGGGCAGAGATTTCCCGGCCAGATCATTTCCGTGCAGGGGAGCGATGTTGCCGTTGGAATTCAGAATGATTTTGGGAAGACGATCCCCCAAGCACGTCTCATCACAAATCTCTGGTATCTCCTCGAGGCGCTCCGCAAGCGCTACGAAGAGGTGTTGAATGGACAGCGCGCATTAGACACCAGCCTTGGGCACCGGGTTTTCGGTCTGGCCCCGGTTTCCACCGAAACTGATGGCGGGGAGCTGAATCTTCCGCCGTCAGCCCACCCACTGAACGAGGAGCAGACAGCGGCGATCCGCACCGCCTGTGGTAGCGATGTCCACTTTATCTGGGGCCCGCCCGGCACGGGGAAAACTCAGACGATTGGGTTTCTAGTCGCGGCTCTGATCCGCCGAAACCTCCGCGTTCTTGTTGTTTCCCACACCAACATTGCCACTGACAACGCGATTGAAAAGGCTGCCGGGCTCCTTGGGTCAGATGAGGATTTTCAAAGTGGGAAACTAGTTCGCTACGGCAACATTAGCCCAAATTCAAAACTGCCGGATATGGTCATCCCAGAGAAAATTGCCGAGTTCTTGGGGCATCATCTCAGAGATCAGCTTGCAGAGGTTCAAGGAAATCTGGAAAAGATCCGGTCCGAACTGAAGGGCCTGAGGGAAGTCGAAGCTTCCCTGGCGGCCCAGAAGGAAGGACTCCGGGTTTCGGCTGAACTCGAGACTAACCTTCAGCGGTGCTCGCAAGATCGTGAAAACGCTGTATCTCGCGCGACCAATCTCGCGGCGGTGCTGGAGGATACAAAAGCTAAATTGGCCGAGGCGGGAGCTGCGGGAAGGTTAAAGCGGTTTTTTCTTGGCCTGGACCCCGTGAGGCTACAGGTCAGGCTAGCCGAAATACACCGGGACTTAGCTATCGTCCAGGCGAGCATTGCCGCTGAAGCAGGCAAGCAGGAGGGCCTTCGCGCGGCGCTGAACCGTTCCCGCAGTGAACAAGAGAGGTGGGCGCGCGCTGCGCGCGCTAGTCTGTCTCGATATGGACTGGGCACCGACGAGGTCGCTGCACGCGTCGCCCACCTCAGCAAACAGGACAAAGACTTGGGCGCGGCGGTCGACGCGATAAACGCCGAACTTGAAGCACTGCTGATGAAAATCCTAGGGGACGCAAAGGTCGTAGCGACCAGCTTGACCAAAGCGACCATCTCGAAGGAGATGGATGACCAAAGGTTTGACGTCATCGTGGTGGACGAAGCAAGTATGGTGCCGATGCCAAGCCTCTACTTTGCGGCCGGAAAAGCGGCACACAAAGCAATTGTCGTGGGCGACTTCCGCCAATTGCCACCGATTTGTCTCGCCGATACTGAAATGGCCCAGAGATGGCTCGGTCGAGACATCTTCAACCAAGCGAGAATCCAGACGGCTGTGGACGAAAGGAAGCCGGAGCCGCGCCTGACGATGTTGCGCCGACAATATCGTATGCATCCCGACATCTCCAGAATTTCAAACTCTATCTTCTATCGGGGGCAGCTCGTTGACTGTATCGGGCAGGAGTTGCTCAATGACATTGCTGCATTTCTAACGAAGTCACCTCTGGCTGGAAGCACGCTGGTTCTTTACGATGTCTCTTCAACGAACCCTTGGAGCAGCCAGCTAAAACAGGGTGGGCGATACAATTTGTATAGTGCCGTAGTTTCCGCGCAACTCGCGAAGCTGGCTGCTCAAGCGTCGATAAAGAGCTTAGGAGTTATATCGCCGTATGCTGTCCACGCGCGTCTTATCAAAATGATGCTGGATGACTCTGGGGATGCAGAGCTTCGACGCCTCAAAGTCTCGACGGTTCATAAGTTTCAGGGCTTGGAAGAGAAGTTAATCATTTTCGACATCGCGGAGGGGCCGGGGCCGCCTTATGGGCCCTCTGGTCTTGTCGATGGGGTGGACTTGGCAAGCCAAGCCGCGAAACTAATCAACGTGTCAATTACTCGGCCTAAGGCGCAAATCGCAGTCGTCGCCAACGTAGCGTACCTATCATCGAAAATGCGTCGTGACAGCATCCTCCTTCAAGTTTTGGAGCAACTTCGCCGCCGAGGCACGGTTGTGGATTCGCGACAAATCGTTCCCGACTACTTTTGCGCAGATTTTGACCGGTGGGCGCGAATGCTCGATCCACGTGACGATGGAATTGACCCAAACGACGGCACGCTCTATACAGAACGCAATTTCTACGCAGGCTTTTTCGCTGATCTTCGCAAGTCGATACGCGAGGTCATTATCGTGTCGCCGTTCTTGGCTGCCACCAGAGCACAGCGCTTTTTTGACCTGTTCCGCTCGAAACTTGCCGACGGCTTACAGGTCAGAGTCTTTACGCGGACTTTGCGAGAGCAGCAGGGTGACATGTTCCGACAGGCTGAGATCGTATTTGAGGAACTCAAGCGTGTCGGCGTAGACGTGATCGAGAGGAGGGGATTGCACGAGAAATTTGCGTTCATTGATCGTCAGATCGCTTGGGAAGGTAGTCTGAACATCCTTTCGCAGAGCGAGGGACGCAGCACAGAGCATATGCGGCGAATCCCATCTGCCAAGACCTGTGAGGAACTAATCAAACTGCACGACCTCGGAAGCGATAAAGAGGTTGACCCCGGTTCCCGCGGACCTATTCAGACTGACCGCAAGTGCGACAGATGTGGCTCCGCCATCGTTTTGGTGCCCGGCCCACACGGGATCTTCCTCGGTTGTGTTCGTTACCCGAAGTGCGAGGGCGCAACTTCCAAGTCCATTGGATGGGGTGACCGTATCGGCGTGGACGTGAAATGCCCCGGCAAAGACGGCATGGATTGCAGCAAGCCGATGGTCGCAGTGCGGGGCCGCTACGGCGTTTATCTCAAGTGCTCCGACCCGAATTGTAGTGTTACGCGCAATATCAGACACTAGCCGAACTGGCCACGGGATGATAGGCGCGCTGCGGGGGACTTGGTCGGGTAGACTTGGTGTGTAAGTGTGCGGCTTTCCCATCCCGAAGGAGAAGCGCCACAGGGTTGAAGAACGACCCGCATTGCAAGCCCTCATTTTTGTTTTTTTCAGCAGGATTTCAGGGCGTAGAACTTCTTACCTTTGTGCTTCTCCCTTTGCCTTTTAGTTTGCGCTAACAATCAAGATTGCCGTATCACGACCAGACCGCGCACTTGGCTCGTCGCCGCCAAAGTATAGGTCACAGGGTCGGTAGCCGACTTGTGAGGGGGTGAAAGCAACCGCACCGAATGTGACTGGAACCATAACTTTGCCGTTTTGGACCCATAACATTGCCGTTTCGGTGTCACCTGAGGCATGAGTTGGCCGGAAATAAAGCATAAGTTGGCCGCGGCTCCGACATTTGGTTGCCGACTCACGGCAAACTTATGGGTCCAATCTGCACTTTCGGCAACTTTATGGTTCCAACGGACCAACTATTCCCAGACAGCGCCCTTGAAAACAAAGGGCGTCCTCACGTCCCGCGGCCAAGTTATGGTTCCAAACGCGGCAAAGTTATGGGTATAGTCACACCGAAGAGTTTTTCTGAGAAAGGAGGCCCACTTTGCGCTTTGAAGGCAAGAGTCGGCTTGGCTTTTACCCGCTGCCACTGTCCGAAGCTCAGCGGATTCGCAAATTCCTCTTGTTTCCGGACGAGCCGTCATCCGCGATCGATCCCTGCGTCGGCGATGGTGTCGCCTTCGAGGCGATCACCACCGGCGCCGATGTGCTTCGCTACGGCATCGAGCTTGATGCCTACCGTGCCGAGCAAGCCAGGCAGCGGATTCCGAACATAGTCCAAGGCAATACGCTGGAAGTGCAATGTGCAGTCGAGTGCTTTGGGCTCGTCTACTTAAATCCGCCCTACGATTGGGCCCTTGTGCCGACTGACAGTCGGCGCACAGAGCAGACGTTCCTGATCCATACATATCGTTGGCTCAAGCCAGGGGGCGTTCTCCTGTTCGTCATACCAGGCGAGAGACTGGCAGAGTGTAGTCAGACTCTTGCCACACACTTCCGCGATGTGCGGGTTTTCCGCCTAGAGGCGCCGGAGTGTGTGCGCTATAAGCAGGTGGTTGTCATTGGAGTCCGCCGGGCCCGACGCGAGAGAGAGCGCCTCACGGACGGCGATATCACTCGGGCACGGCTTTACTTTGCTGGCTTGGCAAGGAACCCGTCCCAAATCCCCGTCCTATCCTCAGAGCTCGGAGCGCGATACAACGTGCCCGTCAGCGGACCGGCACAACTGGTTTACCGTGGACTCCCTCTCGACGAAGTTGAGGATCTGCTTCCGGAGTCAGCGGCCTACAGACAGGCAGGACGCATCCTCTTCGCTGAACCTGTCGCGGCGACGGGTCGACCCCTCACACCCCTGCATGCCGGTCACGTTGGCCTCCTGGCTTGTTCAGGACTTATTAATGGTATCTTTGGAAGTAATGATCATAGACATATTGCTTTCTGGCAAGCAGTCAAGGTGGTGGACAAGATAGAGGAAGAAGAGGATAGCGTAATCACATTGAGAGAACGGGAGAGATTCTCTAACGAGTTGACCGTCGTTTACAGCACGGGCGAATTCGCAGTTCTGAAGTAATCCCGCAGCACTCCCACTTTAGTTTCCCGCCGCAGCCAAATCCCACCAATCCAAGAGGAAAAAGCCATCATGAAGAATGCCCATGAACGCTTCGGTGTGTTGGAATACACGAAGCGAATGAAGGACACCACTACGCGAATCCGGCTTCGAGTGGATCGGTTCGTTGGGGAGGTGGACACCGAGGGCACCTGTAAGGGCCACCTCATCTCCGTCTTGGGTGGGGATTCCGATGTTGGCGCCGTTTGGGCGGCCGTCGTCGAGCAAAACCACTTTACTGTAGAGGCACCGGGGGCTGATCCGCTCGTGACAACGTTGGGTGAAGGCGCGCAGTGCTTTCGCGGAACCATCAATGTTGCCGGTCGCAGACCCATCCGCCACCTGGTGGCGATCTCCGCGGAGCTGGCCAAGACACGTCCGGGTATGGACCCGGAAGGCAGGCGCACTATCTTGTGTGACAACGACCCGACGTTCGTGCTTTATCGCATCTCCCAGCGGTTTGGATTACCCGTCGTGCCAGGCTGGGCCGAGTGGCTTAGTGAAGAACTCAGGCGGCACGGGGCGATCAAGCCGCTCCTCGGGCTGGAATGCTCGCCCGTGCTCGTTAGCGGCACTAAGAAATCGTTCCTGAAGTGGATTGGAAGGGCACTCCGGCAGAAGCGCATCCAGTTTCCCGAGGACAACGGACCGGTCCGTTGGAGTCTGTCGTCCAGTTTCTTTCGAGTGAGTGAGACCAACCTGGACGACAGGGACCCTAAGGAGATAGGCGAAGAGAGTCCCGCCATCCTGTCGGAGCAGGAGGTAACGGCATAATGAAGCTTGTTTTGAAGGTCTCAAGCAACAACGAACATTGCGATGGGGGATGTGAACTCGCGCTCGTGGACCTGACACCACAACTTGGCGCGATGGCCCTCCGAAGGATCGCCGTGCTCAGAGAACAAAAGAACCTCGATGCCGACGTCGAGGAAACGTATTATTGGGCTTACGTTGTGGAGTACTTCTCCCCTTGGGTAAGCCTCGTCAGCACCGAAGAAGAGGTCGAGCCAGCCGTCAAGGTTGCGAACGTGCTGGATGAACTTGGGATCGAGGAGAACGAGGTACTTACCGTACCTGAAAGCTTCTGGGTGCCGTCGTGCCAGATTGCAGCCGTGGAGTGCGGGCAAAT
>DLMI01000142.1 GCA_002478145.1 Acidobacteria bacterium UBA7540
AGAGATTGGCCGGTTATGTCGCCTACACGTAGAAGCGACCCGTTGACGTGACTGGCCAGAAACGGGGTTCGCGGCCTCGAAAGAGACTTCGGGGGAGTCAGGGATTGGACTTCCACGAGTAGGCCGTTATACGGGCGCTAAGCCTCCGGGAATCTGACCGACGGGCTAAAGAAGATATAAAAACCCCGCAATGAACGATTCTCCGATGATCCAAAATGCCATGGATAGGCGCTGGCTTATTCGGATCGCCGCGCGCGTATGGGTTCGATACTCGCTGCCCGTTTGGCCGGCAGCAGGGTGGCTGCGGCGATAAGGGCGATGAGTACTGCACCTGTGATGAATTAGGTTCGAACATCGAGGGGGGATATTCCGAACAACATGCTCTGCATGGCCTGTGCAGCCACAATAGCTCCTGTTATACCGAATGCGGCGCCGGAATCGACTTGGTTGCTGCAGGCAGGCTGTTGAGTTCGGTCTTCTTATGATTTGATCCTGCTGGTACAATCGCTGGGTGTCCGTTCGTGCGCGCGCGAGGGAAGGAGCGCCGGCGGGCGAAGCCCAATCATGACGAGGAGTGTGCCGTGAGTGATCACGAGGAAGACTTTGCCGCGATGTTCGAGGCTTCGACCCAGGCCAAGCGCCTCGATCAAGGCGAACTCGTTGAGGGCAGGATCGTCGCCATCGGCCCGGAGGTGGCGTTAGTCGACGTTGGTCGCAAGGGTGAGGCGGTAATGGATATCGCCGAACTGAAGAACGCCGACGGCGAGATCGAGGTCGCGCTGGGCGATCGCGTTCAGGCGATGGTGGTATCGACGTCAGGTGGGCTGACGCTCTCCCGAAGGCTGGCGGGAGCGGCCGCGAGCGATGGGCAGTTCGAAGTCGCCTTTCAAAGCGGCCTGCCGGTGGAAGGGAAGGTCGAACGGGAGGTAAAGGGCGGCTACGAGGTGCGCATCGGCCGGCGCCGCGCGTTCTGCCCGATTTCCCAGATCGACGTCCGCGGCGCAGACACGTCGGCGCACGTAGGGCATGTCTACCAATTCCGGATCATCGAGTATAAGGAAGGCGGCTCGAACATCGTCGTCGCCCGTCGCCCGCTCCTCGAGGACGAGCAGCGGGCGAACGCCGCCAAGGTCCGCGACAAGATCGTCCCCGGTGCAGTCATGACCGGCCGTGTCACCTCCGTCCGCGAGTTCGGCGCGTTCGTCGATCTCGGCGCAGGTGTCCAGGGGCTGCTCCACGTGTCCGAGATGGCGTGGTCCCGCGTGTCGACCCCTTCGGAGATCGTCAAAGCGGGCGAGGAGATCACGGTCAAGGTCCTGCGCGTGGACGAGGAAAAGCAGAAGATATCGCTCGGGTTGAAGCAGCTCTCTGCCGACCCATGGTCGAGAGTGCGCGACGGGTACGAAGTAGGCCAGATGCGGCCTGGCCGCGTCACGCGCGTCGCGAAGTTCGGCGCGTTCGTGGAGCTCGAGCCGGGCATCGAGGCGCTGGCCCATGCTTCCACGTTCGTGCCGACCGGACGATCGGGAGGCTGGTCGGGTCAGGTCGCTCCCGGGATGACGGGCACATTCGAGATTCTAGCCATCGACCTCGAGCAGAAACGGATCGGCGTGGCGCTCGTTCAGGAAGCCTGGGCGCGGGCCGAGGGGGCTACGGGAGCCCGGCTTGGCATCGTTCCGGGCGCGCGCCTGACGGGAAAGGTCGAGCGACACGAGAACTTCGGCGTGTTCGTCTTCCTGGCCCCCGGGCGTACCGGTGTCATCCCGTTGAGCGAAACCGGCATCGCGAAGGAAGGCGATCTCCAGCGAGCCTTTCCGGTCGGGGCGGACGTCGAGGTCATCGTGCTGGAAGTCGATCCCTCAGGTCGGCGCATCCGCCTGAGCGCGAAGGCAGTTATGGAAGCGCGCGAGGCCGAGGAAGTGCGCGAGTGGGCGGAGCGCAATGCTCCTCCCGCCGAGGGCTTCGGGACACTCGCCGACAAACTGCGCTCGGCGCTCAAGTCGCAAGAGAAGTGACACTCTCACCGTCCCGCCTCTTGGTGCTTCCGCCATCCAGTGTTGGTACGCCGCCCTTGGAAGGCGCATATTCTCAATCCTGGCCAAAATGGCCGAGTCGAATAATGCTATTGTGACCACGATCCGGTTCTCACTGGACGTGTCGTCGGCAACTCGGAAGCTATCCAGAAACGGGGTTCTGGGAAGTCGGCAAGGCAACGTACCGGTGTCACTCGCATGTGTAAACGCGACGCTTGTCGCAATGGCCCCGCTGCGTAGGGGGCACGTTTATTGTCCAATTTCATCGATGACGAGCCGATAGCAGCGCTGTCCATCAAGTGGTCTCCAACGCGGGTTTTGAGGTTCTCCGAATCTGGACATACAGAACGAAACACGCACCCCTTCCGCATCGAAGGAGTTAGAGCCGCTGCGCGGAAGCAAGAAGTTCGAATCCTGGAGAAGATAAGGGTGGGTCGTTCGAATGTAGGCACCGCAGAGGGAATCCGTTAGAAAGGTATGTCCTCCTCAGTGCTCTCGCTTCCCGGCCCGTTGAAGGGATTCTCGCTTTCGTCGACCGGTTCCGAGGATTTCGAGGGTTCTGCGGCCTTGGCTCCGTGTCCGTTCTTTGATGGCCCCAGGAACCTGAGCGTGGTGACAACTACCTCTGTCACGTTGCGCTTCTGGCCCTCGCGATCCTCGTAACTCCGTAACTGGAGTCTCCCTTCAACGTACAGGAATTTCCCCTTGCCCACGAATTCGCCTGCAATTTCCGCCCATCGCCGCCAAGCGACACAGCGGATCCAGAGCGTACTGGTCTTCTTCTCTCCGTCGCCGTTCTTGTAAGTCTCCTTCACCGCCAGAGAGAAGTTTGCCACCGCTATGCCGCCTGGAGTGAACTTCATTTCGCTGTCGGCACCAACGTATCCAATGAGCATCACCTTGTTCAACATAATGTGTACCGTGGGACGTACAGGCTGGAGCGAGCCTGTTCGTCCCTCACGTTCCTCCTTTTGTTTTGCATGGTTCGAATCTGGTGCGCGGGCTGACAAAGTCAGTCCACATCGAACTGAAACTTGCGGCCTACTAGATTGCCAGCCAAAAGGTCCATTTGGGCAGCTACCTTAGCCGTGCCTTCTCGCACACGGGCACGAATCAGTGACATGTTCCGCAGGGCATCCGTGCTTACTCCCTCAAGTAGGCCTCGCGCCTTCTGGACCTGCTCCTTCAACTCCTGATCGTCCACCACGTTCCAAAAGTCAAATGCAGATCCCAAGACGTCCAATTTATTGATTCCATGTCTACTTGTGGAAGAATCGTTTAGGACTACTCAGAGCTCATTTGACGGAAACGAACCGGCTGGCTATCCTGCACTCGGCATGGAAACAGGTACTCGAGCCGAGAGTCTCAACGTAAAAGTGATCCTCAGTCGCGTGGTCTCGGAAGCTATGCGGGAAGGCGAAAAGACGGTCTGTCACTTCAACGAAGGTGGCAGTATCCTCCTCTCCAACTTCCTGGGCGCACTTATTCGCCCCGGCGACGAAATCACTTTCCCTGTAACCATCGATTCCGCCGGGGCAGGAACCGAAATCTGCATCCGCAAGACCTCATCCTCCGGACGGAGTCTTGATCTCTACCAGGCTCCCATCAGTTATGCCGCGCAGCCCAAAGCCGATAAGCGTGAGCGACTTTACGTGCGAGCCGAGGTTCCATCGGGCCGACTGGGCATTTCCTCCATCCATCTACCCTGCGAGGTGGTGCGCGATTACTTCTACGTCACCACGCGGAGACAGCCCTGGCAACGACAGACGAGCCTGTATGATGCTCTGCGGATCACTCCCACCGCCTCTCTCGCTGAGCTGCGAGTAGCCTTCAGCCTCAGACAATTGGAGCTCCGCGCTGCCGGCGCTTCCAACCGCGACAGCGCTACGTTGGAGCGGGCCTTCAACATCCTGGCGCAACCTGAACTAAGGGCTTGCTACGACTCGCTGCTCGAGGATTCCTCGGCGCCGGCACTCTTTCCGTATGGGGGCTTCGGTTCGATTTTGGTCGCCGGAGACCGCTCTCGTGATGGCCAGACGCTCTTCGCGACCCAAATCCTGTCTTTCCAGCCCGAGCACCGGGAGCGCCGGTTCCACGCACCGTTGCGGAATTTTGACTTTTACAAGGAGCATGCCATCTACCGCGATGTCCGGCGGAAACTCGAGGTCACACTCGACCAATCAGTCATGCCAATTGCTTGGGACGCGACATGGAACCAGTGGAGACACCTGCTGGTGGCCAAGGTCGAGTTGCAGGGAACGTTCGTCCAGACGGGCAAGTATCGTCACCGGAATAGTCAGTGGACCCTGGTCATGTGGGAGACCGCTTTGCCGAGCCGCATCCACGTGAAGGTTCCTGCCAACATCGCCAAGCAAATTGAAACAGCCCGTGGGAGCTACCATCGGTTTGGGGAGTTTTCCGACGCCCTGGGCCAAATTCGTGCCCGCATCGAGCTCGAGCCGATGGAAAGGGAACAACTGCGCAGTCTCTGTTGGGACCTCGGTATCCCTGGGGACTTTGATATCGCCCAAATCACCTGGAAGCCGGATTACGACCAGTCATACTACCGCCAGCTCTGCCGGCGGTCGCGACGCCTGTACTTATACCGTGATGAGTACATCTTCGACACCTCGGGAGGGATCGCTGTCGAGACACCCCAACTGGGTCACGCGACGTACCTGTTTTCCAAGCCCCAGAACATCGAAGCCTTCCTCGCTGCTTACACCGCCACCACGAAGGAGGCTATCCGACAGAATCGTGCCAACGTGGCGGAAAGGCTGGGATTCCTGGGGCGTGTCGTTCACGGATCTAACCCACGGATCTGGCTCCGGGCCATAACCGCACGGTTAGGCGAAGCAGCCGATTACGCTCAGGTCGCATCCGAGGGAGAGTGAGTATGCAAAGCGAAACGATCACGAAGGCTGAAATCATTGCCCTTCTCGAAGGCCGACCGCAGGTGAGCCTCAAGGAGATCCATCAATTCATCCTGGACCTGGACGAACTGGATTACATCGAGTTCGTGTATCCTTCCGACCCTGACTTCGCCGAAGAACTTGACGAGCGCGCTGCTGAGGCCAAGGAAATGCTTGAGACCCAGATGGACATCGAGGTAACTCTTCGCGGGCTGGCCCTCGGCAAGATCAAGGTCCAATGATGACCGCTTAGTAGGGGCCGGGGTCGCCCTAGACGTTCACCCCTTACCGCTGCTCTTGCCTACAATCCACAAAACGCTTGATATTTGTGAGGGGCAAGAGACAGAATCTTCTCCAGCCGTCAGAAGAGTTGTATTTGCTCTCGTGATCGGCTGCGACTTGCAATCTACCCACACGGGTCTGGAATCACTCCTCATGATGACGAAGAAGCCGAAACAACCAGAAAAGGTTGACAGTATCGTTGGTCAGATGAAGGGCGTCCCGTCGTCCACCTCCGAACAACTTTTCCCGCCCGCTCTATTGAAAGACATAAAGCAGCTTATCGATAGTGCGCGTGCCCGTGCGGCTGCGGCCGTGAACTCCGAGATGGTCAGGCTTTACTGGTCGATCGGCGAGCGCATTCGCAAGGACATTCTCGCGTACGAGCGAGCCGCTTACGGTGAGCAGATTGTCCACGCATTGAGTGGACAATTGAGCGAAGATTACGGTCCCGGTTTCGGCCGCACCAATCTGTTTTACATGATCCGATTTGCTGAGACCTTTCCAGACGTTCGAATTGTCCACGCACTGAGTGAACAATTGTCTTGGACTCACCTAAGGCAAATCATTTACCTCGACGACCCTCTCCAGCGTGAGTTCTACACCCACATGTGCCGGATTGAGCATTGGAGTACCCGGACGCTCCAGGAAAAAATCCAGGGAATGCTTTACGAGAGAACCGCGATCAGCAGAAAACCCGCCCAGTTGGCCCGCAAGGAGCTCGATGCCCTACGTGACGAGGATCGCGTTAGCCCGGATTTGGTCTTCCGCGATCCCTATCTTCTGGACTTTCTCGGATTGACAGACGCTTACAGCGAGAGGGACTTCGAGACCGCCATACTGCGCGACCTGGAGCACTTCCTACTGGAGCTGGGCTCGGATTTCAGTTTCGTCGCACGCCAAAAGCGAATCACGGTCGACAAGGAGGACTACTACCTCGATTTGCTTTTCTTTCATCGCCGCTTGCGCCGTCTACTGGCAGTGGATCTCAAAATTGGCCGGTTTCGAGCCGCTGACAAAGGACAGATGGAACTCTACCTCCGCTGGCTGGAAAAGCACGAGCGTCAGCCTGGAGAGGAAATGCCTTTGGGGCTGATCCTTTGTGCCGGCAAGTCCAACGAGCACGTTGAACTGCTGGAGCTTGAGAGAAGCGGCATTCGAGTCGCGGAGTATTTGACGGAACTACCGCCCCGAGAGGTCTTGGAACGCAGACTGCACGAAGCCCTTCGAGCGGCTCGAGAACGCTTCAAGCCGGCTCTGGAGGGGAGCGAGGAACCGAGATGATCAGGCTACCGGTCACGCCTTGCCACGCTCGTCAGGTGTCCGTTCTTCGGGCATTAGAGATGAAAGAGTCGCGGTACAAGGACGGTACAAGGTAAGCATGTTCCGTAGCATGCTCACCGGTTCCTTACAGGGCATTGCAGAGCGACCGCTGCCTTGTATTTACAATGAGATCCGAATGAACTTCGCTTTCACGGCGGTAACGCGGGTTCAAATCCCGCCGGGGACGCCATTTACATCCAATAACTTACGAACAGATGCGCTATTCCCCGCAGGCACAAAAAGGAACAACTTCCATTGGGCTCGTCCCGCTTTCTGTTTTTGGGGAGCCCGGCGCTTGTTGGGATTCCGGTCCCTTTTGAAAAAGCCCAACGACAGCGCTTTGTGCCTGCCTTTTCGCTGATGTCACCGCTGTCGGCGCGCATTTAAAAACG
>DLMI01000067.1 GCA_002478145.1 Acidobacteria bacterium UBA7540
AACCGCCAGTGTCACCTATGTGGCACAACCCACGGCAAACTTGTCGCCCCCCAGCATGACGTTTGCAAGCCAAGCGCTCGGGACCACGAGTAGCGCCCAAGCTGTGACACTTACGAACAGTGGCGGCACGACGCTGAACTTCACTAGCATCGCGCTGACGGGTACCAATGCCAGCGACTTTGCTCAGACCAACACGTGCGGCAGTTCGCTGGCGGCAGGTGCCAACTGCACGATTGTGGTGATGTTCACGCCTTCCGTTGCCGGGACCGAGGCGGCCTCGCTGAGCATCGCGGACAATGCCAGCGGCAGCCCGCAGACGGTGAGCCTCTCCGGCGCGGGAACGCACGACGTGATTCTATCCTGGACCGCCAGCACGACTGCCGGCGTAGTTGGGTACGATGTTTACCGTGGCACGACCTCGGGAGGGCCGTACCCGACGGAACTGAATTCCACGCCTATTAACGGAACCACGTACACCGACGCGACTGTGCAAGCAGGGCAGACGTACTACTATGTGGTTACAGCCGTGGCGTCGAATGATGTCACTCAGAGTGCGGACTCGAATGAAGTTTCAGCGACCGTGCCCTCACCTTAGCCGCCGCTTGTCGCCTTCCAGCCCGCTGCAGGCGTTTCGGAAGACGACCAATCCCTGGTCCCAGGCCCGCCTGAGAGGGGGAATGAACGGGAGGAATCGCTCCTTAATTGGTTGTCTCACCGAAGGGGCCCACCCCAGCTTCAAAGCTCTCTCCTGCCTACTGACTATCCATCCGGATTTTACTTTATTGTCGCGTTCGGGCAATTGAACTCAGCCCTTGAGCTCAGCCCTTGCGTCCTTACCCTTCCAGGTTCAAGCATACGTCTGGATGAGCCTAGTCATGACCACTTCCGTTTCCCCATGGATTCCTACTGAATCATGCACTCAGAAACTATGCTGAGTGGGACTTCGCCGGATTGGGAATGATAAACGCCCTTCCCACCAGCAATCATGCAAACTCCCCGGAAACGGGGTTCGGGTCCTCGAAGCGGACTTCGGGGGCGTCAGGGATTGGATTTCCACGAGTAGGCCGTTATACGGGCGCTAAACCTCCGGGAATCTGACCGAAGGGCCAAAGAAGACATAAAAACCCCCACAATGACCGATTCTCCGATGATCCAAAATGCCATGGATAGGCGCTGGCTCATTCGGATCGCCGCGCGCGTATGGGTTCGATACTCTCTTCCCGCTCGGCCGGCAGCAGGGTGGCTGCGGCGATAAGGGTGCGGAGTACAGCACCTGTGACGAAGTAGGTTCGAGCATCGAGGGAGGATTCCGAACAACATGCTCTGCATGGCCTGTGCAGCCATAATAGCTCCGGCTATACCGAATGCGGCGCCGGAACCGACTTGGTTGCTGCTGGCGGGCGGTTGAGTTCGCTCTTCTTATGACTTGATCCTGCTGGTACAATCGCTGGTTGTCCGTTCGTGCACGCACGAGGGAATGAGTGCCGGCGGGCGAAGCCCAATCATGACGAGGAGCGTGCTGTGAGTGATCAGTCGGAAGACTTTGCCGCGATGTTCGAGGCTTCGGTCCAGGCCAAGCGCCTCGAGCAAGGCGAACTCGTCGAGGGCAGGATCGTCGCCATCGGCCCGGAGGTGGCGTTAGTCGACGTTGGTCGCAAGGGTGAGGCGGTAATGGATATCGCCGAACTGAAGAACGCCGACGGCGAGTTCGAGGTCGCGGTGGGCGACCTGGTTCAGGCATTGGTGGTATCGACGTCAGGCGGACTGTCGCTCTCCCGGAAGCTGGCTGGAGCGGCCGCGACCGATCGGCAGTTCGAAGCTGCCTTCCAGAGCGGCCTGCCGGTGGAAGGGAAGGTCGAACGGGAGGTAAAGGGCGGCTACGAGGTGCGCATCGGCCGGCGTCGCGCGTTCTGTCCGATTTCCCAGATCGACGTCCGCGGCGCAAACACGTCGGCGCACGAAGGACATGTCTACCAATTCCGCATCATTGAGTACAAGGAAGGCGGCTCGAACATCGTCGTCAGCCGTCGCGCGCTCCTCGAGGACGAGCAGCGGGCGAATGCCGGCAAGGTCCGCGACAAGATCGTCCCCGGTGCAGTCATGACCGGCCGTGTCACCTCCGTCCGCGAGTTCGGCGCGTTCGTCGATCTTGGCGCAGGTGTCCAGGGGCTACTCCACGTGTCCGAGATGGCGTGGTCCCGCGTGTCGGACCCTGCGGAGATCGTCAAAGCGGGCGACGAGATCACGGTCAAGGTCCTGCGCGTGGACGAGGAAAAGCAGAAGATCTCGCTCGGGTTGAAGCAGCTCTCCGCCGACCCCTGGTCGAGAGTGCCCGAGGTGTACAAAGTAGGCCAAGTGCGGCCAGGCCGCGTCACGCGCGTCGCGCAGTTCGGGGCGTTCGTGGAGCTCGAGCCGGGCATCGAGGCGCTGGCCCATGCTTCCACGTTCGAGCCCTCCGGACGATCGGAAGGCTGGGCGGGTCAGGTCGCTCCAGGGATGATGGCCACATTCGAGATTCTCGCCATCGACCCCGAGCAGAAACGGATCGGCGTGGCGCTGGTTCAGGAAGCCTGGGGGCGGGCCGCGGGGGCAACGGGAGCCCGGCCCGACATCGTTCCGGGCGCGCGCCTGACGGGAAAGGTCGAGCGATACGAGAAATTCGGTGTGTTCGTCTTCCTGGCCCCCGGGCGTACCGGTGTCATCCCCTTGAGCGAAACCGGCATCGCGAAGGAAGGCGATCTCCGGCGAGCCTTTCCGGTCGGGGCGGACGTCGAGGTCATCGTGCTGGAAATCGATCCGTCAGGCCGGCGCATCCGCCTGAGCGCGAAGGCAGTCATGGAAGCGCGCGAGGCCGACGAAGTGCGCGAGTGGACGGAGCGCAATGCTCCTCCCGCCGAGGGCCTCGGCACACTCGCCGACAAGCTGCGCTCGGCGTTGAAGTCGCAAGAGAAGTGACACTCTCACCGTCCCGGCGGGAGTGGGTACTGCGTCGTGTTGGGGAAAGACGGACTCGCTTGGCGATATGACGTAATCTCGATAGGGCCGCCACGGGAGGTAGCGATGCACACCACCGCCTTCAAAGGGCTTCTTGTAGCAACTGCCTTTAGTCTCCTGGCCGCGCGAGTTCTGGGCCAACAATCTCCTCCGGACTTAATCCTCATAAACGGGAAAATCTTCACGAGCAATTCCGGCCAGCCGTATGCCGAGGCGCTGGCGATCCGCGGCGAGCGCATCGTTGCCGTGGGAGCTTCCAAAGATATTGTCGCGCTGGCAGGCACCGCGACCCGGCGCATTGACTTAGCTGGCCACACTGTAATTCCCGGAATCAACGATGCTCACGATCACCTGGGAAGCGCGCCTGACCGGTACGAACTGCCGCTCAACGGTAACAACCCTACCTGGCAGGAAATCAAGGATACTCTCTCGTCGGCGGTTCCCAAAGCTCCGAAAGGGACTTGGATTACGGGCACATTCGGAGCGACGGTACTCGACGATCCGCGAGCAACCAGGTCCGCGCTCGATGAGCTCGCACCCGATCATCCCGTCGAGCTGGCGTGTTGGACGGGACATGCGGCGCTCTTGAACACAGCTGGGTTGAAGAAACTGGGAATCCGTGAAGACGAGCCGAATCCAGAAGCCGGCGTGTACGTCCGCAATCGGGCCGACGGCAAGCTGACGGGCATGGCGTTGGAGTTCGCCAGATTTCGGATTGGCCGCCGCTTCAGTGAACTGGTCAGCGACGAGGAAGCAGCGAACGACTTGCACGATTTCTTTGGGAAAGCCGCGCAAATGGGCATCACCACCGTTCAAGACATGGCGATGCCTATCACCGCGCAGCGGGCCGTCGCACTGTTCGAGAGAGTTCCTCCTACGATTCGAGTGCGAGTCATTTGGTTCGGGTTTACGGACGAGCACGGGCCAATTACGCAGGAAGGACGCGGCTTGCCGCGGCATCCTGTGCCTTTGGTGACCGTGAGCGGCACCAAGTGGATTCTCGACGGGACACCGATCGAGCACTCCGCCGCCATGAGACAGCCGTATACAGATCGTGCCAGTACTTCGGGCGAGCTGAATTTCTCGCAGCAAGAAATGGAAGACATGTTGCGCGAATCGTTGCAGGACGGCGAGCAATTGATAGTTCACGTCGCGGGCGACCGGGCGGCCGAGACCTTCTTGAACGCGATGGAGGCCACCGGCGGCGAAAAAGAGTGGTCGCAGCGGCGAGTCCGTCTAGAGCACGGCGACGGACTCTTGCCCGACCTGGTTCCCAAGGCGAAGCGGCTCGGCGTCATCGTGGTGCAGAATCCGACGCATTTCACTTTACCAGAGCTGTTCGTTAAGCGCTTTGGAGAACAGCGGGCACAAGCCTTGCAACCACTGCGTTCCCTCTTGGACGCCGGCATCCCGGTGGCCATCGGTTCGGACGGGCCCAACAATCCGTTCCTCAACATCCTGCTGGCCTCGACGTACAGTCGGCATCCCGCGGAGGCGCTGACCCGGGAGCAAGCTGTCACCGCCTACACGCTCACGTCCGCTTATGCCGAGTTCGCAGAAAAAGACAAGGGCAGCCTGGAACCCGGTAAGTTGGCCGATCTCGCGGTGCTCTCGCAGGATATTTTCAAGGTTCCTGCGGGAGATTTGCCCAGGACGGAATCAGTTATGACTATGGTGTGCGGAAGCATTGTGTACGACGCAAAGGTTGTCACTCTCCGTTAGGCTGCTTGGCGTCGCCTTCTCCGCAACTGCCTGATTAACGGGGTTCTGGGAAATCGGCGGGGCGTAGGAAGCGGAATGCCTCAAACGCGCAAGGGCCTCTCCAGAAGGCCGTGAAACCTGAACCTATTGATTCGGAACGATAAACGCCCTTCCATTCCGGAATCCAGCCGACCGGAACCGGTGACCAGTTGACGGGCATGCAACGAGCACGCCTGCACATACCGGGCGGACTGATCCCAGTCTTTTTGGCGCATTCTGGCGCTGGTCCAAAAGGTCAAAATCCGCCGCCTGGGGCTGTCGGTGCATGTTGCTGATTTAGCGGGGATACTAGATCCCAAGAAAATGGCGGAAGCGGAATCTCGGGTGGTCGCCAGACTACAGTTCCTGCAGATGGGAATTGCCGAGCAGAACATGGTGGCTACCGCGGCGGATCTGGCGTTTGAGGGGAAGATTCCTTTTGTGAATTCCTTTGCCGTGTTCGTAACTGGGCGCGCTTACGATCAGATTCGACAAGTCGTGGCGCTCGCCCGCCTGCCGGTGAAGATCGTGGGGTCAAGCGCGGGACTGTCAGATTTCGGCGACGGGCCGACCCACCAGACCGTTGAGGACATCTCCCTGATGCGTTCGCTCCCTAATATGACCGTCCTTTGTCCTTGCGACGCCGCGGAAGTTGAACAGATGCTTCCCCTGATCGTCGCCCGTGCGGGACCGGTGTGCGTCGCGTGCGAGAGGGCGGCGATGCAGTGATCTTTGCGACGGGCAACTTGGTGTTCATGGCCATGGAAGCCGTCTCAATCCTGGAGGTCACGCACATTTCTACCCGAGTCGTCAACGTCAGCACCCTGAAGCCCTTGGCTGAGAAGGCCATCCGGGACGAGGCGCAGGGCATGAAAGCAGTGGTGACAGCTGAGGAGCACAGCGTGATTGGCGGGCTGGGGTCGGCCGTGGCCTCGGCGTTGCGCCGTTCCCGGGTTCCGATAGAAAGCGTGGGTATCCAAGACTGCTTCGGCGCCTCGGGCGAAGACTTGGAAACCTTGATGCAGTACTATGGACTCAGCGTGAAGGTAATCATCCAGGCTGTACGCGACCTGCTCGCTCCCCGCTCGGCCATTTCAGCTCGCGACGACGAAATCGCATCTGTCCACAAAAGCTCGTAATTGTCTATGCTGCCACACCCAAATCGTTCAGCAGATATCGCAGGTTGAGACGAAGAGCCAGTCATCGATTCGACGCACGCTTCTGCCCACTTTCCGGATGAGGTTGTGGCGCCGTGCCCTGGACCGGTTCTGCCCCTACGTCGACGATAGTTGTTTGCAAGAAATTCTGGATAACTTCTCTAAATGTCCTCTCGGCTTTGTCGGGGTTTCCCTCTTTGAGCGCCGCAAGTAGTCTGCAATGGTCCGTGTACTCCTTCCTGAACGTTTCTTCGACGATTGATAGATCACCCAAACAGGAATGGGTGAGCCGGATCAAGTAAAACGCAAACAAGGGAGACAACACGACATTCAGAATTCTCTTCAGGGAACTCACTTGAGGTACTTCCCAGATCAGTTGATGGAATGCTAGGTCATACTTTAGAAGCGTGGTGAAATCCCGCCGCTGCCTGGCCTTCTTCATTTCATCAAGGAACAATTCGAGCTGTCGAATGTCCTTGGCGGCCAATTTTCCGCATGCCATCGAAGCTGCCAACGGTTCCAAATTAGCCCGCACGGAGTACAGGACTTTGACGTCCTCCAGGGTGAGCCTCGTCACGAAGGTAGAGCGCTCTTTCGTAACCAGTCCCCTATGTTCAAGCGCTTGGAGGGCCTCGCGAAAGGTACTCTGGCCGACCCCGAGTTGCTTGGCCATTTTCGTCTCAATAATACGCTCTCCAGGTTCCAGTTCACTTTGAAGGATCGCGTCAAATAACCTGTCTGTAATCTGCGCCGCAAGGTTACTGCGTTTGGTCAGTTTAATCATGGCATTCGAGTATTCGATATTCGTTAAAACAGGATTGAAAGTCAAGGACCTTTTACGCTGACAAGCGTACCGAATTCTCAAATTAATTTCATGAGGGCTACAGGAATTGCAGGCTGCAGGAATGGGGTTCAGGGGAGCGCAAACTGAGTGTACCCGTGTTTATGCCCCTCTCAACGGTGTGTCATTCCGCGCGCAGCGAGGAATCTTGCTCTGGTTCTTTCCTCCGCGTGGCCCCTGGTCCGGCTCGAACTGACGATCCGCCTGGGCGCAGAGCGAGACTCCTCGCTGCGCTCGGAATGACACCGGAACGGGAGTTTCTGGCACACAATGGACCCGCCGCGGGCGGGCCGGCTTTCCGGTTGGTGCCCGTGCTTTCCTCCTCTGCGCAGGCTGGAAGGCTGAGCCTTCCAGCCTGCGCAGAGGAGGTTGTCGGCGCGCCGATTGCGACGCAGGTGTCCCGGAAAGGCGATGCTTTTCCGCATCCGTCAGCCGACGGACGGCGGAGCCGCAGGTCAGGAAAAGGGTAGCGTAACTTCTTTGTGTAAATTTGGTTTTTGAAAGAGAAAGAGGGTGTACTTTTTCGAGAGCGGCAAAACTCTACGAAGGAGGTGCACCCTCATGCGAGAACTGAAAGTCCTCGACCACGGGCATCTTAAGCTTTCCTGGGAAGAGAGGAAAGAGTTCTTTGAAAAAGAGCTGGGAGAGCACGTGCGGAGCGAGGTGAAGCGATTGTTAGAAGAGGCGTAAGAGGCGGAACGCACCGATTGGTTGGGGTAGGACGCTACGTGCGGGACGAGGGGGGGGATTATCGCAACGGGTATTACCGGCGGGACTTAGGGACGCGCTTTTGGCTGCTGCGCCGGCTGCGGGTGCCGCGCACCCGGCGGGGCTGCCGCAGCCAACTGTTGCGGCGCTATCAGCGACGGCAGGAATCGGTGAACGAGTTAGTGCGCGAGGCCTTCCTGCGCGGGGTATCGACCCGGCAAGTGGGCGAGGTCCTGGAAACAGTGTTGGGTGAAAGCTACTCGTCGCAGACGGTGTCGAGGATCGGGCGCGGACTGGACGCGGCGGTGGGGGCTTTCCATCAGCGCCGACTGCGGGATGAGTATGTGTACATCTTCCTGGATGGAGTGGTGCTGAAGGTGCGCGACAGCGGCGGAAAAGTGCGGCGGCGCTGGGTGTTGGTAGCCTATGTAATTACCGCTGCGGGCCGGCGCGAGGTGATCGCCTACCAGTTGGCGCGGGGCGAGAGCGAGACCTGTTGGACGGCCTTCTTACAAGGGATGTTTCTACGCGGTTTGGAGGGTCGCCGGCTGCGGCTCGTCATCACCGATGGCTCCGTGGGGTTGCAGGCGGCGCTCGCCTTGGTTTGGCCGCAGGTCCCCCGGCAACGCTGCTGGGCACACAAGCTGCGCAATATCGCCGACAAGGTGCCGAAGAAAGCGGGCTCGTGTGTGGGCGAGGCCGCGGCCATGTATCAGGCCCCCAGCCGCCGAGAAGCGCAGCGGAGCTTTCAGCGCTGGGCGCGCAAGTGGCGCCCCACCCGTCCGCGGGCGGTCGCCTGCGTGGAGCGGGATCTGGAGGAGTTGCTGGCCTTCTACGCTTTCCCTTCCGCCCACTGGCGGAAGATCCGAACGACGAACATGATCGAGCGCGCCTTCCGTGAGGTGCGGCGCCGCACGCGACCCATCTCCAGCTTCACCAACCCTGCGAGCTGCGATCGCATCGTCTTCGGAGTGATCACTCGCTTGAGTCGTTCCTGGGAGAGAAAGCCCCTCAAGGAATTTACACAAAAGGCTTGACGCTAGGGCGCGATACGACACGGCGCGATACGCGATACGCTAGTGTGTCGTCCCATAAGTAATTGGCATTAGTATTGCTCCTAAAATAGGCATCTCTGGTGCACAATGGAGGTGCCTATGGCGATGGGACGACCGAAA
>DLMI01000025.1:0-32963 GCA_002478145.1 Acidobacteria bacterium UBA7540
CATGGGGATTCCGAAGCTGCTGTCTCCTCCATCTGTCTCTTGACAAGCGCAAGAAAATAGGCTAGAATGCTACGGTGAAGCTGTGCAGGAGGTCACGGCCGGCTGGGAACACGATGCGGCAATGCTGCTGCCTGCCCCTACCCACTCCCGAGAACGTGCCAAGCGGGACGAAAAGCCCCCGAATTGGCTCACCGCGCCACAGACAGGAAGTCTGTCATTGCGGGGGAAGCAAAAAAGGATTCCTTAAAAATGAACGAGCAGAGCGGGAATGTCTATGAAAACAAAGGACCGCTGTGGAAAACTCGGAGGCGAAGCTGGAATGTGTATGAAAACAAAGGCACTTAGCCGCTTAAAGCGGGAATGTGGTTGAAAAGAAAGGTGGTTAATAGGTGGCAAAGGGATTACACCGTGACGAGGATTTTTGACGAGGATTCTTCTTGCCAGCTTGGCCCTGTAAATGTTATTTGAATAGATTCCCACTTTTGGCGTCCATCGGTAGTGGGTCAATTTGATGCTGTAGCGGCGATCCCGCAAGGCGGGATCGCCAAATGGCGGCGTCCCGATCAGATCGGGACAGGTTCCTCCGCCTCTACATCAAATTGACCCACTACCCGTGCATCGAAACTGTACATGAGTCGACCAAGAATTCAGTTCGCGAACCAGGCAGCGGCGGAGAGGAGGCCGCGTAGAACCGTGGGGCTAGCAGTAATCGGCCTGGGGACTGTCGGCACAGGTACGGTGAAGGTGTTGGTCGAGCACCAGGGTGAAATCCAGCGGCGGCTGGGCTGCAAGCTGGAGCTCAAGACCATCTGTTCGCTCGGCATCCGCAAGAAAGATGTGTCCTGGCTCGGCAGGCAAGTGAAAGCATCGGTGGACTGGCATGAAGTGGTGCGCGATCCTGAAATTGATATTGTCGTGGAACTGGTGGGAGTGCTGTCCGTGGCGCGCGCCATTGCCTTTGCGGCCATCGACGCCGGCAAGCACCTGGTGACCGCGAACAAGCAACTGGTGGCGGAATGCGGGGTGGAGCTTGCGGAGCACGCCCGCGCCGCCGGCGTGAGCCTGGGCATCGAAGCTTGCGTGGCGGGAGGCACGCCCATTCTGCACGCCATCCGCGAAGGGCTGGCGGGCGAGCACTTCGCCGGCGTGTACGGCATCCTGAACGGCACCACCAATTACATCCTCACGGAAATGGAGCGCCGCGGCTGCAGCTTCGCCGAAGCGCTGGCCGAAGCGCAGCAAGAAGGCTATGCCGAGCCCGATCCCAGCTTTGATGTGGAAGGGTACGATGCCCGCTACAAGATTGCCATTCTCGCCATGTTATGTTTCGGCCAGGCGGTGCGCGTCGAGGAGATTCCTGCGCAAGGGATCACCGCGATCGAGCAAGTGGACTTCGCTTATGCCCGCCGCTTGAACCATACCATCCGCTTGATCGCCTCCGCTCGCCGCCGCGCTCGCGGCCGCCTGGAAATTTTCGTGCGGCCCATGATGATTCCGGCCAGCAGCCAACTGGCCAACGTGCTAGGCTCGATCAACGGAATCCTGCTGATGGGAAACAAGGGCGGGAACACCACTATCACCGGCCGGGGCGCCGGGGGTGAACCCACCGGCGTCGCGGTGCTCTCCGACGTGGTTGAAATCGCCCGCGCCATGGCGACGGGCGGAGGTGGCTCGACTCCCCTGGGGTACGAGACCTGGCATCCGTCCAGAATCGCTCCTGCCTCGGAAAACATCATCTCCGCTTACCTTCGCCTGGTGGTCCGCGATCGCCCCGGAATCCTGGCGCGCGTCTGCGCCCTGCTGGCCCGCCACCGCATCAACATCGATTCGGTGCTCCAGGAACCCGCCCTGCCCAAAAACCATCTCCCCTTTGTCATGACCCTCGAACCCAGACGCGAGAAGCACGTGGCGCAGGCCGTGGCCGAAATCGCGCGCCTCCCCTTCATGGCCCGCCCACCGCTCATGCTGCCGTTCGCCGAATTGCCGTAAAGGCAGTGACCCGCCGTGGCGGGACAAGTGACGAGTGGCAAGAACAGAAGTCAGGAGTCAGAAGGAATTGGAACCGGCGCCGCAGCGCGGCCTTCGGCCGCAAGCCAGATTTCAAATTCCAGAAGGGGCGTGGCAACGACTCCTCCGGGGGAAAATCTTCGCGCGCCGCAAAGAAGTTCACTGTTATTAATGCAGAAACTACGAATGGGATCAGAGACCGGGAACACTTGCCTGGTGAGCCGGCTGGGACTCGAACCCAGAACCCCTGCCTTAAAAGGGCAGTGCTCCACCGTTGAGCTACCGGCCCACGTTGGTTGCTCGCAAGGTTTGTCGTTCAGCAATCCTGCCGCCGAGGGCCAAGATGCTGCGCCCCTCGTCATTCAGAACGGGAGGACACCGAAGGGTGTGGCCTCGCGCTGCACATCCTAACAACTTACACCAGTGGGACCGCGCCCGTAAATACCAATCGCAGCAGCCGCAATCTTTCTCACTTGACAGGGTATGGGAGCAATTGTACATTATTAAACGTGGATCGTACGTTAGAGAGGCTGCAATGGCGGCAGTTTGCTTCGACATCAAAAAGGTAACGGCCACTGATTTTAGGGATAGGCTTAAAGACTACCTGAAAGCGGCGCGAGCCAATAGAGTGGTGCTGGTCGAAAACCGGCGGCAGCCTGCAAAATACCTTGTGGACAAAGAATTCCTGGATTCTCTTGTTAAAGAGCGTGAATCCATTATTGCGACGATGGAGATTCTAACTGACCGGGATCTTACGGACCGGCTGCTGCATCTTTCTAAAACCATTGATGATGATGTTGCCGCTGGGCGGTTGCTCAGGACGGCAGACGTTTTTGGCGCATGACGAAGAGGCAGAAACGTCCTTCCCCCCCCCCTCCCGTTGTAGAAGGGGCACAGCCCAAACCTTGCTTTGAACTGAGATATACCCCGGATGCCGCTAGAGACATTAAAGGCCTTGACGGAAGCGTCCGAAACCAGCTTCGCAAGGTCTTGGAGAAGAAGTTGGCCGTTGATCCTGAAGGATACGGCTTGCCGTTGCGGGGTCCGCTTGCGAATTATTGGAAGCACGAGTTTGGAAATCATCGCATCATCTACCGGATTTATCCCCAGCATCATGTTGTAGTCGTGTGCGCGGTGGGCGTCCGCAAACAGGGCGACGCCGAGGACATTTACCGGCAACTGGAATCGGTTGCCAAAACGGGGCGTCTGGCCGGACAACTTGTATCGGTGCTCAAGAATCTTCTGCCGAAGAGGTGAAGATTGGAGTCAAGCCCGGGTCTCACTTCGGGTTGAGATATTGCCGCTTGCGCGCTACTCTGTTTGGGCTCCAGGTTGATGTTCAGAAGGGCGGGAACCTGTTGTGAGTATCCGGCGACTCATCTGGACTCTATTTGATTTGAGAGGAGAAGAATCATGGCGAAGGTTAAAGATCTGAAGGTGAACGAACCGACCCAGCGCTTGCGCGGTACCCTGCCGAAGATCGGAATCCGGCCGGCCATCGATGGGCGGCGCAAGGGCGTCCGGGAATCGCTGGAAAACCAGACCATGGAAATGGCGAAGTCCGCCGCCAAGTTTTTTGACGAGCATCTGCGGCACCCCAACGGACTCCCTGTGGAATGTGTGATCTCTGACACCTGCATCGGCGGTGTGGCGGAGGCAGCGGAGGCCGCGGATAAGTTTGCGCGCCAGGGTGTGGGACTTTCTCTTACCGTCTCGCCCTGTTGGTGCTACGGTTCGGAGACCATGGATATGGATCCCCTGACGCCCAAAGCGGTCTGGGGCTTCAACGGTACCGAGCGGCCCGGCGCGGTCTACCTGGCAGCAGTGTTGGCGGGGCACAATCAGAAAGGACTGCCCGCATTCGGCATTTATGGAAAGGACGTGCAGGACGCAGGTGATAAGAGCATCCCGAGGGATGTCCAGGAAAAGCTCCTGCGCTTCGCCAAAGCCGGGCTGGCAGCGGCGGAAATGAAAGGCAAGTCCTATCTTTCACTCGGCTCCGTTTCCATGGGCATTGCGGGTTCTACGGTTGACCCGGCCTTCTTTCAGAACTATCTGGGAATGCGCAATGAGTATGTGGATATGTCGGAATTCCTCCGGCGGATCGACGAAAAAATCTATGACCAGGAAGAGTACAAACGCGCCTATGAATGGGTCAAGGCGAACTGCCCCGAAGGAAAGGATCATAACGTTCCGGAAATGCCGCGGGCCAAGAAGGACGCCGACTGGCACACCGTGGTGAAGATGACCCTGATCGCACGCGACCTGATGGTTGGGAATGGCAGGCTGGCGGAGATAGGATTTGGCGAAGAGGCTCTTGGACACAACGCAATTCTGGCCGGGTTCCAGGGTCAGCGGCAATGGACGGACCACTTCCCCAATGGGGACTTCATGGAGGCAATCCTCAATTCCTCCTTCGATTGGAACGGCATCCGGGAGGCTTTTGTCTTCGCCACCGAGAACGATGCGCTCAACGGCGCCGCCATGCTGTTCGGGCATCTGCTGACCGACACGGCACAGATCTTCGCTGACGTGCGCACGTTCTGGAGTCCGGAAGCGGTCAAACGCGTCACCGGAAAGAGTCTGACGGGAACGGCCAGCGGAGGCATCATCCACCTGATCAACTCCGGCGCGGCCACCCTCGATGCCACGGGCGAACAGATGAAGGATGGCGAGAGGGTCCTGAAGCCGTACTGGGAGATCACTGCGGAGGAAGTCGGGCGATGCTTGGGCGCCACACAGTGGAGCCCGGCAAGCCTGGGTTACTTCCGTGGAGGAGGTTTCTCTTCCTGCTTCGCGACCAAGGGTGAGATGCCCGTGACCATGTCCCGCATCAACCTGATTCAGGACCTGGGGCCGGTGTTGCAAATTGCCGAAGGCTACACCGTGGAGTTGCCCAACGCAGTCCACGACGTGCTGAATCTTCGGACGGATCCTACGTGGCCCACCACTTGGTTTGCTCCTACGCTCACGGGTGAAGGTCCCTTCCACGATGTCTATTCTGTGATGAACAACTGGGGCGCTAACCACGGCGCCATCAGCTATGGCCACATCGGCGACCTGCTGATCTCCCTGGCTTCGCTCCTGCGCATCCCTGTCTGCATGCACAACGTACCGGCGGAGCGGGTCTTCCGCCCCAGCGCCTGGACGGCCTTCGGCGCTCAGGACCCGCAGGGAGCGGATTATCGCGCTTGCGCCACCTTTGGTCCCGTGTACGGCAAGAAGTAAGGCCGCAGAAGTAGGGGCGGTTCGCGAACCGCCCCTACTTCGCTCAGCCGATTAACTTCTCCAGGTATTGCTTTTCCTTCCGAATGTCGTCGATTTGCCGGGGACCGGAAATCTCCCTTTCAATAGTAAGAGGTCCGTCGTAACCGAGCTCCTTCAGGCGCGGAATGAGCATGGGGAAATTCGCCTTCCCTTGGCCGATGGGGACTTCTTCGCCCAAATTTTTCGGGTCAGTGGGAAAGAGCCCGTCCTTAGCGTGGATGCCGCGCACGAGCTTGCCGATCACGTCCAGCGCATCGAGCGGGTTCCCTTTGCCGTAAAGGATCAGGTTGGCGGTGTCCAGGTTGACGAACTGGTTGTCGAGTCCCACGTCGGTAATGGCCCTGAGCAAGGTTATGGGGGTTTCCTGCCCCGTCTCATACAGCATCATCTGGCCGTTCGCCTTGAGATGAGTCGCGACTTCGCGAAGGGCTTCCAGAGTCTCCTTGTAGAGAGGGTCGTTGGGATTCTCGGGAATGAATCCAAAGTGCGTGTGAAGGGCTGGAAGCCCCAGTTTCTTGGCGAAATCGGAAGCTTGCTTGAGGTGGGCGATTCGCTGCGGGCGGTATTGCCGGGGTACCAAACCAATCGTCAGCGGGCCCTGGTAGAAGTCGTAAATTTGGGGTCCTGGGCCATTGGTATTGAGGGCTGTGACCTCGATATTGAACTTCCGCGCCGCCTCCCGGATGCCCTCCAGCATTGCGTTGGAGAGATCCTCCGTCGAAACCTGGCAGGTTGGGATTCCAAGGTCATGTACTTTTTGCAACGCCTTATCGGGGTCTTTTCCCATACCCACAATCAAGCCCAGGCGCATGCCTTTTTGGGCGGGGGCAGCGGGGAGTCCGTGCATCAGCCCAACAGTCCCCGCAGCGGCGGAAACTTTCAGGAAATCGCGTCGGTCGAGTGTTTGCATTGATGGTTACCTCGTGAAACAGGATTCAGGAGTCAGGATTCAGGACTCAGAACCCAGTTGTCAGGTGAGAAACCGGGCCCTCGAGGCTGAAGCGATTTCAGACTTTGGATTTTGGATTGAGCCCATCTACCACCTGCTATCGACCGTCAGTCTCCTGAACCCTGACTCCTGCATCCCGACCCCTGAATCCTGTCTTGTTGACAACTTCTGAGCGTAGAGCATAGTATCCAATTTTGGGCGGAATTGCTCGGGATTAACAATATGAGACAGGCATACCTGGATTGCTTTTCTGGCATTAGTGGGGACATGTTTGTCGGTGCATTGGTGGACCTGGGCTTGCCGCTGGACCGGCTGTTTGCCGAACTGAGGAAGATTCCACTGGGCTTTTACGAGTTCAAGCGCACGCGCGCGGTGCGGGGAAATCTGGTGGGAACCCGGATCGAGATCCGCGTCCCGGCGGAGCAGCCCAGCCGGAAGCTTGGGAGCATCACGGAACTGATTGTGCAGAGCGCACTGTCGGAAAGCGTCAAACAACGCGTCCTGGAGGTTTTTAACCGCTTGGCGGAGGCGGAAGGAAAGCTGCACAACATGCCACCCACAGAAGTGCACTTCCACGAGATTGGCGCGGTGGATTCGATTCTCGACATCGTGGGAACCTGTGTCGGGCTCGAGCTCCTCGATCTTTCTGCGCTCACATGTTCGCCGGTGAATGTGGGCAGCGGATGCGTGTGGGCGGCGCACGGTTCGTTGCCGGTTCCGGCTCCCGCCTCTCTCGAATTGCTCAAGGACGTCCCCATCTATTCTTCGGGTGTCGGGGGAGAACTGGTGACTCCAACCGGGGCGGCGCTCATCACCACGCTGGCCGCGAGCTTTGGACCCATCCCGGCAATGAAAGTGGAGCGCATTGGATACGGCGCTGGAGCAAGGGAAATTCCGGGGCAGCCGAACCTGGCGCGCTTGCTGGTGGGGCAGAGCGCTGAGGTCGTGACGACACGGGACGGCTTTCCCGGGGATGATGTGGTTTCGGTCATTGAGGCCAACCTGGACGACATGAGCCCGCAGCTTTACGGCTTTTTCGTTGACCAGGCTCTGGCCGCAGGCGCGCTGGACGTGACTTGCACTCCCATCCAGATGAAGAAAAACCGCCCGGGAATCCTGGTGAGTGTGCTTTGCGCTCCTCAGACCAGCGACGCACTGGCCCAACTGCTCTTCGAGCAGACTACGACTATCGGCGTGCGTATTTACGAGGCGCGGCGTAAGGTTCTCGACCGCGAACTCATCAGCGTGGAGACGCCTTACGGTGCAGTCAAGGTCAAGGTGGCCAGGCGGGACGGGAAAGCGCTGAATGTCGCGCCGGAATATGAAGATTGCCAGCGCTTGGCGACGGAGAAGGGCGTTCCACTCAAGCAGGTGATCATTGCGGCGCAAGCAGCCTACCTGCAAGGGGGCAAGAAGCCGGAGGTCGAACCCTCCCCCGAAACCACGGCCAGGGCGCCAGAGGCCGAAGCCCCCGCCGAGCTAGTAACCCCGGATGGCGAGGGCGAGAAGGCGACGGGCGCATGAAAGAGTTCTACATCACCACACCTATTTACTATCCCAACGCCAGGCCGCATGTGGGGTCGGCTTATACCACCATCGTCTGTGACGTGCTGGCACGCTACAAGCGCATGTGCGGTTACGACGTGGCTTTTCTCACCGGCACGGACGAGCATGGTGAAAAGCTCGAACGCGCGGCAGCCGCCGCGGGCGTAACGCCCCAGGAGTTCGTCGATGAGAAGCGCGAGCTGTTTATCGAACTCTGGAAGAAGCTCGGCATCGACAACCTCCGGTTCGTTTACACGGGTCAGCCGGATCACGTCACGTCGGTGCATAGGATGCTTATCGGGGCGAAGAATTACCCGCTCCGCTACTGTGTTCGTTGCTGTCTTTATGTGCATGGCATCGAACCAGTCGACTGCCCGCAGTGCAAGCAGTCGTTGGAGCCGAGGGATGTAATCTACAAGGCACAGTATCAGGGCCGCTACTGCGTCTCAGACGAGCGTTACATTTCCGATGGCTCCGACCCGGTGAACTGCGACATCTGCGGCCGCCCGGCAGAACTGATTAGCGAAGAGAATTACTTCTTCAGGCTGTCGGCGTTCGGTCCGACCAAGCCCGATGGCGACGATGGCCCTCATCTGTCGCTTTACCGCGACAACCCAAACTTCGTGCAGCCGAGCTACCGCATGAACGAAGTCAAGAGCTTCGTGAGGAGCGGACTGCGGGATATTTCTGTGAGCCGCAAACGCATTAAGTGGGGCATTCCTTTCCCCCTTGATGCAGAGCGTAACGACCCAGAGCAGGTCGTATACGTCTGGTACGACGCGCTTACCAGCTATCTCACTGGCATTGGGTATGCGCAAGACGAAAACGGCGGCCCGGATTTTCAAAAGTACTGGCTGCACACCGACGGGCCGGGTGAAGTCGTGCACATGATCGGCAAAGACATCCTGCGCTTCCACGCCGTCTATTGGCCCGCGTTCCTGATGGCGGCCGGCCTGCCGCTGCCCAAGACCGTCTTTGCGCACGGATGGATTTATTACGAGCAAGATAAGATGTCGAAGTCGAAGGGCAACGTGGTCTATCCCGAGCCCATCGTCGACGCGCTCGACTCCTTCGGCGCTCCCGGAAACGACGCGCTGCGCTATTACCTGCTGCGCGAAGCTCCGTTTGGGCAGGATACGAGCTTTTCGTACGACGGGTTGATTGACCGATACAACTTCGAGCTGGCGAACGACCTCGGTAACCTGGCGAGCCGTATTGTGACGATGCTCAACCGATACTCTGCAGCACGCGTCCCCGAGCCCAGCGGCCTAGTCCCGGGATCAGAGGAGGCCGGGCTAAAAGCTAAGTTCTTCGAATCCCTGCCACTGTTTGCAGCGATACATGGAGAAGTTGAATTCTGCAGAAAACACTTCGATAACTTTGAGCTGCACCTTGCCGTGGAAGAGTTATGTCTTCTCATTTCTTATGTGAACCACTACCTCAGCCAGCGGCAGCCGTGGGCACTCGCGTCGTCAGCCAAGTCCGAAGATCAGGATGTATTGCGTCTAGTCCTGTATACGGCTGCAGACCTGTTGCGTACGATCAGCGTGCTCCTGTCTCCCCTCATTCCCCAGAGCTCCCAGCGCCTCTGGGGGCAACTCGGCTGCGAAGGCAACGTAACAGACCAGCGATTGGACGAACTCAAGTGGGGTCAACTGAAGCCCGGCACCAAAGTCGGCAAACCCGAACCCATTTTCCCGCGCCTGGATAAAGAAAAAACGCTGGCGAAGCTCGAGGAACTCGCTGAGCGCGACCGCGAGCGCGGCAAGTCAACGGTAGGGGCGCTTCGCGAAGCGCCCCTACAAGCCAACCTTGCCGAAGCCGACCCCAACCGAAACAAACCCAAGGAGGCATTCATACCCGTGCAAACAGAGAAAAAACCCGAAGCCGCGCCCGAACACCAAATCCCCAGCCCCCAGTCCCCAGCCCCCAGCCCCGCGCTGATTTCCATCGAGGATTTCGCCAAGGTAGACATGAGAGTAGGCGAAGTGAAAGCCGCCGAGCGCGTTCCTGGCGCTTCAAAACTCTTGAAGCTGATGGTGGATATCGGCACGGAAGTCCGCCAGCTTGTGGCCGGACTGGCTGAATACTATCAGCCCGAAAACCTGATTGGAATGAAAGTCGTGGTGGTCACCAATCTCCAGCCGCGCAAACTTCGCGGGGTGGAATCGAACGGCATGATCGTTGCGGCTTCGGCCGGCGAGCCTGGCCGACCCGTCCTAGTGACCTTCAAGGAAGAGGTAGCGAACGGAGCGAGGTTGAGGTAGGTGTCAGGTGCCAGGTGTCGGGTGTCAGGGGAAAACCAGGGGTCGGGTGCCGGAAGACAGGTTTCAGGTGCCAGGAACCTGATGACTGGCTTCACGGGGTAAGGATAAACGGATGAGCATCAAGAGCTATCGCGACCTGAAGGTGTGGCAGAAGGCGATGGATCTTGTGGTGGAGAGCTATAAGGTTGTGAACCTCCTCCCTAAGAACGAGGTCTATAGCCTGGCAACACAGATTCAGAGAGCAGCAGTCTCAATTCCAGCCAACATTGCAGAGGGGCATGGCAGGGAACATTTGGGAGACTACCTCCATCATCTCTCTTGCGCCAATGGTTCTCTGATGGAACTGGAGACACATTTCCTTATTGCGAGCAGGCTCTCATACATTACCGAAGCGCAATTGCAGTCGGTTTTAGATAACGCGGCCGAATTGGGCCGGATGCTGGCCGGGCTGATTAGCAAGCTGAAAGCCCGACATGCAAGCCCTGACACCTGACACCTGGCACCCGACACCTATGTTCGTTGACTCTCACGCCCATCTGGACGATCCGGGCTTCGATGCTGACCGCGAGGCGGTGATCGAACGGGCCCGCGCCGCCGGCGTGCGCTATCTCTTGGCGGTGGGAGGCGGCACCGGACCGGATAACGTGGAGGCGCCCGTCGCCCTTGCCGAGTGTCATGAGTGGATTTACGCCACGGTGGGCGTTCACCCGCACGACGCGAGACATTTCGCGGAACATCACGCCGAGCAAATCCGCAAACTGGCGCAACATCCCAAGGTAGTGGCCATTGGTGAAATTGGCCTCGACTACTATCACGACCACTCCCCTCCTGAGATTCAGAAGCTGACCCTCATCCGGCAATTGGAATTGGCCCGGGAAGCAAGACTTCCCATCGTCATTCATTGCCGCGATGCCTGGGCGGACCTCGCGGAGATTATTCAGGCCCACTGGGAATCGAGCGGGCTCGGCGGCATCCTACATTGCTTCTCGGGCGACCGGCAAGATGCTCTGAAGTTTCTCAATTGGGGATTCCAGATTTCGTTTGCGGGCAACGTGACGTACAAGAAGGCGGAGAACCTCCGCGAGGCGGCGCGGGCGATTCCACTGGACCGTTTGTTGACAGAAACCGATTGCCCCTACCTGGCCCCGGTTCCACACCGGGGTAAGCGCAATGAGCCGGCCTTTGTGATCGAAGTTGCCCGGACGCTGGCCGCGCTCCGAAACCTGAGCGTAGAAGAGTTCGGAGAAATAGTGGTCCGGAACTTCGAGCGGTTTTTCGCGCTAGACAGCCAATAGTTATGCCTTTCAACTGCTGGAAGTGCCGCGAGAAGATTGCGTATCCATCCGGAAGCCGTGTGGGCACGCTCGACGTCTGCCCCAAGTGCGACGCCGACTTGCATGCCTGCCGCAATTGCCAATTCTACGACCCCGGCAAACATAATCAGTGCGCGGAAACCCAGGCCGAATGGGTCCGCGATAAAGAAGCCGCCAACTACTGCCGCTACTTCCAACCTAACCCAACCCTCCTGGCTAGCGCGGATCGCCCCGCCTCCAAGGCCGACGACGCCAAGAAGAAGTTCGACTCGCTGTTCAAGATTTGAGGGACTGGTGTTGAGGCACGGCGCCTTGCACGGAAACTACGACAGCGTGTGGTTTCTCTGATCGACTCGTTCCGATTGCAGATTCAAGATTCCGGATTCAAGATTCCAGATTCAAGGGGCGCGCGGTGCGTTACGAACGGTTTGAGCAACTTCCGGTGTGGCAAGCCAGTGTCGAACTGGCTCTGGCGGCCTACGGCATGACCGCCCAGGCGGCCTTCCGGCGTCAGCGCAGTCTGCGTGACCAGCTTGAGCGTGCCGCGCTTTCCGTTTCGAACAACATCGCGGAAGGGTTCGAAAGGGGAACGAATCAGGAATTGCTCACCTTCCTGTATATCGCTCGCGGCTCGGCGGGAGAGACACGCTCGATGCTGTGCCTGCTCGAACGCATGCCTGCTTTCAGCAATCTGGAATCCGAAATCTTGAATCTGAAATCCAAAATCGAAAGCATTTCCAGGCAGCTCGGCGCCTGGATTCGCACGCTGCGGGATTCCGAGTTGAAGGGTCAGCGCTACGTTACAGAGAAAACGCGCCGGGTGACCCAAGCCCGCCAGGAACGCGAGGATTTCCTGAGGAAATTGGAGCAGATTCGGAAGGGGAGTGCCTCAGGTGCAGAAAAGCCTTGAGATGAGTCCGCCTGTTTTCTTGAATCTGGAATTTGTGATCTCCGATTCCGCACCCGCCTCGACTCCAAGGCCGTAGACCCCAAGAAGGGGTTCGACTCGCTGTTTAGAGGTTAGCTGCGTTGCCAAGCTGCACTAGCGCTCCGCCTCTTCAAGTTGGTTGCGGCCAGAAGCGCAAGCAGCCCTGTTCCCATTTCGCACAGGCTAAGCCACGTCAAACCCACCGGCTTTTTCGAAGGCATGGGCGACGCGCAGGAGCCTTGCCTCGTCGAAGTGCCTAGCGAGAAGTTGCATGCCCACCGGAAGGTGTGGTTCCCCTTTGGTCTTTCCGCACGGAACGGAAATGCCCGGGATGCCGGCCAGGCTGGCGGTAACGGTGTAGATATCGGCGAGATACATTTGCAAGGGGTCGTCCATACGCTCGCCGAGCTTGAAGGCGGGGATGGGGGAGGTTGGGGTGACGATCACGTCCACCTCGTCAAATGCTTCCAGAAAATCCCTGGTGATGAGGGTGCGCACTTTCTGGGCTTTCAGGTAATAGGCATCGTAGTAGCCGGAGCTCAGGACGTAGGTGCCCAGCATAATGCGCCTCTTCACCTCGGCGCCAAACCCTCCGTAGCGTGTCTGCTTGTACATCTCTTGCAAATCCGCGTACTCAGCGGAGCGGAATCCATAGCGCACGCCATCGTAGCGCGCCAGATTCGAGCTGGCCTCGGCCATGCAGATGATGTAGTAGCAGCCAATGGCATAATCGGTGTGGGGAAGGCTTATGGGAACGACCTGGCATCCCAGCTTCGCCAGCAAGTCGACTCCCTTTTGGATGTTATCTCCAATTTCCGGATTGAGTCCCTTGAGATACTCGCTTGGGACGCCCACCTTGAGGCCGCGCACGTCTTGATCCAGCCTTGCGACGTAGTCCTCAACCGGAATGTCCGCCGAGGTGGAGTCGTGCGGGTCGCGGCCCGCAATCGTCTGCAGCAGACGCGCCACATCGCGGACGGAGCGGCCGAATGGCCCAATGTGATCGAGCGAGGAGGCGAAAGCCACCAGTCCGTACCGTGACACCCTGCCGTACGTCCCCATCATGCCCACAATTCCACAAAGGGCCGCCGGTTGCCGGATGGAGCCGCCCGTGTCAGAGCCAAGAGACGCCACGGCCATATTCGCCGCGACCGCCGCGGCTGAACCGCCACTCGATCCTCCGGGGACTCGGGTTAAATCGTGAGGGTTGTGGGTGGTGAAAAACCCGGAGTTTTCCGTCGAAGATCCCATCGCGAATTCGTCGCAATTCGTCTTGCCTAGAATGACCGCGCCTGCCGCCTCCAACCTTTCCACGGCGGGGGCATCATAGGGGGCGAGGTAATTCGCAAGAATCTTCGAGGCGCAGGTGTTCCGCACGCCTCGGGTCAGAATCACGTCCTTCACCGCCACCGGGATTCCACCCAGCGGACCCAAGGGCTCGCCGGCGGCAAGCTGCCGGTCAATCTTTGACGCCTGCTCGAGGGCGCGTTCGGGGCACAACTGCAAAAAGGCATGGACCTCTTTGTCGCGCCGCTCGATGTGATCAAAGTGAGCTTGCGCAACCTCCACCGCAGATGTTTCGCGCTTGACCAGAAGGTTATGGAGTGGGTCGATAGTGAGTTCAGTTAGGTTCATATTTTGTGACAGCCCCTAAGTGCCCCCCAGCTCGGCGTGGGCACTCGGAACCGGGCGTCGCCGCTGGCGGTTATTCCTCCTTTTCGATGACGCGAGGAACACGGAAACAACCCGCGCTCTGATCGGGAGCATTGGCGAGGGCCTCGTCCTGCTCGAATGTCTTGTGCGGCTCGTCTGCCCGCAGGGAAGGGTTGGCCGCAGCGGGATAGGTCACCTGCGCCATCGGTTCCACTTGCGAAGTATCCAGCTCATTCAGCTTCTGCATGTACTGGAGGATGGAATCGAGCTGCGGGAGAAATTTCTTCACCTCTTCGGGAGTTAATTCGAGGTGGGCGAGTTCAGCGACGTAGCGCACGTCCTTTTCTTCGAGTGCCATCAGTGTACCTGTCCACGCTTTCGTCCGGAATATTTGGCGTGAGACCGCCCGATCACCTGCGCCATGTCAGGAGCCTTGCAGGAAACCTGTCTCGCCCAATCCTTCCGCTTGGGTTTGGAGACAGGTAGATTTTCTGGCCGCCGCTGTGCCCTGTTGCTGCGATCGACCTTGCCGACGCGTAAGATTCTGATATGTTTTACCACGGGCTTGCCCAAGAAGTTGTTCACATGTGCCCGGATTTCCTCCGCCATCTGTTGCAGGGGTTCGGCCCAGTCGGCATCGTCCGTGGCCAGCGTCAAAGTTCCCGCGCTGAACGCCACTGGCCGGCACTGTCTGGCCAGCGCCTTTCCTGCCACGCGAGTCCAGAGAGGGGCCAGGACTTCGACGACGGGGGGTTCCAGGCGGGACAACTGAGGCTTGAGGACCTTGGGCAGAAGTACTCCGATCTCTTCCATCGCTTGGCTCCGACGATCCGGAATTCTGAGGTAGATAGATTTGGCAGTCTAGCACATCGGGGCCCGTCGAGGGAATTACTTGTGACCCTGCTCGCAGGTCTCCTATAATTCCTGCGCATGCGTTTTCTCCTTGCCTCAGCTTCGCCACGGCGCCGGGAATTGTTGCGCAAAGCCGGCTTCGATTTCGATGTCCGACCCAGCCATATCGTTGAAGAGATCCAGCCGGGCGAGCCGCCGGAGGAATTTGCGCGCCGCGCGGCGCGTGAGAAGGCCATGCAAGTCGCGGCGTCCTGTCCTGTGGGCAGCTTCGTCTTAGGCGCGGATACGGTGGTCGTCATCGACGGAGAGACGCTGGGAAAGCCGTCAGGCCGGCAGGACGCTACGCGCATGCTCCGGCTTCTATCCGGTCGAACCCACCAGGTGCACACCGGCATTTGCCTGGTACGGGCGCCAGGCGAAATTGAAGCCCTCAAGCACGAGACAACCTTCGTGACCTTCCGGAAGCTGGATGAGGAAGAGATTCGCAGTTACGTCGAAAGCGGTGAGCCTCTGGACAAGGCGGGCGCCTATGCGGTTCAAGGGCTCGCATCCAGGTTTGTCACCTGCATCTCGGGTTGCTACTCGAACGTGGTAGGCTTGCCGGTCGCCCTGGTCTACGAAATCCTTAAACCGCTCATGAAAGCAGAAGTCAGAAGTCAGAAGCCGGAAGTCGGGAGGTAGTTGCCAGCGTCACGGTTTCTTTCCGGATTCTGCTAAAGGATTATCCGCTCGTCGCCTTCCCGCCTCGTCACCCGTTCCCGGTCAAGGTACTCGAGCAAAGGAATGGCGTATTTCCTGCTCAGTCCCGTGATCTCCTTGAAAACCGCAACGTTGATGCGGTTACTTTGAGCTTTGCGCCGGACAAGTAGCTCCTTCAATTGCTGTAACGCCGAGCGGTGAAAAATCAAATCCTCGGTCACTTTGAGGAGCACTTTCTCCTTGAGCAAGATTTGGAGCAGTTTTTCAGCTCGCGGGCGGTCGATGCGCAGCTTGGCCAGGACCTCCGGCGCGCCGGGAACCGCCAACCCCCTTCTCTCAAATGCCGCGCTGATCTGATCCTTGGCAACCTGCTCTTCAGGCGTCAGTTGAATCCTGCGTCCTGCGAGGCGCACCGTTTCGCCCTGCACATCCACTTTGCCTTGAGCGGCCAGTGTTTGAAGGAGCGCGTTGAATAGCAAGTTTGAAGGCGATGCGGGGTGCGGCGAACTTCGGGTGTCGGTTCTCGAGCGCAGGTCTTCCTTGGGCAACCCCGCAACCAGAGGGTTTTGGGCGTGGAATTTCTCAAGCTGTTCAATCACCCTTGTGGCCAATTCTTGGAAATGTCCCTGGTGCACGAACAACTCCGGCGGCTGCCCCAGCAGCGCAAGCCGATTCGTGGAGGCAAGCACCCTGCCGACGCGCAGAACCTCGGCAGGAGGCCATCCGGTGCGGGACACGAGTCCAGAGAGGGGAGCTTCTCCGGCTTGTCGCACCAGCCATTCAAGCCTAACTTCCGAATCGCCTTTCTCCAAGGTGTCGAGAAGCGGCACGACAGTTGCATCTCCCAAGCGGTGCTTGGCGGGCTGGTTATCAAGGACCGATCCGCCCCCGATGGTGGTGACGGGTGAGAACTGGCGGATGATAAAGCGATCTCCCGGCATTAACACGCTTGGTTCGGAGAGCCGGAGTTGAGCGAACGCACTGCTTCCAGGCTCCAACTCCTTTCCCTCTAACAGAACCACTTCGGCAATCGTCTCGGCTGTGCCACAGTGGAAATGGAACCTGGCGCGGTTTTTCAAAGGCCGTGCCGCGGGCAGCAGGTTCAACCTGCAATCCAAACGCGATGTCGCCTGGAAAAGTCCCGGCGGCGCCAGGATCATTCCACGGGAAATTTCCTTTGCCTCGATGCCGGGCAAGTTTACCGCCGTCCGCTGTCCTGCCAAGGCGGTTCGGGCGGGAGCGTTATGAACCTCGATGCCGCGCACGCGCACCTGCCGGCCCAGAGGATAGATTTCCACTTCCGCGTCCTTCTCGATTCTTCCGGCGATAAGCGTTCCGGTCACCACCGTGCCAAATCCCTTCATTACAAAAGCGCGGTCAATAGGAAGCCGGAAGGGAAGCTCTTCAGGTTTGGGAGTCACCTCGAGCGCCAAGCGGCGCAGCTCGTCCTTGAGGGCTTCGAGACCTTCGCCGGTCTTGGCGCTCACCTGGAGGAGCGGCGCGTCCTCGAGGAAAGAACCACGCACAAACTCCTGCATCTCCAGCCGAACCAGGTCCATGATCTCCCTGTCCACCAAGTCTGACTTGGTGATTGCCACCAGGCCTTTGCGAATCCCCAGTAGTTTGCAAATGTCAAAATGTTCGCGAGTTTGAGGCTTAATGGACTCGTCGGCCGCCACAACAAGGATGACCAGGTCGATCCCTCCCACTCCCGCCAGCATGTTTCTCACGAAGCGCTCGTGGCCCGGCACGTCAATGAAGCCGACGCGTATTCCTTCGCCGAGGTCCAGGTGGGCGAAGCCAAGGTCAATCGTTATTCCGCGCTTCTTCTCTTCCTCCAGGCGGTCGGGGTCAATGCCCGTCAGCGCCAGCACTAACGCTGACTTGCCGTGATCAATGTGACCTGCTGTCCCCACTATCAGGTGTCGCATCGGTTCTTTGATTATGCGAGAAAGGAGGCCTGGAGGCAATCGCCGCGAAGCTGATGGTAGTGGGTCAATTTGATGTAGAGGCGGCTTTACGCCGCCATTTGGCGAGGTAAACTCGCCGCTACGGCATCAAATTGACCCACTGCCAAGCTGATCGACCAGCGGGAGCAAGCCGTGCCTATATTCAACAATTGGATGACTCCCATGCGAGCCTGTACCTGAGCAATCCGCCCCCAGGAGTGAAGACCACGGATGGAATACTTACCACGGGATTGAGATTTACTTTTGGAAAGCCTCTCTGATTCCGCAATCTGCAGGGCAGGGGAAGTTCACTTCTCGGCCGACGGCTTGCTTGGCGGAGTTGCCCCCGGCTTCTCGGTTTCACCGCCCAGCCAGACACTCACCACTCCCCAATTCCCCAGGCGCTTCTGCAGGACCAAGTCGTATTTAGCGACGGCAGAGGGGTCTTCCAAGGTTACGGCAGCCAGCGCGCGAAGCCTTTCCGGCGAGAATGTGAGGTTCTGGATCTCCACCTTGACTTCCGGCTTCGGAGCCGCGCGATGAGCCTCGGCATCCGCCTGAGATGGAGGAGAGGGTTGAAGCGCCGGGATGAAATAAGTGCGGACGGCTGCATCGATCGAGCCACCTGCTTTCTTGCCTTCCGGGGTGGCCAAGTACTTGGAACGAATCTGGATGACGTCGAGGGCGTTTTCCAGGTCGTCGTGGATGACTACATCGTTCACCTTTTTCTCCGCCTGACGAATCATGTCCGGCAGCTGCGGGTCGGTCCGAACCGTGAGAGCCAGAATCGCTGCTTCGGTCACCGTCCTGTCCGGCTCCGAATCCGACTTGTTGATGACCTCAAAGAGTGTTTGAGTGGCTTGGTCGGCGTCGTACTCAGCCAGGGCGCCGTAGTAAAAGCGCCGCAAGTTGAGATCGCGCTTGTCCTCCTGAAGTTTCCAGAGGACTTGCAACGCCTCTTCGCCCCCGATAAACGCCAGTGACTGTGCGGCGTACTCGGCGGTACGGTCATCCTTGAGGGCCTCGGCCAGTTGCGGAATGATGCCCCGCCCCGCCGCGAATGCGGCGCGAAAGAGCGAGTCCGCCGCCTCAGGATTGGGGGAACTCAAAATGCCGTCCAAAAGTTCCCCAGCCCAGTCCTTGGAGATACACCCTTCCTCCTGCTCACCGCCTTGATTCTGGGGCTGGGCCGGTGGGAGGTTCCCCGGGGGACTTGGGGGCGGCTGCTGCGCCACGCAGAGGGCGGCCAGGAAAAGGCAGCAGGCCGCGAGCAGAAGGCTCTGCCACACGCGCCTAAGCCAACCTCCGCTGTTCGGTCCGTTCGTGATGCCTTTCACCCTGTGCATTCCGCAGTCTGCCAGTTTTTGGATGCCGAGCGACCCGCAAGAGTTGGAATAACTGCCGCCCCTAGCACCCAGCCCGGCCATCCAGGATCGGAGGCAGATCGCGCAGGTCCTGCAAGAGCAAGTCCGGGCTGGCCTCTTCCAGCGCCTGCGGTCCGAACCCATAAGTTACGCCACATGTCCAAACGCCGGCGTTGCGTCCTGTAAGCACATCCGTTTCGGAATCTCCGACCATGAGCGTCTTCTCTGTAGGAATCGATAAATGGCTCATCAAAGTCTTAATTCCCATCGGATCAGGTTTCTTCAGGGGAAAGCTGTCGCCGCCATAGATCTCAAAAAAGTACGGGGCGAGTCCCAGCCCGGAAATTATGGCACGGCTGAAGCAAGTGGGCTTGTTCGTCAGGATGGCCAGCTTTCGATTCCCGAGTTCCCCCAGAGCTTCACGAACCCCTGGGTACGCGACCGTGTTATCGAGCAAGTGGCGGCCATAATAATCCAAAAAGAATGCAAGCCCCTTCTCCACATCGCCGTCGGGGGCTTTATCTCTCAGCGTCCGCTTGACCAGAACGGTCACGCCCTGGCCCACATAGGACGTGATGACTTCGAGAGGCAGAGGGCCGAACCCCATATGCTCCCGCATTGCATTAACGCTCAGGGCCAAGTCCTTCTTGGTGTCTGCGAGCGTGCCGTCCAAGTCGAAGACGACCAGTTGGATTCCTGGCAGGGTGCGCCTGTACGTTGTCATCATCATTCCGTCCGTTCACGACCCTAGCGGAGTGGCTTCCGACTCCGGCTCCAGCGCCCGAAGCACGAGCGCCGCTTCCTCTGCTGAAATCGGGTTGAAATAGAATCCCTCACTGCCCAAATATCGGCGTTCGCCCTCGACATCAGGGTGGAGTTCGATGTGCCAGTGGAAGTCGTCTGGCAGCGTGTTCCACCAATCCTTGGTCGGCTTGTGCGCTTCGAGGTTGGGCTCGGTGTGGATGACAAGGTGCAAAATCCCAGAAATCTTTTCAATCCTCTGAAGGCAGGGCTTCAAAAAGGAAGCCAGCGACTTCACGCGGGCCGGCTCCGCCAGATCCTTTTCAAATGAAGAGGAGTGCCGTATCGGCAGCAACCACAATTCGTACGGCGACCGCGATGCGAAGGGACAGACTGCGACAAAATCCGCATTCTGGTCCACGACGCGCTTCCCATCCTGAATTTCCTGTTGAATGCAGTCACAAAAAATACAACGTTCTCTCCTCAGGAAATGGAGTTTGCTCCACCGGAATTCAATCTCCAGGAATTGCGGCAGAACCGGCGAGGCCAACACTTGCGAGTGGCTATGACCATGTTCATTCCGGGCGGTAAGCCCCTGGTCCTTGACAACAGAAACATAGCGAAGCCGGAAGTCTCGCTTAAGGTCCAGGATGCGATCACGATAAAGGGCGATGCATTTTTCCATCTGCAGGAGCGGAAGTTCCGCCAGCGTCACTCCGTGTCGCGGAGTCTCAACCACGATCTCGTGCGCGCCAACAGGGTTCATGCAGTCGAACATGCCCACGGCCCGCCGGTCTTCCCCACCCTCGACGAGAAAGATGGGAGCGCGATCATGAAACACCCTGGCGCTCCAGGCGCCATTGGCGTCTCTCAGCTCCTGAATCGACCGGGGCGTGAAATGCTCATTTCCCGGACAAAAGGGGCAAATGGCTTCCGCATCGTCGAAATCCGCCATCACCCGCCTTCTTCCGGTCACCACCCATCGGTGAGCAACCGGGTCGAGCCGAAGTTCAGCCATTGTCGTTGCCTCTTTGTTGAGTTTCTTCCATAGAGTCAGAAACAGTATTTGGGCTGAAGATGCACGCTTGACGGTAAGGACGAGAAGCTCGCAACCCGTTAGTTTAGTCCCAAACGTTCCATGCGTCATCCCTGTTGAGCAGGCAAATGCTCAAATGACCTAGCGCCCCACCTCTCACGGTAGTCTGCGGCTTTTACGAAGCATTCTCGAAAGCGATGCGCTACAGTACAGATTTCTCGACGGCTCAGCTCCGGTGTGATAACTTCACAATCTTACAAACGGAGACAGCTCATGGCTGAGATTCATCCCTTTCGCGCGCTTCACTACAACCCATCACGGATTCAGGAGCTTTGGAGAGTCGTGACGCAGCCCTACGATAAGATCTCTCCGGAGGTGCAATCGCGCTACTACCGTTGCAGCCCCTTCAACCTCGTACGCGTGATACGGGGCCAGCATCACGCTGACGACAACTCCCTGGACAACGTTTACCTCCGCGCTGCGCGGCATTACCGCCAGTGGATCGAAGATCGCGTCCTGGTTTCGGAGGCGGAACCCGCGATCTACCCCTACGACCAGGAGTATGAGGTTCCGGGCTGGCCAGGAAGCAAAAAAGTGCGTCGCGGCTTTATCGCCCTTTGCCGGCTGGAGGATTACTCGCAGAGGATCGTCCACCCGCATGAGGAGACTCTCTCGGCGCCCAAGACCGACCGGTTGGAGCTATTGAAGGCCACTCGCGCCCATTTCGGGCAGATCTTTGTGCTTTACAGCGACCCCACCGGACTAGTTGAATCCCTGCTGGCGGAGGAGGCGCAACAGAAACCGTGGGAGCAAGTCAGCGACGAACACAACACGCTGCATTCCGTTTGGCGCATCACTGAGCCGCGGGCAATCGAGCGAGTGGTGTCGGCGATGGCGGCCAAGAAACTTGTCATTGCCGATGGCCACCACCGGTACGAAACCGCGCTCGCTTATCGGGATTACTGCCGAATCCAGGGAATCTCCGATAACCGGGCTGATTACGTGATGATGACCTTCATCCGAATGGAGGCCGACGGCCTCACCATCCTGCCCACTCACCGCCTCGTTCACAGCCTACCGGCTTTCAATTGGGCAGGGTTCTTATCCCAGGCCCGTTTGATCTTCGATGCGGAAGAGTTCGCGGACCAAAGCGACATCCACGACTGGGCGGAGCGTTTCTTCGAAACCCTGGCGCGAGCGGGGCGTGAAGGGCCGGCGTTCGGCGCTTACGCTGGACCCAGGAAGCTGGCCCTTCTCCGCCTGCGCAGCGACTTCAACTTGGACGGCGCCCTGAACGACCTTCCCCCAACCCTCCGCCGGCTCGACGTCATACTGCTGCACCGCCTGATTCTCCAGCAGATCCTCGGCATCGACCCTCAGGCTGTGCGCGAGGAAAAGAACCTGACCTATTGTCGGGGATTTCCCGCTGCGGCTGCGGAAGTTGCAGATGGCGAAGCGCAACTCTGCCTTCTGCTGAACCCCACTCCGGTGGAGGCTGTGCGAGACAATGCCCTGGCCGGACTGGTGCTTCCGCAGAAGTCCACCGACTTTTACCCCAAGCTACTCTCGGGACTCGCCATCTACTGGCTGGATAACCCGGCGGGACTGTGAAGGGCAGTCCGCAGGATTAGGTGGTCAGTTGTAGAAGACGATGCCATCCGCGTATATCTTGTTGCAACGGACGACGGAGGACTGGCTGGTCCGTTGTCCGTCGTGAAAACAGCGCCTCGCTACGCGCCATTTACAACGGGCAACTGACCGCTGACGACGGACGACTGCTCTTCAGGCACCGAAGGAGGTTATAGCGTCTGTGACGCTATTGAACACTTCGAATACTGTGACAAGTTTAGTGATATTTAATTGCTGGCGAAACCTCTTAGTGAGGTTTGCCAGCTTCATGCCGGCTCCCTGGTTCTGCGAGGAAGTGTAGCCGGCGACCAGTGTGCCCAGGCCGGCGCTATCAATGTAGCTGACATTCCCAAGATCCAGCACCAGGCGCTTCTTTCCCTGGGCCAGAAGATCCTTGATCTTCGTGCGGAGTTGACTGCTCTCTTCGCCTAGCGTCACGCGCCCGGACAGCTCCAGCACCGTAACCCCGCTGGTTTCTTTCTCAACAAATTGCAACGCCATAATCGGCCTCCTTGACATGCATCCTACAGTCCCCGCCCCCTGCAACTCGCTCGGCACTCGCTTGCCTCGCCTCCTGAGCGCCCCCCTTCGGGGCTCAAACCTGGCTCATTGCGGTGTCGCGGAAATCTCGAGCCGCGTTGCAGCACGGCCCTCAACGTAGTCCTGCCCTCCCGCAACGGTGCCAGGAAGTTCCAGATTCTACAGAGGATTTGGGGGAAAGTAAAGTGGGATGGGGATTTCACAACAGCTACACGAGCGGCAGCACGTTTCGCTATGCAACGTCTTCTGTGAGTCATTCGTGGGTCGGAGGTGCATCAGGCTGGACTACTCGACCTTACAGATGAGCGCCATGATGTCGTCCAGTTGGGGCGCACCACCGGCGAAGGTGCGGACAGCCCGATAGAGCCCCTGTACAAGCTCGCCCGCGGTGCTCTGCTGCTGGCATCTGATGAAGTCCAGTGCGCCCTCGGTGCCAAACACGGCGCCATCAACGTCCGTCGACTCCGTGATCCCGTCCGTCAACAGCAGGATTGTATCTCCGTGCTCTAGCGGAACGACGGGACCCGAATAGAACTGCTGATCAGGAAAAATTCCCAGAGGTATCGCGGTGCTGGCAAGCACGGCTCCGATATCACCGGAAGAGCGCAGCAGATAACCCGACTCATGTCCCGCACTGGCATATTCCAGTGACCGTTTCTGTGGGTCGATGCGGCCGAGGAACATCGTCACGAATCGATTTCCACCGAGGGTGCCAGTGAGGGAGCGATTGACGCAGTTGAGGAGAGAAGAAATGTCTGGCACCATTGTCGCATAGGCCCGCAGAGATGCGCGCACTTGCGCCATCAGAAGAGCGGATCCGAATCCGTGACCCGCGATATCAGCGACGACGATGTAGAGCGAGCCGTCGAGTTGTGGAATGAAATCGAAATAGTCACCCCCCGTCTCATCTGCAGGATAGGCCGCGGCAGCAATATCGAAGCCTGGCAGCGAAGCCGTGGTGTTGTAGTACCGCTGTTGGAGTTCCCGCGCCAATGCCATATGAAACTCCTGTTGTTGCATGTTCCTGAGCGCGGTCATGTCCTTCAGCACAGAGACAAAGTGGGTCGTTGCCCCGGCCTGATCCTTGATCGGACTGATCGTCTGTTCGGACCAAAACAGCTCACCCGACTTCTTGCGGTTGATGATAGTCCCCTTGAACGAATCGCCGGAGGTGAGCTTCCGCCAGAGGTCATGGTAGAACTCGGCGTCGTGCTGTCCTGATTTCAACACACTGGGCTTCCGCCCCAGCACCTCGCCAGCGGAGAACCCGGTTATCTTCTCGAAGGCGGGGTTCACGTATTCAATGATTCCCCGGCTGTCAGTAATCAGAATGCTGTCGGCTGTCTGCTCGACCGCTCTGGCCAGCTCGTCGAACATCGTCCGGAACCGGGCGAAGCGTTCAGAAACCAGTTCGTGCCGATCCTCAGCCGGATCGCATGGGGCTCGGACTGGTGTCAGGAATGCCTCAACCGCTGCTTCGTTGCGCAACAGATTTTCAGGTACGCTGACATCAGAAAAAACCACAACGCCACCGCAAACCGTGCCCGAACTGTCCCGCAGCGGCGTCCCGCTGGACTCTATCCAGAGCCCCGCGGGCCGTTGCGGGTTCCTGATGAAAATCAACTCGTGAAGCGCTTCCTCCCCCCGCACGGCCCGGCCGAGCGGCAGTTCCTCTGGTGGATACAGTGTCACCATGTCGGGCCTGTAAAGACCGTAAGTAGCAGGCCACGCCACGAAATCCGCGTGCATCGCGCCGATACCAAGTATCCGCTCGGCCTCTGGGCTGAAGAAGAGAAAATGCCCGTCGGGGTCACAAACTACCACACCCACGGCGAGGTTTTTGAAAACCGCCGTCAGAACGTCGGTGGTTCCAGGCATACCTTGTCGTGCAGAACGCGACAGGTGGGTTCGTCTAGGGAGGGCGGAGCGTGCCTTCATAGAGCACCTCGGGGAGAGATTAGCAAAAATCATACCACGCAGTGACCCAGTTTCCCTGTCGCGTTCAGCACGACAATTGAACCGGGTACACCTGCGGACGACGAGTCCATTTTGTATCCCGTTACTTCGCGCAGCGAGGTCACGTTTTACCGTCAGGCTTGGCGGGATGGGAAACTGGTTGGCAAGCCCCAAGTCGCCCTCAAGCTCCCCTTTGCTTTTGGCTTAACGTACCAAGGCAACGCCTACGACTTTTCGCGCGACCTTTCCACCGTCGTCTACGCCCGCCCGGGCGGGCAAGCCGACCTCTACCTCCTCAGCCACCCACAGTAGGCCTGGAGCGTGCGAAAACCCTGTGGTTTTGGACGAACCCTCGGTTAGGGATTTACCGGGAACTAGTCTCGACTGAATCAGCATGTCGTTCCTGGCCTAGCGAAGGATTTCCTCAACGATAGCGTTCACGAATGAAGTCAGCGATACCTGCGTAAGCGCGCGCGAGCGTCGGCTCGTCCGGCAGGAAGACAATGCGGAAATGACGCGTCTCTGGCGCCTGCCCAAACCCGCTGCCGTGCACCACAAAAACCTGCTTTTCGACCAGGAGGTTGCGCACGAAGTCCTCATCGCTCTCCGGGATTTCGAGCCGCGGAAAGGCGTAGAAAGCCCCCAGAGGTTTCACGCAGTTTACCCGCGGAGTGGTGTCGCACCATTCCATGGTGAGGTCGCGGCGGGCACGCAGTTTCCGCCGCACCTCCACCAGATGGTCTTGCGGGCCCTCGAGCGCCGGCCGCACCGCATACTGTTGCGGATGATTCGAGCAAAGCCGCGCCCGCAGCAACTTGTGGACCCCCTCGACATAAGGCTTCAGCGCCGCGGCGGGGCCGCTCACCACCGCCCAACCCACGCGCCAGCCCGGAGCCAGATAAGCCTTGGAAAGGCCATTGAACGTCACCACCGGAACGTCGGGGGCCAGCGCGGCAATCGAGGTGTGCGGCCGGCCGTCGTCCAGAATTAACTTATCATAAATCTCGTCGGCGAAAATCAGCAAGTTGTTCTGCCGGGCAAGTTCCGCGATCGTTTCGAGGGTCTTTGGCGAGTAAACCGCTCCAGTGGGGTTGTTGGGATTGATGACGACGAGGGCGCGCGTCCCCGTGAACATGCGGGTGGAAATGTGTTCCAGATCGGGTTCCCAGCCGTTCGCTTCGTCCAGCATGTAGGCGTTGAGCGGGGCGCCGGCCTTCGCCAGCACCGCCGAGTAGAGCGGATACTCGGGGCTGGGCGTCAGAACGTTTTCGCCCGGGTTGATGAGCGCCGCGACGCAAACATCCACTGCCTCGCTCACGCCTGCGGTCATGAAGACGCTCTGAATGTTGCGGATGCCTTTGCGCTCGGCCTCCGCGCGGGCGGCTGCCACCGCTTCCGGCACTCCCAGCGAGGGCGCGTACCCATCCAGCCCATCTCGCATCGCCTTCACCACAGCCTCGATCAGGTGGGGCGGCGTTAAGAAGTCGAATTGAAGCGGGTCGCCGATGTTGAGCGGCAGGATTTCCTTGCCTTGCCGCGCAACCTCGTCGGCCAGCACCGCCAGGTCGCGGATGGCGTAACGAACGTGCGCCAGCCGCGTGGCTGCGAGCACTTCCCGGATTTTGTTGGCAGGAGCCGCCATAGCCAGACCTCCTTTACCGCTCTCCCCACTTCAGTTTTTGCTGCAGGATTTTGAAGTAGTCCTTGTTGGGTGACTGGATGAGTTCCACGTAAGAGTCCGCTTTCTTCAGGCGCACCCGGTCTTCGCTATGAGTGGCGATTCCGACCTGGCCGTCCACGGTGAGGTAGGCGGCTTCGCGCTGAGTTGTCACGGCTATTTCAATGCTGGCGCTGTCGGGAAGGACGAGGGGACGGTGTGTTAGGGTGTGCGCGCAGATGGGAGTTACGATAAACGCCTGCACGTTCGGCATGGTGATGGGACCGCCTGCGGCAAGGGAATAAGCGGTTGAGCCGGTAGGCGTGGAGACGATCAACCCGTCCGATTTATACGAGGAAACGAACTGGCCATTGACACGCAGTTCAAAATCCAGGATGCGGGAGATGGCGCCCTTGTTCAACACCGCGTCGTTGAGCGCCAGGAAAGAGGTGATCACTTCATCGGCGCGGATCAATGAGCCTTCGATCTGCACCCGCCGCTCGCTGCGGTACTCACCCCGCAACACACCTTCCAGGGTTGCGTAAAGCTCCTCCTGGGTAATCACGGTCAGGAACCCCAGCCCTCCGAGATTGACCGCCAGGATGGGTACCGGCTTGCCTTTCAGCGCCCGCGCCGTAGCCAGAAGCGTTCCGTCGCCTCCCAGGACCATCAGCAAGTCCACCTTGCCGGGCATTTCGTTGCGCGTCAGGCAGGGTTCGGAAGTGTTGATGATGGCCCCCGTTTCCTTGTCGATACACACGTCGATGTCGCGTTCGCGTAGCCACTTGAGGAGCGGTGGCACAATCTCACGGATCTCGAGCTTCTTCGGCTTTGAAATGATCCCAATCTTCTTGATGCTCATTGGCCTGGGCGGTCCTTTAAAGGATTTTCGGGCGCTCCCCGCAACCCGGTTCGCCCGCCCGAACCTGACGGGTGCGCGCGCCGATTTAGACTGAAAGTGGCAGTTATTCTAGCCGGATTTTCGCCAAACTGCATGCAGGAAATACTCGAGGTTTCCCTCCGCGCCGGGCAGGATGCTTTCAGCCTGGGCAAGATCGCTAAAGCCCAGTTCCAGCAGCTTGCGTGAGACCTTGGCCACCGCTTCCTGGCGAAGCGCCGGCTCACGTACGATGCCGCCTTTGCCCACCTGCCCTTTCCCGACCTCGAATTGCGGCTTTACCAGCACCAGCACATTCGCGGGCCTTTCAAGCAAGGGCGGCAGCATGGGAAGAATCAGCGTTGCCGAGATGAAAGAGACATCCATCGTCACCAGTTCTACACGGGTTCCGATCATGTCAAACCTCAGGTTTCGCGCGTTGGTTTTCTCGAGCGAGAGCACGCGGGAGTCGCGGCGGAGTTTCCAATCCAGTTGATGGGTGCCAACATCGACGGCGAACACCCGGGCGGCGCCGTGCTGCAAAAGGCAGTCCGTGAACCCGCCCGTCGAGGCGCCGATGTCCAGGCAGATCTTCGTCTCAGGGTCAATGCGGAAATGCGCTAGCGCGCCCTCCAGTTTCAGGCCCCCACGACTCACGTATTTTAGCGCTTCGCCAACCAGGCGAAACTTTGCCCTCGCGCTCGTCAATACGCCGCATTTCTCCACCTTCTGCTCGTCCACCAGCACTTGCCCCGCAAGGATCATGGCCTGGGCCTTCTGGCGCGTGTCTGCCAGCCCCCGCTCAACCAGCAGCCGGTCCAGGCGAATTTTTTCGGGGCGCGTCATTGGCATCACTGGAAGAGAGTAACGCCAAAAGGAAGGGAATGAAAGTCTAAGGCATGGGAGGCGAGAACGGGAGACCGGTCGATGTTGCAGGGCGTCAGTTGCCGAAATCGGCACCGTCGCGTACCACGCTTTCATTCATGAAACGTGCTGGGCTATGGGGAATTGCTGTCACCTGGCTGCTAATGTCTCAGGAAGAAGTACACCGACATGGAAATGCCGACGGCGATGACGAAGCGACGGACGATTTGAGGGTCGAGTTTCTGGGCGTAATGGGCCCCCCCATATCCGCCCAGGACGGCGCCCAGGAGCATCACCAGGGCCTGTGGCCACAGCACTGCGCCTGCCGCGATGAAGGTAACCACGGCCGCGCCATTGATCGCGGCATTGAGGAGCGTTTTCAAGGCATTCATGGCGTGAACATCTTCCATCCGCAACATGGTCAGCAAGGCGAGCATCATGATTCCGATGCCCGCGCCAAAGAATCCGCCGTAAAGGGCAATCAAGAACTGGAAGAAATTCGTCCCTAGCACCATCAGCCAACGCGGCTGTTTGGAGGTCCTGAAAGTGGCCTCCATCCACGTCGCGAGCTTCTTACCAAAGATGAGCAACAGCGTGGCCAGCAGAAAGAGATAGGGTACGAAGCGCATAAAGGTGTTCTGAGGGGTTCGAAGCAGGACCAGGGCGCCCAGCGTTCCGCCGGCCAGGCTGGTTGCGATCATCTCCAGGAGAATTCGAAAGTCTTTGGGAAAGCGCTTCCGATAGGCGCCCACGCTGGCTACGGTGCCCGGCCATAGCGCCACCGTTGAAGTGGCATTGGCCGGGATGGGAAGCACGCGCGTAAAAATCAGAGCGGGAAACGATATGAAGCTGCCACCACCGGCAACCGAATTCAGCACGCCTGCGAGTCCTGCAGCGCCGAAAAGCAACATGGCATTTGCCAGGGTCATAGAATTAGCAGGTCGTTGAGAAAAGCAGTTGACAGTCGGCAGTCAACAGGCGACAGATAACAGTCAGAGTCCGAAAATACTCCTCTTAGGGTTTAACAAAGCGGCCAAGGTTTTTCGGCCAACGGCTAAGCACGCAGGATGGAGCGATACTTCACGGGCGCACGCCCGGGCCACTCGTCCGCGAAAGCCTTGATGCGGTTCACGATGCCGTCAACGTCCAACCCATACTTGGCATGCAGCAGGGCGGGCGCGCCGTGCGGAATGATGCGGTCGGGCACCGCGATCCGCAAGATGCTGGCTGGAACCCTTCGGTCATGAAGCAAGGCAGCCACCTGAGCGCCAAAGCCACCTGCTTCCGTCCCTTCCTCGGCAGTCACCAAGAATTGCTTCTCAGCCGCCAGGCAGCAGATCAAATCCTCATCGAGCGGCTTCATAAAGCGCGCGTTGATGACGGTGGCGCAGATGCCCATCGCCTCCAGCCGCGTGGCGGCTTCAAGGCAAGGATAGACCATGCTGCCGAGGGCGAGAATGCCGAGATCTCCTCCTTCCCGGAGTATCTCACTCTTGCCGATCTCCAGCTTCTTGAACTCCGGGTCGATGGGAATGCCGATGCCACTGCCTCGCGGGTAGCGTAGCGCGCTGGGGCCAGCGACCGTGAGCGCGGTGTAGAGCATGTGGCGCAGTTCGTTTTCGTCCTTGGGCGCCATCACCACCATACCGGGCAACGCGGAGAGGAAGACCAGATCATAGAGCCCATGGTGGGTTGGTCCATCGGCGCCCACGATGCCGCCGCGATCGAGGGCAAAGGTGACAGGGGCTCGCATCAGGCAGGCATCGTGCAGCACTTGGTCGAAGGCGCGCTGGAGGAAGGTGGAATAGATGGCTACGACGGGCCGTATTCCTTCACAGGCCAGGGCGGTGGCGAAGGTCACAGCGTGCTGTTCCGCGATGCCAACGTCGAAGAAGCGTTCTGGAAAGCGCTTGGAGAATTCATCAAGGCCTGTGCCCTCGCTCATGGCGGCGGTAATGCCGACGATGCGGGAGTCTTTTTCCGCCAGCTCGCACAGGGCCTTGCCAAAGACGGCGGTGTACGTGGGAGCTGTGCCGGGGGCTTTGTGGAAAGCGCCGGTGGAGACGTCAAACTGCGTCACCCCGTGATATTTCACCGGCAGCTTTTCGGCGATGGGGTAACCCTTGCCTTTCTGGGTGACGATGTGAACCAGCGTGGGCTTGGCATGGTTCTTGACCTTGGCGAGTACGGCCAGAAGTTCATGGATGTCGTGGCCGTTGATGGGCCCAAAGTATTCGAAACCGAGTTCTTCGAATACCAAGCCCGGAATCAGCACCGTTTTCATGGACTCCACCATGTCCTTGGAGATCCTCAAGAGGCGCGGTCCCACGCGCGGAACCGCCAACATCAACTTCTCAACCTCTTCCCGCAATCGGTGATATGCCTGGCCGTGGACGATGCGGTTCAGATACCCGGCCAGCGCGCCGACGTTGGGCGAAATCGACATCTTATTGTCATTGAGAATGACCAGGACTTTCTTCTGCAGGGTGCCCAGGTTGTTGATTCCCTCCAGCTCCTCACCTGCGGTCAGACCTCCGTCTCCCACCACGGCGACGACATGGTAATCCTCGCCCTTCAGGTCGCGAGCTACGGCCATGCCCAACGCGCCGGAGATGGCCGTGCCGGCGTGAGCCACGTTGAAGGTATCGTAAGGACTTTCCTCGCGCGACGGGAAGCCGGAGATTCCTCCGTACTGGCGGATGGTGGGAAAGCGGTCGCGCCGTCCCGTCAGGATTTTGTGTCCGTAAGCCTGGTGGCCAACATCCCAGACGATTTTGTCCTTGGGCGTGTCGAAGGTGTAATGGAGCGCCACCGTCAGCTCGGCGGCGCCGAGGCTGGAGGCGAGGTGGCCGCCTATTTTCGAGATCACGGAGACCATGTAATCCCGCAGTTCATCCACCACCAGGGGCAGTTCTTCGCGCGGGATTTTTCTTAGGTCGGCGGGTGAATCAATGCGGGGAAGGTATTTGTATTCCATCAGTTCTTCCTCACGAGCAGGTATTGAGCGATGCCTTGCAGGGTGCGGGCACGGTCTCCATAGGGTTCGAGAACTTCGCAGGCTTCTTCGACAAGCTGGAAAGCCATGCGCTGAGACGCTTCGATTCCGTGGATGGCGGGATAAGTGGCCTTATGTTGTTGGTCGTCCTTGCCCACCCTCTTGCCCAATGATTCCTGGGTGCCAAGCACGTCAAGCAGGTCGTCCACAATTTGGAAAGCCAGTCCTACTTTCTCACCGTAGGTGGTGAGGCGGGCCAAGTCTTGTTCCCCGACCTGCGTGTAAAGAGCTCCGGACCTTACCGCAGCGCGGATAAAAGCACCCGTCTTGGCGGAGTGAATATATTCCAGTGTGGAGTTGTCAACCTTCTGCCCGGTCATCTGGAGATCAATCACCTGGCCACCAATCATGCCTCTTTCTGTCCCGATGGCGTGAGCCAGTTCATGGATCACCCGCAGCTTGCACGCTGCGGGGGGCGGACCCGGAGAGGAAAGGACTTCGAAAGCCAGGGTCAGAAGCGCGTCGCCTGCCAGGATGGCAGTTGACTCGCCGAAGGCGCGATGCGAAGTAGGCTTGCCCCGCCGCAAGTTGTCGTTATCGAGAGCCGGCAAATCGTCGTGGATCAGAGAGTAGGTGTGGATTAACTCCAGCGCGCTTCCGAGGCGTACCAGCGTGCTCTCGTCACCGCCCAGCAAGCGTCCCGCTTCCAGGCATAGGATCGGCCGCAGTCGCTTCCCTCCCGCAAACACCGAGTAGCGCATCGCCTGGTGGATGCTCGGCGGGAAGTGGTCGGCGGTCGGGAGCAGGCGGTCCAACTCCTTATCGATCTGGCTGCTCGCCGTCTCGAGATACTGTTGGATGGATTCTGTAGAAACTGTGTTCAAGGTCCTTTGTGTGGCGGCAAATGCCCGCTGGCGCTCACCGCCTGCCAACCTTAATTGTGACCTGAATTGGCTCGAAGGGGAAGCACTATCAGCTTTCAGCCCTCAGCTATCAGCCATCAGCAAGAAGCAAACCCATTGATTCCAGGAGCTGAGAGCTGACGGCTGACCGCTGACAGCTTCTTCTTGCTCGTCACTGCCCTTCAGCCCTCAGCTATCAGCCATCAGCAAGAAGCAAACCCATTGATTCCAGGAGCTGATAGCTGACGGCTGATAGCTGACAGCCTCTTCTCGCTCGGCACTGCCCTTCAGCCTTCAGCGATCAGCAAAAAGCGACCGGAATGATTCCAGGAGCTGATAGCTGACGGCTGACCGCTGACAGCTTCTTATCACTCGTCACTCGTCACTGGCTACTTCGCCTGGCTCGAAGGGTTCAGCGACCACCTTGCCCCCGGCCTTTTTTGTGAGGATCTCCACTTTCCCTTCAGCTTCTTCTAGTTGCTTGTGGCAAGTCTCGGAGAGTTTCATTCCTTCCTCATAAAGCTGCAAGGCCTTCTCGAGCGGCAAGTCTGCGTCCTCGAGCTCATGCACGATTCCATCCAAGCGTTCCAGGTTCTTTTCAAAGGAGTCGGATTTAGCAGGTTTTGGTGTTGGAGTCATTTTAGAGCCTCCAGCATTCAGCCATCAGCCGTCAGTTGTCTTTGCGCTCGCTGAGAGCTGAGTGCTGACTGCTGACGGCGCCTCTGGTTGCAGTGCGTTCCCCCAGGACTTCCGCCACCTCCACCGCCATGGCGTAGCGGCCGAAGGGAGGGGCGATCTCCACGCCCTGGACCAAGCCGCGGATTGAGAGCAGCGTCTCCTGGGCAATTCTAACACCTTCCGCCCGAGCGCGCTCTCCCGTATCCACCGCTCTCATCCGGTCCATGACGGCCTGCGGGAGAGAAATTCCAGGCACTTCATTGTTCATGAATTCGGCGTTGCGGTAACTGGTGAG
>DLMI01000025.1:33079-52841 GCA_002478145.1 Acidobacteria bacterium UBA7540
TTCAGGAAGGTCTCCAATTGCTTCACGTCGAAAACCGGTTGTGTGACCGCGAAATTTGCGCCCGCTTTCAATTTGAGTTCGAAGCGGTGAAGTTCTTCATCCGTATTCACGGCGTAAGGATTCAACCCCACGCCGATTAGGAATCCCGTTTGCTTACTCAAGGGGTTGCCCCCCACATCCAGCCCTTGGTTCAGGTTATTCAGGAGGTTGACCAGCCCAATGGAATCGACTTCGAAGACGGCGGGTTCCAGAAGCGTGGCGAACTGGGCAGTGTCCCTGGTGATGGCCAGGATATTCCGGAGCCCCAGCGCATGCGCTCCCAGTGCGTCGGCTTGAATGCTCAGCACATTACGATCGCGGGCACTGTAGTGGAGGAGGACGTCGATGCCCACTTGCTGCTGCAAGAGGGCGGCGAGCGTGAGCGGGCTCATGCGGCCCGTTACCCCCGTGCCGTCGGGAATGTTGATTGCGTCCACTCCCCTTGCCAGGAGAAATTGCGCGCCTTCCACCTCCTTGGTGGCGTCGCAGCCCTTGGGAGGAACAACCTCCGCTAGAATTGGAAACTCACCGCGCGCCAGCTTTTCAGACAGCCGCGAGCGCTTCTCGAGCGGAATGGGTTCCAGGGTGCGCCCCGGCCGCTCCAAGACCTCAATCGCAACGCGCGCGCGCTGCGGGCTCAGGGAGCGGACAGCCGCTTTGATCGCCTTGATATGCTCCGGTGTCGTCCCACAGCAACCACCCACAAGCCGCGCTCCGCTCTGGGTGAAACGGCGAGCGTAACTGGCCAGGTATTCCGGCGAGCTGAGGTAAATGTTCCGGCCCTCGACCGTGCGAGGCATTCCCGCATTGGGCTGCGCGGAGAGCTTTTTGCCCGTCACTGCTGCCATGATCTCGAGCGCCTCCAGGATGGCCGCCGGACCTACGCTGCAATTGAGCCCAATGATGTCCGCGCCCCACTCGTCCAGTTTGCGGGCGAAGTCCTCGGGCAATGCCCCGATGGACGTGCTGCCGTCATCCTGCACCGTCATTTGCACAACCACGGGCAGGGAGCACACGTCACGTGCGGCGAGCAAGGCCTGGTGGGCTTCGTTCGGGTCGCTCATGGTTTCCACAATGAGCAGGTCTGCGCCGCCCTCCGCCAGCGCTGCAATTTGCTCACGAAATGCCTCCCTCGCTTCCTTGAGGGAAGTCGCCCCCAGGGGTTCAAGACGGATTCCCAATGGTCCGACGGAGCCCGCGACATAGAGATCCTCTCCCGCCACTTCCCGAGCCAGGCGCGCCCCGGCCAGGTTGATTTCGCGGACTTTCTCACCCTGATGGTGTTTTTCCAGGCGCGGCCGCGTGGCCCCAAAGGTGTTGGTTTCAAGGATTTCCGCTCCGGCCTTCACGTAGGCGAGGTGGACCTCCTTGACGAGCTGCGGCGAGCTCAGATTCAATTCATCGAAGCAGCGTGTCAGAGAGATGCCTTTTGAGTACAGCATCGTCCCCATCGCCCCGTCGCAGACCATGGGCCGGTTTTCGATTTTTTCCAGGAAGGGTTCCCGCATCCCTCGCTTAGTTTAACACGACGAACTGGTGGAAACGAAGCGGGTGTGAATTAATTATGCGCTTTGACCGATTAGGATTTTGCCACGCGAAGGCCGAAACCACTAAAAGTATCCCCATAGACGGGACATTCGTGCATAATTCCATAACCCGTGATTGAATCGATCTTTCAGACCTTAACGGAGTTCTTCGCCCGGTACGGGTACTGGGTGGTGTTTTTCGGCGTGATGCTGGAAAACGGTGGCCTGCCCTTGCCGGGTGAAACCGTCCTGCTGTTTGCCGGGTTCCTCGCTTACCAAGGCCAAATTCACCTCGTTTGGGCGATCGGGGTAGCGATTGCCGGAGCCACGCTCGGCGACAGCCTCGGCTACACGTTGGGTCGTTATGGAGGGAATGCCTTCTTCGATCGCTACGTGAAGCGCTTCAAGTTCCTGGCGCGCCGGTTTGAGGACGCCAGGGCGCTCTTTTTGAGGCACGGTCACTGGGCCGTGTTTACCGGTCGCTTCATCACCGGGCTGCGGGTATTCGCGGGTCCGCTAGCCGGGCTTTTCAAGATGCCTTACCTGCGCTTCCTCCTCTTCAATTTCATGGGGGCGGTGATTTGGGCCACGGCGATTGGTTGCGTAGGTTTTCTTTTTGGAAACAGTTGGGACGACCTGGCTCACGTCATCAAGGATTTCCACCGCGTCACGCTGGGCCTGGTTGCAGTGCTCGCCTTGGTGGGATTGATCGTCTATTTGAAGCGGCGCGCAAGAAGTGGCTAGCCTTATCGCAAGCCGCTCTTTACTCTCTTCAGATCTTCTCTCGCCGCTTTGAAGCGGGGATCCATCTGAACCGCAGCCTCGAGCTCGGAAACGGCTTCCGCGCTTCGGCCCTGCTTTTCCAGAATCAGTCCCAGCAGCCAGTGAGCATGAGCTGCGTCCGGCTCCTCTCCTTCAGCCTCCTGCGCAAGGTATTTCCGCAAATAGGTCTCGCCTCGTTTGAGGTCAACTCCTGATTCCAGCAAAGCGTTCGCAGCCTCAAAGTAGGGGGAGAGGTCGTCGGGGACATTTCTTTCGGAGGTGGAGAGAACGGCTTCGAGTTCACCCCATCGCTGCTCGAGGGCAAGAACCTTCGCCAGGATGGAATAGCCCTTCGCCCGCGAGGGATTGAGCTGCACGGCTTCCCGCGCATGCTTTTCCGCCCATTCGGTCTTCCTGTAAGAGGGCTGCGTGTAAAAGCCTGCGAGCGCGGTCTGCGCCTCGTAGTTCTTCGGATCAGCTTGGACGGCTTTGAGAAAACACTCTTCGACTTTGGCAAAGTCTTTTGCTTCTCGGGCCAGCTCAGCCTGCGCCAGGTAGCCGCGCACGGGGCTGAGTTGCACCAGTTTTTCAGCAATGGCGTGGGCCTTTCCCTTGTCGCCCCCCATGATTCCGGGCGCCTGAAAGCTGTACTGCATCAAAGCATCCAGCGCCTCCAGGTTTTTGGGGTCGCGGGCGAGGGAAGCGTCCAACTCGCCCTTGAACTTTTTGGCCAAACCTGCGGCCGCAAACATGCTGGCGTTTGCCGCCATCTCCCCGTAAACTTGCGCAAGTTGGAAGTGATAGTTCGAGTTTCCGTCCTCGAGCGCCACGGCCTGCTGGGCGGGTTTCAGTGCGCCATCCAAATCGCCAAAAGCCAGCTTTATTCGTGAGAGCAGGCAAGCCGCCTGGGCATCGCGCGGGTTGGCGGCGACGCGCGGCTCCACAATTGCGCGGGCCCGTTTCCAGTGGCCGGCATCTTCCAACGCTTCGGCAGAGTCCGGATCGGGAGCGGCGGCCTTGACGGGCAGTGTCGGGAGCCATATCAAGGAAACCAGAAAGCAGAAACTGGAAATTAGAAAATGGAAATTGACAGCCTTGGGTTCAAGTTTCTGATTTCCAGTTTTTAGTTTCATCTCTCGCTCTCCGCGGCGCCTAATCCAAAATCCAAAATCTAAAATCCAAAATTCATTTTCCCTTGAGCCACCGATCGCGAATCGCGGTCTGCATGGGCGTGGCGGCGGGCAGTTCCTGGATCGAGTACGAGTTCGGAATCGGTGGCTCGAGAGTCACATTGATGATTTCCTGTCGTCCGTGGCGCTCGACTGTGAAGAGGACGCTCGCCCCCGGCGGATAGGCTCTCAGGCGTTCACTCAAATCCGCCGTAGCCAGAGATTGGTTATCGACTGCAATCAGGAGGTCATCGCGACCGATCCCGGCGCGGTCAGCGGCCCCACCCGGACAGACGGCGAAGACCCTGACGCCGCGATTGTCCGGCAGGGCGGTTATGCCGATTCTCGGCAGCGCTCCTTCGGGAACACTGATCCGCAAAGCGAGTCCGGCCACACCGAGCGCCCTGCCGTACGCAAGCGGCGCAGTCCCTCGAACGTAGCTTTCGAAGAAGGGTGTGAAGTCGCTCCCCGCAACTTCATTCACTGCTTCGAGGATGTCTTGCTCGTTGTAACCGTGGCCGGGGCCGTAATAAGTTGCGGGCGGCGTCTCGTAGAACTTGTGGTAAAGCAACGACAACACATCCAGGAGGGATTTTGCGCCCTGTGTCCGGGACAGCATCTCCAGGTCCAGAAGCATGCCGAGAAGCGCACCCTTGTTGTAATAGGAGATGGTGGAATTGGCGAAGTTGGTCTCCTGCATTTGCGGAGAGCGGTCGTAGAACCAGGCGTGGAAGCTGGAGCTCTCGGCGGACATCAGCGTCCGTCCCGGTTCTTCTTCCAGGGCACTGATCTCATCGCACAGGCGGCTGAGGAACTTCTCCCGTGTCCACAGGCCTGAACGCAACAGGCTGAGATAACCGACATAGGTGGTCACCCCTTCGGCAAACCAGAGGGATGGCGTGTAGACTTCGCGCGTGTAATCAAAGGGTCCGAGTTCGGCTGGCCTCAGGCGTTTGACGTTCCAGAGATGAAAGAACTCGTGCGCAGCGTTCTCGAGCGCCTCGTCAAGGCTGCTGCTAAGGCTTCCCCGCACGATGATCTGCGTGGAGTTCAGATGTTCCATCCCGTCACCCATCGAAATGTCGGGAGCGAAGTGGAAAATAAAAGTGTAGCGCTCGAAATCCGGGGCAGGCATCAGTGCCATTTCCGCATGGACAATCTTCTTGAGGCCCTCGAGGAGCTTCGAGGTGTCGGTGTCATCCTCGTCATAAGCGTGCACAGCGACGCGGATCGTCTTCCCCTGCTCCTGGAATTGCGCCAGCTTCATGTGGGTGGAAGCTTCGATGGGAGTGTCAACCAAGCGGTCGTAATTAGGCGCATGGAAGGTCCGCTCGCTTGTGGACTCGGAAAAGCCGCTTATCAACTGCCAGTCCTTCGGTGCGTCCACGGTGAGCGTGAGCGGGTCGGACTTGCGCCCGGCGATATACATGAAGATGGAAGGGCCATTCAAGTTGGCGTGCGTGTTGTCAAACTGCGAAAAGGAACCGTTCAGGTCGTTGGCGAAAACGCGGTAGCGCGCCTTGACGATTCCGCCAGCCCGGCGGACGTCCACGTGCCAGGTCTGCTTGTCGAGGTCCGTCCAAGCCAGCGCCTGGCCTTGCGCGCCGGTGGCCTCGAATTCCTGCACGTTCTTGGCGAAGTCGTAAATAGCGTAACGGCCTGGCGACCAGGCAGGCATGACGAAGTCGAGGGAATCGCCCGAGACCTTGCCGGCTGTGATCTCGACGGTCACAAGGTGCAAGTTGGGATGCGTCAGGACGAGGTGATATTCCAGTTGCAACGCCGGGGAGGCGGTTTCTTCCGCCGCCCCCAGCGCGCCAGCCGCACTGGCCAGCAGGAAGATGATGAGGAGAGCCACCCGGCGCAATCCGGGCCTACCCTCGGTTACTCTCTTCGATGAGTATAGTGTAGCGCCGCCCTTTAGGGCGGCACGTGCCGGTCCCGCATGCGGGACCGGCGCTACGTGCGTTGGCACCCGAGTCTGAGCGATTACCTTCTCCGATATCCTGGCGCGCATTGAACTCTCACTGTTGCCCTAAGCTTAGGGATTGACGATGACGCCTCCCGCCCCCCATCCTCCAAATTTCTTGTCGGGCCTTAAAACCAGTCTGTGGACGGTGGCCTGCTCAACCGCCGCATCGCTGAAGGACATGGGAAAGCTACGGCCGTTGTACCAAGCGTCGAACTGGTCCTGGTAGTAAGGGCTGGACACTTGGCCGGATTCGCCGAGAGTAATGTTCTGAACCGAATGGTCGAGGGTTGAGAGATCGACGACCATGCGCATGGAAGGACCGTGACGGCTGGTTGTCGCTTTCACAGTGGTGGCAGTCCCTGCCTGCGGAAAAGCGCCGACATCCAGCAGCCTGCCCAAAAGGGGAAAACCTTGACCCAGCGGATGGTAAAAGGTCAGGGGGATGGTATTGCCCCACTTCCAGGCGTCGTGACTTCGACTGCCCACCCGGCTGGGGATTTGCTTTACACCCTCTTCAAGACTCTTTATCAAGGTCTCCTCGAGAGAGGAATCGCCGCGCGGCAGCCAGCGCGTCCAGTTGTTCGCCAACACGTTCTCGAGGAATGTCGTACTCATTCCCCAGTGGTAGCCCGAGAGGTCGTCGCCCAGTCTGGGTTTGAGGATGCGTTCGAGCAGGGCTTGGCGGGTGACTTCGCAAACCAAGGTAGCGGCAGAATCCATCCTGGCCTCTCCATCCCAATGCCTCAGGAGGCTGACGGCGTACTGGGCCTCGGGGTCTTGCGGGTGATGGTGGAAGTCTGCTTTAAGAAGTTGCCCGGCGAGCCAACTGTCTTCCAGAGTGACAATGTCGGTCTGAATGCGCAGCATGTCGTCAATGGTGAACGCCTTGCCGGCACGCAGTAGTTGAAAGATGCGCGCCGTGCGAAAAGGGGATTCCCAGTGGCTGGTAATGAAATAGGGGTAATCGTCAGGCACCACGCGGCCATTGGCCGTGGCGATGATGCCACTCGAAGGGTTGTAGGAATGCGGAAGGTCCTCGAACGGAATGTAGCCTGTCCAGTCGTAATCGTCCGTACTGCCGGGCGCGGGTACAGCGCCGATGCCCTGTTTCCGGATGGGGACCCACGCTGCCGCGTAGTAACCGATATTTCCATCCCTATCGGCGTACACAAAGTTTTGCATCGGTCCCGTGTAGTCGCGCAAGGCGGCCGTGAATAGCTCCCAATTCTGCGCCAGACCGATTTTGGATACGGCGTTGAACAGAGCCGAGAGGGCGTGTGGTTCGAGCGCCGTCCATCGCAAGGCCAGGTCCCGGCCACAACTTTCAGAAACGATAGGGCCATGGCGCGTTACCTTCACAGTGAATCGGTAATCCCGCTTCCCGCGGACCTTGACCACCTCGTCCCGGACTTCGGCATCAACCCATGCCCCGTTGTGGAGGTACCTGTTGGGAGCGCCGGAATCGAAGCTTTCCGAGTACAGATCCTGGACGTCCGGACCTGTATTGGTCATACCCCAGGCGATCTTCTCATTGTGGCCAATAATCACCAGCGGCAAGCCAGGCAGGCTAACCCCAATCACATTCAGCCCCGGCGCCGTCAAGTGGATCATGTACCAGACACTGGGAACGCTGTGATCGAGATGAGGATCGTTAGCCAGTAACGGCTTGCCCGACTGAGTGTGAGCGCCGCTAACCACCCAGTTGTTGCTTCCCAATCCTGGATTACTCTCGTCACCAGAGGAAAGGAGCGCCGCCAGAGTAGAGTCAAGGTCGCCGAGGCCCGGCAGTGGATTCGCGTGTTTCCGTTGCGGCATAACCGCATATCCAGGAGGCAGCCCCGCCACAGGCTCATGCAGCACGCTGGGGTCGAGGTCGCCGCAGGTAGGCGGTGGATACACTGGTTTCTTTTTGGGTGACACCTTGCTTCCAGGGGGCAGTTCCGCCACCGGCTCATCCAGCGGCGAGTTGTCCGGCAAGAGGTCTGCGGAAAGGTCAGGGCCAAGCTTTGCCCGGATGCGTTCGCGCATCAAATCCGTCCGCCAAGTTGTGTTGAGCGTCTTGACCAGATTCAGTGCCACGCCAAGGGAATCGCTCTCGCCCCATGGCCGAGGCTGGTAATTGAGCAAGCGGAATTCCAGGGGTAGACGGTCCCTGTGGCTGGCGATGAAAGCGTTGACCCCGTTGGCATACGCCGTGAGTGGAGCCCGCGCCTCGGGGCTGAGCTCTGCCAGGGTGCGCTGAGAAACTTGCCGGAACCCCAAGGTTCGGTTCTCGAGGTCAAGCCGGAGCGTCCGTTCGCCAAAAACCTCTGAGAGTTCTCCTTCCGCCAACCGCCGGCTCAAGTCCATCTGCCACAGGCGGTCTTGCGCAGTCACGTAACCTTGCGCGAAGAACAGGTCCTGGAGCGAGGGGGCACGAAGGTGAGGAACGCCGTGCGCGTCGCGTAAGACCTCAACTGGCGCTGATAACCCGGCAACTTGAATCGCTCCCTCGAGTTGGGGAAGGCTCGCGCGGACGCGCCAGTACAGCCAGCCGCCCCCGCCGACGATGATGAGCAGGAGTAGAATCAGCAAAGAAATGAGCAGGCGCTTGATCGTCTGCCTCATAAGCTGGAAACCTCAGTCCAGAGCATCGAAAACCAATCGGCGGATTGAAAGACGACTCGGATCACTGCTAGAAATAGAACCTGTTCGTTTGGGCGCGAGGAGTGTACTAGAAATCCCACCGGCGAGCAACGATCGGGAGCTTTTTGGGTGCGCGGCGTAGAAGTGATATCCTGCATGGTCTTGCCCCTTACGGCGCCGAATCTTGGTATGCACGGCACGTAGAAAGCAGAAGCTGGAAATTAGAAACTGGAAACTGGCAGGCTTAGTTTCCAATTTCCATTTTCCAGTTTCCAGTTTCCAGTTTCTCGATTCACTCAATGTCGCACAACTCGTCGATTCTGGGGCGTTTTTTCGCTTTGATTGGCGCTTTTCGCACTCAGAATTCGGTTCGTTTTTGAGCCTCCGAAGACGTTAACCCCTTTGTTTTCACCAGATCCTTAGCTTCGTTCCGTCTATTTAGTATCTTTTTTGCATTTTGTGCCAATCTCCCGCCGCCCTGGGGCCGATTTCGAACCCCCCGGAAGCGGTCTGGCGGTGCGTTCAGCATACGTCAACTACAGTAGGCTACCAGATTTCCGGCCGCGTGGCAAGAGGCAAGACGCATCATATCCCCAATCCGCCGATAGGAGATGGGCTCCGGTGGGAAGGGTGGTGTCGGATGGGCTGTCGATAGTAATCTGCGTCATCTGCGCAATCTGCGGATTATAACAAGCGGGCAAAAACAAATCCGCAGATTGCGCAGATGACGCAGACGAGTGAAGAAAGACGCGACGAGAGGACCTACGTCACCATCGGCGCGGCCACCGCTGCTCGCTGATCCCGCATGGCCGGATACGCCGGGGCGGGTAGCGTATCATGCGCAGAGGGTAGTGCGGCGCTTGCTGACGAGGCTGGAGCGGGGGGGTGCTCTTCGTTTCATTAACGCACCTGTTGGGATGGTTCTTGGTCCGCGATCACGGCTTTTGGATCTTGAGAATGGTACTCGTAAGCGGATGCCAGGCACAACCAGTCTTCCAGTTTAAGTGCCATTCCCCAACTGAGTCTCCTATTCAAGTGCCACCTGACACTTGGCAAATGACGTCACGTACGAGGCATCCGCCGAGACCTGATTGGGCCGGCGCGCTGTTTTCCTGGCAACTATCCTGGCACAAATTACGTCTTAACAAGTGTTGTGACGCAACCGCGCCCCTGGAAGCAGCCAACGTCTCTCGGGCCGGCGTGGCCGTCCGTCTCTTCGAAGGGCATTACGTCTGAATGATGATGAGCTCAAGTTGATGAACAGGAGGACACAACGTGAAACACATCCGCACCTTTCTTCCCTTGATCCTGCTGCTGGGCTCGGTCCCGCTGCTCCAAGCGCAGGGCTCGTTCGATGTGGCCGTTGGTTTCGGCAGCGTCCACGATAAGGCGACTGGCCTCGGCATCGACAGTGTGACGGGTTCCTCTTGCACGCCGTCATCCGCAGCTCCCACTTGTGAGGTCACGCCCGGTTTGGGCGGGCTCCTCATGGGCTTTGAGGGGGACGGGATGCTGAATAAGCATTTCGGCATCGGAGGGGACTTTAGCTTCCAACCCACCAAGAACGACTACGGCCCCTTGCAATACCGGCAGCTCTTCTACACTTTCAACGGGATCTACGCCCCCATTAACAACAAGCGGCTGCAACTACGGTTGGAAGGCGGAATTGGCGGCACGCGATCGGGCTTTTCATTAACAGAGACTTCTTGCGTGGGCACCGCAGTCTGCACGACGCAGGCCCTGCCCATAGGCAATTCAAGCCATTTCCAGGTGCATGTGGGAGCCGGCGTTCAGTTCTATGTAAAGCCACACATTTTCATTCGGCCACAGTTTGATTTCCGCGAGGTGCCGGGCCTCACCAACCAGTTTGGCAGGGACCAGGTGATTGGCGGCACCATCTGGGTAGGCTATAACTTCGGAGAGATGTAAGGCCCACAATTCCCAGACCTCACCGGTAGCCTCGGCCTTAATTAGGGCAATAGTTTACTTCGCTCATCCACCCAAAAGTCGCCTAGTGCTTAGTTGTAGAAGTTAGCGACCTTATTTGTCGGGGGATGGAAGGGCGGGGCTTCAGCCCCGCCGCAGGGCGCAGGCGGGATTTGGGGGCTTTAGCCCCTGAAGCGACGCGGCTTCAGGGCCTAAAAGGCCCATTCAACTCTCCGCCCCGCGGCGGCGGGGCTAAAGCCCCGCCCTTCCGAGGGTCACAAATAATATCGGAAATTAATGCAACTAAGCACTAGTCAGGTGGGCGGGGAGGGTGGTGCGCGCATTAATGCTTGCGCAACTCAGGCTGAATGCTTGCCACAAAGCGTGTAAGCGCCGCGTTGACCAGGTCCGGCTTCTCAAGCATGGGGTAGTGGCCGACGCCGGTCAGCACCTGGTACTGCAATCGCGGCAGGCTCTTCTTGAAGATATCGATGAAGCGCTCGGGATTCCAGAATGAGCTGAAGATTGCGAATGCCGGAAGGTCAAGAGGGGGGTGGGGCTCGTAGAGTCGGCGGTCGGCAAGGCCTTCCAGGCAGCCTACCAGCACGTGTTGGGGAGTGGCGAGGATGGATCGCGTGACCTCGTCGCGCACCGCCGTGGGGGTCTGCGGGACGTAGAGTTGGTCGATAAATTTTCGGACCTTCTCCTGATAATCCGGCGAGCGGAAATCTTCAGCGCGCTTGCGGAGCCCGGTGATCTGCTGGTCGACGTCGACCGGAATAGTGAATGTGCCATCAACCCAGATCAGGGCGATGGTCTTCTCTGGCCAGCGGCGTGCGAACTCGTACGCCACCATCCCGCCCATGCTGTGACCCACAACAGCGGCCTTCTGCACCCGCGCGTGTTCGAGCACGGCGTAAACCGCTCGCGCAAACAGGTCGAGCGTGTAAGGGATGTCCGGCTTGTCGCTGCGCCCGTGGCCTGGGAGGTCGACCAGCAGCACACGACTATAAGGCACTAGCGCCGGCACCTGATTCCGCCACAGCGAGGTGTCGCAGCCCCAGCCGGATAGGAAAATCATGGCGCTTTTGCCGGAGCCGAAGCTGCGGTAATAGATGCGGTGCCCATCCAGATTCGCGAATCGCTCCTTGGCTCGCGGCACACCGCTCGCCAGACTCAAGAGTGGAACGAGCAGAAGACCCCCCGCAAGCGCCAGCGGACATATGCCCGGCCGTAAATGAGAACCTGCGGAGTGTTGGGCAGGGAGGCTGGAAACAAGGTGCAAAGGAGCAAAGAACCTCGCCGCTGAGAGTGCGCCGACAATGCTACTTATGTTCATGCTAACTCCTCCTTCATGGTGTAGACGCTAAGAAATTTCTTTCCAGCGGTCGTGGAAGGACTTTTGCGCAAGCGCGGGGAGGTCCCGTCCATCCGTCCAGCGGGACGCAGGGTAGAGGGGAACTTTTCGAATCCAGCCGGAACGAGCGAGTACGAACTGGCCCCAGCGCGCCATGCGCCCGCCGAGCGCATAAACCCAGGGTCGCGACAGGGCCCAGGCAAACAGGCGCATCATGGTCTTCTCGCGCAAGAGCGAACCTTTCGGTCTGGGTGCAGGGGCCACTTTCTGCGCCTTACTGCGCAAATGAAGCAGGAGATCGGGGATATTGATCTTGACGGGACAAACTTCGCGGCAGGCACCGCAAAGGGAAGAAGCGAAGGGCAACTCCCGCGCCTGCCCGATGCTGGTAAATTGGGGAGTGATTAACGCCCCGATAGGACCGCTGTAAACCCAACCGTAGGCATGCCCGCCAATCTTGCGATAAACCGGGCAGGTGTTGAGGCAGGCGCCACAACGGATGCAATAAAGCGCTTCCCGCATCTTGAGATCCGCCAAGGTGTCCACGCGCCCATTGTCGACCAGCACCACGTGCATCTCGTCCGGACCGTCTTCACCCGGGCGCCGCGGGCCGGTGAGGAAGGAGGTGTAAGTGGTCAGCTTCTGTCCCGTGCCCGAACGCCCCAGCAGGCGCAGGAAAACGCCGAGGTCCGCAAAACGCGGGATGATCTTCTCGATTCCCACCAGCGCCACATGTACCCGCGGCGCCGTCGTGCAAAAACGGATGTTCCCCTCATTTTCCGCCAACACCACGGTACCGGTTTCCGCCACCAGGAAATTGGCGCCGCTCATGCCCATGCCCGCCCTGGCAAATCTCTCTCGAAGGACCTGGCGTGCAATCGCCGTAAGTCGTTCCGGCACTGCGGTACGCTCGGAGTGAAGGTGAGTGGCGAAGAGGTCCGAAATATCGTGCCTTGTCATGTGGATGGCCGGGGCCACGATGTGCGCGGGCCGGTTGCCGGCGAGTTGGATAATGAACTCGCCCAGGTCCGTCTCGACGGGGCGAATCCCCCGCGCCTCGAGTGCATGGTTCAGCTCCACTTCCTCCGCGACCATCGATTTCGCCTTCACGATTTCCCTGGCGCCGCATTGCTGCGCGATTTCCAGAACTATCCGGCAGGCCTCCTCGGCCGTCGCGGCCCAGTGTACCTTGCCGCCGCGCCGCTCCACGTTGTCGGCAAACTGCCCGAGGTAAAAGTCCAAGTGCTCCATCACTTGGCGCTTGAGCTCCTGGGCGCGCTCGCGCAGCCGTTCCCAGCCAGGGACTTCGGCGATCGCTTCCAAGCGGTGGGTGTAAAGGCGGAGGGTCGAAGAGCGATAGGCTTCCTGAAGATGCGCATCGGCGAGAGTCTTGTTACCGAGCTCGTGAACTTCGTTGCTGTAAACGCCTGTGTCAGCCATAGTCGGGAGTCGAGAAGTCGAGAGTCAAATGCTTTTGGAGTGCGGCAGCTTGCTGCCGCTTTCTCCCGCTCTGCGGGACAGCTTGCTGGCCGAGCACTGGAGCGCGGTACTTGGACGCGTAAGGCGCGAGCAAGCTCGCAGCAGGAAAGCGGCAGCAAGCTGCCGCACTCCAGAGCGCCTACGGCGCATGCCTGTGCTGTTTTTGCGCCAACACCTCCGCCAGGTGCATCGTCTTGAGTGGCAATCCCTGGCGGTGAATCATCCCTGCAAGGTGCATCAGGCATCCCGAGTCATTGGCTACAAGGTACTCGGCGTCTGTTTGGGTGGCAAATTGGAGTTTGTCCTGGCCCATGGCGACTGAGACTTCGGGGAATTTGACGGCGAACGTTCCCCCGAAGCCGCAGCACACCTTGTACCCTTCCATCTCGACGAAATCGATGCCCCGCACCTTGCGCAGCAGCTTCCGCGGCTGTTCCTCAACGCCCAACTCGCGCAGAAGATGACAGGAATCGTGGTACGTCACGCGATGGGGGAAGCTTGCCCCAACATCCTCGACCTTCAAAATGTTCACCAGGAATTCCGAGAACTCAAAGAAGCGGTTGCGTAGTTGATGGCATTTTCGAAGCCGGTCAGGGTCAGCGGCGAAGAGTTCGGGATAAAACACTCGCACCATCGAGGTGCAGGAACCCGAGGGGCACACCACATAGTCCGCATCATCAAAAAGGTTGAGGACCTTTGAAGCCACCGCTCGAGCTTCATCACGGTAACCCGTGTTGAAGGCAGGCTGACCGCAACAGGTTTGCGCAGGATTGAAAGTGACCTCGACATCTAACCGCCGAAGCACGTTGACCACACTCTCGCCCACTTGGGGGAAGAACTGGTCACCCAAACAAGTTACAAAGAGCGCGACTCGAACTCTGGGCATCTCAACCCTCGCAAAGCGTTAACCGTATTAGAAAAGCGTTTTGAGGTCAAGGACCAACGATTGGCCAGGCTGCGGGAAGGTAGCGTGGCTATTTTGGGTGGTCGTTCAACCCGAATTCGTGAGTTGAACGAGGTTCCTGGTTTCATGGAATGGAAAAACCCCTCACCCGCCCTCCTCCGTCGGGCACCCTCTCCCCAGGGAGAGGGCTGTCATTTCTGGTGCGCGTTGGGGTTAGGAAAGCCGCCCTCTCCCTGAGGAGAGGGTGGCCCGCTGCCGGCGCTTTCACCAGCCGCAGCGGGCCGGGTGAGGGGTTAGTTACGCAACGGCACTCGGACGACGATCGCATCGTTCACCCGTGCGATTAGCGAGGAAAACGAATCTTTGCCAACCTCATTCATCGGTTGGACGAGGGCGGTCAAAGGCTTCACGGTGACGCGCAGTTTCGCGTGCGGATCGCGCGAGGCCTGGAAGGAAACCACGCAATCCGGCCGGCCGTCGCCATCCAGGTCGATAGGCTCGGAGATCGCGGCCGGCAGCGCCGAGACGGGTTTCCACACGATTTGCACAAACGACGCGGTGGGCGAGAGCGGGGCGCGTTTCAGGACAGGTTTGTAGACGACAATCTGGTAACCGTCGCGGGCGATTATGCGGGCCGGTTCGCCGCCCGTGTATTCCGGGTCAATTCTTAGCGAGGTCTTCGCCGCAGCGCGGCTGAATACGCCGAACCAGAACAGCGGCCCCACCACCGCCACGGCGATGGTGAGCACCGCGACCGCATAACCGAGTATTGCCGGCAAGCGCTTTGTCATAACGTTCTCCTTCCGCGAGTCCCCAGTGGTGGAAGTTGCCGCGGGAAAACTCCTCCATGCTGTCATTCCGAGCGAAGCGAGGAATCTCGCCCTGATTCTTTCCTCGACAAAACAGGGCGGGATTCCTCGCTTCGCTCGGAATGACACGAGCCCACTAGCCTCACATGACCAGCCCAATCAGCTTTTGCAGCGAGTTGGCGATGATACTGCCGCCGAACATGCTGGCAAAGGTCCACGCCGCGTAAAGATAGAGCAGCCGCGCGCGCTCCGGCTTGACGCCCACCGGCGTGCCCTTGATATGCCACACCGCAGCGTCCTTGCGGCAGACGTCGACGCAGGCGCCGCACCGCATGCAAGAGGAGAGGGTTTTGCCGGCACGAATCGCGTCCTGGTCGATGGCGAGCGTGGGGCAGTTGTTTTGGCACAACAGGCAACCGGCGCCGCACTTCTCTTTATCGATCCGGATGTCAAAGATGCTGGTCCTGCTGAAGATCGACTGGAAGGCGCCGAACGGGCAGAAGAAGGCGCACTGCGTGCGCCGTTTGGTGAGGAAGGGCAGCACGACAACCAGGCCCAGAAAAAGCGCGATGAAGATCCCGAACTGGAGCGCCGTTTGGGTGGAGCGCACCTGGGGAAACTCGGTGACCGCCTTGAACGGGCAGAGCCACATGCAGTACGTGGGCTCGTAGGTGGCCGCAGAGAGCAGCACGATGGCAACAAGAATCGCCCAAGGCGCGAGGCGCCACCGTGGGTTGATCTTGCGCAGGCGCGCCTTCTTGGCGATCGAGGAGAAGCCCTCGTCCAGCCCGCCGAAGAAGCAACCGTAGCTACACCACGCCTTGCCGAGAATGATTGTGGCAAGCAGCCACAGCGCCACCATCATGGCGATGCTGTGGGGGTTGGAGGGCGTGGGCAGGATCGAGCCCGGGAAGATGATGGTTTTCGTCAGCGCGGCTGGGATCAGCGTCATGGGGAGCACCATGAAGCAGAAAGGCGTGTCGCCGGAGATCATCCTTTCCATAGGGATGCTCATCGACGAGCGCAGGGCGATGAGATCCCAGATAAAGCCCACCGGAAACAGGAATCCCAAGGTGACGAAGAATATCCGGCGCCAGCGATAGGTCTCGCGGGTGCGCATCATCAGAAAGAACAACGCGATCATGAAGGCCCAGGCGATGAGCGCAGCCAGCTTGGCGGGCCGGCCCGGCTGGCGGAGGACAGGCGTGAACAGCAGCAGCGTGAACAGGGCCATGGGCACACTCAGAAGAAGCGAGCGCCCGATTCCGCGCGGAGGAGCGAGCGCGATCGAACGAGCTCGGTCAGGCATGGGTCACCATCCCAGTGATAGAAATGACAAGATTCCCGGCTTGGCCTGGAGCCAGCCGCCAGGAGGCCACGCTCACGACTCCCAGGTAGGCGTAATAGATCGAGAGAGCGGCCATGGTCATGCGGGCCACGACCGGAAGGGCACTGAAGCGACGCAGCGGGCTGATAGCGAGCGAGGGGAGGAACCAGACGGCTGTCCCGGCGAAAAAGAGCGCGAAGAATGCGAGCGCGCCGGGCAGGCTGTGAGTCGCTGCGGCGCGGACGCCGGCGGCAACGAACGGCGGGCACAGATTGAGCCCTGTGAGGAAGCCAAGCGTGACGGCGGCGGGCGGCCGGAAGCGATCCGCGGCGCCGATCTGATAGAGGCGCGTGGGGCGTTCGTCCGGCGTCTTTGCGCAACGGCGGCGAGGAACGCACGCCGAGAAACCCAACAGGGCCGCCAACCCGAAGTTGGCCAGCCCGAAGACCAGCGCGCGGGTACGCAGGTCGAGTGGAATTGTCATACCAGCCGCCCATACCACAACGGCGAACGACAGGTAGCCTGCCAGGCGACCGCCCAAGAAGATGGCCAGCAACCGGCCCGTCGTGCCCAGATCGCGCGGCTCGGCCCCCAGCCACGGCAGCAGCACCGGTCCGCAGTAGGCAACGCAGATGGGACCCGACCCGAATCCCAACGCCAATGCCTCGGCCACGCTACTCACGACTCTCCTTCGCCAAGTCTGCCTGACCCCGCGTCGCCTCAACGCCGAGCCGGTCCAAAAAAACACCTCACGTTAAGCAAAGACAGTGGGTGCCCTGTTCAGTTCTTCCGCGGACGAATTCTGGTCCACTCTAATCAAACGAATTACAGGCGACGAATGTTCCGTGACATGCCAATGGGAATTCAACAATGCCCAGCAATAGCCTCAGACCTGGAGAATAGGGGGGCTGGTGGCTGGCTAACCGGGCGCCGGAAATTTGAGTCGAGCGCTGATGGATTGGATCTGGTCAAGCGATTTAGTCTTCTCGAGCGCCGCGATCTGCATGGCAATGTTCCCGATCGTCGTGGATTCGCTCGGTCCGCGCAGGACTTCACGGCCCGTCAACTCACTGGTGAGGCGGTTGAGGGTTTCATTTTTGACACCCCCGCCGACAATGCATATGCGTTCGATGGGCGTGTCGGCAATCTTCTGGAGCTCCCTGATAACTTTGGCGTACCGTCGCGCCAAGCTGCGGAAGATGATGGCGGCAAGTTCCTTGGGCCGGGTCTCTTCCTCAAACCCTTGCGCTGCGAGAACGGCATTGATACGGGAAATCATGTTGCCCGGGGCAAGGAAGGCTTTCTCATCCGCCTCAAAGGAAGTCCCGTCAGCGGGAGTGTCCATACATTGTTGCGCCAGGTCGGCAGCGGTCAACTGAAGCCCTTGCGCATTCCACTCGCGCAGGCACTCCTGGAGCAGCCACAACCCGATGACATTGCTCAGGAACCGGATGCTCCCTGCCACGCCACCTTCGTTGGTGAAGTTCTGCTCAAAGGACGGTCCTGTGACCACGGGATTCAAAAGAACCATACCCACCAGGGACCAAGTCCCGGAGCTGATGAAAGCCAGTTTGTCATGTGGGAAAGGAATGCCCGCCACGGCCGCACCGGTGTCGTGGCAGGCAGGTGCGATGACTTGCACATTGGAAAGACCAAGGTCCGTGGCGAGCTCTTTCCGTATTTTTCCGAGGGGCGTCCCCGGTGGCGCGATGGGAGGGAATTTTTCCAGATTGAGATTCAGGGCGCAGGCCAGTTCCTCCGACCAGGACCGCTTATAGACATCGAGGAGTTGTGTAGTACTGGCTTCCGTATACTCGGCCATGGCGACTCCCGAGAGCCGGAAAAGGAAATACTCCGGCAGGGTGAGCCACTTTGCGGCACGATCCCATTCCGAAGGGAATTCGGCGGCGTGCGCCATCAACTGGAAAACGGTGTTGAAAGGAAGAAACTGAATCCCCGTGATTTCGTACATGCGTTTTGGGGGAAGGAGGGTGAAAGCACGCTCCATTTGGGGGAGGTTTCTGGCGTCCCGGTAGCAGTAAGAACGACCGATGCGGTTTCCAGTGCGGTCGAGCAGCACGTAGTCCACACCCCAGCCATCGACTCCCACGCTGGCGATGCGGCCCCCAGCTTTGGATGCGGCATGGCGCAGTCCTTTGAGGACCTCCTGCCATAGACGGTCCAGGTCCCACACCAAGTGACCCGCCTCCTCGCGTGCGCCGTTGGGAAAACGGTGGACCTCCTCCAGGATTCCTTCCGCCCCGGTCCAGCGGCAAAGGACTACACGACCGCTTTCCGCTCCCAGATCAGTTGCGGCAATATAAGTGCCGTTCTTCATTCCCGCCATTCCCCCCTTAAGCCCCATGTCCAGGACCTGCTGAAGGATATCGAAGCAGGCAGTTGCGGTCGTTAGCGCCTCCGTGTCCTCCGTGTCCAGAAGAGTCCCGCAGGCGCGGGATCACTGAGATGCTCCGCCCTGCACCGTCCAGTGTGGGGCTCCGTGTGCTCTGTGTTAAAGCTTGAGAGGCACGGAGGACACGGAGAGTCTCGTTTTGGTTTCGGCCAACAGCCGCGCTGTAATACTAGGCGTAGCTTCCTCCGGCGGATTGGTTCTTTTCGGCTCGCTCGCGGTTGATCCGCTGCATATATCCGGACTCGCGAAAAGCCGCCAGGGGGTCTTCCGGCAGACCCTTCGAGCGTCTCCACTCCCGGATTAAAGGTCGCACATCGGTAGCGAAGGCCGCCTTGAGGCACTCCTCGGCGTCCACGAGCTCACATTTCTGCTGATGGCGAGCCAGACGCCCGTGGTCCACGAGTGTCGCCTTGGCATACAACTCTTGGGCTGTCACTGCGGTCTGGATCATTTCCTCGATTTTGCCCTTCAAGTTGTGGCTCTGGTCGATCATGTAGGCAATGTCCGCGCGCCGGCCAGCCTCCCACTCAAAATAGAGGATTTCGTGGAAGATGCGGAAGACCTGATAGGGATCGATCGAACCCAGCGTCAAATCATCGTCGGCGTAACGGCGGTCGTTAAAGTGGAAACCTCCCAGCATGTCTTCGCTGAGGAGCCAGGTCACGATTTGCTCGATATTCTGCGCTTGATAGTGGTGGCCCGTATCCACGAGGACCTTAGCGCGCGGACCGGCAGCGCGGGCCAACAGGAGAGCCATGCCCCAGTCGGCGATGTCAGTGTGGTAAAAGGCTGGTTCGAAGGGTTTGTATTCCACCAACAATCGCTGGGTGGGTGAGAGCTGGGAGTGACTTTTCCCCAAACCCTCCTCAAACCACTGCTTCCGCTGGCGAATGTTGGCGGTGCCGGGGTAACTCGATCCATCCGCAAACCAAAGAGAGATGTCCCGGCTCCCTGTCTGTTTCCCGATTTCTACGCACTCCAGGATATGCTGCAAGGCGGCTTGGCGGACTTCGGGGTCGGGGTTGGCCAGAGACCCGTACTTGTAAACCTGGTCCTGAAAGACATTGGGGTTGATGGCCCCAACTCCGACACCGTATTTGGCGGCGTACGCCTTCACTTCATGCGTGCTCTTGAGGCCTTCCGGGAAGTCCCAGAGGACGTGCACGGCCACCGTCGGACAGATGCCCGTAAAGTGATGAACTTGTCCGGCATCGCTAAACTTTTCTTGAGTGGAGGTTGCCGCGCCAAGCTGGATGAATTTGCCAAAACGGGTTCCAGTGTTGGCAAATCCCCAGGACGGTATTTCGATCCGGAAAGTGTCTAAACTCTTCCAGAGAGCTTCTTGGCGTGCGTCTTTCGGCAAGCTTCACCTCCCTCGGGCTGGGGCCACATACTACTTGCTTGCGTCGAGTTTAGTCAAGGCGAGTTTGGAGGTGGCATAGCCCTGGTACATC
>DLMI01000231.1 GCA_002478145.1 Acidobacteria bacterium UBA7540
CCTTCACTCCCTCCCCACCCCCAACGCATCCGCCACCCGATTGATGTAGTTAAACCACGAAGCGATCAGCGTGATCTGCAATATCCCGCGATCGTCAAATCCCACGGCGCGCAGCCCCTCGATATCGTCCTTCCAAACCTTGGTCGCGTCCTTGGTCAACTTGACCACATAATCCAACATCACCCGCTCCTGCGGCGTGATGGGCGCGGTCGTGTAGTCCTTTTCCAGCGCCTCCACCAGCTCCCCGTCCAACGTCACCCTACGCAGAAACTCTGCATGCGACTCGATTCAATACTTGCACCGGTTGGTCACCGAGACCATCGTGGTAATCATTTCGTGCTGCCGCCGGCTCAACGGCAACTCCGGCGACATCAGCGCCCCAAACGTGCTGAACGCGTGGTAGAGCGCCTGCGGGATCAGTGTGTGCGACCCCACAATCGACGACCCTCCCGACTCATCCGGGTGCACTGGATCGCCATACTCCTTGGGATACAACGACCGCTGCGCCTCCATCGCATGGCGCAGCTTTTCATCAGCTCCCGACAACGGTATGGTTTTAATCCAAGTCATAAACGTCTTCGCCCCTCGACCAAGGTTTCCTGCAGCTTTGCAGCGCGAAGGTTACACCAGTTGCGCATCACCGCCCCATAGCGCATTTGTACTAGAGGCCCAAACCTGTTCAATATAGTCAATTTTGGCCGTAACCTGAGGGTCTTCCAACTGATTCCCTTGGTAACTCGTTCGTACACTCCCTTTTGGTAACCCTTGGTAACCATGCGATTCCCCCCGTCCAGCCGTACAATTGCACTTGTTCCAACCGGCCATCTCTAATAAAGGAGTTTGGCCACGTGACGTTCCCCCGGGCAACACTCCCAGGAGGCGTCATCGGTTTCTCGGTGCAGACTTTTTCGGTTCAGGCTTCTTTGGTTCAGACCAGGGGCTGGAGTTCGTAACCTTATGGCGTTCGGTTTCGGGTTCAACAAACAGAAGGTGCTCAGCACTGCGGAGAAGTATGTTCAGCAGGGCAAGATGCAAAACGCCATCGCTGAGTACGAAAAGGTCATTAAGGCCGATCCCAAGGACCTCACGGTCACCAACACCATCGGCGACCTCTACTCCCGTCTCGGCGAGGCCGACAAGGCCACAGAATGCTTTAAGACCGTAGGCGATGCCTATGCCACGCAAGGTTTCACGGTCAAGGCCATCGCCATGTACAAGAAGATCAGCAAGCTCAAGCCTTCGCTTGAGAGCGTGCTGAAGCTGGCCGAGCTCTATACCCAGCAGGGACTCTTCAATGATGCCCGCGCCCAATACCTGCAAGTAGCCGAAGAATTTCTGAAATCCGGCGAGCTCGACAACGCCGTCCGTATCTTCCAGAAGATTCTGGAAATGGATCCGGAAAACACCAACATGCGCGTCCGCCTGGCGGAAGTCTACGTCCGCCTCGGCAAGAAGAATGACGCCTGGCAGATTTTTTCCGCCGCCGCCGAAACCCTGCGTGCCAAAGGCTCTCTGAGCGGCGCCGAGGAAGTTTTGCGGCGCATGCTCACGCTCGACCCCGGCAACAGCTACGCGCTGCTCATGCAGGGCCGTAATCTGCTCGAGGCTGGCGATGCCGAAGCCGCCATCGAATCTCTCCAGAAAGTTTCGGATCTCGATTCCAATCCTGATGGCCTCCGCGATCTGCTTAAGGCCTATCTCAAGAATGGACGCCTCTCGGATGCCGGCACTCTCGCCAGCAAGCTGCTCACTGTCCACAATGACCTGGCGTCGATCTCCGTTTTTGCCGATGCTCTCATGCAGGCCGGCCAATACGAGAACGCGCTCCAGGTTTATGACCAACATGCCGACCGGCTGCTAGCCGAAGATTCCGATAAAGTTCTAAAAAACCTGCACTCTGTCATCGGGCATGTGCGCGATAATCCCGCTTCGCTCGAAAAGCTTCTCGAACTATTCCAGAAAGCCGGAGAGTCCACACATCTCACCGAAGTCATCGAGTTGTTGGCTCACGCCTCGGTCCAGTCCGGCGATCTGCCGCGCGCTCGTGATCTTTATCAAAAGCTCGCCACCATGGAGCCTGGCAATCCCCTGCACATGAACAATTACCAGCAGGTGGTCAGCCAGCTCGGTGGACCTTCCGCCGAAAAACTGATTTCCGCGGAAGAAGCCGCCGTCATCGTCGACGAACTGGAGGCCACTTCTCCCTCCGTCCACCAACACTATTCAGACGCCATTGCCCTCGCAGTTCGTTCTGCTCTTACCGACGCGGAACTTTTCATCTCTTACAACATGCCCGCCAAGGCTCTGGGCCCGCTGATGGCCGCTCTGCCGCAGGCGCCCAACGATCTTCGACTGAACCAGCGCCTCGCCGCCCTGCACACTCGTGCCGCGCGTTTCGCTGAAGCCGGTGTCTGCTGCCGCACTTTGCAGAACGTATATTCCGAAGCCGGCTATCCCGAAGAAGCCACTCGCTACGGCGAACTCGCCGATCGTTACGAAGAGCGTTCTGCAACTTCCGCTTCTACCGAATCCGTTGTCGAGTTGGCGCCTGCTCCGGCAGAACCAACTCCGGAGGAAATTTCCGTCGCGGCCGCAGCCTCGGCCCATTCCGCGGAAGAAATTGAATTCTCCGTCGTCGCGGGTCAAGACAACGACCAAGACACTGATCAGGTCAACCAACCAGTTAGCGCGGTCGCGCACTCCGCAGCACCTGAGTCCACTCCTGCGGAGATCGATCTTTCCTCCGAGTGGGATGATGCCCTCACGATTGAAGCCGACGAACCCGCTGCGGAAGCCACGGAAATCGAAATCACGGATTCCGCTGCCGACCATGAAATTTCCATCGGCAAAGCCGAAGCACCAAACCAGAATCCAGAAAAGATAGCCGAAACCATCGAAGAAATCCGCTTCTACCTCGAGCACGGTATGCCCGAGCAGGCATCGGCAGCCTTTGAAAAGCTTCAGGCTCTCACCAATGACGAAGCCACTCTAATCACGCTCCGGGCTGAACTCGAGACTGCCTCGCAGCACACCGCCGCTGTGGACGAAGTGTCCACCGTCGACGCCGTCTCTGAATTCAATGTCGACGAATCCGCCGCCGAAATCACCGTCGATGAAATTCCAGACGCTGCTCCCGAAGCCCCGGTCGTGGTCGAAGAAATTTCTCCTGAACCACCTGCTCCGGTTGCGCAGGTGGAAGCTCCGCCTGCGCCCCACGCCGAACCTGCCGCAGCCGAGCCTCCCGTGACCGAGCCCTCTGTCGCGCCGGCGCGTGGCGTTCTCCAGGAGTTCGTTTCCGATCTAGAGTCTTCCCTGGGCGAGAGTTTCCTTCCAGCGACGGTCTCGCACGAAGCCGAACCATCATTCGAACACGCTTCAGTGGACTCCGCCACAGCGGAGCGCCGTGTCCAGCCTGAACTTGAGCCTGTGGGCAACGCCACACCCACTACCTTCGGCGTGCCCCAACCCGAGGTCATCGGTGAGTTCGTAGCGGATCTCGAAGCTTCCCTGGGAGACGACTTCCTCAAGGGCGCTCCAGTCCCCGAACCCGAGCCCGCATCGCAGCCTCAGCCCGAACTAGAAACCAAGCCGCCCGTTGCGGCAGCTCCTGCGCAGCAGTGGCCCGCGCCAACACCTGCGCCCCTTCCACCGGTCAGCGTCCCTGTGGCCGCCAGTGCCGCAGCCGCCGCGGCGTCCTCTGGTTCTCCTGCAATTTCATCGCAAGCGTCAGCCTCGGTGCCGCAGCAATCCGCGGCCGCGGCTCCCACTCCACACATTTCTCCAATCATTCCCGGCGCACCAACCGCCGCCAAGTCTTCCCCCTTCGGTGAGGACGCTGGCGTCGATCTAGCCGAGATGTTTGGCGAGCTAAAACAAGATCTCGAGGCCGGTTCTAGCACCACTGAAGAGGATCCTGAGACTCATTACAACCTCGGCATCGCGTTCCGCGAAATGGGCCTGCTCGATGAAGCCATTGGCGAGTTGCAGAAGACCTGCCAGGCCGTCGATCGCGGACATCCTTTCCCGCAAGTCATGCAGACTTACACTTGGCTGGCTCAGTGCTTCCTCGACAAGGGCGTCCCCGAAGCCGCGATTCGCTGGTATCAAAAAGCTCTCATCGCCCCGGGCATCGACGAAGAAACGCGCACCGCTCTCCACTACGAACTCGCGGCTGCCCACGAGACCGCCGGCGACAAACCCTCCGCCCTCAAGCACTTCATGGAGGTTTACGGCCGCAACATCGATTATCGCGACGTCGCCGAGCGCATCAAGCCCCTGAAGTCGTAGAATAACCCGATGGGTTTTGTCCCTTACTCTTTCTTTCGGTGTTCACTAAGCCGGTTTTCAAGAAATACGCTCGGTGAATTCTTCCGCGCGATTCCACCCCTGCCGCGGCGGAGCGCCCAGTGACCACCGATCCCAAGCTGCCCGTCGAAAGTGGTCCCGTGCCTGCCCACCATGCGCCCGTGCCGAACGAAACCATCACCCGGCTCCTCGATTCGAAAGAGGTCGTTGCCCCTCCCACCCATACGGGGTTGCAACTCTGGCTGCATCGCACCTCCGTGTTCCTTTTCGTGCTGGTTAGCGCCGTCGCCGGAGTTCTGCTCCTGATTTTGCCCTGGACCCCCGAGTGGACCGATAACTATCTTCTACTTTCGTATCCCTGGCTTCGTATCTTGATCTCAACCGGCTTTTTTCGTGGCCTGTGCAGCGGCCTGGGTTTGCTCGACATCTGGATCGGCTTCTGGGAAGCCCTCCACTATCACGATCGTCAATAGTCCAAAGTACGTGGGCAGCTTTCGCGAATGCTCCGTCGAATTGAGAAACGTAAGAACGCTGGATTTCAGAACGTGAGTCTCCTACATGGTCGATAAGCTCAAACCCGCACCTCTGGCCTACGAGAATCAACCCTTCATCAACAGTCCCGACGGGCGCATTCTTCGCATTCTCGCGGAATATCAGGAACCGTTATCGCGTTTTCGCCGCGAACAAATTCAGGACACGGTCGTCTTCTTCGGCTCGGCCCGCTTCCAGAGAGGCGACGCCGCCAAGAAGAACCTGTCGGCCGTGGAAAAGAACGACGCCAATGCCGCCGTAGCGCAGTACGAAGATAATCTGAAGCGTGCCCGTGCCGCCGTTGACATGGCCCGTTACTACGAAGACGCCCGCCGCCTGGCGTTTCTTCTTACCGAATGGTCCATTCAGATTCCCGCCCGCCGCCGCCGCTTTGTCGTGACCACCGGCGGTGGTCCCGGAATCATGGAAGCCGCCAACCGCGGCGCCCAGGAGGCCGGAGGCAAAAGTATCGGCCTCAACATCAACCTGCCCCTCGAACAGAATCCCAATTCCTACATCACGCCCTCGCTCAACTTCGAGTTCCACTATTTCTTCATGCGCAAGTTCTGGTTCGCCTACCTGGCCAAGGCGCTGGTGATCTTCCCCGGCGGCTTCGGCACCATCGACGAACTCTTCGAAATCCTGACACTCGCTCAGACCGATAAACTCGCCAAGAAAATTCTCGTCGTCATCTACGGCAGCGAATACTGGCACCGCATCATGAACTTTCAGGCCTTCGTCGACGCGGGCACTATTTCTCCGAATGACCTCAATTTATTCAAGTTCGTTAATACGCCAGAAGACGCTTTCACTTTCCTCCGCGACGGCCTGACTGAATACCATCTCG
>DLMI01000227.1 GCA_002478145.1 Acidobacteria bacterium UBA7540
TGAAGCCCCGCCCTTCCAGACCCTTGGTGAGAAATGCGGGATAGCTGGTCCTGCTTCAAGGCTCCCCATGCTCGTGCGTACCGAGAAGAAGGCGCCCGCCGAGGCGGGACTCTGGAAAGCCTGCCTAAATTACCTCAGATTCTGATGTCGGCGCCCGTCTAAGATTTGTGTCCTGAATCCTGAATCCTGACTCCTGAACCCTGGTCGAGCCCCTGACACCTGCTCTACTGAAGTTGGAGGCTTTGCAGCATGGCGTCGAAGGTCGGCTTGTAGGCGTCAAATAACGACTCGGGGGCAATAAAGATGAGCGAAAACAGGGAGTCACTCTGGCGCGTTGTGACCAGCAGGTCTCGCTCTTTCTGACCTTGAAGCGGCGAGTCGGTTTCAAGCAAGGTAAAAAGGGCCGCACGCCCCTCGAGTTTCATGCCACCTTGCTTTATCACCCGCAGGTTGGGGTTCGACAGGCGCATCGTATCCAGCAATTCCTGCGTAGCATCCACCAATCCCCAATTACCCTGCCGGGAACTTTGGGGTTGGAATCGACTAATAGAAGTGCCATAAGCCTGGGCCGAACCGGATTCTGCGACCTCCACGATTCCCCCGGGCGGGATGAGAGCGACGGCATCTTCGTTCTGCTGCATCTGCCAGTTGTCAGGGTAATCAATTGAAAATCCCTTGCCCTCAAACTTGATTAACCGGCTCGAAGGCGCAGGAGGAGGACCAGAGGAACCGGCGGAAGCGGGTGGCGCAGGTGTTGCCCCGGGTGGGGCCGGGAGACTCAGGAGGCGCTCTTTCGTGGCCTTAAATTCCGGGCTGTCGGTCTTCCATTCCTTGGCAGGCCCGAGCAGCGGGATTTCGCTGTCCACGGCCTTGATGCGGTTTTCGGGAACAGGATGATCGGCGAAGAACTGAATCGTTTTCTGCGGGTACTTCTTCGCGACGATCTCAAAGAACTGGGCCATAGCGTGAGGATCGTAACCTGCCTGGTAGAGGATGTAAGCCCCCACTTCGTCCGCCTGTGATTCGGCGCTGCGTGAGTTCTTCAGCAGAATCGAGTTCAAGCCTAAGCTCAGGCCCATCTCCGTCAACTGGGCAGTTAAACTCCCCGTCTGGCCAAGAATTCCTTCCAGGATCACCAGCGGTACCTGGGCCAGCAACGCCTGTGAGACCTCATGCGTCCCGTGGCGCATCACCACGTGCCCGCTCTCGTGTGCCATCACCCCCGCAATCTGCGCCTCATTCTCGGCCGCCACGATGGCGCCGCGGTTCACGTAAATGTACCCGCCCGGCAAGGCAAAGGCATTGATGTCAGAACTGTTTATGACTTTGAATGTCCAGGCGTATTCTGAATTGTTATTGGGCGCCAATGAAGCCAGCCGCCGTCCCAGATCGTTGATATAGCGTAGCACCTGCGGGTCCGTTACGAGGGGAAGCTCCTTATCAATCTGCTCAGCATTCTCCTTCCCCAACTGGACGTCCTGCTGCATCTTAAAAAGGTTGAAGCCCGGCTTGGACTTCAGGCTCTCGACACCCCAAGCCATGCCCGGCGCCAGGAAAAGAAGCGCCAAGATCATTGACGCCCCGAGTCTCTTGCCTGACCGTCGCCACTTGCCGCCGTTCATTTCTTTCCTTTCAATTAGTCCGTTCCGTATGCGCTGGATTTGCCACCTCTTTTATCCCCGCAATCCTAATTCTACATGAGTTAATTGCAGCGCACACAGAATTGCCGTCGGCGCTGCACACGTAGATAAACCATTACCTTTCCTCACCGTTCATCGGAAAAGCGTAATGCAACTCGCGGAAACTGGAAACTCGAAATTCGAAAATAGAAACTCGAAACTGGAAACTAGTCTTCGAGGCTCAGGAACACGCGGGCGGGTATCGCAGGCCATTATTTCAGAGATCGTCCGCCGTGATTTCGAATATGGTGGACGAAAAGCAGGTCAGGGAGAATCTGCTGGTGGCGCGAGCGTAGGAGCGCTTGCCTCCCCTGGATGGGGTTCCGGGTCTTGCGGCGGACTGCAGCGCCGCCGCTATTTCCCAAGGTACTTCTCCGGTTCCCGATCGAACTTCGCCTTGCAGCCCTTGGCGCAGAAATAAATCGTCTGCCCTTTATGTTCGCTGGTGGCAGCAGCCTTCTCGGAATCAATCGTCATCTTGCATACCGGGTCGACAACCTTCATGACTTCACCTCGAGGTTTGGGATCCTCACACGGAGGGCGGGGCGCCGCCGAGTTCCAAGTTGATTTCGCCGACACCGCCTTCGACTTTCACCTCAACCGTGATAGGCGACTTTCCGTAGGCCTCGTTGACATAGGCGTCACCCTCTTTTATCAGGCCGCGGACGTTGATGGCGCCGATGCCGCCGTGTGCGGTGGCACGCACGCCAACGTCGCTGGGAAGCCGGACGGTAGCTCTGCCTACCCCACCATCGATGTTGGCGGTGAGGTTATTCTTCCAATCGCCGGTCAAATCCACGATGGTTTCCCCCGCCCCAAGGTCGACATCCAGCCTGCTGAGTGAGAGGCCTCCCAGAGTGAGCCTGGCGCGGCCTGCACCCTGGTCCACTTTCAGTTCTAAGGGCACCTTATTGCTGAGGTGCAAATCCCAATTGTTGTGACCACTTCCGCGACCGTGAACTGAGCCTCGGTGCCGGACCGTGAGCTGGCCCACACCTCCGCTCACGTTGTATTCCACCTCAGGTCTTGATGAAGGGCTGCCGTATGAGAAGTCAGCCTCGAGCAGCTCCTTTGCGCCGGAGCCGACGCTCAACTCACCTGCGGACATGTCGATCTCGACTCGGGCCGACTTGGCATCACCCAGCTTGACTGTCTGCGATTCCGTTCGCGGTGGGCCGGCATCCCAATCCTCCGTATTGCAGCCGGCGATCACCAATAGCGGGAGAACCAAGAGCAAAAGGGAAAGCCGTGCCATGGGTTTTTCCATCTTACCTCCAGTGCGGCGTGTACATCATAGGCCGTGACCAGGTTTCAGTCAACGCAGAGCGGGGTGCCAGCGCAGTGCCCCGCATACGCTCCAAGAAAGAATTACGAAGCATGAGTGGGGGATGTTCCGTGCGAAATTCGGTGGGCCATGGTGAGTCCTACACCCCCATCACCAGCCGAGGCAGGCCCTGCCTCGGCTGGCCTTAGCAAGGGGTTCTCCTACGAGCGGACCAATTCGTAAACCGTGATTTCGGGGGGGGCGTCGAATCGGATAGGGACACCGATGGTTCCGATGCCCCGATTGACGTAGAGCTGGCCGCCTGGTTTCTCAAACCATCCTCTGACGTAGGGAGTAATGAGGCGGCTGGGGGAGAGGTCTGGATGGACAAACTCGAGCGTCACCTGACCACCGTGGGTGTGTCCGGCAAGGCTGAGGTCAATCCCCAGCTCGGCCGCGCGGTCGAAAGTGTTGGGGTTGTGGCTGAGCAGAATGTTAGCCGTGCCGGGCGCCATCAGGCGGTCCACACCCTGAAGGTACTCTCGCACCAAACGCTGGCCCCGTGGTCCCATTGGGGAGCGCGTCTGGTAGTCCACTCCGAGCAAGTTGATGACATCACCCCCGGACCTTATGAGAGCCCGCTCGCCCCGCAGGATGCGAATGCCTCGGTGTGCGAAAAGGCAAGTGACGGAATCCTCCACCTTCGCCCACATTTCGTGATTGCCGAGGCAGCCGTAAACCCCGAAGGGGGCCTTGATCCCCGCCAGCGCTTCAACCACAGCGGATTGAGTGGAGGAGTCCCAGGTGACAAAGTCACCCGTGAGCGCGAGCAGTTCTGGCTTGAGCCCGTTGGCGATGCCGACGTAGCGTCGAATCTCTTCGGCGGTCATGAACGGACCGATGTGGATATCCGAAAGCTGGGCGATCCGGAAACCCTCGAAGACACTGGGGAGCCGAGGTATCTTGATTCGCCGATGAGAGACTTCGAGGTTGAGACGCTCATAGAACATCCCGTAAGCGCCCGCAACGAACGGGGCCGTGGTCATCGCCAGGGCCGTTTTCTCAAGGAAACGACGACGCGCAAGTGACACAGGGCTTGGCAGCGGGATGGCGCGGCCGGCTTGGACGACCCTCTGGTAAACCCAACGGGCGGCGCTGGCAATCCGGTCCGCCAGCCCCAAAGGGATCGCGATAAGAAAACCCGCTAGGGAGCAAATAATCCACCAACCGAACGGCGCTTGGAGCAGAGCGGCGCGTAAAGTGAGATGTGTGGCTTCGGCGCTTCGCAGGCCACCAAGGAAGTTATAGGCGAACAACAGAAGATAACACACCAAGCCCGCGATGCTAACGCGACGGCGCCAGGCGGCGCTCGGGATTAGGGATGTTCCCCACTTTCGCATTTGCCGAACCCAGAAAATCTGGCTGGCAATCAAAATCAACACGACGGCGCTACCGACTAGAAACCTCTGCAACATATGGAATCAGCCCTGGAAACCTCCACCCTTAGTATACAATGCTTTCCACTTCGCATCTTGATGTTGGCGTGCGGCGGAAGCCGCATCTCCTGTGCGAGCGGTAGTGTCGTAATATGCGCCGTAGGGCCGGGGCTTGCTCCGGCCTAGGCCGTCCCGCCATGGCGGGAGGCGGGCCTACATTGTAATTGGGACGCCACCCGTGCGAGCGCCCCCGTGCGTGCCCCCATTGACTTTCGACCGCGGCAGAGCTACTCTAAGGATTGGATTCAATCATCCTTACTACCACCGAGGACACTTATGCCGTTTCAGATAGGGGATAAGGTCGTCTATCCCAACCAGGGTGTGGGTATCGTCGAACAGATTTCCACGCGAAACTTAACTGGTCAGCCCGAAATGTTTTATCTGCTTCGGCTTACCTCGGGCACCATGCGGGTGATCGTTCCTATCAGCAGCGTGGTCAACGTAGGTCTGCGCCGGGTGACCAGGACCAGCGAGATAAGCACCATCGTCGACTACTTGCAGAAGGGCCAGAGCAAGTCTCCGCAGGATTGGAAGGGGCGGTTCAAGGAGAATTCCGAGAAGATGCGGAGCGGGTCGCTTCAACAGGTCGCGGAAGTCTTGAAGACTCTCATCATCCTGAACCAGGCCAAGCCTCTTTCGTTCCGCGAGAAAAAGATGATGGATCGCGCCTGGCAACTCCTGGTTGATGAGATTGCCGTTGCGCGCGGGAGTTCGAAAGAGGCAGTCGAAGGCCAACTCGTCCGAGCCCTCAACAAATCTAATCTGAAGGCGCCTCTCCCGAGCTAAATCTGTCTTTCAACTCACACCGGCCCTGGAAGCCCTTCGGCCCGGCTTACCGGGAGATCAATCCCCCTCGCGGGCGCTAAGCGTTTTCCACAACATTTTGAATGTGCTTAAGAGAGAACCACCATATGTTGTGTTTTTCGGCTTGACAAACCGAACGGGTTGGATTAGATTCCTGCAAGTCGAGTGCGGGGGCTGGTTGCGCTCGGAGAGGGGCGCGGCCAGAGGAGCGAGGCGATCCCGATGCTCATCGGGATCACGACTCACCGCAATTCAGAGACTAACCGCCAGTTCCTACAGGAGGAGGCCAAGATGACAGAGAGGGATGCCGTTTCGATGGCAACAAAAGCCGCGACTCCGACGAAGGAGGGCGCAAGCCAACCGGGCATTAATGTGAAGCGCTTTTTCACCAAGCCCGGCATTCATCCCTTGGATGAGATCGAGTGGGAGTCGCGGACGGCGTCCATTCAGAACGAGAAGGGGCTGGTGATCTTCGAGCAGCGCAATGTGGAAGTGCCGAGCGACTGGTCGCAGACCGCCACCAACATCGTGGCTTCGAAGTACTTCCACGGAAAGCTGGGCACGCCGGAGCGCGAATCGAGTGTGCGGCAGCTGATCAGCCGCGTGGCTGACACCATCGCGCAGTGGGGGGTGGAGGGCAGTTACTTCCGCACCGAGGAGGACGCCAAGAACTTCCACGACGAACTGGTTCACCTCCTGGTTCGTCAAAAAGCTTCATTCAATTCACCCGTATGGTTTAACTGCGGTCTGTGGCACAAGTACCATCGGAATTCGCAAGGCAGCGGCTGGTACTGGGATGCGGCCACGGGCGGCGTCAAGAAGGAGACCGAGGCCTATCGTCACCCGCAGTGCTCTGCCTGCTTTATTAACTCTGTCCAAGATAACCTCGATAGCATCCTGACTCTGGCCAAGACGGAAGGGATGCTCTTCAAATGGGGTTCGGGCACGGGTACGAACCTCTCGCCACTCAGGTCCTCAGTGGAGCCGCTGTCGGGCGGCGGTGTGGCCTCCGGTCCCCTATCGTTTATGAAGGGCTATGACGCGTTTGCAGGGGTCATCAAATCGGGCGGCAAGACGCGCCGCGCAGCCAAGATGGTAATCCTGAATATTGAACACCCGGATATTGTCGAATTCATTGAGTGTAAAGCCAAGGAAGAGCGCAAGGCCTGGACGCTGGTGGACGCCGGTTACGACAGCGCCATCGACGGCGAAGCCTACAGCTCCATCTTTTTCCAGAACGCCAACAACAGCGTGCGGGTGACGGATGAGTTCATGAAGGCGGTGGTGGAGGACAAGGAATGGACCACGCGCCAGATCTCCACGGACGAGCCGGCGAAGACCTACCGCGCGCGCGACCTGATGACGAAGATTGCGGAAGCGGCCTGGCAATGCGGCGACCCGGGGGTGCAGTTCCACACCACCATCAACAAGTGGCACACCTCCAAGGCCACGGCCCCCATCAACGCCTCCAATCCTTGTAGCGAGTACATGTTTTTGGACGACTCCGCCTGCAACCTCTCCTCGCTGAACCTGATGAAGTTCCTCGCGCCTGATGGCAAGTTCGACCCTGAGGCCTTCCGTCAGGCCGTGGACGTGATGATTACCGCGCAGGATATCATCGTGGACAACGCCAGCTATCCCACGGAGAAGATTGCCGTCAATTCTCATGACTTCCGCCCGCTGGGACTGGGTTTCGCCAACCTGGGCGCGCTGCTCATGGCCAGCGGCCTCCCTTATGACTCGGACGCTGGCCGCGACTTCGCCGCTGCTATCACCGCCTTGATGCACGGCGAGGCGTACCTCCAATCCTCCCGCATGGCGGCCGAGCTCGGTCCCTGCGCCGGCTACCCGCTGAACCGCGATCCCTTCCTGGGCGTGATCGCGATGCACCGCCAGGCGCTGGGGAAGATCAACCCTCACAAGGTTCCCGAGAACTTGTTGGAGAGCGCGAAGAAGCTCTGGGACGATTGCCTGGCGAGCGGCATGAAGTACGGTTACCGCAACGCCCAGGTGACGGTGCTGGCGCCCACGGGGACCATCGGCTTCATGATGGATTGCGACACCACCGGCATTGAGCCCGACTTGGCGCTGGTCAAGTACAAGAAGCTGGTGGGCGGCGGGCTGATCAAGATCGTGAACAACGTGGTTCCCACAGCTCTGTTGAAACTCGGCTACACGCCCCCGCAGGCCGCCGACATCGTGAATTACATCGACCAGCACGGCACCATCGAGGGCGCTCCAGGCCTGAAGCCGGAGCACCTGCCGGTTTTCGATTGCTCCCTGAAGCCCGCCAACGGCAAGCGTTCCATCCACTACATGGGGCACGTGCGCATGATGGCGGTCGTGCAGCCGTTCCTCTCCGGCGCTATTTCGAAAACGGTCAACATGCCCGAGGAGTCGACGCCGGAAGAAATCGCCAATGCTTACACCGAGGGTTGGCGCCTGGGCCTGAAGTCCATCGCCATCTATCGTGACGGGTCGAAGCGCTCCCAGCCGCTCAACACCTCGGATGCGAAGCCCCAAGAGCAGGATCCAGGATCCAGTATTCAGGATTCAGGAGACAGAAGGCACGAAGCAGAAGGAGCTCAGGAAAGGACCGCCAGCCCCGAGCCCCCAGCCCCCGGTCCCGCGCTGGTGGCGTCCACGCCCAAGCCCTACCGCCACAAGCTGCCTGACGAACGCCGCGCCATCACCCACAAATTTTCCGTGGGCGCGCATGAGGGTTACCTGACCGTGGGCCTTTACGAGGGCGGCCAGCCGGGCGAGATCTTCATCACCATGGCCAAGGAGGGCTCCACCGTCTCCGGCTTGATGGATTCTTTCGCCACCGCCGTCTCCCTGGCCCTGCAATACGGCGTGCCGCTCAAGGTGCTCTGCGACAAGTTCAGCCACATGCGCTTCGAGCCCAGCGGCTGGACCAATAACCCCAAGATCCACTATGCGAAGTCCATCATGGATTACATCTTCCGCTGGATGGCCTGCAAGTTCCTGCCCAAGGATGCGCAGCCCCAGGAGGATGCCAGCGTCGCTTCGCTGAACGGCACGGAAGTCGAGAAAGCCGCCGGCTTGGCCACGCAGTTCACCCAGGCGGCGGGCGGGATTGCAGGCGCGGAAATGGGCCAGCCGGGACTGGCGGGCGTCGAACACAGTGAGGACGCGCCAAGCTGCTCCGATTGCGGCGCCATCATGGTCCGCAACGGCTCGTGCTACCGCTGCATGAATTGCGGCTCAACCAGCGGCTGCTCGTAAACTTGAGGTGCCGGTGCCGAATCCCCGAAGGGGATACATAGAGTAGCCGGGGGCAACGCCCCCGGAAAGCAGGCACCCACGGTCGGCCTGACCCTGAAAGGGTCACATCGGGAGAAGAGAAGGGCATGGCGCAGACGTGGCGCGTGTTGCGATGCCTGCGAATCCCCGAAGGGGATTCATAAAGTAGCCGGGGGCAACGCCCCCGGAAAGCAGGCACCCCGGTTGGCTTGACCCTGAAAGGGTCACATCGGGAGAAGGGAAGGACATGGCGCAGACGCTGGTATGCTTGAGCGTGCATGTTGTCTTCTCGACGAAGGACCGGCGCCCGATGATTACCCCAGAAGTGGAACCCGAACTCTACGCCTACATGGCCGGAACGGCGAAGAACCTTGACTCACTCTGTCTTGCCGCCGGAGGAACCACCAATCATGTTCACCTGTTGATCTCGCAGTCGAAGAACATGGCTCTGAGCCGCCTGATGGAAGAGATTAAGAAGAGTTCCTCGAAGTGGATCAAGACCAAGGGGACGGCCCTGCGGACGTTCGGCTGGCAAGACGGGTATGGTGCCTTCACCATCGGGCAGTCACAGGTGGAAGCCTTGCAGCGCTACATTGCCGGCCAGAAGGAAAGGCACAAGAAGCTGACCTTCGAGCAAGAGCTCGTCACGCTGCTGAACAAATACCGGGTTCAATATGACGAGCGCTACTTGTGGTCCTGAGGTCTCATGCGACCCTTTCAGGGTCGGGGGTGGTTGGACCCGTTTTCCGGGGGCGTTGCCCCCGGCTACTATATTGTGCCCCTGCGGGGCGATAGCAATGCGATGAATGCCGTGACCCAGGCTTGGCTTCGAAAATCCAAGGACAATCTCGAATCGGCAGACATTCTGCGCGTCCACGGCACGCCAAGCGGCACCTTAGATCGCGCGTACTTCGCCATGTTTGATGCGGCGAAGGCCATGGGCGCCGCCGAAGGCAAGGACTACCCACCCTGCTCGAAGTGGCTCGATACCTTCGGCAAAGTCTTTGTAGAGACGGGGCGGATTGAGCCGGGCCTTTTCGATGACCTTCGCGAGGCTTACCGGCTGCGTAAGTTGGACGTTTACGGTACAAGAGAGGAAGACCGTATTCCACGCGATGCAGCCGAGTCCGTGTTCTTGAAGGCTGCACACTTCGTCGCCATGGCCGAGAATTACCTGAAGGCAGCAGGAGGTGAGCTTGAGGCTGGTCAAAGCAAGTGAATCGTCTTACCTTGACGTCCATGCGGCTCTGCACGCGATTTGCTCGACGGGCAAAGGCCGCTGCTGGCATTGCGACCGAAAGCTACCTGCTGCGGAAGAAGCCATCGACGTAGGGTGGCATGTGCAGCGAATGGAAGGCGAGCGCGTGGCCAGCATCATCCTGGTTTGCCCGAAGTGTCGGCGCAAGCGCCCGGAGCTGGGCAAAAGAGAGTTCCTGCCTAACCTCCTTCCCCGCGTCTGCGACCCCGCCCCCTGATCCCTGCCAGTACTTTCCGCCCCCCGGCGCATGGTGCGTCAGCGTCGGAGGCTGTGAAATAATTGAGAAAGGTCATATGTCTCTGACGATTATTCAACAACTTACGCTGTGCAAAGCCGGCCCTCACGGAATTATTTTAGAGCTTCTCTCGCCCGTGCTAGCCCCTGAGACCTGACCCCCGGCGCCTGAAACCTGCTCTTCGGACTCCTGCTACGGCCGAGGGCATCACGCACGGCGGAAAGCGCCAACTCTGGCGTTGCTGGACAAGGCGGAGTTGACAGATGTTCGCAATAATGCGAACATAAGAAGGAGGCGACATGCCGGCCCTTGAGGTTATCTTTTACCAGGAAGCGGAGGGCAAAACGCCAGCTTTGATTGCATGGTTGGATGGCCTTCCGCAAGAGGCTCGGCTAAAGTGCCTCGCGCGCGTCAAACGTCTGGAGGATTTGGGACACGACCTTCGACGCCCAGAGGCGGACTTCCTTCGAGATGGCGTCTACGAGTTGAGGGCGAGCTACCAGGGAACTCATTACCGCATGCTCTATTTCTTCCACGGAAGAACGGCGGTAGTTTTGACTCACGGCATCTTGAAGGAACGTGAGGTGCCCGCGCGGGAGATCGAGAAGGCCATCGGGGCCAAATCGGCATTTGAACTCGATCCGACCGCCCACACGTTTAAGCCAGGGAGGTAATATGGCCGACCAGCGGCGATTCAAGTCTAAAGTTTTGCAGTATACATATGATCGCTACATCGGCGACGACCGAGAGCTGGCTGCTGCTTTTGAGGAAGAGCTCTTCGCGGCTGACGTCGCAAGCCAAATCTACAAGCTGCGGACTCGGGCTGGTCTCAGCCAGCGCCAACTTGCAGCCAAAGTGGGAACGACAGCTTCCGTCGTTTGCCGGCTGGAGGACGCCGACTACGAGGGGCACTCCCTTTCTATGTTGCGGCGAATTGCAGCGGCGACAGGCAGGCGGGTCAAGATCGTCTTCGTTCCGGCCGGACGCCGCCGAGCGGCAGCCTGACGCACCACACCTCTTGGCTTGCCGTCCCTCTGCCCACATCAAGGCATCACACCGTCATGTCCGACACTTGGTTCACTGCCGACTTTCATTTTGGTCACCAAAAGATCACTCGCACCTGCGACCGTCGGCTCGGGGAGGGCGTCGAACAGGTGTCGGGTGTCAGCGGGTAGATACAAGCGCAGAGTTTGTGCAGTCCAAACTCTGCGGCTCTTATTCTGATGAACGTCGACTCGTTGGTTACATGTGAGCTCGATGCTGTTCGGCGAATCTTGTTCTCGTTGAACCTCACGCGTCATGGTCGGGCCTGGCCCGCGAGGAGTAAAAAGCCGCAGAGTTTCTGAGAAGCGAAACTCTGCGGTACCTGCTGCCTACCTGCCGGATGCAGGCCCCCAGTCGTTCAGATTCCTGGAACCCCCGTTTACCTCTCAACGTATCAAGCGTCAGGGCGTCCACATGCTGTTCACGCCCATGAGGGCGGTTCCGCCTGGAAGCACGTCCAGCGCGGCCGGGGGGGGTAAGTTTATGGGATCCTTGACGATTCAACTCAGGCAGGTTCTAAGGAGGCTTGGGCGTACGCCCTTTTTCACGGCAGTCACGCTGCTCACGCTTGCCGTGGGTATGGGTGGGAACACGGCGATTTTCAGTGTGCTCGAAGGCGTATTGCTGAAACCCCTGCCCTTTCCTCACTCGGAGGAGCTGGCTGCCGTCCGGCTCACGGCTCCCGGCGTCAACGTCAGGAATCTGCATCTATCCCCATCAAACTACTTCATCTTTCGCGAGCAGAGCCGCACTTTTCAGGACCTTGGTATCTATACAGGCTACTCGGTGAACATCACTGGCCTCGGGGAGCCGGAGCACGTGCCGGCCCTCGCGGTGACCGATGGCCTACTTCCCATTCTGGGGATATCACCTGTGCTCGGCCGCTCGTTCACGCAGGCGGACAATTCCCCCGGCGGCGGGGACAAGGTAATGCTGACTTACGCGTACTGGCAACGCAAATTCGGCGGCGACCGCTCAGTGATTGGGAAGACGATGACCGTGGATGGAAAATTGCAACAAATTATCGCGGTGCTGCCGCAAGAATTCCGCTTCCACGATCAACGCGACCTTGCCCTGATCGAGCCCTTGACGCTTGACCGCGCCAAAACCTTTTTAGGGGAATTCAACTATGATGCCATCGCCAGGCTCAAACCAGGAGTCACTTTGGCCCAGGCCAACGCTGACGTGGCCCGGATGATCCCCATCGAAGAGAGAAGTTTTCCGCCGCCGCCGGGCTTCAGCCTCAAGATGTTTGAAGACGCGCGAATCGGGCCGAACCTTCGGACGCTGAAGCAAGACGTGGTGGGCGACGTGGGCAAGGTCCTGTGGGTTCTGATGGGTGGCCTCGGATTGGTGTTGCTCATCGCCTGCGCCAATGTGGCCAACTTGCTTCTGGTCCGTACGGAAGGACGCGAGCAGGAACTTTCCATCCGCGCCGCGTTAGGCGCAAGCCGGGTCCGCCTGGCCGCGGAATTGTTTTTTGAGAGTCTCATTCTGGCGCTGCTTGGAAGCGTGCTCAGTCTGGCGCTGGCCTATGGAGCCTTGCGGGGCTTGGTCGCCTTGGCGCCGGCGGGGCTGCCGCGTCTCGATGAAATCGGCGTCGACGGGACTGTCGTGCTGTTCACGCTGGCATTATCACTCGTCGCGAGCCTGCTTTTCGGTTCCATCCCGGTCTGGAAATACGCTGGCGCGCGCCTGGGAACCGGACTGCGCGCGAGCGGACGTTCAATGAGCGAAAGCCGGCAGCGGCATCGGGCGCGCAGCGTGCTGGTGATCGTGCAAGTGGCGCTGGCGCTGGTTCTGCTGATCAGTTCGGGACTCATGATTCGCACTTTCCGAGCTTTGACCGGAGTGGACCCCGGATTCGTCGCGCCTTCGGAACTCCAGACTTTCCGCGTCGACATTCCCGACACACAGGTGAAAGAGCCCGAGCGCGTGGTCCGCATGGAGGAGGAGATTTTGCATGAGATCGAGGCCATTCCGGGCGTCTCCTCAGTCGGCCTCTCCATGAGTATCCCCATGGATGGTAATGAATGGACTGGTCCGGTCTTCGCAAAGGACCGCGCCTACTCTTCAGGTGAGCTCCCGCTCCACCGGTTCAGGTTCGTGGCGCCGGGCTTTTTCAAAACCCTGGGCACGCCGCTCCTCGCCGGCCGGGATCTCACCTGGAGCGATATCTACAATAAGGTTCCGGTGGCCATCGTCTCCGAAAAACTGGCGCGCGAATACTGGCACAATCCTGCCAACGCACTCGGTAAGGAAATTCGCGTAACCACGAAGGACGACTGGCGAGAGGTCGTCGGCGTTGTAGGGAACATCCACGACGATGGCATGGAAAAAGAACCGCCCAGTGCGGTGTATTGGCCCATCCTGGCAGCGCGTTTCGAGACCAACGATATTGAGGTGAGCCGCTACGTGGCCTTCTCCATTCGCAGCCCGCGCGCCGGTTCGGAAAGCTTGATGAACGAGGTGCGGCGGGCCGTGTGGTCAGTGGACCGCAATCTTCCGCTGGCAGATGTCCACACGCTGGACTACCTCTACAGAAAATCCATGGCGCGGACTTCGTTCACACTGGTGATGCTGGCGATCGCTGGGGGAATGGCTCTGTTGCTCGGGGTCGTGGGACTCTACGGCGTGATCGCCTATTCGGTGTCACAGCGTAGGCGGGAGATCGGCATTCGAATGGCGCTCGGCGCCCAGGACCAGGAACTGATGCGAATGTTCGTTTGCCATGCATTGGGACTGGCGGGCATCGGAGTTGCCTGCGGACTAGCCGCCGCGCCCGCGCTGACACGCCTGATGTCGTCCCTGCTGTTCGGGGTAAAGTCCGTCGACCCGGCAACGTACGCCGCGGTGTCGCTCGGGCTCATCGCGACGGCCGCGCTCGCCAGCTACCTCCCTGCTCGCCGCGCCGCGGGTGTGAACCCCGTGGAGTCGCTGCGAGCGGAGTAAGCCTTCGCCTTGTACATGAATTTACGCTCCTGTTGGCTCCTCCCTTTTCCGGCTCTTCGTCAGCCCGAGTATTGTTCGTCGCTGACCTGTTCCATCCAGTCGACCGCTTTGCCGTCGAGCTGTTCCTGAATGGCGATATGGGTCATCGCCGTGGTTGGAGTGGCGCCGTGCCAATGCTTCTCACCGGGCGGAATCCAGACTACGTCACCCGGCCGAATTTCCTCGATCGGGCCTCCCCAGCGCTGTGCTCGGCCACAACCAGCCGTCACAATCAGAGTCTGCCCCAGCGGGTGGGTGTGCCATGCCGTCCGAGCGCTGGGCTCGAAGGTGACACTGGCACCGAAAACACGCGCCGGAGTGGGCGGATTGAATAGCGGATCAACACGCACCATGCCGGTGAAATACTCAGCCGGTCCCTTGCCGGAAGGCTGTGAACCGCTTCGTTTGATTTCCATTGTCTTCAACCTTTACTGATCGTGATTGAACATTAGCGACCGGTCATCTGCTCCAGCTTTTCGGGGTAGCGAGCCCCTTGCACCGTGATCTTGGAGGCGGCGACATCGATGTTTCGCAGATCGTCGGGCGTGAGTTCTACTGAGACCGCCCCGATGTTCTCGTCCAAACGATGCAGCTTCGTGGTGCCTGGAATCGGAACAATCCACGGCTTCTGGGCCAACAGCCACGCGAGCGCGATCTGAGCAGGTGTCGCCTTCTTCCGTTCTGCGATGCTGCCGAGCAAATTAATGAGGGCCTGATTCGCCTTGAGAGCCTCCGGCGTGAAGCGAGGTAGGGTGCTGCGGAAGTCGGAGCTGTCGAACTTCGCATTTTCGTCGATCTTCCCCGTGAGAAAGCCCTTGCCCAAGGGGCTGTACGGGACAAACCCGATTCCGAGTTCCTCAAGGGTCGGTATCACTTCCTTTTCAGGAGTCCTCGTCCACAGCGAGTATTCGCTCTGGAGAGCAGTGATCGGCTGGACGCCGTGAGCGCGACGGATCGTTTGCACGCCCGCTTCGGAAAGCCCGAAGTGCTTCACCTTGCCCTCCTGAATCAGCTCCTTCACCGCTCCCGCCACGTCTTCGATGGGCACGTTCGGGTCAACCCGATGCTGATAGAAGAGATCGATGGCATCGATCTTCAGGCGCTTGAGCGAGGCTTCTGCAACCTGCTTGATGCGTTCCGGCCGGCTGTTGAGACCCTGCCAACCCGGACTTCCGTCGGGATTGAGATTGAAACCGAACTTGGTGGCGATCACCACCTGCCCGCGGGAGGGGGAGAGGGCCTCGCCCAGGAGTTCTTCATTCGTGAACGGGCCATAGACCTCGGCAGTGTCGAAGAACGTGACGCCACGTTCCACGGCCGCCCGGAGAAGAGAGGTCATCTCTTGCTTATCTTTGGGCGGACCGTAAGAAAAGCTCATTCCCATGCAGCCGAGCCCGAGGGCTGAAACTTCCAAGTTACTCTTTCCAAGTTTGCGCTTCTGCATTGTTTCTCCTTTCGTTTCTCATCCCGAGGTTAGAATCAAACGCCGTGGAAGCGGTAGCCTGATCCTTCCGATTTGTTGCCTATTCCTCTCGTTATGTGAAAGAATCATTGGTGTATCCGGAGACCAGCGGTTATCCTAAGGGTAAGAGGAAAGGAGATCATTACAATGAAAAATAGCAGAAAGAGCGCCGCCGCTTCACCCGACCGAGCACGCGAATTGCGGATTGAGTTGGCACGCAAGATTGCCTTTTCTATCGGCTCCGCAGAGAAACGGGTAACGGACATTCCCGGCTTGACGCTCACCCGACGGACCGGCCCGACGGCTCCGGCTTCAGGGACTTACGAGCCCAGCTTAGCCGTGGTCGCCCAAGGGCGAAAGCGGGTAGACCTTGGCCGAACGACTTTCATCTTCGACGAGTCGCGATTCCTGCTGACGTCGCTCGATTTGCCGATCATCGGCCAGGTGATCGAGGCAAGTGAACAGGAGCCCTTTCTCTGCATGATGCTCAAACTCGAAATGTCCGTGGTCAGGGAGCTTCTCAGCCGAGAGGAGATTCCGGTGCCTGAGGTGCCATCTGACAGTCCTGCCATGGCCACCGGCGAGACCACGGCGGAGTTGCTCAGTGCGTGCTGCCGGCTTGTGGAGTTGTTGGACCACCCGCAGGACATTCCCTTTCTCAGTGGCCTAATTCAACGCGAGATCATCTACCGAATCCTTCGCGGTGCGGAGGGAGCACGCCTTCGAGCGATTGCAACGCTCGGAGATCAGAGCCATCGAACGGCAAAAGCGATCGCCTGGATCAGGGCGAATTATGCGAAGCCGCTACGGGTGGAAGATCTCGCAGAAATGGCGGGCATGGGCGTGTCCACGCTGCACCATCATTTCCGGGTGCTGACCGCCATGAGTCCTCTTCAGTATCAGAAACAGCTTCGGTTGCAGGCAGCGCGGGGACGCATGCTCATGGATGGTCTGGACGCAGCAAGTGCGGCCTTTGAGGTTGGATACGAAAGCGCCAGCCAGTTCAACCGCGAATACAGCCGTTTCTTCGGCCAACCACCGATGCGGGACATTCGGACTCTTCGCTCGCCAGGCGCTCCGCCGTTGGAGTCAGTCACTAATCGGTAACGTTTCTTGGTCGTGCTGCTAACAAGCTCGGCATCGCCTGGCGCCGGCTGGCGCAGAGCGAAGCTCTGCGGTACGCATCATACCCGCTTAGGGGGGCATTTTCACCCCGGACAACTGCGAGCCATTGCGCACTCATTCGTCTTGAGCCTGAACCAGCTCTCCTGATTCCGTGCTGTGCTTTCGCACATCGCAGAGCTTCGCTCTGCGCCAGCTCTGCGGTCCGCAGGCAAGGCTGAAATCATGCCGGCCGATCACTCTCAAAGAGCTTGGTGCGGCGATAGGTGCTGCTGCCCAGGAGTTGCAGTCCGCGCGCAAAATGGCGTTTGTGGGTGGGCATGACCAACGCTAATACAGCACGCTGAAGCGCAGAGCTGCGCTCTGCGCCAGCCAGCGGCCCCAGGCGCGACCCCTTGACAGATCACCCTCCCATGATATACTAGCCTAGTGTGGTTCGCAGTTCCACCTCCGTCGTGGCCGAGAGCCGCTGGAGGGAAGGCTTTCACTCCCGTTTGCCAACTCCATCAGGAAGGAACCCCCTGGAATGACGAAACCCAAAAGGACAGCAATTGCCGCCTCCCCTGCCATGGTGCATGAAAACTTCTTACGCGCCCGCGAGGCTGGGCTGGTGATGCGCGAAGCCGACTTCCGCCGGCGGTATCACACTGTGAAGCACGGCCTGAGCGCCGGCGTGTGCTCGATCGAGGAAACCATGGCGGCCCTGGGCGAGGACCCGGCCGAGTTCAAGGCTTTTGCGCGCCTGGTCGAGCGCACCTTCGTTCCCCAGAACTTGCCCGAGTACGAGGTGGTGCTGCGGCTGGCGGGCGCCATCTGGCGACGCCTTCGCCTGCACAGCGCCGCGGCACGCTGGGAAGCGGACGCCTTGCGGGAGGCCCTGAGCTCAGGCCCTGAGGTGAAGAGCCTGACCGTCGACGAAACGCACCTGCGAGCGTGCGGCGTCATGGCGCTGCTCGTGAATGAGACCCGCATTTCCCGCAGCCGTTTCCAACTTCTCTGCGGGGTGGAACGGCAGCTTCGCGCGCTGCTGAGGATCCGCAGCGGGGGAAAGGCCAAATTCCATTTCATCTCGCGCCAGACCCGCAAGGAGGTCAGGGAACTCGAAGAGGACGAGAGATACTGGAGAGCGCTTGACCGGATCGATGAAGGTGGCCCCGAGGTGGAAGCGATACTCGAAAAATTCCGCCCGGAATGGGAGCACCGGTGAACACCAAGCAAGCGTAGCGCAGACCGCCTCCCGCTCTGGCGGGAGGTCTACGGTTCTTCCCTAGATTCGCGCTTTCGAATCCAAAGGTATACTGGCAATCGTTAATCCGCAGTGGCGCATATCCGACTCTGTTAAAATACATCGTAAAGAACATTTTAGAGCTTCTCTCGCCTGCGCCAGCCCCTGAGACCTGACCCCCGGCGCCTGAAACCTGCGCTTCAGACACCAGAAGTTAGCGACCTTATTTGTTGGGGGATGGAAGGGTGGGGCTTTAGCCCCGCCGCGGAGCTCAGGCGGGATTTGGGGGCTTTAGCCCATGAAGCGACGCGGCTTCAGGGCCTAAAGGCCCCTTCAACTCTCCGCCCCGAGGCGGCGGGGCTAAAGCCCCG
>DLMI01000054.1 GCA_002478145.1 Acidobacteria bacterium UBA7540
ATCGTGCGCTGCGGCACCGACTCCTGGATGGTCTGCAAATCTTCAGCGCCCGGATGCAAAAACAGATGTACGTGAACATCAATCAATCCGGGCAATAGCGTTCGATCACCTAAATCGATGACCTCCGCTCCTGCCGGACGCTTGACCGCCGAACCCACCTCGGCGATTCGGTCCCCTTGCACCAGCACTTCGCCGGGCGTGATTATTTTCCCGCTCTCGATATCCAGCAGCCGGGCGGCACGCAACACCACCGCGTGCTCCGATGTAGGCGGCGGAGATTGAGCCAATACACGGGCGAAAAGAATGCAACATACGAAGAACCCAGACAGCATTGCGGAGATGGAAGATTGTGTTTTCATAATGCCCACGATAATACCACTAGCGAACGAAAAACGCCCTTCGCTGAAAAACTGGACGTGACGATGGGTTGGTAATCGGAAACCTGCAACCCGTTTTCCTCCGAGTCAGGGCGCGCTGGGAAGAAATCTTGCCGCTCTTGGGGCGGCGGACCTTGTAGGACCGCGGGTTGCCTCGGCCAAGGGCGCGTAGGGGCGAGCGGCGCTCGCCCCGCTGCGGGCCGAACGCCGTTCGGCCCTACACAAGCCGAAGAATCCTTGCCAAAAGAACAAGAAATTACCACCTTGCATTGCAGAGTCCGACCGTTTTCGAACTCTGCAGCAGTTTTGCCTCGAACCGGCGAAAACTCTCGGCAAGCTTCCATTCAATCTGGCAGGCGCAGACCGCTGATTTTTGCGGCCTTCGGTTTCCGTCAGGCGACGGACTCGCAAGCGGGATGACTCGTCTCTCCCTGCGGGAAATCGCAGACCCCACACTGCACCGGTCTGCGCCAGCCCGGGGATTAGAAGGGAACTGTGCGCCCTAATTCCCGAACACATGCTAAGATAGCCGAACGAGGAGCATGTAAGGCGCACTGTCGACTGTTTTCGTGCCCCGATCGAATTATGGTCAAGGACAGGCGACAAATCGGGCTAGCTTGCTCGCGGGAATCGAAGTGGCAGGATGATGTTATCCAAAATGTCTAGATTCGCTTGGTTGTGCGCGTTGGTCATGTTCATCCCCGTGGGGATGGATGGGTCATCGCGGCGCACTCTGCCAGATGGCTACACGCGGCGGGTGTGGCAGACGCAGGACGGCCTGCCTGAGAACATGTCCCAGGCATTCGCCCAAACGCCCGACGGCTATTTGTGGATTGGGACGACGGGCGGACTTGTGCGATTCGACGGCGTGCGCTTCGTAGTTTTCGACCGCGGAAACGCCTCCCAGATTAAGGAAAACAGCATTTTTTGCCTGACCGCTTCGCGCGATGGAAGTTTGTGGGCCGGTACGGATGGCGGAGGGCTGCTGCGTTATCAAAATGGAGTGTTTCGTCACTACTCTGCGGCAGATGGTTTGAGCAATGATTTCGTGCGCGTTGTCTATGAAGACCATCAGGGAATCCTGTGGGTGGGAACAGATGACGGACTGTTCCGGCTATCCGGGGATCGCATCCTCCGCGTGGACGGGCAGGGCAACATTCCCTCGCTTGCCGTCCACGCGATACGCGAAGACGACACCGGCGGTCTGTGGGTCGGTGGATCAAAACTGGTGGTGATCCATAGAAGGGATTGCAAAGAATACCCGCTCAAAGGTTATCCCAGTGCCAGCCGCGTCAAGTCCATTCTCCAGACTCGTGACCGTATTATTTGGGTGGGAACGGTCTCGGGGCTACAGCGGATGCGCCTCAATGCAACCGGCAACGCTCGCTTTGAGAGAATTGCGGAGATTACCAGCACGGTGCGGACCTTGCACGAGGACAATGCGGGCACTTTGTGGATCGGTACCATCGGAGGCGGGTTGCTTCGCTATCGCGATGGGCGCTTCTCGCGAGTCAATACCCCCGAGGACCCGCCCAGCAAAACGGTCCTCGCTCTATACGAAGACAGCGAAAGGAACATCTGGGTGGGGCTCCAGACTGGATTGTTGCGCCTCAGTCGGACGCCCATGACTACCTTTCCATTGCCGGGCGCACAAAACGCCGATTTTGGGACTGTCTATGCGGACAAAGACGGATCACTCTGGGTGGCCAGCGCAGATCTTTATCGTATTAATCCGCGTCGTAGCGCCTCCGAATTGATTCCGCCACTCAGCCCCGGAATCCGAGTTCGCGATGTCCTTCGCGACCACACGGGAAGCCTTTGGGTGGGCACGGAAGGTCACGGAGTCTTCGTTTCAAAAGGGGGAACCCGAGTTCACTACACGACCCGTAATGGCCTTACGAACGATTTCATTCGTGCCTTCCTGGAGAGCCGCGACGGCAGCATTTGGATCGGGACCGACGAGGGGCTCAACCGCTGGCACGATGGCGTATTGACGAACTATCGTATGTCGCAGGGCCTCTCTTATTTCAGCATTCGCGCTTTATTGGAAGATATGCAGGGCGACATCTGGATTGGAACCGAGCAGGGTGTAAGCCACTGGCAGAATGGGAAATTTGTCGAGGATGCGGTCACTGAGCGGCTACGGTCCGAGAAGGTTTGGACCATGCACCAGGATCGCGATGGCGGGCTGTGGTTTGGAACTCGCGGGGGCGGCTTGTTTCGGTGGCGCGCGGGGAGACTGTCCGCCTTCACCAGTGCACAGGGGTTGGCGAGCAACAGCATCTATCAGATTCTGGAGGACCAGCGAGGGACCTTCTGGATGAGTGGGCCGAATGGAATCGTGTCCGTTGCCCGTGGGGATTTAGACAAGCAGGCCGAAGTACCCGAATTTCGCCCGGCAGTGACTCTGTACGGACTCTCGGACGGTGTGGAAGCGACCCAGATGCACGGCGGGGTGGCGCCCGCTGGTTGCCTTACCCCCAGCGGCGAACTGTGGTTCCCCAGCAATCGTGGACCGGTGCGCATTTTGCCAGACCAGACGAGACCGGGTGTTTTGCCTCGGGTAGTGATCGAACAAGTGCTGGTTGACGGCCGCGAGGTGCGGAATTCAGGACATCTGGTCGTGCCACCGGGGGAAGGGAAGCTCGAGATCAACTACAGCGCCATCCGCTTGCGATCCCAGGAACGCATCCGTTTCCGCTGCAAGTTGGAAGGGTTTGATCGCGAGTGGACGGAAGCGCTAAGTACTCGGGCCGCTTACTACACGAGTTTGCCGCCGGGACAATATCAATTTCGGGTCCAGGCGTTTGAGATGAACATGCCGGAAAAGGTAACGGAAGCGTCCTTGCCCATTGAATGGCGCCCCCATCTGTACCGCACCGCATGGTTCCTGGCGCTATGCGCGCTGTTGATGGTTGGCGGCATCCTGCTCGTCCACCAGCTTCGGTTGCGGCAGGTGCACGCCCGGTTCGAAGCCGTGCTGGAAGAACGAAATCGTATCGCGCGTGAAATGCACGATACAATCATCCAGGGCTGCGCGGGCGCCTCGGCATTACTCGAGGCTGTGGTAGTACTCGAGCCAGAATCGAAGGGGCCGCGAAAAGATCTGCTGGACTCCGCGCGCCAACAGATTCGCGTCACTGTCGATGAGGCGCGGCAGGCAGTCTGGAACCTCCGCCAAAAGGGAACTGCTTCGCCTGAGATAACTCAGTTGCTGGGAAACATGGCCCAGCAAGTTGGCCATATGTCTCGCGTACCCGTGCGATTTGAGGCTTCAGGCAAGCCCTTGCCGCTCGACCGGACGGTGGAGTATGTGCTGTTGATGGTGGCGCGGGAGGCCGTCTCCAATGCCGTGCATCACGCCCAACCTGAGGAAGTGCGCATCAAGGTCAATTTTGACAAGGACAAAATGCGAATGCAGGTGGTGGACAATGGCAGAGGATTCAACCTGGACGAGGCCCTCGCGAGTCAGAGCTCCCACTTCGGGCTGGTCGGGATGCGCGAACGAATCGAGCACTTGGGGGGCCGCTTCGAGATTGAAAGTGCGCCGGGAAGCGGGACGCGCCTCTGTGTGGATGTGCCAGTGCGTCCTTCCGTCTCCTAATTCAAGGGCAGATGATATCCATGAACCCCGAACAAAGAACCCGCATCCTGGTGGTGGATGACCATCCGCTCCTGCGTTTGGGGGTCGCCGCAATCATCGACGCTCAATCGGACATGCGGGTCATCGCGCAAGCCGGGTCGGGGGAGGAGGCGGTACGGCTCTTCCGGAAGCACCGTCCCGATATCACGATGATGGACCTTCGCCTGCCAGGGATGAGTGGCCTGGAAGCACTGCGCGCCATCCGCCAGGAGGACCCTCACGCAAAGTGCCTGGTTCTCACCACCTACGAAGGGGATGAAGACATACATCAGGCCCTCGCCGCCGGCGCGCTTGGCTACATCATCAAAGGAATGTCGCACGAAACGCTCGTCGACGCATTGCGCCGGGTGCGTTCCGGATCTCTGTTTCTCCCGCCACCGGTGATGCGCAGTTTGGCGGATCGTACCCCAAACTTGGATCTGAGCCCGCGCGAGCGCGAAGTGCTTTCCCTGATGGTGCGGGGAGAGAGCAACAAAGAGATTGCCAACGAGCTCGGGATCACAGAGGCGACGGTAAAGTGCCATGTGAGCGTAATCCTGCAGCGGTTGGGCGTCAATGACCGTACCCAAGCCGTGATAGCAGCTCTCCAGCGTGGCCTCGAGCATCTCTAAGTCAAGCACTTCCCGCCGCATCGAAATACGACCTTAGTCGGATGACAAAGCTGCCCGCCAGCTATAAAGTCATAGGCGCCTGCGGCGAAACATCGCAAAAAGATTTGCGATTCTGAGTTGGCAGGCCTGTGCCGGTCGCCGCTGCCTACGGTCCAGCGATCTTAACGGCGGGCGACCCTCGGAGTGCTGTCGTACTTCCCTGTTTGGTTCCGGCTATGCCGGGTTAGGATTTTGGTGATGAGAGACAACCTTGGAGTCCGTTTGACGTTCGCGCTTCTGGCTGGCATCGGCGTCCTGTTCACCACTCCCTTCAGAGGACTGTGCCAAAATGCAGATTCATCCCTATTCATCGACGTAAGCCAACCTCCCGCTCCACCAGAACCTCTCCCCTTTGCAATCGGTGGACGAGCACCTGACGGACACGTGCTTTCGGCGAACAGCCGCTATTTAATGAAGGACGGAACTGCGTGGTTTCCCGTGATGGGGGAGTTCCATTTTTCGCGCTACCCCGAAAGTGGTTGGGAAGAAGAAATCTTGAAAATGAAAGCCGGTGGCGTGCAGATTGTTTCTACGTATGTCATCTGGATACACCATGAAGAGACTGAAGGTCAGTTTGATTGGACGGCTCAGCGCAACCTCCCTCGGTTTGTCGAATTCTGTGCGAAACACGGAGTTTACGTCTGGATCCGGATCGGACCGTGGGCTCACGGTGAGGTACGCAATGGCGGCCTTCCTGATTGGCTGATTCAGAAATGCCCCACGCGCCAAAATGATCCGGTCTATCTTCGCTATGTTCGTCGTTTCTATGAACAAATCGGCCAGCAAACGAAGGGATTGTTCTGGAAAGATGGTGGCCCCATTATCGGTGTTCAGATCGAGAACGAATATCACGAGCGTGGACCAGGCAAAGGGCCCGAGCACATGCTGACTCTCCTCCAGATAGCGCGCCAAGCAGGCCTCGACGCACCCTTTTATACCGCCACCGCCTGGGATGCCGCAGAAGTTCCGCCGCAGCAATTCCTGCCGGTGTTCGGGGGATATGCAGACGCTTTTTGGAGCCGTAGCGTGCAGGAACTGCCACCTAACGCGAACTACTTCTTCACCCCCATCCGGTGCGACGAAAATGTGGGCGGCGATCTGCGTTCAAAACGCCCGGACATTGACGCCCGTTTCGCTTCCTATCCTTTCCTGACGGCGGAGATGGGTGGTGGCATGGAGCTGTCTTATCACCGGCGGCCTCTGCTCAGTGCCGATGACGTAGCTGCCATGATCCTGGTGAAATTGGGCTCGGGCGTAACGTTGTACGGCTACTACATGTTTCATGGAGGAACGAATCCGGACGGCAAGCGCACAACTTTGCAGGAATCCCAGGCAACGGGTTACCCCAACGATCTCCCCGTGAAATCGTATGACTTCCAGGCTCCCCTCGGTGAGTTTGGCCAGATGAATCCTTCGTTTCGAGACCTGAAGACGTTTCACCTGTTCCTTGATGATTTCGGTTCCAGTTTGGCCACCATGACTCCGTATTTTCCTGAGCGCATGCCCGCCAGCAAAAGCGATACCGCGACTCCTCGGGTGGCAGCGCGGTTCCAGAAGGATCACGGCTTCGTCTTCATCAATAACTACCAGCGGAATTATCCGCTTCGCGCACGAAAAAATTTCCAGCTCCGCTTGAAAACAATAGCAGGAGAAATGAAAGTGCCGCGGCATGCGACGGAAATTCCGAGCGGGGCCTATGTCATGTGGCCTGTGAATCTCAATCTGGGTGGAACCGTGCTCGAGTATTCCACCGCGCAACTCCTCTGCCGATTGGGAGAACTCAATACTTATGTGTTCTTCGCCTGGCCGGGGTTGCCTGCGGAGTTTGCCTTCGAATCCGCTGTGGATGAAATTATCGAAGCTCCCCGTGCCAGAATCGAACGTGAAAATGGTCACGTCTTTGTCGACCGAGTCGAGCCCGGAAAGCAGACCGCCATACGCATCCGAAAGGTCGGGGGCCAGGAAATCCAGATCGTCCTACTCTCCAGAGGAATGGCCCGCGATGCGTGGAAGGCCAATCTGGCTGGCAGCGAGCGATTGTTGCTTTCTGCCGCTGACCTCTATTTCACTTACAACGCCGTACATCTCAGCAGCGTCGACCCCAGTCAGTTGAAGTTCGAGATTCTCCCGAAGCTCGATGTCACGCCGCCGGGATTCACCGCCTCCGGTCCTGATGGTCTCTTTGAGCAATACCAGACCCACGTGAAGCAAGAAAAGATTAAAGCGCTGGTCGAAAAACTCCGGGATGCGGACGTGCGCCCACCGGTTCGTATGGGCAAGGAAGTGGCCGAGGCGCCGGAGGCCGAGGCATTCCAGGGCGCCGCCGAGTGGAGCATTCAGGTTCCAACGATCACCTCTCCCGCAGTGCGAAATGTTTTTCTGCGAATCACCTACATTGGTGACATCGCCCGCGTCTATGCCGATGGCAAGCTGGTGGCCGACGACTTCTATAAAGGAACGCCCTGGCAGGTTGCGTTGCGCCAGCTTTCGGCCCAAGAAACCGACCCGACCCTGAAATTACAAATCCTCCCGATCCGGAAGGACGCGCCGATTTACTTGCCTGCCCGAAGCCGCATCTCTTTCCCTCCCTCTGGCCAAGTTGTTGAATTGAAGGAAGTTGAAGTAGTCCCGGAATACCAGGCCGTGGCCGAGTTGGGCAGGTGAGGGAGCCTCCAAGCGGAGAAACCCCTGCCACCCGGGCAGGCGGATAACAATCTCTTGCGAACACGAACGGCCTCCCGTAATGCAACAAAAATCGATGCGCGTTATCGGTAATCCTACTTTAGGCTGATTTCAACCAGGTGCTGAATTCGTACCGTGGAGAGGAAAAGGAGGGTCAACATGCAGTCTTCAACAAGCAAGTTCTTGCAAGCCACAATCCTGCCCTTGATCTTGTTGCTGGCGCCCGCAGCGTCCGCTCAGGTCGCCAGCTCAAGTTTGACCGGGCAGGTGGTCGACACAACCGGTGCGACCATCCCAAAGGCAACCGTCACCGCGCAGAACGTCGCTACAAGTCTCGCTCAATCAACTACGACCGATGTGGAAGGCATTTACTTAATTCCTGCCTTGCCCCCGGGCCAGTACACGCTCAAGGTCGAAGCTCCGGGGTTCCGCGGCTATGTCCAGTCGGGAATCGTGCTGACGGTGAGCCTCACGACTACGCAAAACGTTGTCCTCCAGGTTGGAAAACAGACAGAGACCATCACCGTCACCGAAAGCGCGGAGGCGATCAATACCACCTCCGCCGAGTTGGGAGCGACCGTCAACCAAACCACCGTTACGCAACTTCCACTCAATGGCCGCGACCCATCGAGCCTCGTCCTTCTTGCTCCCGGCGTGACCAACGTGCTGAATTCGAACGGTTACATCCAGCCGGGTTTTTCCTTCCCCACGGAGGCAGGCGCCTCCGCCAGCGGCGGGCGTCAGGGCAGCACCTACTATTTGCTCGATGGCGTGCCGAACATGGACAACTATCTGGGCCTCGATGCGCCGTTTCCCAACGCCGACGCCACGCAAGAGTTCCGCGTGATCACCAACAACTTCGATGCGCGTTACGGCTTTGCGCCTGGCGCCGTGGTCAGTATTGAGACCACATCCGGCTCGAATCGTCTCCATGGGAATGCGTTCGAGTTTTATCGTGACAAGACCCTCAATGCCGCCAACCTCTTTTCTAATGCCGTGGACCCGCTCCATCGAAACCAGTTTGGCGGCTCGTTGGGGGGACCCATCCTGAAAAACAAGCTCTTTTTCTTCGCCAACTATCAGGGCACCCGGTCCTCCAGTGCCACCACGGCGAATTACGCGCAGACGCCTACTGCCGCAATGCTGAATGGAGATTTCAGCGGGATCTGCTCGCCCGCGCCTTGCACTTCGGAAACTCTCAACGCGCCCTTTGGGCCTGCCAACGGCAAGTTCAACCAGATTGATCCTTCCCTGTTTAATCCGGTATCGGTAACCATTACCAAAACCGGGCTGCCCCTCGGGCAGCAATCCAATGGAGCCCTCTACTACGCTGGGGCTACCATCATCAATAGTTTCAACGAATATACCGCCAAGTTGGACTACAATATTTCCGACAAACAGCGCGTTTCCTTGCGGAGTTTCGTCAATTACTTCACACAACCTTCCGGCGATGTGAACGGCAACATCCTATCCGTTCTCATTTTGAGTCCTTGGAGTTACGCGTTCAATGAGCGCATGGAATATTACAACGAAGTGTTGACCCATACCTGGACGCTCAACCCAACGACTATCAATACGTTCTCCCTCTTCTGGACGCAGATGTCTGCTCACAACGCCGCGGCGACCAACGACAGCAGCGGCCAGCCCATGTGCTGGTCCCGCTACATAAACATTAACGAGCTCGGCTGCTATTTCGAAGGCTTCAACGTCAACGGCCAATTTCAAACGGGCTGGACCGAGCCTTCCCAGGAAGTTCGCACCACCTATGGCCTCTATGACACGTTCTCCAAGACGCTGGGCAAACACTTCTTGTCGTTTGGGGCGGACTTGCAGCATCAGTTCGCGGAAGAGTTGACGCAGTATCCGACGCAGCCCATCCTCACCTTTTACAACACCTTTACCGGGAACAGCTTGGCCGACTTCCTGCTCGGCGACTTAGGTAATTATCAGCAGGGCGCGGGCGAGATCTCTCGAGTGGCAGGCTGGCAGCCCGGCTTTTTTGCGCAAGACCAGTTCAGGCTGCGGCCTAACCTCACGCTCACCTACGGCCTCCGCTGGGATCCGAATATCCCTCCCTCGACCGGCGGACGGGGCGCCGCCTTCGTTGCCGGAGATCAAAGCACCGTGTTTCCCAATGCTCCCGCCGGCTTGGTCTTCCCAGGCGACAAGGGCGTGACGAACGGGCTCATGCCGACAACCTACGCCTATTGGGAGCCCCGTTTGGGTGTGGCGTGGCAGCCCTCCTCCCTCTCCCGCACTTCTATACGCGCGGGCTTAGGCACATTCACTTCACCCCTGATGTATTCGATGTACAACCACACCGCCGATATCGCTCCGTATAGCCCGTACTACAACTTCTATGCCTCAACGGCGGGAGGCCCCATTTCCTTGGATAACCCTTGGTCCTACTTTCCTGGAACTGGCGGCGTGAGTCCGTTCCCGCCGTTTGCTTCACCGAGTTACAAACCGCCAGCATCCAGCACTTTTTCGACGCCAATTTCCCTTCCGATGATTTTCGAGAATAATTTCCACGTGGGAACTACGCAGAGCTGGAACCTCTCCATCGAGCATGAGTTTGGCTTCAATACGCTGGTTCGCGCGGCTTATGTCGGCAGCCAGTCGTATCACTTGTCAACCATCGACGACCTAAACCCGGGTATCTACGCCAACGGTGGCAACCGCACAACCTACCCCAACTTTGGCCAGATCCTGACGGATTTGAGCAACGGCACGGCCAGCTACCACGCCTTGCAACTCACGGTCGATAAGCGGGTTTCGCATGGACTCCAGTTCCAGTCCAACTTCACCTGGTCGAAGGCAATCGATGATTCGTCGTCGGGGAATATATCCTTCAGTGAGACCGGCAACGCGCTGCCCGATCCTTTCAACATCACCTACAACCGGGGCATCTCGGACTTGAACTTCCCCTTTATTTGGGTGTCCAACTTCGTTTACACCACGCCCTCTCTTTCACGCCAGAACCCGTTCGTCAAGCAGGCGCTGGGCGGTTGGGAACTGACCGCGATCGTCACCCTGCAATCGGGAAATCCTTTTAGCATCGCGAGTGGCGCCAACAATAACTCCGGTACACAGCAATATAACGACCGTGCCGATTTTGTGTCTGGCCAAGCTTTCGACATGAAGCAGGGCCCCAAATCGCACTGGCTCAACGAATACTTTAACACCGCGGCCTTTGCCAACAATGCCCCCGGTACTTTCGGAGACACGGCCCGAAACATGTTCACGGGGCCATACAAGAACACGATGGACCTGGGCATCTTCAAAGACTTCCCGATTGTCGAGCGTTACAGCCTGCAGTTCCGCTGTGAGATGTTTAATGGTCTCAACCACCCGAGCTACAGCACACCCGGTGGCACCGTGACATGGGGCAACTTTGGCGAGATTACAGGCCTCGCCGTTAATCCTCGCGTTGTGCAGTTCGGAATGAAGTTCACGTTCTAGCGCTCGTCAACAGCTCACGGGCTGTTGAAAAGGACCCGCTTTATCCTCCGGCGGGTCCTTTTTTTTCAGCACCGAAACTAGCGGTCCCGGAGCTCCCTGGCGGGAAAGAAGATGCGGTCAGCCCGAGGTGCTAGTGTCCTGTCATACTTAGGTATTGACAGGCCCCGTGCGCTCACCACACCCTTGCCCCCTCCTCTGAGAGGAGGGGAGTTGGCGGGCTGGGTCCCCTTCTTGGTAAGGAGGGGGCAGGGGGTGGTTGTTGTAAACAACCAGGCGGGAGGCACACTAGACTGCCTCCTCCACGAGCAATCGCTGATCGGCCGTTACTTCGCCCAGTCTTTGCACGCTTCCGGACGGCCAACGAATTTCTACCGTTGCTTTGTCATCCGCATCGAGTCCAAAGTGCACGGTGAGGTCCTTGCTGGAGGCATAGCCGACAGAGTTGGTTAGGCAGCGAGTCTGTGTGCGGCTGGCGGACTTGCATGTCACCTGTGCGCCGATTGCGGATCGGTTGCTGCGCTTCCCCTTAAGCTGCAACTGAAGCCAGTGCCGCTCTGGGCTCCGGTTCCACCACAACTCGATGGGCTCGTTCAGTGCGGTCACGGCCATGTCGATCCGTCCGTCACGGTCAAAATCCGCGAAAACCACGCCCCGGTGCAGGCGCGGTGTTGCGAAGTCCTGGCCTACGCTCTCCGATACGTCGGTAAACTTACCGCCCAAATTTCGAAAAATGCGGTTTGGCTGAGCGTCGGGGGTATCCAGACCGCCGCCGGCAACGAACAGATCCAGCCAACCGTCGTTGTCGAGATCCACCAGGCCACAACCCCAGCCATTCCAGGACCGGCTCAATCCCAGCAACCCAGTGCTGGCGCTTCCATCATCAAAAACAGCGTCGCCACGATTCAAGAAGACCTCCCACGTCTCGTTCCGCAGGCCGGTCATGACCAAGTCCGGCCGGCCATCCCCGTCAATGTCGCCGAAATCCGCACCCATACCGGAGATGTTGCGGCCGTCCCCGTTGTAGGCGACCCCTGCTTCGATTCCGATCTCCGTAAACCCGTGGCCGGTAGAGCGCAGCAGCAGGTTGCGCGCATTGTCATTCGCAACGAAAAGTCCGGGGCGGTGGTCTCCGGCAAAGTCGGCCATCGCAATCCCCATGCCCTTGCCCAAAAGATCGGGAAAGCCGTCCTTGCGCGTAACTTCAGTAAAAGTTCCATCACCATTGTTGTGAAAAAGCTGCATCGATTCCGCGCGGTAAAGATCCGGGTGGCAATACACGCGCGAGGCGGTCGCCAAGCCGCCACAAACCGGGTCTGTCCCCGCTTCCCAGTCGCAATAATTGGAAATGAAGAGATCCAGCCACCCGTCGTTGTCGTAATCGATCCAGGCGGCAGCAACCGACCACATTTTTTGGTTTGCCGGGAGATTCAGCCCCGCTTTTTCCGTAACCTCGGAAAACGTTCCGTCGCCATTGTTCCGGTAGAGCTGATTCCCGTGTACTCCCACCACAAACAGGTCCTCGTGACCATCATTGTTATAGTCGCCGACCGCGACGCCCATTCCGTACCCACGACCCGCCAGGCCCGCTTTCGCTGTGACATCGGTGAAGGTTCCGTCCCGGTTGTTCTTGTAGAGACGATTCCAGTACTCCGGGCCAGTTTTGGTGAGCGAAGGTAAAGATGCGCCATTCACGCAGAAAAGATCCGGCCAACCGTCGCCATCAAAATCAATCACGCCAAGTCCGCCGGGCATGGTTTCTACCTGATACCTGCGTCCTCGCGCGTCATTCCGGAGCACAAAATCCAGCCCGGTTGACGGTGCGCCTCGCTCCAAGCGGATGGGCCCTTCGGTTGCGCCCGACCATCCGAGATGGCAAGCCACGCCCCAAGCGCCGAGGCTCGCAGTGCTCCGCAGAAAACTCCGCCTACTGGTGATCATCTGGACTTTTCTGGCCCCGTGCCTGAAAGCTATCGGCAAGCCTGCTCGCCTCAGCAGCGGCAGCCTTCGCTTCTTCCACGCGGCCCAGCTTGCGCAACGCCCCTGCCAATTCCGCGTGCAATGCACCCTTTTCATCGGGGTAACCCGCTGCCAGCGCGGGCTGCAGATAGCGGACAGCCTCGTCCGGCCGGCCGGATTGTGCGTAGGCCGTCCCCATCTGCACTCGGGCCCAGGCATTCGTGGGATTCATGGCGACCATCTTCTTCAAGACCGCGAGCGCTTCAGCATAGTCCCTCTCACTCATGGCAACCAGGGCCAGACGTCGCAGAGCGAGCATGCGGTGCGGATCCCCCGCCAGGGCATCGTTCGCGGCCTGTTTGGCACGGGCCATATCCCCCAGGGCTAAGTAAGCCTCGGCCAGCCTTTCCGATAGATCCGCATCCTTGGGTCTCAGGCGCTGCGCCTCGGCGTACTCCGCCGCTGCGGCGGCAGCATCGTCCTTCATTCTCAACAGCATGTCGCCGCGGAGTCGATGGATCGCCGCCTCGTTGCCTTCCAACCTTAATTGCGCAGCGGCACGCCCCGCTTCGGCCCCGTAGCAAATCTCCAACCAGAAGCCAGCCGTCTCTGCTCCATCCTTCAGTCCGCGTTCCAACGCTGGAATGGCTTGTGCGCAATCCCCAATTTCGCCGAGCGCCGCCCCGCGACGGAACCACGCGGCAGTTTGGTCCGCAGCCGGTGGAGGCACCGCAGCCAACTGTTCCCAGCGTTCCTCCGCGAAGAGCTGTTCGGCGCTCTGACCCACGCCAGCTTTCGGCGATACGGTTGCCGCCACGCAGTTGGTGGAACGTTCGCGAACGCACTGCCAGAGGGACCCGTCTGCGTCGTGATCGGGTAAGAGACCCCGCGGCCATGCAGCGATGGCTCTTCGAAGTGCTGCCGGGGAGCGCTCTCCCACAGCACGCAGACGGGCCTCCGCTTCGGGCCAGTTCCCAGCGGCCGCTTCCATCAAGGCTTCCAGTTGCCAAGTGGTGGAAGCTGTGGGTTGTCGCTCGTGCGCGATCTTCAAGCTTTCCTCCGCGTCTGAACGCATGCCAAGCTGCACCTGCGCCACTCCGAGTTCACCCCAGATTCCCGGTTGCTCCGGGTTTTTCGCCGCGGATTGCCGAAGTAAATTCTCCCGAGGCTTTGTTCCATCCTCCATGCCTTCGGCTTCGACCCTGAGCACAACGGCCGTGCGCTTTTCTGTACCCCGTAGCCAAGTGCCCAGAGCGCGGAATCGCTCCAAACCGAAGTCCGCCCATCCCAGTAATGTTTCCTCGGAATGCGGTGCGCGTGAAACAGCGGCCTGAAAGGATTCCGCTGCGCGCGCAAAGTCGCGCAGTGCCGTCTGCGCCTCCCCAAGGTAGCCCATCGCCGCTGCGTCGTTGGGATTCACTTCCGCAGCTACTTGGAGAGGGTCAATCGCTTCTGCCGGACGCCCGGTACGCAACAGATCCACGCCCAAGAGCAAATTAGCCAAGTAATGCCGCGGAGCAAGTTTTCTTGCCTGCTCGAGCGCGGGAATTGCGCCCGCATAATCTGCCTGTTGGCTCAGGGTTACGCCTTTTTTCAACAGAACTTCGAAGTCTGTTTGCGTCGCGGTCCGCGCAACCAGACAGAAAGCGAACATCGGGATCAGGCAGATACGTCTGAAGCGCACAAGCATGTGTCAATCATAACGCCCGGTCGGCAGGGGCAGTGAAAAAACATTCCGGCCGACGCGTCTTTTGGATTGCGGATTTCACGGCCGTGGGCCATTCTTTCTATACCATGCTGTTGAGCAACAGCAATCCTACCCAGGTAGGATTACTGCAAGAAAACGGTCCTGTACGATTCTGGGCAACATGCCCGTTTGCTTGAATCGATGATAGCGGATTCGACCCGTGTCCTGTACTCGGGACGCGTCAGGGGAGTTGCGGATCTCCGGTTCCCCGTTCAAGAACCGCAAAACAGCGGCAGCATGACGCAGCAATGGCAAATCGTTCCGGTTCACTAGGATTGGCTCGGCCCAACGCGAGGAGCGATGCCCAGCGGAGGTGGAACGGTATGAGGAAGATCATAGCATTTGCTTTTTTGTTGGCGGTTTGGCCGGGATTCTCCCGTGCGCAGGTTCGAAGGTCAGAATACGCGATTGGCGCGGACCTGTCGTTCGCGAAGGCGGCCGAGGATGGCGGTCGCATATTCAAAGACGGCGGCAAAGCGGAGCCGGTTCTCGAAATCCTGCGGGATCACGGATACAACTGGGTGCGCTTGCGGTTTTTCCATACGCCCAAGGAGTTGCCCAATAATCTGGAATACACGATTGCGCTCGCGGAAGCCGCTAAGAAACTCGGCTTTCATGTTCTGCTCGACTACCATTACTCGGACACCTGGGCCGATCCGGGGAAGCAGTTCCTGCCCAAGGCGTGGGAAGGCATGCCTCACGCTCAGCTTGTCGACGCGGTGTTCGAATACACCAAGCAAACGATTGCGGCATTCGAGCATGCCGGTGTCCTTCCCGACATGGTGCAGATTGGCAACGAAATTATAAACGGCATGCTCTGGCCGGATGGCCGCCTGCCCGGCAACTGGGATAACTTCGCCGATCTTGTGAAAGCCGGGATCGCCGGTGTTGAAGCGGGAAAGGGAAATGAGCCGCGCCCAAGAATCATGATCCACATAGACCGCGGCGGCGACAAAATTCGAACCAAGGACTTCTTTGACAAGCTCAATTCATATCACCTGAACTACGACGTCATCGGACAGTCCTACTACCCGTGGTGGCACGGAAGCTTGAACGACTTACGTGAAAACATGATTTTTATGGCGCAAGAGTACAAGAAGGACATCATCCTGGTTGAGGTCGCCTACAACTGGAAAACCGCTGAGTACCTGAAACGGCCGCCACCCTTTCCCGAAACTCCGCAGGGACAAAGAGAGTTTCTGGAGGAAGTAAATCGTGTTGTGCAAGAGACGCCGGGCGGGCTCGGCAAGGGCGTCTTCTGGTGGGAGCCTGCGGTGAGCGGGCCGCTTGGTTCGCGAAGCTTTTTCGATGATGACGGCAATGCGCTGCCGGTAATTAGGGTTTTCGATAAGTTTACGAGGCATTAGCGCTGGACGTAAGAAGCTGTTTGCGGTCGCTGGGTTGGTTCTCGGTTTTAGAATTCATAATTCAGAATGTTTCCCACCCCCGTTGGTTCAGCAGGCAGTAGGCAATGAAAGCTGTGGCGCTCAAAGCGCAGGAAGGCTGAAAGCTGATAGCTGATAGCTGAGAGCCGAGAGCTGAAAGACACAAAGAAAACGCGCTTTCTTCTCAGTTCGGCGCGCCTCTGTGTCTGTGTGATGAGTCTGTATGAGCTTCCATCGAGTTGCTTTCCTGTTAGAAAGACCGGATAATCTGTGCGGTCCGACCCAAGACAACTAAATTCAAGAGGAGGAGCGCCATGCCTCGAAACAGTGAAGCAAGCAAAGGGAACGCTTACAAGGCGTTATTGCAAAGGATAATGCTTTTTCTAGCCGTGCTGGTTATTGCCCGCTTCGTGTTGGAAGTTACCGGTACGCCCGCGGCAGTGACTCGCTACCTTTCGAGCACCGCCGGCTTGGTTCTCGCGGCTATATACCTTGCCGCTATAGCGCCATTGAAAAGAGGTATGCTGAAGTTTTCCCAACTCTTTCTGCCCGCCTTGGTGTTGTCCGCCTGGACGGTAGGCTGGGTGATTCTGGCCACCTTGGTCTCCGGCGTGTTTCGCCTGGAGCGGAGCCATTTTGCGGGAAGCGCGGATTACGGGAGCTGGGGGCACCTGGGCTATCACATCTTTGAGCACCTGGTCGAGATTGGTGTTCTCTTCGTTGTGGTGCTCGTCCTCATGGCTTTGGTTCACCTCCTGTGGCGCTGGCCAGTGACGGTTGGGCCAGGAGTGATCTTAGGCGCGTTGGTCATTATCCGTTACTGGTCAGAGGCGATGGGAATGCCCTGGTCGAGCACTGCCGCTTGGAGCTCCACGGTGGGGATTCTGATTGCCGGTTTCTATTTGGGGGGCGTTGGGCCCCGCCTGGGGTTGGCCGGGGCCCGACAGCTTCTCGTCCCGGCGCTGGTGCTTGGTTGGACATGGAGGCTGTGGGTCTTCATCGCTACGGTGGTGAGCGCCCTCCTGCCCTTTTATAAGACCCACTTCTTCGGTCCCTCCAGGGCCAACTTGCCGGTGCGACTGCTGGGATCCTTGGCCGGTACCGTAGTGGAAGGCTTTATTGCGGGGTTAATCGTCTGGGGAATTGCATCCTGGATCGCTTCTGCCACTCGTGAAGCTACAGATTAGCTTCGTGATATCGAAATAGAAATTCTGGCTGGAAATTAAATGGGGTATGAAATGGCAGACACGTCCGGCAATGCTACGGCCCTGCGCAACGGGCAGCCGGCTGCTGCCACCCGCATGTTGTTCAAGCTGCGCTGGGCCATATCCGAGCAAGGCTTTGGGGAGTAGACTTTCCGCTATGTCGGATTGCGGGGATTATTTCAACTTTGCGTACTCCGCCTTGGCTTCCTTCAGGATGGGGATGTCGGGGTCGGCGTCTTTCCACAGCGTGAGGAAATCCTGATACGCGGCACGGGCTCTGGCCGTGTCGCCCTGCGTGGCGTAAGCACGCGCCAGTCCGAGGCGAGCCAGCGCACCTCAGGGAAAGTTCATCACCAGTCCTCGGTGGTCGATGAATTTCTGGAATTCCGCTGCCGCTGCGCTGCCGTCGTGGAGCATGAGATAGGCTTCCCCACGCAAATAAACGGGCGCGAGGTTCGAAGCCCCGCCAAGTTCGACCGTGCTCGCCGCCTTCAATAGTTCGATTGCCCGGTTCGGGTCTTTGCCTTCCAGGGCGACCCCAGCCCGGATGGTGGGCAGCCAATACCTCTGCACCAGGGTGTCCAGCGGGAAGGTCTTGTCGAGTTCGGCCGCCAGCTTTTCCGCCCCTGCCGTGTCGCCTGCCCGTGCCAGGGCCAGCGCCGCCATGGCCCGAACATCGCGGTTCGGGGCCAGCTTCAGCGCCGCATTGGCCTCGGCACGCGCCTGCTCCCGGTTTCCCGCTTCCACCTCGCGCAGCGCTGCCGCCGCCTGATAGGCTGCGGCCGCCTCTTTAGCGTCGTTGTGCTGGGCTGAATCCATCGCCCGCCCGGTCAGCTCGTGCGCGTTCTTCAGCTTGCCGTACCAACCTTCCGTGTCCGCTTGCTCGGCCAGCAACATGTCTTCCGCGCCCGGCTTGCCCATGGCGGCTGAGGCCAATTGCGCCATCTGCGCCGCATCGCCCTTCAGAAAAGCCAACTGGTAGCGGTTCGCGAGCAGAGCCTCGTTCTCCAGCTTGCGCTCCTGCGCCTGCTTGTACACCGCCTCCGCCTCATCCAGCCGGTTGAGGCTCATGTAGGCCTGACCGAGGTTGAGATAGTTGGCCCCAGCATTTGGCTCCAGGCGCAGCGCCTCTCGAAATTCCTCCAATGCCTTTTCCCAGTTTCCTAGGTAGGTGGAAATACATCCCAGCTGATTGCAAGGCACGGCGTCTCTCGGGTAGGTCTGCTGCCACAGCTCGAAGATCTGCGCCGCCTTCTCCAGCTCTCCCGTCCCAAACTGGTAGTAGTCCCCCTCGATGCCGAAGCGTTCCCGTTCGCTTACCTTCTCCCGCAGGTCGTAAGCCTTGCGTGCATTTTCGGCCGCCCGCTGCGCTTCGTTTAGGCTCGAGTAGAGACCCGACATGGTGGCGTAGACCCTGGCAAAATTCGGATCAAGGTCCACCGCCCGCTTGTAGAAAGGCAGAGCGGCTGTTTCCCCTTTCGCATATTCCGTCTTTACTCCCAGGCTGTAGGCTTTCAGCGCCTCCAGGGATGGCGTGGTCGCCTCCTCCACCGGCGTGGCGTACTTCTGCACCGAGCTGAGCGACTCGCCCAGCTTGCCGCGCAAGCTGACCGCCGCGTCGTCCAGAGCCTTGAGCACCGCTTCCTTGCCCGCCGCCTGCTCCTGCGCCTCCGCCAGCACGTCCCCCGTGTTGCAGTTCACCGCCTTCAGGCCAATCACGTACTGGCTGCCCAGCCCCGCAATCGAGCCGGTCAGCATGGCCTTGCTCCCCGTGCGCTGGCAGACCTCGTGTGTGACCTCCGGCGTCAGCCGGTCACCAGCGGGACGGCCCATCAGCTTCAATGTCTCGTTCACCCTGCGCTCAGACACCAGGGCGAGAAAGGGCGATTGCTCAAGCTGCACCGAGAGCCCCTGTTTGAGCGTGTCGTCGAATACGCTGTCACCGGTCTTGTTGTCCAAATCGGAGAGGACGATGGTGTCCTTGTCGGTCAGGCGGGCCGTGGCCTGGCGCGAGCGGAAGTAGAGCGTTCCCCCGATGGCAGCCGCGACAAGCAGCAGGGCGGCGGGAACAAGAACCTTCCAGCGTTTTCGTAGGGCCCCTGCTCGTGGGCGCTCCCGCCCCGGCGGGACGGGCACCCGCCGCGGCGGGCCCGCCCCTACAGCGGGCGAGACGCCCGCGCTCCGCCCGGATTCCGTGTCGCGCTTCAGGCGCTTCAGGTCGGCGCATAGCTCGGCGGCGCTCTGACAGCGCAGGTCGCGATCTTTCTCCAGCGCCTTGTTGATGATACGTTCCAACTCGGCAGGACACTCGGGATTCAGCCGCACTGGTGGGGTCGGGGCCTGGGTGAGGATGGCCGTGAAAATCATCGCGGAAGTGTTGCCCGTGAAGGGCTGCCTACCGGTCGCCATCTCATACAGCACCGCGCCGAAGCTGAAGAGGTCCGTGCGTGCATCGAGCTCTTCTCCTCGCGCCTGCTCGGGCGACATGTAGGCGATGGTGCCCATCACCTCGCCCGGGCTGGTTAATTGCTCCTCCACGGTTCCGTAAGTCGCGGTTGGCACCTCTTGCAGGGCTTCTTTCCCCAGCCCCCGTCTTTCCGGCGTCAGCTTGGCCAAACCAAAGTCCAGGACCTTCGCCTGGCCACGCTGGGTCACGAAAATGTTCGCTGGCTTGATGTCGCGGTGGATGATCCCTTTCGAGTGGGCAGTGTCCAGCGCATCGGCAATCTGGATGGCAAGGTCGAGCAGGGTATCGATTTGTAGGGGCGAACGGCGTTCGCCCTGCTCCGTTGGGCGCGTGCCGCGCGCCCCTACATCCACCAAATGCTTCAGCGTCTGCCCTTCCAGGAATTGCATGACGATGAAGGGCTGGCCTTCGTGTTCGCCGATGTCGTGGATCGTGCAGATGTTGGGGTGGTCGAGAGCAGAAGCCGCGCGCGCCTCGCGCTTGAGCCTCTCCAGGGCCTCATGATCCTTTGCCAATTCCTCGGGCAGGAACTTGAGCGCCACGAAGCGGCCGAGCTTGGTGTCCTTGGCCTTGTAGACCACGCCCATGCCGCCGCCGCCCAGCTTCTCCAGAATGCGATAGTGAGAAATGGTCTTGTCAATCATGCGAGGAACCAGCCGCTGCACGCCATCTTAGGCTGCGTTTGCAGCTAAGTCAACGCGATAGCATTATCCGCGACAGTTCAAGTAGCGGAAGGCGCTGAGCCGGCTCTTGCGTCGCCGTGACAGAGCGTCTCCGAATTATTGGAAGTATTTGACAAGGTGCCACCACGCCCCCTAAAATCACTCCCGTAATCGAGGTTCACTTCAAATCAAGGTTTGGAGGAAGTAAGCGCCGCCCGGTTCTCGGGTCACCTGCCATGCCTCCTGCTAAAACCGTAGGCAAAGTCGGGATCGTCGAGAGCGACGTCGAGGAATGCTCCAAGATCGCTTCCGCGCTTAGGCGGGCTGACTTTGAAGTGCTGGAAGCCAACGACTACGACGGGGCGTACGAGATGCTCCGCGAACGCCAACCGGACGTTCTCCTGCTCGAACTCAAAACTTCCCCGCAAGGTATTCGAAAGTGCCTCGAGCTTCTCGAGGAACTGGAAGAGAGCGAACTTGATACGGTGGTCATCATCCTCAGCGAAGACAGCACGAAATCTACAGCGCTGCGGGTGATGCACGCCGGCGCTTATGACTACTTCCAGAAGCCCGCCGATCCTGACGTGCTGCGCATCATCATCCTCCGCGCCATCGAGAAACTCCAAATCGAGCGGGAGCACCTCATCCTGCGGGAAGAACTGCGCCGCAAAGACGCGCTCGGCGACTTACTGGGTTCGACTGAGGCCATGAAAGGTTTGTTCGACACCATCCGGCGGGTGGCGCGCACCTCAACGACCGTGGTGATTCGCGGGGAAAGCGGCTCCGGCAAGGAGCTGGTGGCACGCGCCATCCACGAGGCCAGCCAGCGGCGCGACCGGCCGTTCGTCAGCGTCAACTCCGCCGCCCTCCCGGAAACCCTGATGGAGGCCGAGCTTTTCGGGTATGAGAAAGGGGCCTTCACCGGGGCCGTTGCCACCAAAGAGGGGCGGATCGAGCTGGCACACCGCGGCACACTCTTCCTGGATGAGATCGGGACACTAAGCCTGCCGCTTCAGAGCAAGCTCCTTCGGGTCCTCGACGAACACGCCTTGACGCGCCTGGGGGGAAAGAAATCCATCAAGGTGGATTTCCGGCTGATAAGCGCTACCAACGAGGACCTCGAGAAGGCGGTGCGCGAGCGCCGCTTCCGCGAAGACCTTTACTACCGCATCCACGTTATGCCGCTTTTTGTGCCTCCTCTCAGGGAGCGCGTGGATGACATCCCCCTGCTCGTCGAGTACTTCATCAAAGTTTACTGCGCGGCGAACCATTGGCCCCCAAAGCAAGTGGCCGATGAGGTGATGGAGGCCATGAAACGTTACCCGTGGCCGGGGAACGTTCGCGAGCTCGAGAACCTGGTTCAGCGCCTGGTGGTCATGACGGATGAAGATATCATCCCGCTGAAACAATTGCCTCGCGACATCCGCGAAGCTGTCCCTCAATCGTCAGCCGATGGATTTCGCCTCCCCGACTCCGGCATCCGGCTGGAAGAAGAGTTGAAAGCCTTCGAGAGGCGTTGGGTTGAGACGGCGCTCAAGGAAGCCAAGGGGGTTAAAGTTGAGGCCGCTCGCCTGCTTGGGCTCAACAAAGACAAGATGAAGTACCTTTGCCGGAAACACGGGATCTAGCAGCATGCTGGCAAAGCGTTTTGGCATGCCTTTCACACGGAAGTCAGGAAGCAGAAGGTAGGTAGTAGATGGGGGAAGAACCCCAGCCTCCAGTCCCCAGCCCCTAGCACCGTTCTTTCAAGCCACCACGGACCCACCGCGGCGGGACGACGGACGACACTTAAGGGGAATAAATACCCTAGGGGTAGGAATTACCCCTCTGCTTTTTCCTCGCACCACAATTTACTTCCGTAGCGGCTACAAATGCACGCCGCAACTTATTGAAACCACGGGGCACGAGCCCCGGCCCAGAAAAATTTTCAGATTGGTGCGCAACGTGCAGTCTCCATAAGCGAAAAGGCGGAAGCGAACAAAGCCAGCCGTCCAGATCGAGGATCAAGCATGCCGGAAAAGAAGAAGCAAGTGAAAGCAGCGCCCAGGATGGATCTCAAGAAGACCCTCCAGGGAACCAGGAAGGTTGGCGAAACAAAGCTGATGGTGACGCATCCCGGGACTTCGTGAGGCCTGGGTACTGCTAGCCGTGCGGCCGCAAGTTCAGAAGTTCTTTATCGATGACCGCCACAGGGGTGTGGCGTAGCACAAATCAAAAGAAGGGAGAATAAAACCATGGCAGAGAAGAAGAAGGTAAAAGCTGCCCCCAAGAAAACTCTGAAGGGCAGCAAGAAGCTGGGCGAAACAAAGCTGATGATACATCCCCCGACCCATTAGGCCTGGATACTGCCGCCTGGGCGCGAGAGACCTGCTCTTGCGCCCAGCGGTGGTCTGTTATGCTGTCGCATTGCGCCGGGAGCAATCACCAGATGAGGCTGCGTACCCCTCGCCACCCCGCGCGTAGCGCCCGTATGGCCACCGGATAGCGCTTCCCATAGATCCGCGCCGTTCCGGTCATTCCTTCCTTTAGCCCGCCGTTAGGATTGGGGAATTCCATTACAACCTCGAAAAAGTTGGTCAGTTCCTGACCCTTGCGTTCAACCTTGTTGGGCTCTGCCAGGGGGCGTTCGGAAGAGGCGGCCGGCATGATCTGGCGAATCGTTCCCGAAAAGGTCTGGAAGGGATAGCTTCGGAGTTTCAGCCCGACCGCCGCACCCTGGTGCACATCCTCAAGTTCCCAGTCCCGCACCAGCACTCGCGCGCGCATAGCCTGGCGGTCCACAAGAAGAGCCAGCGGCTCCCCTTCAGTCAAGTATTCGCCCACCCGCTGCTCGATTTGTGGGGTGGCGATTACCCCCGTGAAAGGGGCGCGCAGGACCAACTGTTCGCGCTTCCGGTCGGCTTCCGCCTTTTCGGCTCCCAGACGCTGGATTTCCTGGAGGTATCTCTCGCTGGCGCCGAAATCCGAGCGGGCCAAGGCTGCCCGCTGGGAGCTTTCGGCTAAACTCAACTGACTGGCAACTATCTCGGCCTGGGCTTCAATCTCTGGGTTGTGTAGCACGGCCAGCACTGAACCGGTCGGGACGGTCTCACCTTCCCGGACGGTTACCTCGCGGACCAAACCCGAGACCGGGGTCTTCACCTCCAGCCTCCTTTGAGGTTCCAGCAAAAAATCCGACGTTGTCTTGACCGCCGTGGGCGGAAGGAAGAGCACAAGAAGCGCCGCGGCCCCTGCCACTGGTTGCCACCAAGTCATCCTCCATGCCATGAACTCCTCCTTGAGTTTTTGCAAGTGAGCCCGCACCGCAGTCTGCCATTGCCCGAGCCGCTTGCGGAATGCGAAGCACAGCACTCCAACGGTTGCGAGGTGCCCCCAGGCGCCTAGCCAGCCTATAAAGGCGTTGTCCACAAATCCCAGCAATAACAAGAGGATCAGCAGGGAGTAAAGCCCCGCCGAGAAACCGTACGCCAGAAAAATCCGCTGCTCCCTGCGGCTGGCCGGGGGCAGTTCGACTGCCTGACGAAGCACGCTGCGTCTTAACCAAGCCGCGGAATATGCAAACGATTGCTCACGAAGGTTATCAACCTGGAGGTACTGGCTCAGCACGTAGTAGCCGTCGATCTTGAGCAGCGGGTTGAGTTGAAAAAAGCCGATCACACCGCTCATCAGAGCGAACTGGTACGTCAGGTCGCCGGCCACGGAGCCCGGCGGCGATAAGGCCCAAACGAAGAGGGCAAAGCAGCACTGGAGCAGGGTGACCCATATCCCCGCAATGATCGTCCAAATGCGCTGCGAAGTCTTGGCGAAAACGTGCATGTCGGTGCAATCGGTGTAAAAGGACGGAGAGAAATACAAAAGCATGAAGCCCATGTGGTGCACTTCGCCGCCGAAGTGCTTGCAGGCCAGGCCGTGAGCGAACTCGTGAGGTCCGACGATGATAAACAACATCAGCCACATAACCAGGAGGTCATAGCCGCTCTTATGTCCAGGACCGTAGATCGCCAGGGCTTCCTGGCTGACGCGCGTGAAGTCACGGGCCACGATCACCCCGGCCAGGGCGAAGAGGCCGAGCGAGAAGAGGACAAACTGCTTCGTGAACATCCAGCCCAAATACCTGTCCAGGCGTTCCAGCGCCCGGTCGGGATCAAAGGCTGAAAAGTAGATGTAAAGCAGGCTGGCGTGGTTCACGCGCTCACGACGCTCGTCGCGGATCTTCTCCAAGATGCAGAGATTTTTTTGCGCAGCTCCGCGCTCCCAGAAGTTGGGATCCACGCCGTCCAGGTACTCGATCACGTCCTGTTCGCTCAGGTTCTGGTCCGAGTAGCGTTCGTTGAGCGCTTGCGCAACTTCGGCCGGAGCACGAGCGCCATTGCACAGCGAGAGCAGCTCCCAATCCAGCTCGCCCAGGCGATTGAAGGAGTCCGTCTCAGGGACTTTGACCACGAAGCTGGTTTCCCCGGCAAACGTCTGCTTGCCGACCTTCAGGTCGGTGCGCAGCTTGGGGCGCCGAAGGCCCTTCGCCACCACACCCGAGAGTTGAATACTGGTGGGACCGAAACGCATGGGGAACTCAGTCGAGAGTCAATAGTCGAAGGTCGAGGAGTTAGTCTAGAGTCGACAGTCCACAGTCGACAGCCAAAGGTCTAAGAGGAGGCGCCGTTGGGATCCTCACCCTCTCTCCAGGGAGACGGCTGTATTTACGACCAGGCAGTCAGTTTTGACTCTCGACTCTCGACTATCGACTGACTCCTTGACCCTCGACTCTCGACTTTAGACTCCAGATCACTCGCACCGCCATTCCCGGCCGCAGGTTTTCCAGATGGGGTCCCGTCAACTCTGCCGTAAGATCATAGCTGGCGCTGGCAGCATCCACGGTAGGGCTGACCAATTTCACATGCGCGTTATACTCGTGCGACTTGTCATCCGCCGGCACTACTTTCAACGGATACCCGGCTGTGGGCCGTGGGCCTGCCGACTCCGGCAGTAGAAACCGGACCTGGAGCGGGTAAAGCTCGCTTAAGCGAAAGCAAAGGTCATTTTTGATCATGTTCTGTCCAGCGCGGATAGCCCGCCGGACAATGTATCCGTCGAAGGGGGCCACTATTCGAGTCTTTTCCAGCTCGATCTCCAGCTCGTGAACTGCCGCTTTTTTTTGCTCGATGGCAGCCTTCCAGCTATCCAGATCGAAGCCTGCGCCGGTGGATTGAAACTCGGCTTCCTCCAGCGCCGCTTGACTGCTCAAACCGAACTTGCGCAACTCCTGCTGCCGTCGATAGGCAGCATCCTTGGCCTTTTTCTCAGCTTCCTGGTACTTGAAGTTATTTTCAGCCACCCTCTGGTCCAGGCGAGCTTTTTCCAAACTGGCAAGCAACTCGCGGTCGTCCAGGCGTGCGAGCACCGCTCCTTTCTTTACCCAACTGTCCTGGTCGTAGAAGAGCTCTTGCACAATCCCGTCGCGCTGGGCGAGCAAATCCACAGAGTGTTCGACCGACAATACACTTGCAATCTCCAGAGTGTCCGCAGCCGGCACGGAAGGCGGCTGGGCAGGAGCTTGGGTGACACTGGGCTGCGGCGATGCGGCAGGGGTTGCTTTTTGTTGAGACTGGTTCGCACACCCGGGAACACCCAGAATAGCAGCCAGGATTCCGAACAGGACCCAATCAGATCGTTTCATTGCTTCAGCCTCGCGGTAGTCGAGGAGTCGAGAAGTCGAGGAGTCGAGAGTTTGACCACTGACCTGCATCCGACTTTTCGACTCTTGGCCGCAGGAGAAATCGAAGATCGGGGATTTCACTTCTCGATTCTCGACTTCTCGACTCCTCGACTTCTTACGGTAGCAGTGCCCAGACCTTCCGCCATGCCCATTGCGTTGGGGCGCGCAGCAGCATGTAGCCCACCGGATACCACCCGCTGTGGAACCAGCCTCCCGCGCTGGTAATCTTCGCCTGACCCGCCATGCCATCGCGGGCTTTGACATCAGGATTGGGGAACAGGGCACGCGTTACGAAGAACTGCTCGCCCTCGGCAGAAATGGTCTGGGGGGAGACTCGCTCCACCGATCCCCGGAGCGTTAGGGTGGGATAGGCATTCAATTTGAGGGCCACGGGCGCGCCGGTTCGAATCAGGGATATATCGGTTTCTGGAACGTTCATTTCGACCGCCAAGTGGTCCTGATCCACGAGCTCACAGAAGGCGTCGCCCACCTTGAGCAGTTTCCCAATTTTCTCTTCCACCTTAGGTGTCACAACGACGCCCGGGATGGAGGCCCGGAGATGCGCCTTATCGACTTTTTCCTGATAGAGGGTGACCTCTGCCTGGTGGAGGTCCATGTTCAGCCGGGCTTGGCCGGCGCCGGCCCAATCCCTCTTTTCCTCCGCCTCGGCAAGCTGGCGGTGGGCAAGCGCGAGGTCGGTCAAGGCCCGTTCCAGCCGGATTCTGTCATCGCTGTCGTCCAGTCGGGCCAACTCGTCTCCGGCGTTTACTCTTTGCCCTTCCCGGACAGGTACTCCTTGGACAATGCCGCTGACCTCGGCGCTCACAATGCGGCGCTCGGCGGGGACCACGGTGGCGTTCGTCTGGATTCGGTACTTCCAGGGCACTACGATCAAAACCAGCGCAGCTATCCCAGCCTTCGATGCAATCTCGAGCCAGCGGCCGGCTGTGATCCCTTCCAGTTTGCGCTTGCTCTTGAGCACGGGCTGCCAAATGCTCAGCAGCGGCACGTCCTGGTAGAGCCGGGCATTGCGGATGGCCACAGTGATCTGGCTGGCAAGGATAGCGAGAACCTCCAGATGGCTTTCCGATAGGAATTCTGCGGTGTTGCTCAGGAGGGCCAGCACGCCCACGGTCCCCTGTTCATCGCGCAGAGGCATGGCGTAGAAGCCGCTCAGTCTCTGCTCTTCCATGTAGCGCACCAGCGCCGCGTTCGCTCCCTCCGGCTTAACTTTCCACCCCTCTTCAGTCTGGTCAGCCGAGACCGCCTCCGGTTGCTCAGCCACCCACGCCAGCAGTTCACGCAACTGCTCCATTTCGCGGGTCCGCGGTACCTCGGCTTCCCCCGAAACAGCACCCAGTATAAAGCGGTGGCGGTCATACAAACCGATGACGCACTGATCGAAGGGGACGACGGTGGCAGCTTCGTGAACCACCGTGGTGAGGACATGATCGAGATTGAGCGTGGAGGTTATTTCCTTGCTGATGGTGAGGAGGGCGTCCAGGGTGTGAACCTTTCGCTCCGCCTGCAACAGATTGGCATTGTTCAGGGCGTTGGAGGCCTGCTCGCACATGTTGGTGAGGTAAAACAGGTCATCCTCATCAAACGGCTTTCCATCTGATCGGTTGACGATTTCCACGACCCCCAACACCCGCTCTTCCTTCAGAAGAGGCGCGCACATCAGCGATTGGATTTGATACTTCTCGCTTGCCTGTACGCGGGCCTCAAGTCCCGGCTCATCCTGGGCGCTTGAGACCAGGCGAGCTTGGCCGGTCTGGGCCACGCCCCCAGCCATGCCCTCTCCAATTTGAAGGCGGCTACCCTTGTTGGTCGTCGGATCCTCACCCGCTTGCTGCGCGCAAAGCAGCTCGTTCGTTCCGGAATCCACCAGCCAGAAGTTGCAGGCCAGGGCGCCGAGGTTCCCTTGGATCTTCTCAGCCATAATGGGCAGTAGATCCTCAAGCTCCAGCGTAGAAGTGAAGGTGCTCGCCACATCGTAGAGCGCGGTCAATCGTTCAATCGTCTCCAGGCTCGACCACTTTTCCTGCTCGACGGCGCGCAAAGCATCCAGAACCCGGCCCGCCAGTCGGCAGGCTTCTTCAACGAAGCCTGCGTCATTGGCTGTAAATTCTCCCGTGCGCTTGTTCAATACCTCCAGGACGCCGGCCACGTCTGTAGAGGTCGGGATGGGTGCGTACAAGGCCGTTGCCACGCGCTCCCGGTCGCCTTCCGCGAGATGCGGGAACATCTCCGGCTCGATTTCCTCCTCGTCGAGCCGCCGCGCACGTGATTTTGCTAGCATCTCGGCCAGAATACCTTCGCTCGCCTGCCCCGGAGCAAACTCCAGCCGAAGTCCGGCCTCGAACCAGCGAGAGCGACAGAGCAATTCCCCACCCCTCTCCTGACGTAGCCAAACCATCGCCGCACGGGCCTCCAGATCTCGGCCAACATGCGTGACAAGCGTCTTCGCAAAACTGTCAATGCTGTTGCAGGAGTGAAATCCAACCGATAGTTCAAAAAGGGAGGACAACTGCTCCATAGAAAATGTTGCCGAGGGCGTTACCCTTGCGGCAGGGGCTAGTGAGCCGATACAGGATAAATTCCAAATGAATCGACTGGGAGGCTACCAAAAACCGGCGGGCGAGTCAAGCAATGTGGTTCGGCCATGTTTTCTCCACGTTTTTCTCACCTACTGCCTTGATTTGCTCAACAAGTCGGCGTAGTCTCAGGTGACGGTGTAAATCTCATGCTACGCTTTGAAAGCAGGGCATCAACCGCGAGGAATCCGTGACCATTAATATCAGAACAGTTGATCAGGTGACCATTCTTGACCTCAACGGCCCCTTTAAAGCAGGTGAAGCTGAGCAGGCCTTTCGAAACTCCGTCGGCGAGGCGCTCTCCGCCAGCGTCACGAGACTTGCCGTAAACCTTGCGGGCGTGTCTTTTCTCGATAGCTCCGGTGTCGGCGCACTGGTTCGCACTTTTTCGGCCCTGAAAGAAAGAGGGGGTGAATTCAGACTCTTTGGGGCCTCAAAACAGGCCGCTCAAACCCTCAGGATGGTTCGTCTGGACAAAGTCCTCGGACTGGCGGAAGATGAGACCGCTGCCCTCGCGAGTTTTTAGCCAGAGGCTGAAAAAAGTCATCCTCCTGTCATTACCTCGTCCCTACCTTCTTAGGACAGTGAGGTCAGCGTCCCGTCGCGCAGAATGCTTAGGTTTTTCACCAGAGTATCAATCCCAAACCGTCCGGAAACAATCTCGGGAATCGCTCCTTCGAGTTGAATGCGCACACTCGCGTCACGCATTTGAGCAGGGTGGCTTTCAGGGTAGGGCCAGCAACGGCAGGACGTATGATTGGAAGGCCTGGGACGGGACCCCGCATGGCTACGAGGGCCTGCTCGTGGACGGGTCCCGGCACTGCTGGCAGTGTTGTCGCGCTAATATGACGCACGGGCATATACGGTGAACAGCCTCCTTGGCAAAACTTAAGTGAAGAACATGGGGTCCAGGCAACAATCCACAGTTGAGCTAGTCCCCTGAAAGGGTGGAACAAAGGATGGGTTATCTACTTGTAATGGCCGCCGGCATTCTGCAAGGCGCCTTCATACTGCCGATGAAGTCTACCCAGAAGTGGGCCTGGGAGAACACTTGGTTCGTCTATGCCTCAACAGGCTTTCTGATTTGGCCCTGGCTATTCGTGCTCTTGACAATTCCTCATCCCGTCACCGTCTTGGCAACCACCAGCATGCGCTCTCTGGTTCTGGTTGAGGTGTTTGGGCTTGGATGGGGGATAGGGACTGTTACCTTTGGATTAGGTGTGAGTAGGTTGGGGATGGCCCTGGGATTCACTATCATCATCGGACTGGCGGCAACTGCCGGGGCGCTCATTCCCATGGTCGTGATGGCTCCCGAGAAGTTGGGCCAGCCACAAGGCTTACTGACGCTCGCCTCCCTCGCCCTAGTTCTGGTCGGTCTTACTCTCGGCTCCTGGGGCGGAAAGCTCCGGGAACCCGAACGGAACTCCACAGGCAATGACCCACGGAGTTCCTTCGCCGTCGGGCTTGCGATCTGTGTCGCGTCCGGACTTCTCTCTTCATGCGCGAACCTGGGCTTCACCTTCGGCGGAGAATATGTACGAAGGGCCATGGAGCTGGGCGCGGCAGAGTCAATGGCGGGCAACTCACTCTGGGCTCCACTCACCCTGCCGCTCTGTGTTTGCAATGCTGGTTACTGCGTATGGCTAATGAGAAAACGTAAGACCGGCGGGTTGCTACTTTTGAAAGGAACACGCCACTACTGGGCTCTGGCGGCTTTGATGGGCTTCATGTGGATCGGCGGATTCATTCTCTACGCGCCAGGTACCCGGCGGTTGGGTTCTTTGGGGACCTCGGTGGGATGGGCCGTCATGATGTCCACGATGGTCATTACCGCAAACATCCTGGGGTTCATAACGGGAGAGTGGAAGGGCGCGAGCCGCAAGGCATACACCTTGGCCGTGGGGGGCGTAGCAATTCTGATCCTGGCCATTGGTGTTGTGGGCTACGCAAATCAGTTGTGATTGGGACGTTCAGAAAACATTAGACCTTGCAAGGGTCGAATGCTCCCCCGGTCAGTCTCTTTTCTTTGCGCGGCGCGAGGAGACGCGCTCTACAGCGCTATAATGTGGTTTTTCCAATTCAGTGATTGATCGGAAATTGCAGCACCTATTACGAAGCTGGGGGCTCGAGCATGGTCTTCAGGGGGAAGGGAATGGTGAGACGTCTACTCAGTTTGCTCGCTCTACTCTTTTTGGCCGGGGCCGCAGTTGACGCGCAAGAGGCGAAGAAGCCTTTGACCATCGAGTTGGTCACCCACCCGCAAGGGCTAAGCACGATGGGCCTCTCCCGCTTGGAATGGCGTCCGGGGGGCAAGGAGATCAGCTACCTCAAGCGCCAGGGCTCCGGCAAGGGTGCTGTCCTCACCCTTTATCTCTATGAGATTGCGGGCGGCAAGGAGCGAGTTCTTCTTGGACCTCCCAACGACACGGTTGAAGGCGAGAAGCTTGACCTCTCTTCATATCAATGGTCCCCGGGCGGCGACGCGCTGCTACTCCAGGGTGAAAAGGATATCTGGCTTTACAACCTGGCGACCGGCCAGATGAAATCCCTTGTCAAGGACGCTATGCCGGTAGAGGACGCGACGTTTTCTCCCACGGGCGAGCGTGTGGCATTTGTGGAGCAGAACAACCTCTTGGCCCTCGACCTTAGGACGGGACTTCGTGAAAAGCTCACGGACGACGGCAACGAAAACGTGATGAACGGCAAACTCGATTGGGTTTACGAAGAGGAACTTGCCAATCGTGCCACCGGTCGGGCGTACGAGTGGTCGCCGGATGGGAAGAAGATTGCCTACCTTCGCCTGGACGACGCCCCCGTGCCTCGATACCCGCTGACACATTACTTGTCCAACCACGTGGAACTTAGCGAGGAGCGGTTCCCTCAGTCGGGTGACCCGAATCCCATTCCTTCTCTCCATGTCGTTTCCGTGGAAGGCAGCGAGCACCAGAGCTGGACGTCGACCGCGGCGAAATCCGTCGAATACTTCGGTCCCTCGTTTTCCTGGACGCCTGACTCGAAGGCGGTCGCGTTCCTCACGCTCGACCGCGCCCAGGACGAGTTGGACGTCCATCTCTGGGATGCTGCCGCAGGCGCCCATCGCCTTCTGCTCACAGAAAAGGATGCGTACTGGATCAATTCGCTCGAGCCGCCGCACTTCCTCGGCGACAACCAGCGGTTCCTCTGGCTCTCGGAGCGAGACGGCTGGTTGCACCTCTATCTCTATGGCCGCGATGGAAAGCTGCAGAAACAGCTTAGCCACGGCAACTGGATGATCGATCGTCCCTTTTTCCAAGACCTCCCCATCATCGGCTTGGACGAAAAGGGCGGCTGGGCCTACTTCGCGGCCACCAACCCGGACCCACGCGAGCGCCAGCTCTACCGCGTGAGGCTGGATGGCAGCGGTTTGGAGCGCCTCTCGCAGCAGCCCGGAGTCCACGGGCTGAACCTCTCGCCGGATGGCCAGTTTCTGCTCGACAACTTTTCCTCACTCCATGACCCGCCGGAAACCCGGCTGCTCAAGGCGGATGGGTCGCTCCTCACCACGCTGAGCAAGCAGACGCCCCATCTCGATGATTACGCGCTGGGCAGGACGGAATTAGTAGAAGTGAAAGCCCCAGACGGCGCCACGCTCTACGCGCGCCTGGTGAAGCCCCCGGACTTTGACCCGGCGAGGAAGTATCCGGTCATCATCGAAGTGTACGGCGGCCCCCACATTCAACTTATCCAGAACCGCTGGGGCCTGACTTCCCTCAGTGACCATCTCTTCGCGGAACAGGGCTTCATCCTGTGGTCGCTCGATAATCGCGGCGCGTGGGGGCGAGGACACGCTTGGGAATCAAGGGTGTTTAAGGACTTGGGGCACTACGAGCTTGAAGACCAGCTTGCCGGCGTCGCCTACCTGAAGTCTCTCCCTTATGTCGACCCTATGCGGATCGGCATTACCGGGTGGTCCTACGGCGGCTATATGACGCTCTATGCGCTAACTCACGCACCTGACGTGTTCAAGTGCGGCGCGGCGGGTGGTCCCGTCACCGACTGGAAGTTCTACGACAGCATATACACCGAGCGCTACATGCGCACGCCCCAGGAAAATCCGGACGGGTACAAGACTTCCTCCCCGCTCGAGGCCGCCGATAAGCTGAAAGCCAAAGTGCTGCTGATCCAGGGCACCGACGACGACAACGTCCACATGCAGAACACCCTGAACTTCGTAGAAGCTCTAGTCAAGGCGCACACACTCTTCGATCTCTACCTCCAGCCGGGAGAAAAGCACGGATTCGCTAGCGAGGCAGCGAGGTTCTACCTCACCCAGCGCTTGCTGGGATTCTTCAAGCAGAACCTCTAAAGAGGCGTTGCCTCAGCCCGACGAGTCATGCCTCGTTAGGAATCGGAAGCGCGGTCCCGCAGGGCGGGACCCGCCGCCGGAGTTTGCGCGCGGAGCCAGAGAGGCGCGGCATTAGCCGCTGAAGCCGCATGTTCGCTATTGGCATTGGCCAGTGCTTCACGGCTGAAGCCGCTTTCTGACGGGCGCGCCATGGGAAGAGGCGCGGTCTGTATGTGGCCTGTCTTCGGCACGGTGACGGTGTCGTTTGCGGCAGCCGTCCCGCTCAACGGCAGCGACGCGGGATTGATCGTGCACGTCGCCCCACTAGCCGCGCCGCCCCGAATCTGCCAAGGAAACCTCCCGACGCGGTCGCTATTCTGTGCGGGACGCAGCCCAGATGATCAAGATCACCATAAGGACGCCGATTCCAGCCAGCCCGTAAATCAAACCCCTGCTAAATTTCTTCCCCGTCGTCTCACCCTCGATCTTTTTTAGGGTCTTTACTTCTGTAAAGGTAATCTTCTGCGTCTCAACCTTGTTTCCTTGCGCTGTCTGCAGACTGAAGCCCTCGTTTGTGACCTCCCCGAGCCTCCCCCTGAGTGTTTGCTTGTTCATGAGGCGTACTTCAATCATTGTTCCGGGTGGAATTTCCATAATGCGCTCCTGCACAGTCGCTTTCTTGGTTGTTTCCTGTGGCAAGGAAGCGCCTGTGGCAGAGGCTCCGACTCTGGCCTCTAAAAGCGAATTGCCGAACAGAACTGATATCAGAATCAGTAGGATCGTGTCTCTCAAAGCAGCACCTCCAAGTGCTAAGCTGAAATTTCTTCCTCGAATTATGACAAGCCTCCCTTCGGGATCCCGCGGGGAAAAGATTTCCGACGGCGATGCATTTTGTTCTTGCTTCGCAGGTGGCGCAGACACGCCGGGGTTTGACATGTTTGCGGTCGGGAAGGGGACTCCATTTGTAGGACCCCCGCCGGCGCCCCGCGGCTCTGGACGTACCACCACTCGCGGGCATCCAGAAGCGATCTCTTCCCGACAGAGCCGGGACAGGCCGCCACCCGGGAGCGCCATCATCCCGTGCCGAAGACAATACCAACCCGAGAGCCAACCAAGTGCACGGCCTCTCCGGTCTCGGGTGAAAAGACATGATGGCGGAATTCGAATCGCAGGCCGAACCGTCGTCGCACCCAGTAATTCATTCCGCCACCGTAGTGAATCGCTACTGCCCCGCCGTTGCCGGCAAGCAGAGAGAATCCGCCGTCCACGAAAGGATCGAATTTGCGCTTCGAATCCCTGGAGATGAAATGAAAGGCGGGCGTCACCGAAGCCAGGCCGGTCGTAATGGCGTATTGGTTTGTGACCGGCTTGAGAACCCCTATTTCACCCCCCAGGGCGAACCGGTCGGTGAGGCGGCCCTCGCCTCCTCCTCCCGCATGGACGAAGTCCCCGTTCCAGCGTGTGAAGGCGCTCTTCGGCACGACCACCGGTCCGCCAAACGCGTAAACATAGCCGCTTGACATCTGTGCAGCGGCTGGGAAAGAAGCGAGTACCATAATCAGCAATCCAAGGATTGCCTTGACCATCGCATTCCCCTTTCAACTCAGGCTCATTTTCTGGGCTTCGTCGCGGCGCGGTAGACGTCGTGCCAGCCGCCCGTGGGCAACACAGCTCCCAGGCCAGTTCCTACTGCCGCACCCACAAACCCTGCCAACGCGGCACTCGTAGCATTGATGCAAGATCCCTGCGCACATTTCCCTTGACCCAGTTCAGGGGAAGCAACGCCGACAACGACCCCGGCGCCGGCACCGACCGCGAGGCCGATCAGTGCGTTCCGGCCGCGGTGGGTGTTGCCTCGCGTGGAGACCCGCAGAACGTTTTTCCGCTCAAATGTCTGGCTATCCTTCCCGACGCGGAGCACGATCCCATCATCGCTCACGCTTTGAAACTGGCCGCTGTAAGACTTAGCGTCGTTCAGCACGATCCGGATCTGCTCGCCCGGCGCCAGTTGTTTGAGGTTGTCCCAGTTATTCTGTGAAGATTGAGCCAAGCCGGATCCTTGGACCATAAGCAGAAGCAGCACGGCAACTACCCATTTCAAGCTCCAACTTGTTCGTCTTAACGTTTTATTTGCTGAGACCATGGAAGCCTCACTCTTGCTGTGTCGTTCACAGATGTGCCTAGCCACGGTCGATTCGCTCGATGAATCAACCGCGGGTTTGTGGTTGTAGCGGCGATGTCTTATCGCCGTTTCTTATTCGGTACAGGGGACGCCGCCGCTACTGAGGAAGCTACAGTTGCACGAAAACCAACCATGGCTACCGAATACGTAAAAAATGTCTTGGGCGGTTCGACATCTGTGGGTTGACAGGAGGTGCGCGCACACACTGCCCTTGTCCCAAAATGGGTAGTGGCAGCGGCTGCCCATGACGCGCACTTTCGAGACTTCCGCCGAGCCGCCAATCTATGACTGCGGGTCAGGGGATATCAATGCCCTGGAGGTCCCCTTTTTGTCCTATTCAAGTTAGTCCCCTGGAGGTCCGTTCGGAGTAACTGACCACCTGGCACACGCCCCGATCGCAGCAGCTTCGGAAACGGCAG
>DLMI01000059.1:0-26375 GCA_002478145.1 Acidobacteria bacterium UBA7540
CGGTCCGATATTTTCACAGCTTCCAACCGATGTCTGCGCCACCCGCGCACGCGCTTTCGCACGAGGCCGACATCGCCAAAGTCCAGGAGTGGCTCGGCCACGCCAACGTCTCCACTGCCCGTCTATACGACCAGCGCAAGAGCAAGCCCGAGGATAGCCCGAGATTTAAAGTGAAGTTTTGAAACATCTGGGCAAGGGTCCCCGTTACTCATCAAGTTCGATATCGCGGAAGCGGAGTGAATCCCTGGCCCCCCGTAGAACCTGAACCTTCACCGTTTTGTTCACCATTGGCCCAATTACATCGTCCATTGCATCGCCAAGTCCGACGATATGCAAAGCCTGGCTATCAACGATGACATTCAGAAAATCTTTCTCTAGGTCAACCGCTCGCAGAGTGCCGATGACTTCTTCTTCAACGGCCTCTGAATCTTCGGCATGAATAGGACGGTTCTTCTTTATCGTGTGATTGATTACCTTTCTAGCCTCAGGTGTAAGTGCAACCGGGGTGTCGGCAGTGGCCGCTCGCAATTCTATGGATTCGAAGGTCTTCCCGGTCGGGGCAAGATTGCGGGATAATCTCAAGAAGACATTGCGGTACTCGGCCTTAGGAACAACAGTCTCAAGCTGCACTAGATCCTCGCTCGCGGTCGCTTTCAGTATTTCGAGAAACTGATGTGCTACCAGATCGGGACGTGTATCTTCTTTGAAGAAATCGAGCTGCTTGGCCTCTTGAATCGCCACGGAGAATTGATAACTGCCTGCTGCAGCTTGGAAGAGCCATGGGCGGCACGATTCCTGAATCTCGCGTAGTGGCCCCCCGCGAAGACGCAGCGGCATATCCTTTATGAACTCGACCGTTCGATAGAACATGGCCTGAATCGTCTGCACCTTCCCAACGATCAAATCCAACGGCGCCCCCCCCGTAATGACCTCGCCGCCCTTAACCGATACGAACACCTGTCCCGGAAGGAAGCTCACGTTAGCGGCTCTTTTTGAGCTTTCGGTCCAGATCGCTTGGACAAGGTTTCGCAAGTCCACTCTGGCGAACTGTGGGATGGCAGGATCGGCCAGCATCGAATACGCCAACTGCTCGGCGCGCTCATAGGCAACTGCCTTATACCACAGCGACACAGCGCTGACGGCTGTAATCCCTCTGGTGCGTATCTTCGTGGGATCGACAGTGCCAAGCGCCTGCTGTTCGAGCTCGGCGGCCTTGGCATATAAGAGCGCCGCTTGCGAAGCGTCTCCTTTGCGGAATGCCTCCTCCGCTTCAATAGCTGCCGCTTCACTGGCTCTATGAAGGTCAGCCCAAGTCATCCTTGTGCCCCCAGGGGGGAGATAGCGACTTCAAGCGCCTTAAAACCAACGACTGCGGCAATCGCAGGCAGATTGCTCTCCCCGCGTGCCGCCTGCGTGAGCTTTTCCCGAAGTAGGCGATTTATATAGGCGCTGGCGCCAGCACTGGTACCAGACACCTCCAGCCGAATGCACCTTTCCAAATCGTCGAGCTCTGCGCCGTTCGGTGCGACGTACCAGTCGGCACCGGTCAGCGTTTCCGCCCTGCCCACTGCCACTAGGCCGGCAACATCCTCCACCGCTGCAAGCGACACGCCATATGCTCCCATTTCCGTTGCGTCGATCTCGTTTGCGTGCGCCTTGCGAACTCGCGCATCGGGAACGGCAAAGTCGATTAGCCGGAACTCGTCGTTGCCGTCGTGTCTCAACAACACAATTATCGGCGGCTGGTGATGACGCGACCAACAGACGCAGGCGGCCTCGGCGTACGATTCACCTAGAGCCTCTGTCAGTCCAGGATGACGCTCGTGGAGCCCGTCTATTCTCAAGTGCGGCAGGTCGTTCATAGCTCATGGCCCTCTGTATCAGCACCTTACCTTGTTCCCGTGCGCGAATGCTTGAACAATGAGCCTTGGCTCTCTTTCATCACCTGGGCGTCCCCTGGGTGATCCTCGATGGCCGAAAACCCACGAGAATTGATCTTCAAACACTGTCCGGTTTCCAGCACCTTCATGGCCTCGATGATGTCTGATTCCGCGCAAGACTCCATGAAGCGCAGCGCTGACAATACGGCATACTGTCGATCTAGCTCAATGCTTAGCCACTTCCTGCCGAGCAGCTCCGCGACGCAGCCGGTAGTATTCGAGCCTGAGAAAATATCGACAACAGAGTCGCCTGGATCGGTGAGAAACTCGATAAAAAACTTCGGTAGTGCTGAGGGAAACCTAGCCGGATGGCTGTCCTTTCCGAGAAGCTTGCACGTCCGCAGGTAGTGAGAGTTGCTGTCCGTGTTCGGTATCTGGAGGAGATTGGAAGGAATGGCACCGCCATTCTCCTTGCCGAACGCTGCCGCAATATCGTGGCCGGAAGGTCGCTCCTTGGGTTTATAGAACTTTTCCGGGTTCTTAAGCAGCGTTTTCATCCGTTCCGAATAGGGCGCGAGCACCTTCGTAACGTCGGCCTTCGGATAATCCCCTTTTGAAAACCACCAGACCGTGTTGACGGCATCCTTCACGCGGATTTTGCGTTTATTCACCCATTCGATAGGCGAAGGGAGCTTCGCAGGGTTGTACCAGAAAAATTCTTCGGCAAGGTTGTATTTAAGCCGGTCACAGAAATCCAAAAGCACGCGGAAGTTATAAAGCGACCTGACGGGCTTGCCACGTTCGTAGGCACCTCCGAGATCGAGAACGAAGCTTCCTGTCTGCTTCAAAACCCGTTGCGCCGCCGCGCCAAATTCGGATAACCACGCGACATAGGCAGCCTGGTCTTCATTGCCGTAGCTCTTCTGCCTTAACAGAGCAAAAGGCGGACTGGTGACGATCAGATCGACGGATTCATCCGGCAACAGCCTCAGCATCTCCCTGCTGTCGCCGGAAACCTGGAGGCCGTGGTCAGTCTCGTAGACTTTCTTACCCGAAGGCAGCTCAAACCTCATGGGCATCATCCCCCGAACTTGGAAAGTCGGCGTTAGGGTGAAGCTCCCAGCGCCGCGCGATCCAGCTTTCCGTGAACGCCCACAGAAGGCTCAAGGCGTAATGCAGCGCGGGTGCCGAGTCCTGAACGTCCGCGATTGTATTCAATACCTGTTCTCGCGGCAATTGTCCGAGCAGCCAAGCAGCCCAAGACGGAGATTGCAGTTCCTTGGCATGGCTGGTCAATTGCGCGATCACTTCCTCCGGTAAGGTTTTCTGCTGCTGGCGCAGTGCTTCCGCACAACCGGCGGCAATGTTAGGATTAACTTCGCGGAGCCCTTCAAGCAACAAGCGAATCCCGAGGCCACCTATTGAGACGATGCCTTCCAGGGCCTCTTCCCGGATGTTGTGATCGATGTCCGCAAAAGCCTTCACCAATCGTTTGGCTGCATCGATGTGCCCTACCCTGCTGAGGCACCAGGCTGCTGCGCTTCGGACGAAATACGGCTGGTTCGAGTCGTCAAGAATCTCAGACAGCAGCTCAATGGCACCCGTGTTCGCGGCCTCTCCTAACGCAATAACTGACTCCAGCTGAGTCTGCGGGTCAATACTTTGCAGGTACGGCGTGAAAAGCTCCCGCGCGGACGCGTTACACACCGCCGTGAGATAGGAGAGTCCTTCCAGGCGGATATAAACGTCCTCCTCCTGGTCGGTTGACAGTTCCGTCACGGGATCACCAAACTGCGGCTCATTGCGAAGCCTTGCGAGCTTTACTCCCGTGAATCGTTGCGTGCGTTCCCTGGACTCCAGCAATTGCGCGATGTGCCCGGAAGGCAAATGGCCGGGGCAAGCCAGTTCGCCTTTCGTTAGCGGCCTGATAAGCCCCGCTATCACTTGGTTCAACTCTACGGTGTCTCCCTGTTTCACGAAAAGCTCATAGGTTGGCGGAATCGTCCTTGTGTTGCGGTGTCCATCAGGGGTTCGCTTGATGGTCATCTTGTGGCCGTCGAGCTTCTCTACCGCACCGTCGCGAGAGGCAAAGACCGCATTCCATGACACGCTGGTCTCAGAACCTTCCGTCACGCCTTTGGTACTTACCTTCGTGTGTGGGCTTCCCCGGAAGGTTGCCACGCGAAAGTAGTTGATTTTCCCCTTGAGCTGCCAGCGTACCCAATTGCGCTCGTGCCAATAGGAGGCTTCGGACTGAAGCCGCCCTGCACTCCAATACTTCTCATCGATGGCTTCACACACCGGAAACCCGATATAGTCGCCTTCCACCATTCCGAAATCCCAGGCGCGGTCCTGGTCGGTGAGGCTATGCGACATGGACAGCTCAGCCTTCGTCTTCGCTCTGCTTTCTGCTCGCTGACCGCAATGTGTGCACACAAGATCAGGAATCCGAACCCGCTTGCGCTTTACCTCTTTCCAAAGTTTGGTCTCGGTGGAGCCGCGCTCCAGCTCAACCATGTCGTGGCCATGGGTGGACAGATCGGCGCAAATTGCCCGACTGCCAACAGCGCCAATCGCGATCTTTCGAAAAAAGCTAGAGTCGGGTTTTAATGCGAGTCTCGGCATTCGTATGTAAGTTTATGCTCCTATCGCTCTTGGCGCAACCGCAGCGATAAACAACAGCTCGTGCCATCATTTCGACACCGAAGTCCGGCGAATTCGCGGGCTGGCGCAGACCCATGTACTTTGGGGTCTGCGATTTCCTGAAGGGACTTGGGGGAGCTGGCGGCTTACCGCAGTCGGCTTGTAGAATTGAAGGCTGCCGGAGAATATGCCCGCACCAAAGTCTTGCCGGAAGAGAGCCCCCTTCGGGAGATCGCAGACGCCAAAAAGCGACCGTCTGCGCCAGCCCGCCGAAGGCTACGCTGTGGACCCTGCTCCGGCGTTCCCTTTTCAGTCTGTTCTCGGGGTCGAGCTACGATGCGGAGAGTAAAGGCCAACTGCGGAGATTCTTCGCCCCGACAAGTCGGGGCTCAGAATGACAGGCGTTTGGAGAGAGCGTCCTTCATCCTTTCCGGTGTCATGGGCAGTTGCAATAGCCGGGCGCCGGTGGCATCAAACACCGCATTAGCGATCAATGCCCCCATACAGATTATGGGGGGTTCTCCGCCGCCTTGAGAGGGTGAGTCTTTCGCATCCACTATTACCGTTTCGATTCGCGGCAACCAGGAGAAACGTGGAATCGTGTAGGTGTCAAAATTGGAGTGCAGAATCTCGCCGCCCTTGAATCGAACCTCCTCGCTCAATGCATATCCCAGGCCCATCGTGATGCCGCCCTCCATTTGCAGCCTGGCGCCCTCCGGATTGACGCACAATCCCATCTCTTGAGCACAGACGACCCGCTTGACCCGGACGCTCCCTGTATTCTTGTCCACGGCAACTTCGGCCATATGAGCGACGTAGGAACCGGCATCGATCCCGCAAGCTACCCCATAGCCGCGCTTGCTCGGAGCCTTCGCGGGTGACCAGCCGAATTTCTTGGCAGCGGCCTGCAAGACGCGTCGCATTCTCTCATCTTTCAAGTTCTTCAGTCGGAATTCGACGGGGTCCATTCCGGCCTTTACCGCCAACATGTCGATGTGGGATTCTCTGGCAAAGCTATTGGTATTGCTGGCGGGAGCGCGCCAAGGTCCCGTGGCAAACGGATGTGACCCTGGGGCCGCAGTCCACCCGGAACCATAGATGACCGTGCGATGATGTGGGATGTTGTAGAACTGCGCCGCGCCTCTTTCGCCGGCAAAATACACACCGTAGTCCCAAAACGAAATCAGCCCTGATTCTGTGACTCCGGCCTGTATCTTGACGATGGCGGCAGGACGGAAGGTGTCATAGAAGAACTCCTCAGCCCGAGTCCAGGCTACCTGGACAGGTTTTCCGGTCAGCTTGGCCAGCCTGACCGCCTCGAGGGCTTGCTGATTGTTGCTCCTCCCTCCGAAGCCTCCGCCGACATAGGGCGTGATGACCCGCACATTCTGCGCAGGCAGGCCGAGAAGAGAAGCCGCCGCGTCCTTCAGGGCGAAGGGGGTTTGCGTGGAGGCCCAGAGGGTCACGTTGTTTCCTTCGATCTTCGCCAAAGCGGTGTGCGTTTCGATGGGGGCGTGAGAGACGTAGCTGTTCAAGTACGTTTGCTCGAGCACATCGTGAGCTGCATTTCTCCCCTCGGCAAGATTTCCCCCTTCCGCCACCGTCTGTCCTTGAGGCGCGACTTTGAGCAGGTGGTCAAAGATCGTCTTGTCATCCACAGTGGGCGCCGGCCGATCATATTCCGACTTGATTTTCGCCAAGGCTCTTTCCGCCAGGTCGGGATACGGATGAAGGACGGCAATCAGATCTCCGTCCTCCATGATCTGGACGCCTTCGATTTCTCGCGCGCCCGAGGTGTCGGCATGAATGAGTTTGGCGCCGTGAACCGGAGGCCTCAAGATGCGGGCGTGCAGCAGGCCCGGCTCCCGTACGTCCCCGGCATATTTGGCTTGGCCGGTGACCTTCTCTCGAGCATCTCTTCTTAAGACGGGTTTCCCTATCAGGGCGAAGTCGGCGGGGGTCTTGGGTGCCGCGCCTTTCACGTGGCGCAGTATCTTCTTTCCCTTGGCAAGCTCGGCGTAGCTTACTTTCTTTTGCCCTGCCTCCTCATAAACGACGCCCGCCTTGGTTTTCAGCCGCTCTTCCGTTACCTGCAATTGTTCGGCGGCCAGCTCGATGAGGACGGCCCTGGCTTCCGCGGCGGCGGCTCTGAAAGGCGGGCCGAAAAAGCGGGTAGTCATGGAACCGAACGTACCTCGGTCCCAGGGGCAAAGATCCGTATCGCCCATCACCATGTCCACGGATTCCAGGGGGACGTCGAGCTCCTCAGCCAACATTTGGGCCAATGAGGTTATGACTCCCTGGCCGTACTCGACCTTTCCACTAAAACCGGTCACCCGGCCGTCTTCTCCGATCCTGAGAAAGGCATTGAAATCCTCAGGCAGCTCCTGGCCCATACCACGGCGTCTCTCGCCCTCTTGGAGTGCCAGCGAATCGGGGATGGAAAAACAGACGACGATGCCTCCGCCCACAAGTTGCAGGAACTGTCTGCGGTCAAAGCGTAGGGGCGAGCGGCGCTCGCCCCAGGGCCGAACGCTGTTCGGCCCTACCTCGTCAAGTTCCAGGTGTTCTTCGTAGACGCTTCGTTGTCCTTTGTTTTCGCGTTTCATCTTGGCCCTCCTCTCATCTCTTTCGCAGCCGTCTGTATAGCCTCGACGATCCGTTGATGAGCTCCACAGCGGCACAGGTTGCCGTCCATATGTTCGATAATCTGACTCCGCGAAGGTTGAGGAGTATTCAACAGCAAGCTGTAAGCATTCATGATCATTCCAGGAGTGCAGTACCCGCACTGAAGGGCATCGTGCTCGACGAAGGCCTTCTGCAAGGGGTGAAGCTCGCCGTTTTTGGCCAAACCTTCAATGGTGGTGACTGCCTTGCCCGCCACGGCTTTAACCTCGAGCAGACACGAGCGCTCGGCTTTCCCATCCACAATCACCGTGCAGGCCCCGCAAAGCCCCTCTCCACAACCGTACTTTGTACCTGTCAGACCCAGGTCATACCGCAGAACCCATAGAAGTATGCGACTGGGATCGACTTCAAAACTCACCGGCTTTCCGTTGAGGCTGAATCCGATGGTCTCTTTCATGCCTACACCTCCTTGAAGCGCCTCGAGTGTGCCGCGAGGTTCTCTCGGCCATGAGACCCTCAATATGAAGCGTGCTTTACCGCGCTCCATTATAGTCCCACCTAACGCCCGGGCAAACGAGCTGTTTCACACCCCAACCTTTGGTACACCAAAAGCCCACCAGGGCTTGCATCTGGCGAAAACCGCTGGTTGCTCTCAGGGCGGCCTCAGGGTAGAATCCCTGTCTGGCAATTATCCTCATTAATGGCGGTTGTCCATGGCAGAGTGGAGTGGTCCTCTCAAAATAAGACCCGCGCGGGTTGAAGACGCAAAGGAAATCGCGCGGATTTACAACCAGGGTGTGCAAGACCGTACCGCAACTTTTGAAAACACTTACGTCACGCCTGAAGAGCGTTACCTCTGGTTGGCAGCGCGGCCGGACAAGTTTCCGGTGCTGCTGGCGGAGGTCAAACACACGCTGATGGGTTGGTCTTCGCTCAATCCTTACAGCCCGCGGCACTGTTATGATGGAATCGCGGAGCTGGCAATCTACATTGAGCGCAGCCTGCGCGGCCACGGCGTGGCACAGGAATTGATGAAGGCCATGCAGGACATCGCCCGCGAGAAGGGCTTCTATAAGCTCATCGGGCGCATCCTGGCCGCGAACCAGCCCGCGCGAAAGCTCTGTCAGGTGACCGGCTGGAAGGAAGTGGGAATCCACGAGAAGCACGGCAAGCTGGGGAGCGAGTGGCACGACCTGGTGTTGGTCGAGTACCTGATTCCGGAGAACTTGAAGTAACCCGGGGAGGCCGTCTTGCTTCCCTGTGAACACTGTCATTCCGAGCGAAGCGCGGAATCTCGCTCTGGAAAGAATGGACCTGCGAGATTCCTCTCCCAGTTTACCCTGAACGGGCAGGGCGAGATTCCTCGCTTCGCTCGGAATGACAGTGAAGGGATCGGAATGACAGGCGAGAGGTTTTTTCTGCATTCGGCTTGGTGGCCCCCGTCATGACCCGCAGCTACCGCAACGCGATACTGGGCGCGATTACCATTGCGGGACTCTGCGTATTCGGTCCATCGACTCCCTCTTTTCCCAGCTTACCGAGGCCTTCGCGTCCGAACTCTTCCTTGGATCACCTCGCGGCAATCGCCCCACGGCAACACACATTGATCTTCGTGGGCGACGTTATGCTTTCGCGGGGAGTGGGCGGGAAAATGGACGCCAAAGGCGATTGGGGTTACCCCTTCCGGCGAATCTCTGGAGTGTTGCACGGCGCTGATCTGGCTTACTGCAACTTGGAGTGTCCGATTTCCGACCGGGGGCGCAACCTCCATCACCTTTATTCCTTCCGCGCCGATCCGCGGGCCCTGGAAGGTCTGAAGGCGGCCGGTTTCACAATCGTTTCCGAAGCCAACAATCATGCCTACGACTGGGGACCGGCGGCGCTGGTGGACACGCTCGGGCGGCTTCATTCCGTGGGCATCCACACGGTAGGCGCAGGTGAAAACACACTGGAAGCTCACCACCCTACGGTGGTGGATTTGGGCGGACTCCGGGTGGCGTTTCTGGCTTACGTGAACATCGATCCGCAGGACGCGGCGGCCGGAGTCGATCATCCGGGCGTGGCGTGGCTAGACGTTGAGCAGGTTACGGCAGATATTCGCTTCGCCCGGAACCTCGCCGATTTGGTGGTGGTCTGCCCGCACTGGGGCGTGGAGTACGCCACCGCTCCCACGCGCCAGCAGGAAGAGCTGGCCCGGAAGATCATTGACGCCGGGGCCGACCTTATCGTGGGCAGCCATCCGCATGTCGTTCAGCCACTCGAGCAGTATCGCGGACGCTGGATGGCTTACAGCCTCGGCAATTTTATCTTCGACCAGAAGGACTCAGCCACACATCGAGGCCTCATGCTGAAAGTAACGGTCCGCGATAAAAAGATTGCCGAAGTGACCAAGGTCCCCATTGAGATCAATGCGGATTGCCAGGCCCTGCTCGCCACTCCGAAAGCGCAAGTTTCCCAGCTTCTTCTTGCCACTCGCCTCCCGCATCCTTGACCCTGCGGTCAAGCGTTGAACCCGAACCCGGAAATTGGAGTTGCGCAGACGCTGCGCATATCCACGGCGTGTCATCCTGAGGAGTCCCGATCTCATCGGGACGACGAAGGATCTCCGCAGTTCGCGGGCCACGTTCGCTGGCTGGCCCTTCAAACAAACTGCAGGGATTCTTCGTCCCGACAGGTCGGGACTCAGAATGACACGGGGTCGGCTTTTTTGTCGAGATGCGGGTTGCTTGACACTGGCGGAGGGTTCGGATAGCTTTTCGGACGAGGAATCCGACGAGATTTCTTCCGATATGAGAAAAGGGTACCGACGATGGTTGTGGCTGGGTATCGGAGCCATCATCATCGCACTCATTTTTTACAACCTGAGTCGAAGTCCCGAGTGGGGAAACTTCCGGTGGACGCGCCTGTGGGCTTTGCTCACCGGAGCTAGCCCGGGTCCGTTGCTGCTGGCGCTGATCGCTGTCTTTTGCACCTACTTCGTCCGAGCCTTGCGGTGGAGATTGTTCCTCAGCCCAATTAAGAAGGCCTCGCTCTGGGTCTTGTTTGTGGGCCAGATCCTGGGTTTCAGCTCCATCTATCTTATCGGCCGGCCAGGAGAATTCGTTCGGCCTGCTTACATTGCCAAGAAGGAAAGTGTTTCCATGAGCACCATGCTGGCGGTGTGGGTACTGGAGCGAATCTTCGATACGGTGTTCGTTGTGTTGCTCTTTGCCGCGGCGCTGGATTTCGCGTCGGTGGAGCCTGAAACCGCGCGCGGGACGAAGGTCCTCGCCACCCTGCATCGTGGCGGGGACGCCATGCTTGTTCTCGCCGCCTTGCTGGTCGTGGGGTTGCTGCTCTTCTGGTTACGCTCCAGACAGTTTGCCGCCTGGATGTTGCGGTTGTTCCGCTTCCTGCCCGTAGCGGCGCTCAGGCGATTCGAGCGCTTCCTGCGGTCATTTGCCGAGGGGTTGAGCGTCATCCGTAGCTGGAAGGTCCTGTTGGGAAGTCTGGCCTTGACCGCCGTGGTGTGGTTTCTCAATACCTCGGTATTCTGGCTGGTTTTCCAAAGCCTGCATGGGGAGGTGGCGGACCTGCCTTGGCCGGCGGCTGCTGTGGCTCTGTTTTGCGCCGCGCTGGGACTTGCCGTGCAGATCCCGGGGGTCGGTGGCGGCTACCAGGTGGCCATTATCCTTGCGCTGAACGCGCTTTTCAACGTGCCGGCCGAGGCGGCCACGGGCGCGGCGATACTGGTGTGGATTGTCATGTCGGTCCCATGCTTGGCCTCGGGGTTGGTGCTGCTGGTGCACGAAGGGCTGACGTTCAGAAAGTTGGAGGCCCTCGCCGAAGAGGAAAGGGAGCTCGCGGAGAATAATTAGCACGGTGTTGAAAGCAGGTTAATCCCGGCAGGCACAAGCTGTGTCCGCCTGCTGCCTTTGAAGAGCCGCAGGTTTCCCGCTCTGCGGGACGGGACCTGCGCTACACTTGCTGCCTAGTGCTTACCGCCTACTGGTGACTAACTATGAGGTGTCCATTCTGCGGTCACATAGAAGACAAGGTTGTGGATTCACGCGAGGCAAAGATCGGCGACACCATTCGCCGTCGGCGCGAATGCGCGAAGTGTGGTCGCCGTTTTACCACCTATGAGCGGATCGACGAAATCCCCTATATGGTGGTGAAGAAGGATGGCCGGCGGGAGAAGTTTGACCGTCAGAAGATTCTGGCTGGCTTGCTGAAAGCCTGTGAGAAACGGCCCGTCCCGATGTCCAAGTTGGAGGAGATTGTTAATGAGGCAGAGGCCCTTGTGGCCGAGTCGGCAGAAAGGGAGCGTCCGGCCGGGGAGTTGGGTGAACTGGTTATGGGCCGCCTGAAGAAGCTCGACAAAGTCGCCTATGTGCGATTTGCCTCGGTTTATCTCGACTTCAAAGACATTCGGGAATTCATGGATGAGTTGAAGGACCTCTTGAAAGCCAAGGGCAAATGAAGCGATCAGCTATCAGCCATCAGCTTTCAGCAATTGAAAAATCCTGAATGGTGAATAGTGAATTGTAATTTGTGGGTTGAAGAAGCAGAACGGCCAGAGGCCTTGGGCGAGGCGTGCAAAGCAAATTCCGCCTCCGCAATTCACCATTTACTATTCACTATTTACTATTCATATTACTATTGATAATTCCGCCGCCCCTGAATCCCGAATCCTGAATCCTGTCTTTTCAGGGGCGGTTGAAGACGAAGGCGCCGAAGGTGCGGAAGGTTTTGAAGCCGAGGCGCTCATAGAGGCGAAAAGCGCCCGAGTTGGCGTCGGTGACGGTCAGGGAAACCCGCTGGTAGCCTGCCCTGGCAAGGTCGTTGAACGCAGATTCCAACAATGCTGTCCCCAGGCCGATTCCTTGCAGCGTCCTCGCGATGGCAATCTGCGGTATGTGGGCTGTATCGGAACGGACGGCGGTCACGGTCAGGACCCCGACGAGTTTGCGTGTCAGGCGATGAATGGCGACCTTGGAGACTTGCTCAAGAAACTCTCCGCAACCATGGTAATGGACGATGTTATCGAGCAGGCGTGTTGCTCCTGCCAGTGAGCCGTATTGGTCATTGATCGCCGCATCGACGTGGTTGTGATAGGCGCCAAAGAGGAGTTCCGCGGCCTCGCGGGCATATTTCTTATCGCATGGCGTGATCCGGAACTCATCCAGGCTGGCAGTGGCGCGCCGTGTGGGATCAGAAGGGCCGGGCCCGGACGAGGCATGGGGTTGCCACTCGGGAAGGAACAAGGCCATGAAGCGGCGCGGGTAGCCGCTGTACTTCCAGGAAGTGAAGTGGCTCTCAAGATCCTCGAAGGTGTAGTGCGGAAGCTGCGCTTCAACGCGCCGCAGGCCGGGAGTTGCGAGGAGCGTTTCGTTTGCGTGCTCCAGTAGTTTCAGGGCCTGATCCAAACCCGCTGGCGCCAGGCTGACAAACAAATCTCCCATAAGGCCCTTTTCGCCGTCGCAGAAAAAGAAGCAGTAGCCACGAACGACGCCATCCAGAACCAGCGCATACCCTGCGAGACGCTTTTCTTCCAGGCAGGTGGAAATCACGCGAGCCGAGGAAGTGAAATCCCAGTAAAGCTTTTCGTTCCAGGCCCGCGATTCTGCCTCCAGCAACTCCGAGAACGCCGACAACTCGAAGTGGCGAATATCGATGATTTCAGACCCCACGACACTTTCCTCTTGGACGGCCGGAGTGAAACCTGCCCTCGCGCAAGCCATCCCGGGAGGCCAACAGTCCAAAAACGGCAAAGCCTCTTGGCGCTCGCAAAACGATGCAAGTATAACCCAAAACCTGAAGCTCGCAGACACAAGGACAGGATTCAAATGATACGAAAGGGCTAAGAAAGAAAAGTTCTTGTAGGCGGGAAAATGGGTTGTGGTAACATTTTGAGTCTGCGAGTCAAGTGCTCAGTTTCTTCTTGGAGAAGCTTTCTCTCAAGGCTGACTGAGATACGCGGGCTTCGACGGCGGAGGGTGAACCGACGCCGGCTGTAGAAGTTCCGCGTCCTCAGAGGGAGTGTGGGGTATGGACCCAACCATGGTCACCAATTCCGCTACCCCGCCACCGCGTCTGAACCTCGCCCAACCATCGCCGCGTACTTCCTTACGACATCGGATGGAATACTATGCTGCCCTCATCTTGCTGAAGTTGCTTGGGGCGTTGCCGCACGGTTTGACGCGGGCGCTCTGCGCAATTCTGGCGTTTCTGAGTTACTGGTTCTGGCCCCGCCTGCGCACAGTGGGTCTGTTCAACTTGAAGCTGGCTTTCCCTGATTGGCCCGAGAGCCAGCGCCGGAAAGTGCTTTCCGGCTTGTTTCGTAACTTTGGCAGGATGCTGGCAGATTTTGCGCATTTTCGACGTTGGAACCGCGGCAACATTGAGAACCTGATAATCTATGATGGGTTTGAGAATTACGCCCAAGCCCAGAGTCAGGGGCGCGGCGTGCTCTTTCTCACCGGCCATTTCGGGAACTGGGAACTTAGCTCTTTCGCTCACGGGGTGTACGGCTATCCCTGCGACTTCGTGGTGCGCGCCCTTGACAATCCCCTGATGGATGAACTCATCAATCGCTATCGGTGCCTGGGTGGCGGCAAGGCCATCGAAAAAGGTGATTTTGCGCGCGGCCTTCTGCGCGCTTTCAGCCAAGGTGACGCGGTGGGAGTGCTCATTGACCAGAACATGTTGCTAGGCGAGGGGGTCTTTGTGGATTTTTTCGGCCTCCCGGCGTGTACCACCACCGGCCCCGCGCGTGTGGCGAAGAAGACCGGTGTGCCCATCGTGCTGGGGCTGGTCATCTGGGATTCTAAACTCAAGAAATATCGACTGCGATTCGACCCCGTCGAATGGATCAATTGCCAGGATCCGGAAGAGGAAATCCAGGTCAATACTGCGAATTTCACCCGCCTGATTGAAGATTACATTCGCCGCTTCCCGGATCACTGGCTCTGGGTTCACCGCCGCTGGAAAACACGCCCGCCGGGTGAACCGCCGCTTTATCCGGAGTAGGGAACAGGAGTAGGGAATAGGAAACAGGAGCTATCAGCTATCAGCCGTCAGCTTTCAGCTCTCGAAAAGATGAAGCGAGATACGGCGGGCTAGAGCAATTCTGAACTTAAGACTCCATACTGCCTTCTGCCTGCCATCCCTATTCCCTGTTCCAGAGCTGAAAGCTGACGGCTGATAGCTGATAGCTGACGGCTGAGGGCTGAGAACTGACTACTGACGACTCTTCCCGCGAGGCAAATTATGAAGACTTCGGAGCTTGCCAAGTTGTTGGGGGGAATACTGCACGGGGAGGAGGCTCGGGAAGTTCTCCAGGTCGCGGCTCTGGCAACTGCCGGACCGGATGAGCTGACCTATGCCGAAGGCACCAAGTTTCTTGACTTGGCAGCCGGTTCCCAGGCGGGGTGTATCCTCGTGCCAGAGGGCTGCCTTCTGACAGGCCGGACGACTATCGGAGTCGCGAACCCTAAACTGGCTTTCGTTCGCGCCGCCGAGGTCCTTTGTCCCCCCCGCAAGGTCAAGCCGGGAGTCCATCCCACGGCTGTTATTGCTCCGGACGCCCGCTTGGCCGAGGACGTGACCATTCGTCCCTACGTGGTAATTGAGTCAGGTGTAGATGTGGGGCCGGGGACGTATCTAGGAGCGGGAGTTTGCTTGGGCGAGGGGGCTCAGATAGGTTCGCATTGTGTCTTGCATCCACGGGTGAGCGTTTATCCGGGGGCAAGGATTGGCAACCGGGTCATCCTTCACTCCGGCGTGGTGGTTGGATCCGACGGGTTCGGTTACGTTTTCGCCGCGGGCCATTATGAGAAATTCCCCCAACAGGGTGGGGTGGTCATTGAAGATGACGTCGAAATAGGCAGCAACAGTACGGTGGACCGTGGCTCGCTAGGGGTCACGGTGATTGGTCAGGGGAGCAAGATTGACAACCTGGTTCAAATTGCGCACAACGTGAGGGTGGGGCGCCACTGCGTGATCGCTGCTCAGACGGGCATTTCAGGCAGCGCAGAAATTGGGGACTACGTGGTCATGGGCGGCCAGGTCGGTGTTGCGGACCACGTTCGAATCGAAGCGGGGGCAATGATCGGTGGACAGGCGGGAGTCTTCAGGGTTATTCGCAAGGGAACTAAGGTCTGGGGGACCCCCGCCCGCCCCTTGGATGAGTTCAAGAAGATGTACGCCCAGCTTGCCAACCTGCCGAGCCTCGCCAGGAAAGTGAAGGAAATCTCACGGCAACTTTCCGAACGCGATTCGTATAAGAACCCCAAATAAAAGAGCCGACAAGTCCACCTTCCGAACCACACCCTTGCTTCTTCAGCAGGGTAGAATCACGGAGTTTTTGCGCAGCACGGGTGGCAAGAATCCCCAGCAGCGGCGTGCATCGGGGGTGTTTTCACCCAGCACCAAGGTGCGACCCCATCATCCCTGGTCACTGGAAGTCTGTCGGGAGTAAGGCTTGTTCCACGCAGAATCAACAGCGTACAGACGTAACCAATTTGCTAAGTTGTTGATTCTACGTGCGGCAAAATCTGTCTCCCATAGGCTCCTAGCCGCACTTGCGGTCAGAGTGTCATCTCGCTGGCAACTGTGAGTCCGGGTGCTTTGTTGCAAAACACCACAGAGAAAACTCAGGCGGGCGCCAAAGTATCCCTTTTACGGGCCTCAACACGCTCGATGGATGGTTCGATTGGCTGGTTGGGCGCTGCACACTTTCGGAAATGAAATAAGGCAACTGCTTAGGAGACTCGTAGGTGGAAAAACCCGGCTTTGGCTGGCACCTTGCTGGAATCAACCTCTGATCTATAGTTAGCGTGGCCAAACAATGAAGTAGGTTTATATTAAACTTGGTTGAGTAGTTCTTGCTGGGCGCCATCAGAGGTCTGGGGGCAGGCCGTGCCAGATAGCAACACGCCCGAAATGATCAGCGAATTGCTGGGGAGTGTGCAGGTCTTTTCCTCGGCCGTGCGAGACGTGCTGGAGGAAAAGCTGCTGCGCGAGACAGCACGTGGACGGCTCACCTTCTCCGGCCTAAAACTCCTCAAACTAGTAGCCTTCACCGACTCCAACACCATTGGCGACGTAGCCGCGTTCCTGGGCGTGAGTAACACCGCCGCTAGCAAGGCGGCGGACAAACTCGTGCGTCGCCGGCTTCTTCGTCGAGCGGAGGGACACGCTGACCGGCGCGCCAGCGAGCTTTCGCTCACCGGGGAGGGCCGCCGCCTGTTGAGCGCTTACGAGGCTGCCAGGGACCAGAAGCTTACGGAGATCTTCGGCGCGTGTGTGCCGGAGCAACTGTGTGAGATGGCGGCGACACTGGACCGCCTTTCCGCCAACATTGTGGACCATACTGCCAATCCGCAGGAGCTATGCTTCCAGTGCGGCATGTATTTCCGCGAAAAGTGCCTGTTACGCGAATTGGTCCGGCGCACCTGCTTCTATCAGAAACACAAGGTGCGCAAGGCTGCGGAGTCCGCTGTCGAGCGGGTCGGCGGGACGGAGACTCACATCCAACCGCCGGCGCCTGAGACGGCGACATAAAAGAGGAGGGACGATGGCGAGTGCGAGAGTGGACGTAATTCCGACCAAATATCACGCGCCAGTTCCAGGGAGTCTGCCCGCACCGGAGCGGGAACTGCGCCGGAGGTTCCTCGAGGAAGCTCAGGTCGTGCCAGGGGGCGACCGGATTTCCCAGTGCCTGCAATGCGGAACCTGTACTGGGAGTTGCCCGGTAAGTTACGCGATGGACATATCCCCCAGGATGGTCATCGCGCTATTCCGGGCCGGGCAAATCGAGGAGATTCTTCGAAGCCGGACGATCTGGATTTGCGCTTCCTGTTACATGTGCACGACGCGCTGTCCGCAATCCATCAAAATCACCGATCTGCTCTATGCCTTAAAACGCACCGCGATCGACGCCGGACTCTATCCCGAGCGATTCCCGGTGTACCTGCTGTCGAAGAATTTCGTTCGCGTCGTCAACCGGTACGGTCGCAATCAAGAGATGCTCTTGCTCCTGCTCTATTACCTGAGGCGAAATCCCCTGGGACTTTTGCGGATGCTGCCTCTTGGGATAGCGATGCTGCGAAGAGGGAGAATTTCGCTGTTCCCAAGAAAGATCAAAGGGGTAGGGGCGATACGCACGATTTTGCGGGCCTCCAAGCACTTCGAATTGCCCCGCGAAAAGGAAGCTGTCCCGTACACTGAAGGAATGGTTGGATACCGGGCAGTGGGTAAAGACCAGCCCGAAAGAACCAGTTGAGAGGCACCCATGGAGTATCTTTATTACCCCGGCTGTAGCCTTGAGTCTTCAGGGAAACCTTACGACGAGAGTTTAACGGCGGTATTTCGCGCCTTAGGCATCGGGCTCCGCGAACTGGAGGACTGGAACTGCTGTGGAGCGACCATGTACATGAGCGTGGATGAGGCCCTCTCGCTGGCGATCAGCGCAAGAAACCTGGCGCTCGCGGAGCAGGCCGGGTTCCGAGACCTTATCGCGCCTTGCAGCGCTTGCTACACCGTGCTGCTCAAGACCAACCGCTTCCTGCGGGAGAGTCCGGAGTTGAGGGCCAAGGTTGATCAACTGCTGGGGCAGGTGGGCCTGAAATACAGTCTGGGCGTCAAGGTGCGCCATCCCCTCGACGTTCTGGTCAACGAGGTGGGCGTTGAGGCGATTGCTTCGGCCGCCAAGCGAAGCCTGGAGGGCATCGCTTTCGCCCCCTATTACGGGTGTCAAATCGTGCGTCCCGAGCGCGGCTTTGACGATGCCGAGTTCCCCTTAACCATGGACACGCTCTTCCAGCGGCTGGGCGCCAGGGCCGCATACTTCCCTTTGAAGACGCGCTGCTGTGGCGGAATGCTGATGACCACCTTCCCGGACGTGTGTCTGCAACTTGTGAAGGATCTGGTGGAATGCGCTGCGGAGAACGGGGCCCAGTGTATCGTCACCACCTGTCCCCTGTGTCAGGTCAACCTGGAGGCGTACCAGAAGCGCGTAAACAAGATGTTCGGAACGTCGTATCAAGTCCCCGTGATGTACTTCACTCAACTGCTGGGGGTCGCATTGGGCTGCTCCGAGAAAGAGCTCGGATTCCACAGGAATCTCATCCCGTGGAGAGCCCCGATCTCAGTACTAGCCGCTTAGAAGGAGGAGACAGATGGACCAGAATGGGCACCCGCGCATTGGGGTTTATATTTGTCATTGCGGGCTCAACATCGCCGGAACCGTGAACGTGAATGAAGTCCGCGAATTCATCTCCCGCGCGCCTAGCGTCGTGATCGCAAGAGATTACAAGTTCATGTGTTCGGACCCTGGACAGGCGCTCATACAGGACGACATTCAACGACTCGGCGTCAACCGGGTGGTCGTTGCCGCCTGCTCTCCGCTGATGCACGAGCTCACCTTCAGGAATGCGGCCAAGAAGGCGGGGCTCAACCGCTATCTGGTCCAGATCGCCAATATCCGCGAGCACTGCTCCTGGATTCACGACGACGTGCGCATGGCAACGGAGAAAGCCAAGGCGCTGGTCGCGGGAGCGGTCAGACGCGTGGCCCTGCACCAGCCCCTGGAGCCGATGCGCGCCGAAATCAACCCCAACGTGCTGGTTGTGGGTGGCGGGATAACGGGCATTCAAGCGGCCCTCGAGATTGCTGAATCAGGTACCACGGTGTATCTGGTCGAGCGTGATGCAACCATCGGCGGGCGGATGGGCCAGTTTGATAAGACGTTTCCCACCCTGGACTGTGCTGCTTGTATCTTGACGCCTAAGATGGTCTCGGTCGGGCACCGTGAGAATATCAAACTGCTGAGTTACAGCGAAGTGGTTGGATTTTCAGGATACATCGGAAACTTCAAGGTGAAGGTGAGGAGGAAAGCGAGGTTCGTGGACGAATCCAAGTGCACCGGTTGCGGTTTGTGCTGGAACACCTGCCCCGCCACACGGGTCCCGGCAAAAAGGACCATCAAGCTCGGCGATCAGATCGTGAAGCAGGTGGCCTGATGAAACTGGAAGCGGTTCGAAGGATTCTCGACTGCCAGGTGATCACCGGCGGTGACAAGCTGGAGGAGGAAGTAGGGGTGGGCTGCGGCGCGGACCTGATGAGTGACGTCCTGGCCTTCATCAAGCCCAATGCCCTGTTGTTGACTGGTTTGACTAACGTGCAATCGGTACGCACTGCCGAGATCGCTGAGGTCAGAGCCATCGTGTACGTCCGCGGGAAGCTGCCGGAAAAGGACGCGATCGACCTGGCGAAAGAAAAGGGCATCGTTATGCTGTGCACGAATCTTCCCATGTACGAATCGTGTGGGAGACTCCACCAGCACGGTCTGCCCGGGGGCAGCGAACTCGAGGGAGGCCTGCGGGATGCCGAGCGAGCCCCTCTTCTGTCAACGCTTTGAAATTCACGGGAGGGATTTCGTTGACGCAGGAAAGGCCTCCATCACAATCAAGGGGATTCTAAGAGAGATCGGGATTCACCCGGCCTTGATCAGGCGGGCGGCGATTGCTTCCTATGAAGCGGAGATGAACGTTGTGTTGTATGCCTGCAAAGGAACGATGGAGTTGAGAGTGACCCCAAAGGATATCCGAGTCACCGTGGAAGACGAAGGCCCTGGCATCCCGGACATCGAACTGGCAATGCAAGAAGGGTATTCCACGGCGTCCGACGAAATTCGGGAGATGGGGTTCGGGGCAGGCATGGGCCTGTCCAACATCAAGAAGAATGCCGATGCCTTTTCCATTCATTCTGTGGTGGGTAAAGGCACGACTTTGGAAATAACGTTTCGGCCTTAGCATGGGGGATTACTTTCATTCCGTTCGGGTTGTGCCGGAGCGATGCATCGGTCGAATGGCCTGCCTTAAGGTCTGTCCTACGGAGGCGATCCGGGTGCGGCAGGGCAAGGCGGAGATACTCGAAGACCGCTGCATCGACTGTGGCGAGTGCGCTCGGGCGTGCCGCCACAACGCGATCGTCCCCCAAACGAGCTCCTTCACCGATTTCTCGAAGTTCAGGCACACCGTTGCGCTTATCTCACCCGTGCTCTACGGGCAGTTCCGCAAGGACGTTCTTCCCAGCACAATCCTGGCTGGGGTGAGAAAAATCGGCTTCGATGATGCCTGTGACGTAGCTTGCGCCAGCGAGTCCGTCAGCGCGGCTATCGACGAGTATCTGGCCAGTTATCGCGGGCCGCTGCCGCTGCTCTCCCCTTTTTGTCCCACCATCGTGCGCCTGATTCAGGCGCGATACCCCAGCCTCATTGATCTCCTGATTCCCATTGATTCTCCGATGGAGATAGCGGCGCGAGAGGTGCGGAACAAGAAGATGAAGGAACTGGGCTTGCGGCGGGACGAGATTGGGGTCATCTACCTGACGCCCTGCCCCGCCAAAATGGTGGCCATCAAGTATCCTCTCAGGAAAAGAGCTTCACACATCGATGGCGCAATCGCCATATCCGACATTTACCGCCCCCTCCTTTCAGCACTCAGCGAGATGAATAACAGTGCGCACGAAATCGAAGAGTCAGTGAGGGGCATGGGCCTGGGCTGGCCAGTCCTCGGCGGGCAAGTTTCCTCCTTGCGGGCCGAAAGCAGTCTGGCGGTGGGCGGTCTTGGGGATGTGGAGAGGATTCTGGACGAAATTGAGCGCGGAAGACTCGGTGATATCCAATTCGTTGAGTGCCACGCATGCGCGCAGGGATGTTGCGGCGGTTCACTTACCGTGGGTGGTCCTTATGTTACTCGGGGCACGATTCTGAGCTTGGTAGCCCGGTTCGGAAATGCCCCCTGCCAGGACCGGGCAAAGATACGAGAGTTGTATCAAAGACGCTATTTCTCGCTGCCCGGCAAGATCTCTTCGAGGCCTTTCGCCCCACTGGATAAGGACATATCGAAGGCAATCGAGAAAAGGAAGCGCATTCAGGAAGCACATGAAGGGCTGCCGCAGATCAATTGCGGGGCCTGCGGCGCGCCCACCTGTCTAAGCTTTGCCGAAGACGTGGTCCTGGGGCGCGCTCAGTTTGAGGACTGCGTGGTCCTCACCGCGAAGCAGGCTCGGACCTCGGCCGGTCCCTCTTCCGGGCTAGCCAGCAAGCCGGAGGTGCTCACTCTATGACGATCCGGGAGGTTGTCGACAGCACGCAGCTCGAGATTCTGGCGCAACACGATGGCCTCGACGTGGAGATAACAGGAGGCTATGCCAGTGACCTCCTAAGTGACGTTATTGCCTACAGCAAGGCAGGCAACCTTTGGGTCACTTTGCAAACGCATCGCAACATCATCGCGGTGGCCACGTTGAAGGAGCTGGCCGCGGTCGTTCTGGTGAACGGGCGAGCCCCTGATCCTGAAACGCTGGAGAAAGCCCGGGAGGAGAAAATCATTTTATTGGGCAGCCGGCTTCCGGCGTTCGAGCTGGTGGGAAGACTGTACCAGATGGGCATCCGGGGGATTCTATGATGCCGCGAATCTTTAAAGCGGATTTGCACATTCATACATGCCTCTCCCCCTGCGCCGACTTGAACATGGGTCCCAAAACGATCGTAGACCAAGCCCTCCAGCAGGGTTTGGACGTGATTGGCATTTCCGATCACAACTCCTCGGAGAACGTGCCCGCGGTCGTGAGGGCGGCGCAAGATAGAAACCTCACGGTGCTGCCGGGGATGGAAGTGACCTCGAAGGAAGAGGTTCACATCCTGGCGGTTTTTGACACCGTCGATAAGGCGCTCCGGCTACAGGAGATCGTGTACGAGCATTTGCACGGAGAAAACAATACGGAAGCTTTCGGACTTCAGGTTGTCGTGAATGAAGATCATGACGTACTCGGGTTCAACAACCGGCTGCTGGCCGGCGCGACCGAACTCTCTGTCGAGCAGGTAGTGGATAGCATTTGTGGCTTGGAGGGCCTGGCGATCGCGGCTCACGTCGATCGCGAGACGTTCGGGATTCTCGGGCAGTTGGGGTTTGTCCCTGAAGAATTGCACCTGGATGCTTTAGAACTGTCTCGAAACACCAGCCTCGAGGAAGCAAGGCGGCGCTTTCCGGAATACGCTGGCTATGCTTTCGTTCGTTCGTCCGACGCACATTCGGCAATGGATATCGGCAAGGTCTGGACCTCGCTGCTGCTCTATGAGCCCAGCACGCGGGAAATCAAGAAGGCCCTGCGCGGGGAGGGCGGCAGACGGGTGTTGCCAGAGGAGGCCGGTGTTGGCGCTCCTCGGCGAGAAGAACGGGCGTTGGGATAGGTTTCACATGGAGGATCTTTCTCTGCACGTACTGGACATCGCGGAGAATTCCATCGCAGCGGGAGCCAAGCACGTGGAAATCCGGGTGCGGGAGAGCCGCCGAGAGGACCGGCTCTCCATCGAGATTATCGACAACGGACGTGGAATGAGCGAGGACATGCTTCAGAAGGCGACGGACCCCTTTTTCACCACTCGAACGACCCGCCGGGTGGGGTTGGGCCTGTCCCTTTTTGAGCAGGCAGCAAAAAGGGCCGGGGGCGAATTCAAGATCGCGTCCTGTCCTGGAGCGGGAACAAAGGTCACGGGCGTGTTTCAATACAGTCATGTTGACCGGCAACCCCTGGGGGATATGGACCAGACAATTCTTGCCCTGGTGGTCGGAAACCCTCAAGTCGAGTTGACATACTTGCATCAAGCCGGCGATTCGGAAATTTCGTTCAGCACAAGAGAAATCAAGGCTCAACTGGGAGACATCCCGATTAATTCTCCCAGAGGAATATCGGCCGTCAGGAGAAGTCTGGAAAAGGTGAGGGAGCAGGTCAACAGTAGCGCCTTCCTTTAGAAGGCTGCTGAAAAAGTGTTCCGGCGCGTTCCGGAAGGGCGGGGCTTTAGCCCCGCCGCCAAGCGCGTCCCAACATTTTGAATGATTTATGTTTACGGTTTCGATACGGCGGGGCTAAAGCCCCGCCCTTCCGGGACCGGCGCTACAAAGGGAGGTAGGTGCATATGCAGTTGGAAACGGCTGAAAAGATCATTCAACAACATAACGCACAGAAAAACGCGCTCATCGCCATGCTACAGGACGTGCAGAACGAATTCAGCTATTTGCCTCAGGATGTTCTCACGTATATATCCCGCACTATGCACGTACCCCTCAGTCGCACCTACAGCCTGGCCACCTTTTACCGGGCCTTCAGCTTGAAGCCCAAAGGGAGGCACCCGGTAGCGGTTTGCCTGGGGACGGCCTGCCATGTTAGGGCTGCCATAAAGATCCTCGAGAAGTTCGAACGGCAACTCGGTATCAAGTGCGGGCAGACCACGCCAGATCTCAATTTCGGTCTGGAGGCGGTCCGCTGCCTCGGATGCTGCGGGCTTGCCCCCGTGGTCACCGTGGGTCCAGAACTGTACGGCAAGGTTTCTCTCCCCAAAGTAGACCAGATCATCAAGCAATTCTCAAAAGAAGGAGCCCGAGATGCCAAAACTTAAGTTGGAAGACTTAGCGGAGGTCCGAGAGAAAGCCAGGAAGTCCATGTCCCTCCGCGAGGGCGCCGCCCGCGTCAAGATGACGGTTCACATGGGCACTTGCGGCATTGCGGCGGGCTCGCGCAAGATCCTTGAAGCTGCCTTGCGGGAAGTAGAGGGGAGGGATCTCAGGGACGTGATGGTGACCACCTCCGGTTGTGCAGGCCTGTGCAGCCGTGAACCGATGGCTACGGTGGAGGTGGTTGGCGAAGCTCCTGTGAAGTATGTGGACCTGACGGAGGGAAAGATCAAGGAAATTTTCACGGAGCACGTTCTGGGAGGAAATATCGCGCAACAGTATGCACTCGCCATAGGGAGCGAACGGACCTATTAACGATTAAGAGCGGAGAATCCTGGAGGAGATCCAAATGGCGTATCGAATGCACTTAATGGTTTGTGCGGGGACGGGCTGCGTCTCCAATCGTTCGCTTGAGTTCAGGGACGCCTTGCAGAAGGAGATCGAAAAGCGCGGGCTGGACAATGAGATTCAGGTAGTGACCACGGGTTGTAATGGTTTTTGCGGCGTCGGTCCTCTCATGGTCGTTCAACCGGATGGGATTTTTTATCAGCAACTCAGCCCCAAAGACGTTCCGCATCTCGTGGAAGAGCACTTTCTGAAGGGCCGACCTGTCAATAAGCTCATGTACGTTCCACCGGAGACACGCGCGCCGATTCCCAGGATGATGGACATTCCTTTCTTTGCCCGTCAAATGCTCATCGCGCTGAGGAACCGAGGTCTGATCGACCCAGAAAGCATCGATGAATACATCGCCCGAGACGGTTATGCGGCGTTAGCAAAGGCGCTTACCCAAATGACCCCGGAGGAGATCCTTAATGAAGTCAAGATCTCCGGGCTGCGAGGCAGGGGAGGCGCAGGGTTCCCGGCGGCGAGGAAGTGGGAGGCCGTTCGGGACGCGGAGGGAGAGCCGAAATATGTGATTTGTAACGGCGACGAAGGGGACCCGGGCGCCTTTATGGATCGCAGCATAGTCGAATCGGATCCTCACTCCGTTATTGAAGGAATGCTGATCGGGGCCAGAGCCATCGGGGCCCGCTGGGGCGTGGTTTATATCAGAAATGAGTACCCCTTGGCCGTCCAGCGAATCCACATTGCCATCGATCAGGCTCGAGAGTACGGCCTTTTAGGGGAAAACATCTTGGACACCGGGTTCGATTTTGACATCTCGGTCTCAAAAGGAGCCGGCGCATTTGTTTGCGGAGAGGCAACAGCGCTGGTGGCGGCCGTGGAAGGCAGACTCGGAGAACCGAGAGCTCGGCCCCCTCGGCTGGCGGAAAAGGGACTCTGGGGGAAACCCACCTGCCTCAACAACGTCGAAACGTGGGCGAACGTCCCTCCCATCATCAACCGGGGTGGCAATTGGTTTGCCCAGATCGGAACCGAAAAGAGCAAAGGCACGAAAGTCTTTTCGCTCGTCGGGAAGATCAAGAGCACCGGGTTGGTCGAAGTCCCCATGGGCATTAGTCTGCGCGAGATCATTTACGACATCGGAGGGGGGATTCCCGGCGGCAAGAAATTGAAGGCAGTGCAGACCGGGGGACCTTCCGGCGGGTGTATCCCCAACGAACTGATCGACTTGCCGGTTGACTTCGAGACCCTCACCGAGGCTGGCTCCATGATGGGCTCGGGCGGCATGGTGGTGATGGATGAAGACACGTGCATGGTGGATGTGGCCCGGTACTTCCTGGGCTTTACTCAGGACGAGTCTTGCGGCAAATGCACTCCCTGTCGCGAGGGGACCAAGTTGATGCTCGATATCCTGACCAAGATCACCGAAGGCCACGGGACAATGGAGGATCTGGAATCCTTGGAGGAAGTCGCCAAGATCGTCGCAGAAACGTCGCTCTGCGGATTGGGAACGTCGGCCCCCAACCCGGTCCTGACAACCCTACGCTATTTCCGCGATGAGTATCTTGCGCACATTGAGGCGCACAAATGTCCCGCCCATGTCTGCCGACAATTGAACACCTACCGGATCGACCCGGAGGTCTGCGTTCAGCGCGGACACGGTTGCGGTGTGTGCCGGCGCGAGTGTCCGGAAAAAGCGATTTTCGGCGAGAAGAACCAGCCGCACAGGATCGACGCCACTTTGTGCAGCAAGTGTGGGACATGCGTGGACATGTGCCACTTCAATGCGGTGATTGTGGAATGAGAGGTGGAGCGTGATAAGCCTGACCATTGACGGAAAAACAACCGAGGTGCCGAAGGGGACGACCATCCTGCAAGCGGCGAAGTTCCTGGACATCAAGATTCCAACTCTCTGCTACCACCCGCTGATTAAGCCCTTTGCGGCCTGCCGCTTGTGTGTGGTGGAGACGAAGACCAAGTGGGGAGACGAGTTGGTTCCCTCCTGCCAAGTGGCCTGCCGGGATGGCATGGTGGTCAATACCAACAACCAGCACGTCCTCAAGGCCCGGCGGTTCATCCTGGAAATGATGCTGGCGCGATGGCCCAATGTGCCCATTCTCCGAAAGTACGCCGAGGAGGCCGGGCTCAAAGCCACGCGGTTCACTAGCGCACTCAAGGATGAGCGCCAGGACGCGTGCATTCTGTGCGGTTTGTGCGTGCGGGCCTGTGACGAGGTGGTCGGCGCGAGCGCCATCAGTTTCGCCGACCGAGGAATTCAGCGCCGCGTGGCCACCCCGTTCAACCTGGAATCGGAGGCGTGCATTGCGTGCGGCGCCTGCGCGCTGGTATGTCCCACCTCGCACATTAAATTCGA
>DLMI01000059.1:26477-108689 GCA_002478145.1 Acidobacteria bacterium UBA7540
GACTCCTGAGTTCCTTCTGGGGCCGAACACCGCGATCTACGTACCCACGCTTCAATCGGTGCCCAGAGTGCCCGTGATCGATGCCGAGAGCTGCATTCATTTCAAGACCGAGGGCTGTCAAAAGTGCGTTGAGGTCTGTGAACCGTGTGCCGTCAATCACAAGATGGTGGATGAAGAAATCGAGCTCAATGTCGGGCAAGTGCTGATCGCGACGGGCTTCGATGCATTCGACCCAACCCCCATGGCTCAGTACGGTTACGGGAGACTCGACAACATTTACACGGGCCTGGATGTGGAACGAATGCTGAATGCCACAGGGCCTACGGGAGGGCGAATTCTTCTCAAGAACGGACAAGCCCCGCGCGCCGTGGGGATCCTGCACTGCATTGGTTCCCGGGATGAGAACCACCATCGTTATTGCTCGCGGGTCTGTTGCATGTTCGCCCTGAAGTTCTCCCATCTGATTAAGGAGCGCACTCAGGGAGAGGTTTACAACTTTTACATTGATATTCGGGCCTTCGGGAAGGGGTACGAGGAGTTCTACTCACGCGTTCTGCACGAAGGCGCCAACGTCATTCGTGGGAAGGTTGCTGAGGTCGTCCAGGCGGGCTGGTCGAAGCGTGACGAAGGTACACTGCTGATCCGGTGCGAGGACACGCTGATCGGCCGGTTCCGCGAGATCCCGGTCGATATGGTGGTGCTCTGCAACGCCATTGAGCCGCGCCGGGACGCTGAGCAGGTCGGGCGTCTTTTCGGCCTCAGCCGCAGCCCGGATGGTTTCTTCCTGGAGCGTCATCCGAAGCTGGATCCGGTGGCCACCACCACGGACGGCCTCTTCGTGGCCGGGTGTGCACAGGGACCAAAGGATATTCCCGACTCGGTGGCCCAGGCCAGCGCGGCGGCGGCCCGCATGCTGGCCACCATCGCCAAAGGGGCGGTCGAAATCGATCCGGTGCGGGCCGAGATCGACGAGCTGTATTGCAGCGGCTGCCGCATCTGCAATGCGCTGTGCCCCTACAAGGCGATTGATTATCTCGAGGAAAAGAACGTTTCGCGGGTCAACATGCCACTGTGCAAAGGCTGTGGCACCTGCGTGGCCGCCTGCCCGGCGGGCGCCATCACCGGCAGCGGCTTCACCGACAAGCAGGTCTATGCGGAACTGGAGGGCGTCCTCAGCGTGTAGACGAAGGGAGGCAGCGAAATTGAAGACGAACAGCAAAAACTTTGAGCCCCGAATCGTCGGATTCTTGTGTAACTGGTGCTCGTACACGGGGGCCGACCTGGCTGGAACCAGCCGGATGAAATCGGCGCCCAACTTGCGCATCATCCGCCTCATGTGCTCGGGGAGGGTAGATCCCTCCTTCATCCTGCGCGCCTTTCAGTTGGGCGCCGATGGAATCCTGGTGTTAGGCTGTCATCCGGGCGATTGCCACTACCAGGAAGGCAACTTCAAGGCGCTTCGGCGGGTCCTCCTGCTGAAGCGCATCCTGCGGGAATTCGGCGTTGACGAACGTCGCCTGCGGCTGGAATGGGTCTCGGCTGCGGAGGGCGAAAAGTTTGCCAAGGTCTCTACCGAGTTCACCGAGGAATTACGGGCATTGGGGCCGTTGCGCCTGGAGACCAGCGTGCTCCCGCAATCTCTAGGAGGGGAACTGGAAACCCAGGAGGTGGCCGCATGAGCAAACCGAAGCTGGCTTTGTATTGGGCGGCGAGTTGCGGCGGCTGCGAGGTCGCCGTGCTGGACGTGGCAGAGAAGATCCTGGATGTGGCGGGGTTTTTCGACATCGTATTCTGGCCTTGCGCCATGGACTTCAAGTATAAAGACGTGGAAGCCATGGCGGACGGCGACATCGACCTCTGCCTCTTCAACGGCGCCATCCGGAACAGCGAAAACGAATCGATGGCGCACTTGCTGCGCCGGAAAGCGAAGGTCCTGGTAGCGTTCGGCTCCTGCGCCATGGACGGATGCATTCCCGGCTTGGCCAACCTGACGACGCGCGAGGCGATTCTCGAGTCGTCGTATCAACAAACTCCCTCCACGCTGAATCCGGAAGGAACCCGGCCTTTACCGCTAGTTGCGGCGCCCGAGGGGGAGTTGGATATTCCCAAGTTTTACGAATCGGTGCGGACTCTGGCGCAGGTGGTTCCGGTGGACTACTTCATTCCGGGCTGTCCGCCCCAGCCTCCCCAGATCCTCACGGTGATGTCCGCGATCATGCAGGGAGCGGTACTGCCGCCCGCGGGGTCTGTGATCGGGGCCGGAGAAAAGACCTGCTGCGAGGAATGCGGCCGTCCCCGGAAAGAAAAACATCTCAAACGCTTCTACCGGGTCTGGGAGATTGAAACGAAACCGGAGGAGTGCCTGCTTGATCAAGGGGTCATTTGCATGGGACCGGCCACGCGCAGCGGCTGTGGTGCCCTGTGCGTAAAGGCGAACATGCCCTGCCGGGGATGTTACGGAGCGGCGCCCAACGTCATCGACCAGGGGGTGAAAATGGTCAGTGCCATCAGCAGCGTGATTGACTCCCAGGATGCGGCTGAAATTGACTCGATCCTAGATCAGATCGCCGACCCGGTCGGAACCTTCTACCGGTTTAGCGTGCCCAATTCGATACTGCATCGCAAGCAGCCAAGTGCCTAGAGTGGAGGGAGAGATGCGAAAGATCCTGATAGATCCTGTGACGCGGCTGGAAGGCCACGGGAAGATTGCTATCTTCCTCGATGACGACGGCGAGGTCGCGAACACCTATTTTCAGGTGCCGGAGCTGAGGGGCTTCGAGCAGTTCTGTGTGGGGCGCCCGGTCGAGGAAATGCCGCGCATCACGACTCGGATCTGCGGCGTATGCCCGGAGGCGCACCACATGGCCAGCGTCAAAGCTTGCGACGCCGTTTTCCACGTGGAGCCTCCGCCCGCCGCCAAGAAGCTTCGCGAACTCCTTTATTCGGCCTTCTTTGTGGGCGATCATACATTGCACTTCTACGCCCTGGGCGGACCGGATTTCGTCGTGGGTCCCGACGCGCCCCCGGCCGAGCGAAATATCCTGGGCGTAGTGAAAAAAGTAGGTCTCGAGGCCGGACAAAAGGTGATCGAGCTGCGCAAGAGAGCCCAGCGCGTCGTCTCCCTGATTGGCGGGAAAGCCATTCATCCGGTTACGGGCGTCCCCGGCGGCGTGGCCAAGCGGCTCACCGCTGAAGAGCGCGACGAGATTGTGGGACACACGGCTTATTTCCTCGAGTTCGCAAAGTTCACGATCGGCGTTTTCGATCAGGTGGTGCTAGGCAATCAAGCCTATGTGGACATGATCTTGAGCGACACTTACACCCACCGCCTCTACTCCATGGGGACCGTGGACGAGAACAACAAGGGGAACTTCTACGACGGGAAAATCCGCGTGGTGGACCCCGACGGGAGGGAATTCGTGAAATTTCCTCCCCGCGATTATCTCCAGGTCCTGGCAGAGCACGTCGAGCCTTGGACGTACCTGAAGTTCCCTTTCTTGAAGCAGGTCGGCTGGAAGGGTTTTGTGGAAGGCAAGGACTCCGGCGTATACCGTGCCACGCCTCTTTCCCGGCTCAACGCCGCCGATGGCATGGCTACCCCCCTCGCGCAGGAACAGTACGAGCGGATGTACCAGACGCTAGGGGGCAAACCGGTACACCAGACGCTGGCCACACACTGGGCTCGGGTCATCGAGTTGCTCTACGCCGCCGAGCGGGCCGCCGAGCTGGCGCGGGACGACGAGATCCTCAGCGACAAAATACGCACCATCCCCACGGCCACTCCCTCGGAAGGCGTCGGTTGCGTGGAAGCTCCGCGCGGCACCCTTTACCACCATTACGTCACGGACGAGCGGGGCATCCTGCGAAAAGTCAATTTGATCGTGGGCACGACGAACAACCATGCGCCGATTGCTATGTCGATCCGCAAGGCCGCTCATGGCGTGATTCGGCGCGGAGTGGAGATCACGGATGGGGTGCTCAACCGGATCGAGATGGCTTTCCGCGCGTATGACCCCTGCTTCGGCTGCGCCACGCACTCTCTGCCAGGGAAGATGCCGCTGGAAGTACAGGTTTTTGACTCGCATGGAAACTTGCTTACCTCGCGCCGACGCGAGTCCGTATAAGTCTGGAAAAACTGCCATCGTGGGTCTGGGCAACCCATCGCACGGGGATGATGGGATCGGACCTGTGGTGGCCCGGCACGTGTGCGATCTCCTTCGCGGCAAGGCGAACGTCGATCTCCTCGAACATGCTGCTTCCGCTTTTAGTCTGGTTGAACGGCTGGTTGGCTATCAGCGAGCGGTGATCATTGACGCCCTCACCGGCGTGCAGGCAGAGGTGGGGACGGTTAATCAGGTGGAAATCCAGGAACCCTCCAGTTGTTCTTTTTTGAGCTTCCACACAGCGGGCTTCCACGATATCCTAACCCTGGCACGGATGGTAGGTCTTGAAGTTCCAAGTACCGTTGTGATGTACGGCATAGCGATCAAGGAACCCGAGACCTTTTCTGAGAATCTTAGTGCCGAACTGACTGCCAGGCTGCCGCAAATCGTGAAGGCCGTTGCGGCGGAGGAATTGCTAGAGCACTGCAAGCCGGCGGGGGGCACGTGAATGTGGGGTTGGATTTCCAATTCCGAGAATCCAAGACCTGTGCACCACGGGGGGAACTAAACACCTCCAGGGAGGCTGCACGGGGGAGGGACAACAATGGAAACACTAGAAAGGGTTTTGAGTGAGCATCCGTTTTTGAATGACTTTCCAGACCGCCACCTCGAACTCGTAGTCGGATGTGCCTCCAACGTCCGCCTTGAGGCTGGGCAGATCATTTTCCATGAGGGTGAAGAGGCCAACACCTTCTATCTCATCCGCCAGGGGAAGGTGGCGCTGCAGATATTCTCCGAACGCCGTGGCCCCCTCACCATCCTGACCCTTGGAGAAGGCGAGATTCTGGGATGGTCGTGGTTGTTCCCACCTTACCGATGGAAGTTTTCGGCACGAACCCTCGAGCCCACGCGTGTTTTTGCTATCGACGGGCAGTGCCTGCGCGCCAAAGCTGAACAAGACCACGAACTCGGTTACGAACTCCTGAAGCGATTCGCCTATGTTGTCGAAGATCGCCTCGAGGCGATGCGGTTGCAACTCATCAACGTTTACCAGGACCGATAAGTCGGGTGTGCTGCGGAATCCTGTCCTCCTAATTCGCGGCACGGGCAGGGGTGGTGTCATGGAGATTCACAAACAAGATGCTTTGAATTATCACAGCCAAGGTCGCAAGGGGAAGATTGAAGTCACGCCGACCAAGCCTTGCTCAACCCAGTGGGATTTGAGCCTCGCCTATACACCGGGGGTGGCCGAGCCCTGCCTGGAAATCCAAAAGAACCCCGCGCTCGCATTCGATTACACGGCCAAAGGAAACCTCGTCGCCGTGGTGTCGAACGGCACGGCGGTCCTGGGCCTCGGGAATATCGGCGCGCTGGCGGGAAAGCCCGTCATGGAAGGCAAGGGCGTGCTGTTCAAGCGCTTTGCAGACATCGACGTCTTTGACCTTGAGGTGGGTTCGGAGGACCCTGAAGAGGTCATCAAGGTGTGCCAACTGCTCGAGCCCACGTTCGGGGGCATCAACCTCGAAGACATCAAGGCCCCAGAGTGCTTCTACGTGGAAGAAACGCTGCGCCGGACAATGGCTATTCCGGTCTTCCACGACGACCAGCACGGAACAGCCATAATCTCCGGCGCTGCCCTGTTGAACGCCCTCGAGATCGTGGGGAAGGACATCGAGAAGATCAAGGTGGTTATCAATGGCGCCGGGGCGGCAGGACTTACCTGCGCACAGTACTATATTCGGTTGGGCGTGAAGCGAGAAAACCTCATCATCTGCGACATCATGGGCGTCATCTACGAAGGGCTCACCGAGGGCATGAACCCTTACCGGGCCCGCCTCGCCTCCAAGACCACGGCGAGAACCCTGGCGGAGGCCATGAAGGGCGCGGACGTCTTCGCAGGACTCTCCGGCCCCAATTGTGTGACGCCGGATATGATACGCTCGATGGCTGACCGGCCCATTGTTTTTGCCCTGGCCAATCCGGTGCCGGAGATCAGTTATGAGGCCGCGAAGGCGGCCAGGCCGGACGCCATCATGGCGACTGGGCGGTCCGACTGTCCCAATCAGGTCAATAATGTTCTTGGTTTCCCCTTTATATTCCGGGGCGCCCTGGATGTTCGAGCCCGTGCCATCAACGAGGAAATGAAAATTGCGGCGACGCGTGCCCTGGCAGCTCTAGCGAAGGAAGATGTCCTCGACATGGTGCTGCGCGCCTACGGACTTGGCCGGCTGCACTTTGGTCCGGACTACATCATTCCCAAGCCTTTCGACCCGCGCGTGCTCCTTTCTGAGGCCTCCGCGGTTGCCCAGGCGGCCATGGAGAGTGGAGTGGCGCAGGTGAAAGTTGATATCGAAGAGTACCGCGACCAACTCTCGCGCCGGCTGGGGCGCACCCAAGAAGTCATGTGTGACGTACGTCACAGGGCGAAGGCTGCGCCCAAGCGGATCGTCTTTTCCGAAGGCGAGCACGAGAAGATCATCCGGGCCTGCTACCAGCTTGCCAACCTGAAAATCGCGCATCCGGTGCTGCTGGGACGGCCGATGGTCATCGAGGACAAGTTGCACGAATTGGAGCTCGGGAAGCTGTGCTTCGACATCATCGACCCGGATCGCTCGCCCAGGCTCGACGCCTACGCCGAGGAATTCTACCGGCTTCGCCAGCGCCGCGGCGTCACGCGCAGCGAGGCGCGCGAGCTGATGGCCAATAACAACTACTTTGGCGCCATGATGGTCCACATGGGCGATGCGGACGGCTTCGTCGCGGGCGTCTCCCAACATTACCCCGACACCATCCGGCCAGCACTGCAGATCATCGCGACTCGCCCCGACGTCCACAAAGTCTCCGGCCTCTACGTTATCGTAACCAAGAGAGACGTGTTTCTCTTTGCCGACACCACCGTCAACATTGAGCCCACCGCCGAGGATTTGGCGGAGGTCGCCCTGCTTTCGGCGGAAGTGGCCGAAAGCTTCGGCATCGAGCCGCGCGTGGCGATGCTCTCGTTCTCGAACTTCGGCAGCACGCGCCATCCCTTGACCGAAAAGGTCCGCCGTGCAACCGAACTCGTCAAGGAGCGGAATCCCGAGCTTATGGTGGACGGTGAGATGATGGCGGATACCGCGGTGGTCCCCGAACTTTTGGCGGAGTACCCCTTCTCGACACTCCGGCAGAGGGCCAATATCCTCGTCTTCCCAAGCCTCGAAGCCGGCAACATCGCCTACAAGCTGATGCTGCGCGTCGGCGGTGCGGAATCTCTCGGGCCGATCCTGATGGGGCTCTCGAAGCCGGTCCATGTGCTGCAACGCGGCTCGACCGTGGAAGAAATCATCGATGTGGCCGCCATAGCCGTGGTTGACGCTCAGAGGAACATTAAGCAGCTAAGCGTGCAACATTCCAAGGCCTCCGCAGCGTGACTTTGGGGAGCTTCGCGATTCGGACAGGAAAGCAGCAGATTCCGCTCTCTCTTTGCGCGGCAGCGAATCAAGAACAGCCTAACGAAGCCCCTTCAAGAACCTTTCCACGATCTCCGAGAATGCCTGTGGCTGCTCATCATACATGAAATGTCCCGCTCCCTTGACCACTTCAAAAGAGGAGTTCGGGAAGCATTCAGCATAGAGCCGGTAGGCTTTTTCCGGCTGCAAGTCATTATCGCCGTGCACTACCAGCACGGGAGCCTTCACGCTCTTGAGGGCTTGGCGATAATCATGCCGCTTTCCCATGCTCATGTACATGGCGTAGACCATCCACCCGCCGTTCTCGGTTATCCCGCTCCCGGCAGGCGGGGTGAGATTCCTGGCGTGCAGAGCAGCTCCGTAATACTTGGGGAATTCGCTGTTGAGTGCCACCAGGTCTGCCTCGCTTTTTGCGAAGATATGGCTGAAGTCGAAGTACCGCTTTCGGAAATCCGCATAGTCATTCTTCAGGTTGGCCGGCAGCAGATTGCCGACCTGCTCGAACAGGTCGCCGTCCTCGGACGGCATCACCACCAAGTTGGCCGGCGCCACCAGAACCAGGGCGTTTACCCTTTCAGGAAATTCTGCTGCATAAAGAGAGGCCAAAAAGCCACCGAATGAATGCCCGATCAGCACGAGCTTTTCTTCTCCGAGGATCTGGCGGATGCGCTCGATATCCGCGATCTGTGCACCCAGGCCGAGCGTCTTGTCCAGCGTCTTCATGTTCGCGTAGAAGTTGGGAGAGGTGAGCCTGTCAATGGGCCTTGTCGACTTCCCGCATCCGCGCTGGTCGTAGTAATTGAACTTGTAGTTGCCTGCCAATGGCTTCAGCCCCGCCCAAGGATGGCGGATTGGGTACCCCGGGCCGCCGTGAACGATCAACACATTCTTCCCAGTTCCCTCTGAGAAATGATAAAGGTTGATGTCCTTCTCAACGTTCCAGAGGCTGTCCACGCCCGACTGCGCCGGCGGCACTATGGAACTACGGAGCCCTTCCCCGCGCCGAACCATTCCGGGTTCGTACAGGGGCTTCCCGGTAAAGTAAAAGAAGAGTAGTACCGCTGCCACGATGAAGAAGAGCACGATTGCTAGGATGACTAGAACCATTTTCATCGGCTGGCTCCTTAAATGCGCCTACTCCGGAAATTCCAACTGGATTTCCAGGTTTGTAATACACGACAGATCATTTGGCCGGGATTTTCGTTTTGGAATCCCGGCAGGCTGGGATTGTGCACCTTGCGGCCTCGTCATGCATCGCTTCAACTCAGCTCCTCATCAATGTGGTCCCTATTACGAAAACGATTTGGTTGTGGTAGGCTTGCGGCATCGGCGTCGATATAAGTTTTGGGATCGAGCGTTCTTGGGTGTTTGTTCAGACGCATCCCTCGAGGTTCACATGCCTGCGCCGGAAGAAATGTTCAAAATGCGGATTGTTTACGCCGTCCCGGGGATGGAGGCGGTTACGGTGCATCGTGATCTTGTTTACAGGGCTGCCGGCCAGACGGAACTCAAGATGGATGTTTACTGTCCCGCCGACATGCGGGAAGGTTCGCGAGCGCCTGTAGTGATGCTGGTCCACGGGGGACCCATTGGCATGCCAATGAGCCCCAAGGATTGGGGGGTTTTCGTATCTTACGGGGAGTTGCTCTCGGCCTCGGGACTTGTCGCCGTCACCTTCAACCATCGTTTCTATAGCCCCTCCCATCTTCATGAGGCAGCCAGCGATGTCGCCCACGCGATCGACTACGTGCGCGACAATGCTGACTCGCTGCATGTGGACAAAGATCGCGTAGGTGTGTGGGTGTTCTCTGGTGGAGGTGTTTTCCTCAGTCTGCCCATGCGCGACCTGCCCGAGTTCGTCCGGTGTTTAGTGTCCTACTACGCCATCTTGGACATTCAGTTGCCACCTCCAGGCAAGGAAAGCGAGATCAGTGAAGAAACCCGAAAGGAATTCTCTCCTTTGTTTCACCTCGCGGTGAACCCGCTCAAGATCCCCCCGATTTTCATTGCGCGGGCTGGGCTGGACAACCCGTGGTTAAACGCCACGGTGGACCGATTCATACATGAGGCAATCGCCAGGAATGCGGCACTTGAAATCATCACGCATCCTGGCGGACACCATGGCTTCGACATACTGGATGATGACGCGAGGTCCCGCGCCATCATCCGGAGGACGCTCTTCTTTCTCAAGACCCACCTCGAGGAACGGTAGCCGTCGGTGGTTTCCACAGGGGGGAAGACGTCCCCCACGAAGAATACGACAGATGAACGATTGTGAGCGGAACAAGAACTCCAAAAAAGTCAATTCCCAGGACGTGCCCCAACCGTTGTGAGGCCGCTCCCGGAACCAGCGGCTCAAGGACAGCTACAGCAGCGGCACCCATGAGCACCCATCGCGTAAACCGTGGAGCCTTCTGGTCCGTCAACACAATTCCCGCGTACAGGATCGGCCAGAGCAAGGTCACGAACATGGCCCGCCCCACATTGGGCTGGATGATCAGGAGCGAGCAAAAAAAGATCGAGTATGCGGCGCCGTCACTTGCACATCGGTAGATCCAAACCAACGCCAATAGCCCCAAGACTATCGCGAGCATGAGCCAGAATTGCCGGACTTCCCAAGAGGGCAACGAAACGAGGTTCACTTGCCGGTAGTTTTGGTCAGGAAGCCCGGAGTAGTCCATCCGGGTGAAATACCTGAGCATGACGCCGCGCAGGGATTGGCTGACGTACCACCGGTCGCCGAGAAGGGCGTTGATTTGCCGTTCCTGGACGAACCACTGCTTCAGCAAGTGAAACAGGTTGTTCCAACCGAGCCAGACGCCCGGCAAAACGGTAAAGAATCCCGCTGCCGCTAACGATTGCACGCCGATACGCCAGCGTCCACGTCCACGCACCGCCAGGAAAGGAAGGATAAACCCCGGCCAGACTTTGATGGCCGTCGCGAGGCCGAGCAAGAGGCTGGCGACGAAGGGATGCTCATCACAAAGTAATAGGGCAAGGCACACCATTTCCACGAGAAACAACTGTACGTTCCCCACCTGTAGTTCGTAGAGTAGGTACGGCAGCAGCAAAAGGGCGGAAATCCCCAGAGCAGGGCCCAAACGTGTGGGTGAATATCGGTGATACCAGACCCGAAGCAACGGCCCCAGGACCAGGGTCTCCAGCGCGGCCCATATTCCCGCGGCAACACTCAGCGGAAGAGACGCGAAGGGCCGGAAGAGGCACAGAAACAGGGGTGGGTAACGGTATATCATCGGCCATCCGAATTCCTGGTTGGGACCGTACATGGGGCCTGACAGAAGAAAGTAACTTCTGGCGGCCGCGTGATAAGCGTGCAGATCCATCGCCTTCTGGGGCCGCAGCGCACAAACCGCGCCAGCAGCGAGAGCGAACAGGAGCGACAGGGTGATTGTCCGACGCATCGGAGACCTCTCCAATCCCTACCTGAACGTCATGCCGAAGCGGAAGGCTACGTAATGGGTAAATTGACTGTGAAAGTAATTGATGCCGTCCTGGTTCCGAACCTCCAAACGCAACGCAGCGTGTTTGAACACCCAGATGTTCACGCCGCCCCCGAGGTTGAACCCAGTCTGCGTCGCTGTGCGGTCCCCGAAGTAAAGGCTGTAGCCCCCGGTCGCAAAAGGCTCGACCCTCCTGCGGTTCTTCTTGCCGAAGAAGTGGTAGGACGCATCGATTGAAAGCACTCCTACCGTGTCACCCCAGTCAAAACTCCAATCGGGACCTCCATATCCAAGTTCAACGCCCAGCCCCAGCCCTTTGTCGATCCCTTTGTTGATTAACACTTCTCCGCCAAAACCCGTGTTGTTCCCACCCACCGCAGTGAGCTGATAATTCGCCGGCAGAGGCTCACCGGGGGTGAACACCACTCCGTAGTAAGCCGGATTGACGTTGTATCTGGTATTCGACACGATCGGGGCAGTGAAGAAATAGAACTGTCCCTGAACCGAATTGCCGTCAGCGTTCCCTGCCCAGATAAATGGCGGTACCGTAAGTAATAAAGCCACTGTAGCAATAAGTATTTTCATGTTTCACCTCTGATTTGTGACTGTCGTGGTAGCGTGGACCTCCACTTTTGAGGTCCGCGGTTTTTGTCTGTTGATCGCCACGCAGCCAAGCCCACGTGCGAATATTCCGAGCGCGTAGCGCAGAGTCTCGGCTTTCAGAGACTCTGCGGCTTTTCATCGAACCTGCGGACCCGGGTGGTCATGTAGCGCATCGCACCTCAAAACCGAAGGTCCGCGCTACCTGAGCGCCAAGCCGACACGAAGCCCCCAGTATTGATCTGTGACTCCGACGAGGAAGTGGTAGGACGGGTCGATGGAGAACACGCCCACCCCTCCGCCGGGCCTACCCATGGCCCCGAGTTCCCCGCCCACGCCGAGCCCCCTAGAAAGCAGAACTTCCCCGCCGCCGCCCACGTGCTCAAAGGAGGGCAGATCCGTCCCGCTACCCACACCAAGGAACAAATAACCTTCGCCTCGAGGCTGAGGGTCCGCGTTCTGTGCTGACACCGTGGCCGACACCATGATCAAGAGAGCTGGCGTCGCGATGAGCTTTTTCATGATCTGCCCCTGGCTTTCTCGGACCGTCGCCTGCTTTCAATTAGGCACATAGAGCTGGATGTTCGTCATGCTGGTCAGGGTGGTGGAGCCAGACGTCGCTATGCCCGTCAACGCCACTGTGTAATAGGTTCCGGTTGTATGGATAACAGGAGGGTCGATACCGCTTCCGCCACCTGCGCCGCAGCCGGCAAGCCCTAGTGCCAGCAGCAGCCCCGCCGCGAGCAACACCAGGGACGTCCGTCGCCCAGAAGCTCCGGCCTGCTTCCATCCCCGCACTTTCCAAGCGACAGTCGCCAAGAGCGCAGTAAGGATCAACACGGCTTTGGGCTCGGGGAGGGGGGGTTGCGGGGGCGGAAGAGTTCTTGGCACACTCGCCGAAGCCGCGGGTATTGTGACTGTGACCGTGACATTGGTCGGCGTTGTGGTGGGAGTGATGACGGTGGGGCTAAGGGTGCAAGTTGCGGCCGAGGGAACTGTGGTGTCGCCCTGCGTGGCGACTAGGCTGCAGCTAAAGTTTACGGAGTCATTGAAACCCCCGAGGGCAGTCACGGCCCACGTGTAGTTTCCGGATTGCCCGGGCGAGAGGTCGCGCGATGAGGGGGATGCGGAAACAAAAGTTATGCCGAAGTCCTGGTAGGCGCCATTAAGACTCACGCTTTGGGTGCTGTTCGGACCCCCGTTGCTGTTGTCGGTGATAAATAAGGTGCCGGATGCCGGCCCGATGTATACAGGCCCGAAGGTGACGTTGATCGTGCAAGAACCGGAGGCTGCAACACTGTTGCCGCAATTGTTCGCCTGGCTGAACATTGGGGGCATCGCGATGCTGGTGATGGTGAGCGGAGCGTTGCCGGTGTTGCTGAGTGTGACGGGCTGCGGGGCGCTTGAGGTGCCCACCCACTGAGGGTTAAAGGTCAGGGTGGGTGGTGAAACAACGGCCTGCGGTCCTGAACCGACGCCCGTGCCTGTCAAGCTCACGCTCTGCGGGCTGTCGCCGGCGTTGTCCTCGATGATGATGGAGCCAGTGCGCGCGCCCGTTTCCGTGGGCGTAAAGGTGACAGCGATCGTGCAGTCGGTTCCGGAAGCTACAGTGCCACCGCTATAAGGGCAGGAAGAGCCTATGGGAGCAAGGGCAAAGTCGCCGCTGATGCTGATGTTTGTCATGGTCAGCGGATCCGCACCAACGCTCCTCAAGATCACACTTCCGACAGAGCTCGCTGTGCCGACCGGATCGTTCAAGAACGGGAGAAGGTGAGTCGAGAGAGTTACTCCCGGCCCGGACGCAGGAAAACCCGCGATTTTCACAACAAACGCTGTGGTGATTCCTTCCGGGTTTGGTTGGATCGGCGGACCACCGGGAAAGTCGGTCGCCTCGTTTTCGCCCGTCACGTAAGTCTTGCCGGAGGAATCGACGGCGACGCCCAAGCCATTGTCGAAGAAGCTGCCGCCTAGATAGGTGGAATAAACCAGGGCAGAACCCGTGGGACTTAATTCCGCGACGAACGCATTGCCGCTGCCGACGCTACAAGCAGGGCAAGTGGACTGGACCGGGTTCACGGAGGGGAAATCGGTGGCGTCGGTCTCACCCGTCACGTAGGCATTGCCGGAGGAGTCCGCAGCGATGCTGGTGGCAGCAGTCGAGATGCCGGTGTTGGGGTCAGCCCCCGTAATGCCGCCGAGGTACGTGGAGTAGACCAAGGCAGAGCCGGCGGCATTCAGCTTTGTTACGAACGCGTAGCAGGCGTTGCTGAGGCTCGTCTGAAGTGGATTCACCGTGGGGAAGTCGGTCGAACAAGTGGAGCCCGTTACGTAGGCATTGCCGGAGGAGTCGACGGCGATACCAGCGCCATTGTCAGTGAGGCTACCGCCCAGGTAGGTGGAATACAGCAGGGCTGAGCCCGCGGGATTGAACTTCGACACAAACGCGGTCCCCCCCGGGGCGTGGTTAGCTGCCTGAACCGGATTCACAGTGGGAAAATCGGTCGAGCGTGTCCCACCCGTCACATAGGCGTTGCCGGAGGAATCGACGGCGATGCTGCCTGCACCACTACCGAAGTCGGTGTACGGGTAAAAAACGCTCACACTGCCGCCCAGGAAGGTGGAATAGACCAGGGCCGTGCCCGCCGGATCGAACTTCGTCACAAACGCATCGCCTCCACCCGTACAGCCATTGCAGGTGGCTAGGAACGGGTGGGCAGTGGGGAAGTCGGTCGAGAGAGTCCAGCCGGTTATGTAAGCGCTGCCGGAGGAGTCGACGGCGATGCCGCCCGGAAGGTCTTGATAGCTGCCGCCCAGGTAGGTGGAATAGACCAGGGCCGAACCGGTCGAGTTCAGTTTGGCTACAAATGCAGTCTCCTCTCCCGAGATTGTTGCCGCAGCTTTATTGATCGCCTGAAACGGGTTCACGGTGGGGAAGTCTTCCGAGCCGGTCACGCCCGTCACGTAGGCGTTGCCGGAGGAATCAACGGCAATGCCCAGGCAACTGTCTCCTTTGCTGCCGCCCAGATAGGTAGAGTAGACCAGGGCCGACCCTTCGGCATTCAACTTTGCAACAAAACAGTCGGCCATGCCGCCGAGATACGCTTGAAGCGCGTTCGTCGAGATGGGAAAGTCGGTCGAATCGGTTCCACCCGTCACGTAAGCGCTGCCCGAGGAGTCGACAGCGATGCCAGTGCCACTAGCTCCAGAACTGCCGGCCAGGTTGGTAGAATAAAACAGCACGGGATCGATGACCAGGGGCCGCGTGCGGTCGTAGGGACCCAGGGCGAAGTGGACGCGATTCTGGGCGTCGAGGATGAAGCGGCCCTCGCGCAATTGTCGATTGTCGATTGACGATTGTCGATTGACGGCTGTGGAACTTCGAATTCCCTGCCTTGCTCCTGATTCCTCTTCTTGGTAGACGACTGGCTTGTGGAATCGGACCTCATCATTACCATTCATATGCACCACGAGGTCGCCATTCGAATCGATTCTCGATTGGCCACTGCTTACTGCCTTCTGCTTACTGCCTACTCGTCCGGCACCATCGATGGCGAGCAAAATGGAACTGGGGTCCGCCCTTGGCGCCACCACAAAGTCATACTCCAGTTGTCCGCCCTGGTTGCCGTAATAAACCAAGTCGACGCCGGGATAAAGACCCTGGTATTTCACCCGCCCGTAGGTCGGGACGTTGGTGCGCCATTGCTTGGGGTCGTTACCAATGAAGTAGTTGGCCTTGCCGGGCAACTCTGCTTCTCCGGCTACGGCAGCGCTGGGATTCGCTCCGACCAATTGCAAGCGAACCACAGAGTCCGGCATCCGTGGCCCATTGTCCGTGACCCTTGATCTCTGGTCTGGGGTCGTGAAACCGAAGTTTGGGGTCCGCGGCAACAGGCCGTGAATTCCGCGTCGCGGGGACCACGAACCACGGACAACGGACCACGAACTTCTGAGGGTCAACACCGCCTCATCGCCGGTCAGGAACAAACCATAGCCCCGCCCGTGCGAAATGAACTTCACCCTGTTATCCGTCTGGCCTTGGTTGGCTTCAAAACTCAAAGGCAATTTGGCATAAGACACCGCAGGCTTTGCGGTTGGCGCCGCGGTGGCGTCAGCTTGCCGTGGTTGTTGGCTAGCTTGCCCGCGATGGAGGATATATCCCGCCCAGAGGCAAAGGATGAGAACGCATGATTGCCAGACAACTCTTCGATGCTTCATGGGTCTTCACCTTCTTTCTTTGGTTCTTGGTCTTCATCTTCAGCTTCGCCACGCGAAAGTAGGCCGTTTTTTGCACACACCTCCCCGTGGTCGCCACAGCCCCCCTCCTGGCGAACGCCAGGCGAAGGCCATGGCACAACTCGAAAACTATGTCGTTGCGTAGTGCGTAATAAGTCGGCGCGTGCCGACCCAAAGATCGGCGGTACTACGGCGAGTGAGCATGCGGACGGCCCAGGAAGTGGCGCAGAAGAATGAGGGCCAGACCGATTACACCAAGCAGGGTCACGCCCGTCCAGAAATAGAACGGAAAGTTCACCAACAGGAAAGAGTCGGATGCATAGCCCGGTAGCACATGGGCGGCCATAAGAAATTCACGGAGGTCGCGGGCATGGCTCCTGTCACCGTTCAGAATTGTGCTTTGGAGAATATACCAATAGGGTCGATAGGTTAGATAGATCGTGGCGGAGGACACCAGGAGGCCCACTGCCCCAGCCAGAGCAACCATCGTTGCCACGGGCTTGTAACGCTGAGTTGCAGGGCGTGCGCCGCGGCGACTGGCCAAAATCAGGACCAATGCGGCCAACACTATGATCCCGGAAAAGATGATCATCATCAGGCTCGAAATTTGCAGAACAGCAGCGTTCCGCAAGACAATATCCCGGTCAAACATCCACTCCTCCAACCCTGCCCGCTCTACCCTGACAGGGTCGAACTTCTCTGCGAGATAGCTGAAGAGTGCGGCCTCGCCGGCATTTCCTTCCTTCGCGGAGAGCGCTTGTAATTCCTTGTAGGCCATGGCTTGAAGGCCCACCCATCCTTCATTATCAGTGTGCGCCTGAGAATCCATCATCTGGCCAAATCGCGCTACCGCCCAGTATTTCTCCACCGCCCCCCTTCGGTCACCTTGGACTTCGAGTTCCTGCCCCGATTGAAGAAGGGATTTCGCGAACCGCTGGGAATCGTTGAAGGCATAGCTCGGCAGGTCAGCCTGATTACCGGAAAGCAGTTCATCCGGGTCGCCGAAACGGTACTGCCGCACCACCTTTCGGTCAATTTGCTTCAGGCGATCCAGATAATCATCGAACTTCGGAGAAGCGAATGCCGCCGCCATCGCGCTCTGCCAGGCTGGGTCCTCTACCCATTCCTTTCGCTCTTCGTCCGGCGAGAGCTTAGTGGCTTTGCTTACGAGATCGATGTCAATCGACTCCGCCGTGATCAAGGGGAAGAGCGCATTCTTAGGGTCCCACTGTTCGAGTGTCGACACCCACTGGCTGATCTGCGGGAGGTCAGGATGACGCACCGCCACAACTGCGTAAACCCAAATCAGGGCCGGGTCAAGCCGGACGGCTTCCTGCGCCAAACGCGCGCTCTCGCGGGAATTCTGGAGCCGGACGGCGCAGAAGGCCAGCCCCTCGGGGTCATGCCGCGCCTCCGCCCGTTTGGCGAGAGCTGCGAGCCCCGGCTGGCCATGCGACGGCGTCACACGGAATACGTTTTGCCACCCCGCCAGGGAAACTCGGATTCCCTGCCGGAACGGCGGGGCAGCGAAGAATAGCAATGCTGCCAGAATGCATCCCGCGCCGGTGACCAGCACCGCCTTGCGAACGGAAACATCCTTGGCGAAAAGCCCTGCGTCGGGAGGGATGCCCTGCCCGCGGCGGCCCGGGATAAAGAGGGAGGCGAGGGCGCGTTTGGCGAGAACACTCGCGCCGCCAAGCGCCCACATCACCGCTGCCCAAGGGCCTTCCACGTGGATGAGCTCGCCGCGCATCGCCTGGCCCCAGTCGCGCGTGTCCGGCGGCGCGATGCGAATCGCGGACTCCAGGAGCACTGTCGCAACTTGACGGAGATGCGTTTCCAGCATCATTCTCACCCACTGCAGAAGGCGGGTTGCTGCACCATCGAGCGCTGGCGCGCTTCGGTCAACTGGGTCCTGGCCAATTCCAATCCATTCGGCGTCAACCGGTACGTGTGCCGGGGCGGCACGCCGTCTTCCGTCGTCACCCAGCGAGCTTCCAGCAACGAGTGCTTTTCGAGACGCATGAGAATGGGGTAAAGCGTCCCGGACTTCAACCCAGTTACACGGCTCAGCTCGTAACCGTAGCGCCAGTCGGTTGGACGCTCCACGAACCTCTCCAGCACCAGGAGAGTTTCGGATGATATGCGTGGAATCTTCATGGCTCGAAGTCTATATATGTAGATTTAGTTTGTCAAGCCTTTTTTCCAACCTGGGCCGGTTTGATATAAACGAACTCCTTGGGCCTCTGCACCACATCCGCCGGGTGTATACTTGCTGCCGCCCGAGATGCGCAAATTGGAAATCCCGGCTTTCTGGAAGCTGTATCGTTCCTATAGCAGGCTTTCCGGCGTATTTGCCTTGGGTGGATTTCTTACACATTTATCGATAAGGATGCAATCAAATGGCAGAGATCCGTGCAGCAGGAGAAGTTATGAACAAACGGCCAATAGCCGCGGAACAGATTGTAGGGCCGACGCTTGCGTCGGCCAGGCCGGGGCAAGCCCCGGCCCTACGAGCGCCATTCAGGCCATTTTCATGGAGAGTGGCGAGCCCAAGGCTCATGCAATCTTCGCTCGGAATAACAGCGTTTACGAATGTCTTCCAGCATCCTGCTAGGAGCAGAGTGTCTCGAACGTGGGCTTTGATGGTTGCCTTATGCGGCTTGCTGTTTTGCCCTCCGCCTGCCCAGGCTCAGGAGGGCCAAGGGAAGAACCCTTATCACAGCGAACTGTCGCAGCTACATGCTATGTTCGCGCAGACGCTTCCCGATTGGAAGGCGCACCAGGACAACCTTGCCCATGGCGAAGACTCGAGCTTAAACGATGCTGATTGGTCGCCCTTCCGTATCTCTGAAGCGTGGCAAAACGGCCCTGTGTGGTTCCGGCGCTGGGTCGAGATTCCACAGTCGATGGGAGGGTACAACATTCGGGGCCTACGTGTTCGGCTCGATCTGCGCGTGAGTGCGGAGGGCTCCTCGCAGGTGCGTGTCTTCTTCAATGGCGCACTCGCGGAGATGGCGGATGAGGATACCCAGCAACCCATTCTGCTCACCGAGAAGGCCGAGCCCGGCAAGAAGGTCCTGGTGGCCATCAATGTTCCCGCTGCTACAGGTCCGGCGCGCCTCGAGAACGCCGAGCTCCTGGTTGACTATCCCCCTGGCCGGCCCGATCCAGCCCTCATGTTCGATGAGATCCGGTCCGCGCAGGCAATGATCGCAGGGCTCTCTGCTGGCCAACCGGAGAGAGCAAAACAGCTCGACGACGCCGCAAAAACCCTCGACTTCGCTTCGCTCCAGCGTGGGGACCAGCAGGCTTTTGAGAATTCACTGAAGGCGGCGCAGGAAAAACTGCGGCCCCTCGGTGACTGGGCAAAGCAGTTTTCGGTGCGCGCGGTGGCCAACTCGCACATTGACATGGCGTGGCTCTGGCCCTGGACCGAGACTGTCGAGGTGGTACGGAACACCTTCGGAACGGTACTGCAATTGATGCGTCAATATCCGGGCTTCATCTATGCGCAGTCAGCGGCGCAGGACTATGTCTGGATGGAGGAGAAGTATCCCGACCTATTCAAGGAGATTCAGCAACGGGTGAAGGAGGGCCGGTGGGAGATTGTGGGAGGCATGTGGGTCGAGCCTGACCTCAACATGCCAAGCGGAGAGTCCTTGGTGCGGCAAATCCTGGTCGGCAAGCGTTACTTCCAGCAAAAGTTTGGAGTTGAGGTGAGAATCGGCTGGAATCCCGATTCGTTTGGCTACAATTGGCAACTCCCGCAAATCTACAAGCGATCAGGTCTTGATTACTTCGTTACGCAGAAGATGGCCTGGAACGACACCACAAAGTTCCCGTACAAGCTCTTCTGGTGGCAATCCCCGGATGGCAGCCGGATCCTTACCTATTTCCCGCACGACTACGTGAATGAAATTCAGCCGGTGCGGATCTCAGAAGATGTGGCTGAGTACGTTCCCAAGACGGGCTTGCCTGAGCTCATGCATCTTTATGGGATCGGCGACCACGGAGGGGGCCCGACCCGCACCATGCTTGACTCCGCCCGGCGCTGGCAGAACGGCCCCAACATTTTTCCCCAATTGACCTTCGGTACCGCACAATCCTTTTTCGATGATGTGGAGAAGAACGTCGCGCACCTCGAGATTCCGGTGTGGAACAACGAACTCTACTTCCAGTACCACCGCGGGGTTATGACGACTCAGTCTGAAACGAAGAAACGGATCCGCCAAAGCGAAGAACTCCTGCTGAATGCTGAAAAGTTTTCTTCTCTGGCCATGCTGGATGGGCAGCCTTATGCACAGGAAGAGTTGGAAAACGGCTGGAAGAAGGTTCTGTTCGACCAGTTCCACGACATCATGCCGGGTTCAGGAATTGCCATCAACTACGTTGACGCAGCCCGCGATCTGGGCGTGGTGGGATTATCCGGGAACAAGATCCTCCACAGTTCGCTGAAAACTCTCGCGGCGCGCGTCAATACCAACGGCGAGGGTGTTCCTGTGGTTCTCTTCAATCCACTCAGTTGGGCTCGCACGGACGTCACGGAAGCCGAGGCACAGTTCCCGTCGAAATTCGTCCCGCAGGGCGGGATCGAGGTGCGCGACTCGGCCGGGACGGTTCTTCCCTCATCCGTATTCTCCCGGGACGACACAACACATACCGTGAAGATCAGGTTCCTGGCCAAGTCCGTGCCTGCCATGGGCTATGCGGTTTTCCATGTTATATCTGACCGGTTTGTGCATCCAGCCGACACCCTGACCACCCTCAAAGCCAGCGCAGAGGGGATGGAAAATGAATTCGTGAGCCTCAAAGTGGACTCCAAAACGGGTTGCATCACCAGCTTGCTCAACAAGCACGACGGCCACGAAGCCCTGGCGCCAGGGGCCTGTGGCAACCTCCTCCAGACCTTCGTGGACAAGCCGAAGGAATACGATGCCTGGAACATCGATGCCAATTTCGAGGACCACATGTGGGATCTGAAGGATGCGGAGGACGTAAAACTGATTGAGAATACGCCGGTGCGCGCGGTGATTCGAGTGAAGAAGAAGTTCCAGAACTCGACGTTTGTCCAGGACATCTGCATGTACCCGGGGGTGCCCCGTGTAGACGTCAACATGCAGGCCGACTGGCATGAAAAGCATATCCTGCTGAAGGTCGCATTCCCGGTGAGCGTGCAAAGCAATTACGCCACCTATGAAATTCCTTACGGAAACATCCAGCGGCCGACCACCAGGAACACTCCCGAGGAAAAAGCCATGTTTGAAGTGCCGGCTCTTCGCTGGGGCGACCTCTCCGACACCAGCCACGGGCTCAGCTTGCTGAATGCGAGCAAGTATGGTTACGATGCCAAGGGAAACGTCATCCGCCTGTCCTTGTTGAGATCTCCCGCCTGGCCTGACGCGCACGCCGACGAGGGCTTCCACGAATTTACCTATGCCCTTTATCCGCACGCCGGCAACTGGAAAGCCGCGGAAACTGAGCGGCGCGGCTTCGAGCTCAACTTCCCACTGATTCCGGTCACCACCGAGGCCCGCCAGGGCGTGCTTCCCGCTTCATACTCCTTCACGCAGATCGAGCCTGGCAACGTGATTCTGACGGCCGTCAAGAAGGCTGAAGACAGTGCCGCGCTGGTATTCCGGTTCTTCGAGTTCGAAGGAAAAACCAGTCAGGTTCGTCTGCATTTCCCCGAAGCCGCCACCCAAGCCGCACAAGTGAACCTGATGGAAAAGCAGGATGCTCCGCTCTCACTCCAGGACGGCGGGAAGGAAACAACGGTAACTGTCCATCCTTACGAGATCGTGACCGTCAAAGCCTGGTTCGGCAAACCCAGCGGCCGCCAGGCTGGGGGAGGACGATAAACCTGAAATCGCAAGTTCGAGTTCGGGTGTGTCGTAGGAACAATGCGCGTACCCCGTGCTTGTCATCCTGAGGGGCCCGCCGTTCTTATTGGCGGACGACGAACCCGCCGCGGCGGGCGCTACCTGCTTAATAACGAGACTTATGGCGCGATTGACAATGACCCGAGAGGACGGTATCGTAAATTCAGGTGTATGAAGCTGAAAGCGAAGGTCATGGAAGCGGAAAAGAACGTAAGGCTGTCCAAGGGGCTGCTCGCGAAAGTCGCGAATGCCGCGCGGGCGGAGAACAGGACACCAGACGAGCTGCTGGAGGATGCCGCAGAGTTGTACCTTAAGAACCGGCGCTGGCAGGAGCTGCTGGAGTTCGGCGAGAAGAACGCCCGTAACCTGGGCCTGACAGGGGAAGACGTACCCCGCCTCATTGCAGAAGCGCGCCGCGAGCAAGAAGAGCGTGGCCGGTAAGTGCATTTCGTTACTGCAGACACCAACATCTACATTTCGGGGCTGAATTTCAGCGGGCCTCCCCGGCGCTTTCTGAATCTGGCGCGGGCAGGAGGCATACGCCTTGCCATCTCCGAAGCCGTGATGGAAGAAACTCTGAGGGTGCTCAGAGAGAAGTTCCACTGGCCGGAAGACGCTCCGCGCGAGGCGGAAGCGAGTATCAGCGAGTTCACGGAGCGGGTGAAGCCCGCACAGGTGGTCGACGTGATCAAGGAGGACCCGGCCGATAACCGGATCCTAGAATGTGCCGCCGCGGCGAAGTCGGACTTCATCGTCACGGGAGATCAACATTTGTTGCGGCTGGGGCGCTACGGCAACATCCGAATCACTAAGGTGGCAGACTTTCTGGACTTGGTCGCCACGGCTGATTAGTTTTTTGGATCAGCCGTGGGTTTGTCCCCGCCAAAAACCCTCGTTCAAGAACCGCTGACCGGCATGGCAATCCGGCGCCTGCATGCATTCCAGAAGAATTCGAGGAGGGACCTCGCCACGTCCAAGCGGGATATGGACTTCATCCGCCAGCGCTTGGCTGGGGCCGAACGTCTCCACCGAGAAAGGCAAAACTGACATGTCCACCCGAACGAAAAAGCCGGTCACGTCCGAAAGGAGCAGTGGGAACGTCTTCGCCGACCTCGGGCTTCCTCATCCGGAACAGGAACTCCTGAAAGCGCGGCTCACGCTCCAGATTTACCGTCTCATCAAGGAGCGCGGCCTCACCCAAGCGCAAGCCGGGGAGATCCTCGGCATTCAGCAGCCCCGCGTGTCCGCCTTGATGCGCAACCGCGCCGGCGCCTTCTCCGTCGAGCGACTTATGGATTTTCTCACCGCCCTTGGGCAAGACGTGGAGATTACGGTCCGACCCACGCGCAAGGAACACGGCGAGGTGTGCGTGATCGTGTGACCCGCAACACCGACCCCATCCCCTTCAGGAACGGGGCGCATACCCGAGAACACTGTATGCGCCACCCGTGCGCCGCACCATATTGGGCAGGGCGAGCGCCGCCGGCGTTTCGGAAACCGGGACGAGCGCCTGAGAGGGATTGGAGCTGGCGAGTTAACTGGGCGTGGTCAGGGCGTCTCCGTGACTGGCGCGTCAGGGGCCTTCAGCCATTCGAGCATGGCCGCGGGCGTCACGATGCGCGTGGCGCCGTGCCGTTTCAGGGCAAGCAGACCCTTGTCTCCGGTGACGAGAAACGCGGCCTTGCTGGCGGCGGCGAGCGCCAGCAGGAAGCTGTCCTTGGCGTCCCGCGCTGCGCCGGAAGGCGGCGGCTTGGGGTAGCAGAGGGCTAGGTCGTGAAGGGTCGCGGCAAAAAGCTCTGCATCGCTTCTGCGCAATCTTGCCCGGAAGAAAGGTCGCTCGAGGACTTCGCGGAGTTCCGCGAGGAGCTCATCGGAGATGACCAGCGTGAACCGTTTCTGCTCCCAGGCGGCGAGCAGCTTGGCCGGCGCCCCACGGGGCAAGAGCTGGGCGGAGAGCAGGACGTTGGTGTCGAGGATGAGGCGCATCAGGTCCGCGTGGCGCGGCGGCGGTATCGTTCTGCGCGGACGGCCTCGACCGCGTCGTCAATTTCCTTCTGGAGTTGGTCTTCGGGGACGTCGGCGAAACGCTCGCGCGCGGCGCTGACGGTCTGGTGAAAGACGCGCCAGCGGACGGCCTCCTCGATGAACTTGGAGAGAGCGCCCTTTTTCAGGCCCCGAGAGCCGAGGAAAGAGCGCAGCGTGAGATCGGTTTCCTTGGACCAGGTGATAGTCACCCGGGTCGTTTCTTGGGACTCGGACATCGGGGCTCCTCAGCACATAAGCATGTATCCACTTGTCAGTCTATACGACTAAGCGCCGTCCGTCCAGCGCATAATAACGTCCTTTTTCAATCGCTTCGGACGAAAGACAGGGAAAGGGCTCTTCTGCCACACCTCGGCGCCCTGTGCGGGCTGCCCGTTGAGCCGTTGGGTTTGACCATCACCCAGGCTGACGCCAGCGCTGGAGTTATGCCCCCATCATGGTCGATTCGTCCGCACACAAGAAGGCACACAAACTGGGAACATGCCCCGCTACTCTACCTGCTCTCTAGTCAGCGGGTGCGGGTGCCGTCCCGGGCAGACCGAAACAGACTTCATGTCTCTTGACAAGCGAAACAAGATAGGCTACAACAGTGAGCTGAGGGTGTGCCGGAGGACATGGCCACCTGGGAACACTTTGTTACCGTGCGGCCCGGATGCCCTAAGCTGCTCTGGAGGACATGCCAAGTGCGACGAAAAGGCCGGAAGGATTCCTGCTCCGCCACGGACAATAAGTCTGAGCCTAGAAGGGAAAGGAAAAAGGAATTCTTAAAAATGAACGACCGACGCGGGAATGTCTATGAAAACAAAGGACCGCTTTGGAAGACTGGGTGGCAAAGCTGGAATGTTATAGAAAACAAAGGCACTTACGAGTTTAAAGCGCGAATGTTGTTGAAAAGACAGGTAGTTAGTAGGTCGCAGGTCGTAGGTGGGGGAAGAACCGCGGCCAACCTTCGACTGTTGACCGTTGACTGTTGACTGTCTTGGTAGGTGCCAGGTGGGCGAAGAACAGGATTCAGGTCTCGGGATTCAGGAACCAGGATCAGAAGACGGAAGGCGGAGTCTGCACGACAGCAGGACGCACGTGGCGCTCAATTTCGACCGCCGCGCCCGAGCGTCTTTCCATTTCGAGGTCGAAGAAATTCTGCAGGTTCAGCCAGAACTCCGGGTTGGTCTTGAAGTAACGCGCCAGCCGCAATGCGGTGTCGGCAGTAATGCGGCGGCGCTCGTGCACAATTTCACCGATCCGGGTCGCCGGCACGTGAAGGTCGAGCGCCAGCCTGTTGCTGGTAAGACCGAGCGGCTTCATGAAATCCTCGCGGAGGATCTCGCCGGGATGGACAGGAGGCATGAGGGTTTCCGGCTTGCTCATGATTACTTCTCCTCAGTGGTAATCCACAATCTCCACTTCGTAGGCATAACCCTCACGCCAAACGAAGCAGATCCGCCACTGGTCGTTGATTCGAATGGAATGCTGTCCGTTCTGGTTGCCCCCCAAGGCCTCCAAATGATTCCCGGGCGGAGAAGCCAGAACCTCTAACTCCGTGGCGGCGTGAAGCTGGAGCAATTTGCGCAACGCGACCCGCTCAAAGGCGCGGAACCGCTGGCTGTGATGGTAATGAAAAAGCTCTTCCGTCTCCCGCGAGCGAAAGCTCCTGATCACCCCTGAAAGATACTACGTGCCACGTAATACGTCAACCGGTAGCGCGTTCGAGATACTTTCCCTCTGAAGTGTCCACGGTGATGACTTCGCCTTCGTCGATAAATGGCGGGACCTGTACCGTGAGGCCGGTTTCGAGCTTGGCGGCTTTCGTGACGTTGGTGGCAGAAGCTCCCTTTTTGCCAGGTTCAGTCTCCACGACTTTCAGGTCCACGGTTGCCGGCAGCTCGATATCCACCGGCCTTCCCTCGAACAACTGCACCTTAATGACCACATCCGGAACGAGGTAGGAGGCGCGGTCCTCGATAACGGACTTGTGCAGGCCGATCTGTTCGTAGTTCTGCGTGTTCATGAAGAAAAAAGAATCGCCGTCGGAATAAAGGTACTGCATTTCGACTTCATCGAGATTGGCTCTCTCGACCGTGTCCTCAGATCGGAAGCGGTGATCGATGAGCGCGCCGGTGCGCAGGTTGCGCATGCGGGCCTGAACGAAAGCACGTAGGTTCCCCGGCGTGCGGTGCTCAGCCTTGTGAATGGTGAAGAGTTCGCCGTTGTGTTGGATGACCATACCTGGCCGCATATCATTGGCATTCATGATAGAGATCCTTCGAGTGGAATGGGATGGGGCTTAAACGAGGGGGGAAACCCAAGCAGTCCGGTCCCGCAGCACCCCAAAAGATCATTGTTGCATCTTCTTCCTACGGCGTCAATCCGGCGTCGCAATCTTGTTGCTGATTGATACATTCCATTCGTCATCCAAGGAAAACCCCTACTATGAACTCCTACCACTGGAATTCCACGCGCGTGCGGCGTGCGGAAAACTCCTCGTATGGCCCCACGCGCAACGTCCGGACGTGTCCCGGCCGATCCGAATAGGCCAAGACGAACGTCAGGATGTTTCTTCCGGCAGGAGCGAAGTACGGGTATGGGAGATAGAACTCCTTTTGTGGTCCAACGGTCACGTAGCGCCCAACAAACTTGCCATTGAGATAGAGCAGAGCGTCGCGGTCAGCCTCGAAGGTCAGTTTCCAGGGCGCTGTCCAGCCCGGTTCCACCCCAGGCAAGGCAAATCCCGTTTGGTACCACGTGAATGCCGGAACCAGTTCGAGCGCTGGACCTGATGCCTGGTAAGACGCCGGACTCCAGGCAGCGGCTGCAAAATCCGGGTCTACGTCCCGTCCTCGCATAGGCGCCGAAAAGCGCTGGATTTGCCAGGAAGCAATGGCTACGCCGCTTCGGGCGTCGCTCCCCATGCGCACAAATTCGATGCCCTTCAAATCGCTCATCTCTTCGCCGCCATTGTACGCCCCAAAGGCCTCATAAGCGATTTCAAGCGCGTTTGTCCCTGGCTTGGCGTATTTTGCCAGTTCGAATTCGATAGCTTTCGCCGGCTTCAACGCTTCTTCGACCGGCTTCCCGTTGATAAAGACCTTTATCACATCATCCGCGAAAGTCGAAATGAACATCTTCGGTTCGTTGTTGTAATTGAACTGAGCCTTATACTTTACGTAACCATAGGGGACAGGACCGGTGTCTTCCAGGGCGCCAGGCGCGTTGCTCTGCCAATGGCCGGAGCTAGTGTCAAATCTCTCCACCCAGGCCTGCCCGTTGCTCAAATCGAACGGCTTATAGGGCAGGGCCGGCGTTGTGATACGAAGACGCGCAATTCGCCGCTCGCGTTCGTAGGCAAACTCCGTCAGCGCGCCATCAACCCAACACTTGCCAGGCTTGGCAGGAAGCAATAGGGTCAGTTCGTGCTCGCCGGGCTGGAAATCCAAATCGGCCCAAATCCGACTCGCATGTGAACCGCTACCTGCAAACATGTAGCTGTGCGCCATGAAGGGAACAGCGAAGGGCTTGGTCTCCTCCGACCCGGGAACACCCTTGGAAGGGAACTCACTGACCCACGTCCGCAGGGCACGGTCGCGGGGTAACAGGATAACCAGAAGGTGGTCATTCACCAGGAGGAGCTTCTCGGTCTTCTCGAATCGAACGCCAAAGACCACCGATTCATATTCCGGGTCCCAGTACTGGTAAATCGTTTCGCCTTCCACATGGGGTTCGTCTCTGGTCGCCAGGGAGATCTCCGCCACACGCCCCGGCATGTCGTAGAGGATGAGGAAATGGCGGTCGAGGTTCAGGCCGTGAGCCAGCACCTCCGCCGTCGAGTAACGGAGCTGACTGCCGGGGATGGGCACCTGCACGGCCAGCATTTTCATTTCGCGGGGACCGATGACCAGTTCGCCCTCGCGCGGCACACTAATCCTGCGTTTCGTGGGACTGTTAGGATCAACGAAGGTCATCTTATAGCGTTGCTCGGCGTTGGCGTTTTCGCGCACGAAGACCACCGCGCTCTGGCCGTTTAGCCTCTCCGTGGCGCTGAGGTTGGGGTTCGTAGACTCGGCGCCGCCTTCGAGCGCTTGAGCCCGTGCCAGCACATCCCCATGCAGGCGGAGGAACTGGCAGATCCCACGGGCCGCGTAATACTTGTCCCACAAGCCACCCGGCTCGCCAATCGGTGCAGCGTAATCGTAAGTGGTGGTGAGGGTCTTGGCGGCCCAATCGAAATTCGTTCCTCCATAACCCATGTAGTAGTTGAAGAAGGTTACTCCCTGCTCGAGTACTGTCTTGGTGAGCGTGTCGATCTGCTCAGCGTTCACCCCTTCCTGGTCTACGGATAGTTTCCCGCCAAACTGGCTGAACCAGCCTCCTTGCAATTCGGTGATGCCAAGCGGGGAGAAAGGCTCTTCCTTGCGCAGTTCAGAGAGCTTTGGAACAACCTGTTCCACGATTTTCCAGCGCGGGTAGAAATTGCACGTATCCATGATCTTGGCCATGTCGGGGTCCGAGTTCTCCCGCGCCTGCTTGGTCCAACAGGTGATGACCGGCACGTCGATGCCTGCTGCCCAGACCATGTTGGCCAGGGCCCGGACGTACTCGCGCTTGTCCGCGTCGGGCATGGGAGGACTGAAGTCGTATTCGTTCTCTACCTGCACCATGATGATGGGGCCGCCAACGGTAATCTGGTGCCGCTCAATCACCGGCAAAACCTGGTCGTACCAGTACTGCGATGTCTTGATGCTCTCCGCATGGTTGGTGCGAAGAGGGAACCGCATCGTGGCCACCCAGTCGGGAAATCCGCCGCGCTCCCACTCCGCGCAGACATAGGGACCGGGCCGGGCGATCATGTAAAAGCCCATGTCGTGGACAAGCTTGATGAAGTCCTCAAACTCCGTCAGGTTCGACTTGCCTTTCTCCGGCTCGTGATAGTTCCAGAAGGCGTAGGTCTCAATGGTGTTGAAGCCCGCTGCCTTGAACTTTGTCAGACGGTCATGCCACAGCGCCTTGGGGCAACGCGGGTAATGAAACGCCCCGCTGAAGATGACCGTGTCTTTACGATTGATCGTGAAACAGCTCGAGTCGTAGCGGATGATGTGCGGGTTGTCGAACTCCATCTGGGCCGGCAACGCTAAGAGGGTCTCCAGGTGCGCGCCGCCAGAGCGGCCCACGCCCAGGCGGGCAATCAGCGGCGCTGCCAAAGTGGATTGCAGAAAATTTCGTCGGGATGATTTCATGAGGTTTACTCCGGGTCTCCAGCCGACAACTTGTTTGGGGATGGTGAAATATATTGCCATCTCGAGCCTGGCGCCGGCGCCTGCCCCGGTCCCGCGAGGCGGGATGGGTCTTGGCGCAGCGAAGAGTGCCGCCCGGACAGCGGCGCTACTTGATGAACTGGCGCATGTGCCAGTTGGCTTCCCACATGTTGAAGAAGCCCTCCTTCATGGGGTGCTCCTTAATGAGGTCTTCGTTCAGCGAGACGCCCAAGCCGGGTCCTTCTGGCGGATAGAAGTAGCCATCTTTCGGACGCGGTGTTCCCGGCACGGCATCCACCACCCAGGTCTCCGAAAAGTCGTCGAAGCACTCCTGGATTTTGAGGTTGGTGGTGCAGAAATCGAAATGGACGCTGGCCGCCGTGCATACGGGGCCGTTGGAGTTGTGCGGCGCCATCACCATCGACCGCACATCTGCCATGGCCGCGATCTTTTTCATCTCCATGATTCCGCCCGTGTGGATGACGTCTACCTGAAGGATGTCCGGCTGCCCATTCTCAATCACTTCGCGGCATCCGTAACGCGTGAGACAGCGTTCGCCGGTGGCCACGGGAACGTTGACGTGGTCCACAACTTTTCTCAGCGAGGGCACGTCCTCCGGCGGGCAGGGTTCTTCAATCCAGCCAGGGTTGTAAGGTTCCAGCATGCGAGCCAGCTCGATGGCCGTAGCGGCGCTGAAGCGTCCGTGCATTTCAACGAAGATCTCAATGTCCGGGCCTACCGCTTCGCGTATGGCCGCTACCAGTTCCACAGACCGGGCTTTCTCTTGGCGCGTCAATTCCAGCGAGCCTGGACCAAAGGGATCGACTTTGAGGGCTTTGTACCCTTTTTCGAGCACCACCTGCACGCGCTTCGCGAACTCCTCCGGCTTGCGCTCCACGGTGTACCAGGCGTTGGCGTAAGCTTTGACTTTTTCGTGGCAGCGCCCGCCCAGCAGTTTCCACACGGGTTGCCCCACGGCTTTGCCAACGATGTCCCAGCAGGCAAGCTCAATCCCGCTCATTACGGTGGTGGCGATCACGCCCCCGCGCCAGAATTCGTTGCGGTACATCCTCAGCCAAAGATCTTCGATGTTAAAAGGGTCCGAGCCAATGACGTGTCGGCGTGTGGCCCCCTGAACGTATCCGAGCACACCTTCCTCGCGGTTCTGAAGCGTGCATTCGCCTATTCCAACCAGCCCCTCGTCGGTCTTGACTCTCAGAAAAATGAGGTTTCGCCAGCTCGTTCCCAGGACCAGCGGCTCGACAGCAGTGATTTTCACGGGACCATCCTCCTGACGGGAGCCTGTTTTTCCGAACCGATGCCACGGCGCTCAGCGCGCCTACGGAAAATCAGACGCTCTAATTTAGCTCAAATGAAGGAAGGCGGCAACGGCAGGTTGCTTCCGCTGCGCTCTTGGGGAACGAAGGCGCCGCAAAACAAAGTCAATCGCAGAAGCGCAAACAACTCGCCCTGGACCGCATTACGCGGCGTCCCGGCAGGTGAGGGTTGCTTATCGACGGCGCCCTGGGTCAGCGGCCTTGATCTACTGATAATACTGCGCGTTCAACTCGGCGTAGTTCTTTGCGTTGTCAGGGAGCTCGTCCAGCGCGTAAATCGCCGAAGCTTCGCAAACCGGCACGCATGCTCCACAGTCAATGCACTCGACCGGGCTAACAAAAAGCTGCGTCGCTTCAGCAAACTTGGATTCATCCTTACGCGGGTGAATGCAGTCCACCGGACAAACCTCCACACACTTCTCATCTTTCGTGCAGTCCCCTGTTATTACATAAGCCATATCACCAGACCCCTTCGACCAATTAAGATATGCGGAGTCAAGCCACGCGGCAAATGAATGGCTTATCACCGCCTCCGCTCGTTGCCCGTGTTTTGTAACACGGGCATTATTGCTGAGCAACTTTGGCTCCAAAGCACGCGTCGTCACCCTTTGATTCTAAGCAGCTTAGCAACAAGGCAAGGCAGTGGTGAGTTAAAGGCCACAGGGCTCGGAGTAACTATGCGTGAGAAATTGAGTGAGAAAACGGGTAAAAGGCAGGTCGGCGACAGACTAATTGCCTGATTAGGACTCTATGGTAATCTTGTCTTGAGGAGGACCAGCTGTGAGGATCTTAGTTTTGCAACACATCTCGTGCGAGCCCCCCGGTATCTATGAAGACATCCTGGTCGAGAAAGGCGCTTCGATCCACCGGGTTGAAATCGACGAAGGGCAGCAACTCCCCGATTGGCGAGGCTTCGACGCCATCATCGCGATGGGCGGCCCGATGAGCGTGAACGACAACGCCACACTTCCCTGGTTGACTGCCGAAAAACGCTGGGTCAGGGAGGCGGTGCTCGCCGGGCAGCCCTACTGGGGCGTTTGCCTTGGAGTTCAACTCCTCGCCGCCAGCCTGGGGGCGCGTGTCTACGCGGGGCCGAAGCCTGAAGTCGGAATCATGCCGGTCTATTTGACGAGCGCAGCCCATGACGACGCCGTCTTTTCCGCACTTCCTCGTGAGCTTCTCACCTTTCAGTGGCATGGGGAAACGTTTGACTTGCCCGATGGCGCGGTCCTTCTAGCAACTTCGCCCGCCTATCCAAACCAGGCCTTTCGGTGGAAAAAGAAGGCTTATGGGATCCAGTTCCATGTGGAGATCTCGGCTGACTTGGCGAAGCAATGGTCCCAAGTGCCGGCCTACAGGGCGGCGCTCGAACGAGTGCTGGGCGTGGGTGCGGCAACGAAGGTGGTCGGTGATGTCAGCCGAGAAGAAAAGGCTTCGCACTCTTATGCCCGGGGTATGTTTGAAAACTGGCTGCACGCCTGCGGGTTCACTTAATGTCCTGAGCGGGGGGAACAGTGACCGCAGAATCCCTGGACAAAGGCTTCTGGCTGGGGGCGCCGTTTCCGATGAGAGCGATTTCCCGATGGCCCTCAACACCTTATGGAGACCGACCGACTGGTCAGAAGGTTGAACGCAAGTACTTGACCTTCCGAGCTTTCTTGACAACCCTGAGCGTCTGGCTATAATTAGACTTTTCGGTTTTTGGAGGCCGCGGTGCGGATTCGAGTGGAAGAGTTGGAACTTCACCCCATTGTGGTCTCCAAGACGTACGCTTCCGGGGCACTCGACTACCATGGAACCGACTTCCGGCAGGCTGCTCCTTTGAAGGTCGATGCGGTCGCAGAACTAGTGGGGTCGGAAATCCGCATTCGTGGGCGCCTGGGAACGCGCTTGGAGGCTTGTTGTGACCGCTGCCTGGGTTCTGTGGCCATTCCGGTCGAGCAGGAGTTCGACCTTTTCTATCGGCCCGTATGGACCATTGCCCGCGAGGAAGAAGTCGAACTTCCCGAGGATGAGCTTGGGGTCGGCTTCTTTTCCGGAGACGGAATCGAACTGGCCGATGTCGTGACAGAGCAAGTGATCCTCGCCGTACCCATGAAGGTCGTTTGCCAAACGGATTGCCGTGGTCTTTGCCCTGTTTGTGGGGCAAACTTGAACTTTGAAAAATGCGGCTGCCTGTCCGCCAAGGAGAACTCACCCTTTTCTTCCCTGAAGGAGGCCTAGGCGGGTGAGAACCTCAGTTGGGCATCTGCCGCCAGGCGGGGTCAGTGCGGAATTCATGGTCAAGCAGTGAGAGGTGTCAGGCGGTTTTCATTCTCCCGCTAAAGGACTTTTCTGAAGAGAGTTGAGATTCTATGCCAAATCCCAAACGACGACATTCCAAGGCACGGCGGGACCGCCGGCGAGCTCATGACTTCCTGGATGTGCACTCGCTCAGTGAGTGCCCCCACTGCCACGAGCAGAAAATGCCTCACCAGGCCTGCCCACACTGCGGTTATTACCACGGAAGGGAAGTCATTCTGGTGAAGGAATCTGCCTGAGTTGCGGCGCGACAATCCTCGGGGCACACGAACGGCGCGCATTTCTTATCCAGCACCGGCAATCCACGGAGTGAGTTGAGTTTCATGCGACGCATCGCCATTGACGCCATGGGTACAGACTCCGCGCCCGGGCCGGAGGTTGAGGGAGCAGTGCAGGCGGCGCGTGAGGGGTTCGCGGAGGTTTTGCTCGTCGGACCTCAGGATGTGCTGAAGCGCGAACTGGGCCGCCGGGATGCCCGCAACCTTCCCATCGAGCTGGTCCATGCCAGCGAGGCCGTAACCATGGAGGATGCCGCCGCCAAGGCGTTCCGCCGTAAGCGGGACTCCTCCATCCGAGTGGCGGCCCGCCTGGTTCGCGAACATAAGGCGGATGGATTGATCAGTGCTGGTAACACCGGAGCGGTGATGGCCACCGCAAAGATCGTGCTGGGAACCCTCGCAGGCGTGGACCGGCCGGCCCTGGCCGCCGTCTTTCCCACCTCACAGGGGAGGGCTGCGGTGTTGCTGGACGTAGGCGCAAACGTGGACTGCAAGGCCCATCACCTGGAGCAATTCGCCGTGATGGGAGAGGTCTACTATCGCGTGATCTTTGGTATGGAGAGGCCCCGCATAGGACTGCTCTCGATTGGGGAGGAAGAACATAAAGGGAACGATCTGACCCGCGAAGCCTTTGCGCTGCTCAAGCAGCTTCCCCTGAACTTTGTCGGCAACGTGGAGGGGCGGGACCTTTACAACGGGCGCGTGGAAGTTATCGTCTGCGATGGCTTCATCGGCAACGTGGCGTTGAAGATCAGTGAGGGCTTGGTTGAGACAGTTTCGAGCCTCTTGAAAGAGGCGCTTTCAAGTACCATGTCCGCCAAGGTAGGTGCCGTCCTGTCCCGAAGGGCCTTCAAGAACTTTAAGAAGCGGGTGGACTATTCAGAGTACGGCGGGGCCACTCTGCTGGGGGTCCGCGGCGTGTGCATCATTTGCCATGGCGGCTCCAACGCGAACGCCATCAAGAACGCCATTCGCGTCGCGGCCGAGTTTGCGGAGGGCCAAGTGAACGAGAAGATTGAGGGTCACCTGGCGGCAACCGCCATCGGACATGTACAAAGCGAGCGCGGTGTTGGAGCACAAGGAACGTAACCTGCCCGCACACAGTGGGGAAACGGCTAAGGTTGGTTTGGGAGTTTCTATGGAGCCCGCGGTTGGAATATTAGGAACCGGCTCTGAGCTGCCGGAAAGAGTGCTCACCAATTTCGATCTCGAGAAGATGGTCGATACCTCGGACCGGTGGATTACGGAACGAACCGGCATCAAAGAACGCCGGCAGGCTGCTCCCCATGAGACCACTTCGACGCTTTCGGTAATGGCATCAAGAAAAGCGCTGGAGATGGCGGGAATAACCCCGCAGGACCTGGACCTGGTCATTTGCTCGACCATTTCTCCGGATATGCCCCTTCCCTCTACCGCGGCGTTAATCCAGCGCGACCTCGGTGCCCGTGCGTGCTGTGCCTTCGATCTCGCGGCGGCTTGCTCAGGCTTCCTGTTTGGCATGACGGTGGCCGAACAATTCATCCGTAATGGCAAATACAAACATGTTCTGGTCATCGGCGCAGAGTTGCTTTCGCGATACGTGGACTACAAAGACCGCGAGACCTGCGTGATTTTCGGTGATGGCGTGGCGGCAGCCGTGCTCGGGCCGGTCACCCCTCCCTCAGGTATTCTGGCCTCCGACCTGCATACTGAAGGCCTGTATGCGGACCACTTGTACATTCCCGCCGGAGGTACCGCGTCTCCGGCTTCGTACGAGACTGTGGCGAGGGGCGGCCATTACATCAAGATGCGAGGGAATGAGTTATTCAAGGTGGCGGTTCGGAACATGGAAGAGGTGTCCCGGCGGGTCCTGGAGAAGGCGCAGGTTTGCCCAAACCAGATCGACCTCTTTATCCCCCACCAGGCAAACCAACGCATCACAGAGGCAGTCCGGGAGCGGCTGGGGGTGGCCCCTGAAAAGGTTTACTCGAACATCAACCGCATCGGCAACACTTCGTCGGCCTCTATCCCGATTTGCATCGACGAGTGTGTGCGTTCTGGACGGCTTAAGAAAGGCGACTTGATCCTGATGGCTGCCTTCGGAGCCGGCGTCACTTGGGGCGCTGTTTTGATGCGCTGGTGACGCGTAGACTGAGTACGAATGGTGCCGAAAATCGCTTTCCTATTCCCCGGTCAAGGTTCCCAGTATTCCGGCATGGGCCGCGAGCTGGCTGAGAAGTTTCCCAGCGCGCGGCGCGCCTTCGAGGCGGCCGACCAAGCGCTGGGTTTTTCCCTTTCCAAGCTCTGCTTCGAAGGGTCCGCAGAAGATTTGCAGCATACCGCGAACGCACAGCCCGCGATTCTGGCTATGTCCGTGGCGGCGGCGGAGGTCTTACGCGAGAAAGGCATTCGAGCGGATTTTGTGGCGGGTCACAGCCTGGGAGAATATTCTGCCCTGGTGGCTGCCGGCAGTCTCTCGATCGAAGAGGCAGTGCGTTTGGTGCGCAAGCGTGGCCAGTACATGCAAGAGGCTGTGCCGGTGGGCCAGGGAACTATGGCTGCCCTGCTGGGGCTCGGGGCCACCGCAGTTGAGGAAGTCTGCCACGAGGCTGCGCAGGGGGAGGTGGTTTCTCCTGCCAATTTTAATTCCCCCGGACAAGTCGTGATCGCCGGCCATACGGGGGCCGTGGCGAGGGCCGTTGCATTGGCCCGAGCGCGTGGAGCCAAGGCCGTCATGTTGAACGTCAGCGCGCCGTTTCATTGTGCCCTGATGAAACCCGCTGGGGAGCGGCTTGAAAAGGATCTTGACCTCGTGCAAATCCGCGACGCGCAGATTCCTCTTGCCAACAATGTGGACGCGGAGTTGGTCCGGTCGGCGGCTCAAGTCCGCGAGGGACTGAAACGGCAGGTCACCGCGCCTGTCCGGTGGGACCAGGCGATGCGGGTTTTGCGGGGGGAAAAAGTTGATTGGTTCATCGAGGTAGGACCGGGGAAAGTACTTTCGGGTTTACTCCGGCAAATCGATCGCCAAGCTGAATGCCTGCGAGTGGAGGACGTAGCCACGTTAAACGAAGTGCTGGCGCGGCTTGACGCTGGGTAGTGTCCCAATTCGAACGTAGGGCCGCCCCTCGGGGCGGCCCAGGCCGGAACAAGCCCCGGGCCCTACATCCCGTATTAGGGGGAGTTATGTTTAGTCTGGAGGGAAGAGTGGCGATTGTGACGGGTGGCGCACAAGGTATTGGAAGGGCCATTGCGCTTAACCTCGCGGAAGGCGGAGCCAGTATCGCCCTGACGGATACACGCGCCTCCAAGCTCGATGAGGTCGTCAAGGAGATCGAGGACAAGGGCGGGAAGGCGATGAGATTCTGTGTGGACGTTACTGACCTCGAGGCCGTGCAGAAGATGGTGGACCAGATCCTGGAAGCCTGGGGAAAGGTTGATATCCTGGTGAACAATGCCGGCATCACCAGAGATAGCCTTGTCATGCGCATGAAGATCGACGATTGGCAAGCGGTCTTGAAAACCAATTTGGACGGATCCTTCTACTGTATCCGGGCGGTTTTGCCCAGCATGGTCCGCCAGCGTTACGGGCGCATCCTCAACATTGCTTCCGTTGTCGCTCAGGCGGGAAACGTTGGACAGGCAAACTACATTTCATCCAAGGCAGGAATTATCGGCTTGACCAAAGCTGTGGCGGCGGAGGTGGCGCGCCGGAACATCACGGTCAACGCGGTGGCGCCGGGCTTTATTGCCACTTCCATGACGGAGAATCTGCCGCCCGAGGTCAAGGAGAAGATGTTGAGCCTTATCCCCATGGGACGCATGGGAACGGACTCTGAGATAGCCGCCGGGGTGCGGTTCCTGGTCTCGGAGGAGGCTCGGTATATTACCGGGCACGTCCTCAATGTTAACGGCGGGATGTTTATGGCGTGAAGAGGGTAGGCAGTAGATCCCAACCTACCACCTGCCTTCTGGCAGAGGCTGGTGTTTGTCACTTGTCACTCGCCACTTGTCACTGTTAGAATGACCGCCCGCAAGTAATCGGAGGAGGAGAGAGCGATGGCATCGCCCGAAGAGAAGGTTAAACAAATCATAGTCGAACAACTTGGTGTGGATGAATCTGAGGTTACCCCCACGGCACATTTCGTGGATGACCTGGGAGCGGATTCCCTCGACATCGTGGAACTGGTGATGGCTTTTGAAGAGGCGTTCGAGATCGAGATTCCGGATGAGGACGCTGAGAAGATTCAAACGGTGAAAGACGCGGTTGAATACATACAGGCTCACATCAAGCCCTCGAAGAACTGACCCACCCAGGGCGAGCCTCCGCAGAAGGAGTAAAGCTTGACGCGTCGAGTTGTCGTTACGGGTGTGGGATTGGTGAGCGCGGTTGGAGTCGGCACGGAGGAGACTTGGCAAAACCTCCTGGCCGGCAAGAGCGGCGTTGCGCCCATCACGCATTTTGATACGACGGGTTTCTCCGCGACCATTGCGGCGGAGGTCAAGGGCTTCGATCCACTTCAGTATGTGGAGAAGAAGGATCTGAAGAAGATGGGCCTGTTCATTCAGTTCGCCTTGGCGGCGTCCCAATTCGCCATGGAACAGGCCCAACTCGAACTCACTCCGCAGCTCGCGGACCGCACGGGTGTGTACATAGGGTCAGGCATCGGAGGGTTCGACGTGATCGAGCGGGAACACACGGCGCTGATGCAAGGAGGACCTCGGAAGATTTCTCCCTTCTTCATTCCCGCAGCCATCGTCAACCTGGCCGCTGGGTTTGTATCTATCCGGTGGGGAGCCAAGGGCCCCAATTCCGCCACCTGCACGGCTTGCTCATCAAGTACCCACGCCGTGGGAGATTCCTTCAAGCTGATTCAGCGCTGCGCCGCGGACGCGATGATCTGCGGAGGCACGGAAGCTGCTATCACGCCCATGGGGGTGGGCGGGTTTGCGGCCATGCGGGCGCTCTCGACCCGCAACCACGAGCCTGCAAAAGCCAGCCGGCCCTTCGACCGCGACCGGGACGGATTCGTCATCGGTGAAGGTGCGGGCATACTCATACTGGAAGAGTTGGGCTATGCCTTGAAGCGGGGCGCGCCGATTTTGGCGGAAGTGGTGGGGTATGGCATGTCCGGCGATGCCTTCCACATCACGCAGCCGGCGGAAGATGCCGGTGGCGCCGTGCGTGTCATGGAGAGCACTCTGGCAGATGCCAACGTTCGACCGGAACAGGTGGAATACATCAACGCGCACGGTACATCCACACTTTACAACGACCGGCTGGAAACCGTGGCCATCAAGAAGGTGTTCGGTACCCACGCCGCCAAACTGCCTGTCAGCTCGACCAAGTCGATGACCGGTCACCTGTTGGGTGGCGCAGGAGGACTGGAAGCAGGCATCACGGTGCTTGCACTTCGCGATCAAATCCTGCCTCCTACCATTAATCTCGAGAAGCCCGATCCGGAGTGCGATTTGGATTACGTCCCAAACCAATCTCGCAGAGTGCGCCTCGAGTACGCCATGTCGAACTCCTTTGGATTTGGCGGGACGAACGCTGCCTTGCTCTTCAAACGCTACCAGGGTTAGACTGTGCCTCAAACTCTCGCAGGAGTTAATCAGCGCCCGTGAAAATCGTCGTTTGCCTCAAGCAGGTTCCTGCACGTGATTCCATCCTCCGCCTGAACCAGGCGGCAACCTGGATTCAGGAAACCGATCTCAGCTTTGAAATCAACGAGCCGGACATCTATGCACTCGAGGAAGGGCTGCGCCTGAAGGAGAAGCAGGGTGGAGAAGTGGTGCTCTGTTGCCTGGGTCCCGCGCGCGCGCAAAAGGCCATCAAAGAAGCGCTCGCCAAAGGAGCTGACAGGGCCCTCCATCTGGATGACGCTGCCTTTGAGGGCCTCGATGCCTATGGCGTCGGACTCGCCTTGTCACGGGCCATTCAAGAGGAAAAGCCGGATCTCGTTTTAACCGGCCTACAGTCGGACGATTTCGGCTTCGCTCAAACCGGAGTCATACTCGCGGAGTTGCTGGGTCTGCCGCACTCCACCATCCTTATGGAAATCCAGGTGAACGGTGCGACGCTCAAGGTGAAGCGGGAGCTTGAAGGCGGCTGGTTTCAGTGGATTGAAATGCCCCTCCCTGCGTTATTGACGATCCAGTCAGGCATTAATAAGCCGCGTTACGCCACGCTCAAGGGAATCATGGCGGCAAAGACGAAGCCCATCCGGAAGTTGGCTGCAGCCGACTTGGGTTTGAGCCCGGGGGAGCTTGCCCCTCGACAGCGGGTTTTGAAGGTGTACGTGCCGGCCAAGTCGACCCAAACAGAGTTCTTGCAAGGTAGTCCCAAGGAAATTGCCGCACGCTTGGTCGATAAACTAAGGAATGAGTCTCGGGTGATTTAACGTAGCGGCGAGTTTACCTCGCCCAGTGGCGGCGTAAAGCCGCCTCTACAGGAGGCTTACAATGTTTGTCCACATGTGGAGAATGCGCGCACGAAAAAAGCGAACCAAAGATTACGAGAGCTTCGGACGGCAAGTGACGCTGGCAGCCCTCAAGAAGATCGATGGCTGCCAGGAGGCTTACTTTATCAAGGTCTTCGAGGCCCGCAAGCCTGAATACCTCTGGGTGGTCTTCTGGCGAGACCAAAAAGCCCTCGAAGCGGCTCGAGCCAACCCTGTCTGGCGTGAACAGAAAAGGAAATTTGAGGCGGGCAAATTCTACAAGACGATTCCACTCGAGCTGGTGTGCGAGTGCTTGGGCTCATTCAGCGGCTCACCCGCCCGAAAGCCCAAGAGGATTGCCAGGCCATCGAAGCCGAAAATGCAGCAAGAACAACCCACAGAGCCTGAGACTCCTGACGCGGGCCTTGCGGATTCGACCCCTCAAGGCGAGTAAACATGGCTGAATCTGTTCTGGTTTTCGCAGAGCAGCAAGCGGACAAGTTAAGCCGACCCACATGGGAGGCCATGGCGGCCGGGCAGCGGCTTGCTCAGGACCTCGGTGGTTCAGTTTCTGCTGTCCTTTTGGGTCACAATGTTGCGCCCCTCGCCTCAGAACTTGCCGCCCTCGAGCTCCAGGAAGTACTGTGCGTCGATTCCCCCTTGCTCGCCGACTACACGGCGGACGGTTACGCGCACGCGTTCCGGGAGGTTGTCCAGCAACAGAAGCCTCGTTTCGTGGTTTTTAGCCACACCTACCTGGTGCGCGATTTCGCTCCAAAGCTGGCGACATCGCTGCATCAGGCGTTGGTGAGTGACTGCCTGGGCTACCGTTGTGAAGGCGAGGGGCTGATCTTCGTGCGGCAGGTTTTCCAGGGGAAATTTGCTGCCGATGTGGAGTTTGTCGGGGCGCCGCCGCATTTCGTCTCTTTCCAGGCCGCAGCCTTCCGAGAGGACTCTGTGCGACGCGGGACTGTTTCCGCCAAAATCATATCGGCCCCAACCACTCTTTCAGCAGACACGATTCGGACCAAGCCCGGTGAGCGTTTTCGTGAGGCCAAGCAGGCAGTGGATCTGTCGCAGTCGGAGATCATCGTTGCGGTAGGGCGCGGCATCAAGGCTCCTGAAAACCTTGAACTGGCCAAGAAGCTGGCGGAAGCACTGGGCGCCGAAATCGGCGCCTCCCGTCCGATCTGTGATAGCGGGTGGCTGCCGATGGACCGTCAAGTCGGCAGTTCGGGGCAGACCGTGGCCCCCAAACTGTACCTGGCGCTGGGAATCTCAGGCGCCATCCAGCACATGGTGGGGATGAAGGGCTCGCACACGGTTGTAGCCATCAACAAGGACAAGGAAGCGCCGATTTTTGAGGTCGCAACTTACGGCATTGTGGGAGATCTTTTCGAAATCGTCCCGGCTTTGACGCAGGAAATCAAGAAGCTCAAGGCCAGTTAGCACAATTCAGCCCAAATTCCGTCTATAACGGCGTCGGCTTTGTCTCAGGCGCCGGAACGCTAAAAAGCGAATTCCGGTTAAGGGATGGGCCGTGTCAAGCATGGAACAGGAGCCAGCCCGAAGGGGGCAAGAATCGGCCGCTTCTCAGCCCTACTGTGCTGGCGCTTTCCCCATGTCGTACACGCGCCGGATGCTGACCGACACGTTGCCCGAGGAAGCCTCGAACCGAGTAATTACGTGGAGTTGTTTGCCGTCCTCGCTCATGCGGAACGTTTGCGTGAGTTTTTCCGAGTGGGGCAGCTTGGTCTCAGCGATGAAGGCGCCGCCTTCCCACGAGGCCTTGGTCGAGATCTTGTTGCCGTCCGCATCTTTATCGTTATGCTTTTTGCCGTCAGGGTAAAAAGTTTGGGCGCGGTCGGAGTCGTCGATGACCACAAACTGGTCGGAACGCTGGTCGATCCGCAAGAACTTAGGATTCTCAGCGAGGCGACCCCACTCCTGGCTGCTGACGCCGCCACCAGGATTCCCCATTCCCCCCCGACCGCGACCCATGCCCCCGCCCATTCCTCCCATGCCGCCCATTCCGCCACGTCCCATGCCGCCGCCCCCGCCGGGGTACCCGCCACCGCCACCTGGATAGCCACCGCCGCGCGGGCTGTTTTGCTGCGCGTCGTGAACCTTCTGCTGCGCATCATCGCTCTGGTCCTGGTTGAAATTCCAGTGGCCGGTCAGTTGCACGTTGTCTTGGGCGCGCGCCACTACCACCAGCAATGCCGCCAGAAAACATGCTGCAATTGGAACTGCTGCCTTTGCTGTAAAGCTGAAAACTTTCGCCATCGTCTCCCACCTTCCTGATCGGATAAGCTTGTCTGCTGGTTCTTCGATTCCGCGAGCGGGTGGCTGGTTGTCCCTGCCAAAGACTCGATCGACCATTATATCGCGAATACTACGGCTTTATGCGGGCTCAGGATGAAAGACGACTCCAGCTTCGGAACCCGGGTGGGTGGCGGCGCAGGATGCAGCGCAGTCCGTCTTCAGGCGTGCGCTTCGGTGTCGCCGGTGGGACTGTGTGCATACTCCCAGCCGAAGCGTCCTTTGATGCAGAGGTTTCCCCTTGTGATGTCTTGGTCCAGTGGCAAGGTGGCCTTGACGATCCTGTTATCTTGAACGTGAAGTCTAATGGTGCACCCGACCCCGCAGTAAGGGCAGATGGTATCGGTGCGCGTCTGCCTCGATTCATCCCATGTTCCGGCCTGCCGCATTTCATATTCACTCGAAAACATGAGCGCCCCCGTGGGGCACACTCCGATGCAGTTGCCGCAGTATACACAGGCGGACTCCGGTAACGGCACAGCATATTCAGTTCAAATGCGCGCGTCGAAGCCCCTGCCGGCGACGGCAATGGCAAAGGTGTTCTGAGCTTGCGTGCCACAGGCCTGTACGCACTTATAGCAAAGGATGCACTTGCTGTAGTCGCGCACGTAGAGCTCGTTGTCGATCTTGACCGGCTGCGCCTGGCGGCCCCACGCCGGTGTTAGTTCGGAGTGATCGCTCACCGGGACCGCCCCTTCGAGCCTGGGTTTCCCAATCAAACCTCGCACTGTTTTAGTGGATTACGAGAAGAATACGAGGTCTCCCCACAGTGGAGGTTCTAGGGTAGTCGGCAGGGTTGCGGACGACGTGTTCGCGGATCCAGAGCGTGTTGGTCTTCTTCTCTCCGCCGCGTTCTTGTAGGTTTCCTTCAACGCCAAAGAGAAGTTCGTCACCGGCATGCCGCCCAGAGTGACCTCCCTCTCGCTAAAATTCTCGACTGCGCAAGTTGGGCTAGCCTCCGGCAACAGAAACGGCGAGTGCGGCGGTAACCGAGCGTCAGGTCTCGTGGAGGCGTGTTGAAGACAGTGGTGTCCGCAGAGGCTCGTGCATCCAAGAGCCCCGCTTCGATTTAATAGAGTAGCTTGAGGGAGACCTGGATCTGGCGCGAGGGCGCGGCGGTTTGGCTGATGATGCCGAAGCCCGAGCCGACCACGACGTTGGAGGGAAGTCCAAAGTTAACGAGGTTAAAAACATTGAAAAACTCGGCGCGAAACTGCAGCGTGATGGGTTCGGCACCACGGCGGGGCGCAAGCTCCGTATCCTTGGTCAGCGCCGCGTCGAAATTGTGCAAACCGGGCCCCCGAAAGGTATCGCGACCAAGCATCCCGAACCTTCCTTGGTTGGGGCCTGTCCCTCCCGGCAGATGGATGGGGATGGAAAAGAACGACGGGTTCGCCTCGCCGAGGCCGAAATAGTCTTCGCGGATTTTGCGGCCGGTGGAGAAAACCGGGCGCCCCACTTGGTCAGGTCGGTCGGCGCTGTTCACGCCAATGCCGGTTTGTTGCACCCCCGAGTAAACCGAGAAGGGCAGGCCGCTGGCCAGCGCTGTGATGTTCAGGAATTGCCAGCCGGAAGTCACCTTCCGCCCCAGTGGCCGCAAAAAGCTAACGCGGTCGAAGGGTAGTTCCTGGATGAGGCTGAAAGAGACCGCGTGCGTGATATCGAAGATGGAGGGGCCTTTTTCCGCACCAGGATTGCGCGGATCCTGCGGCGGCGTCTGGAGGATGGCGTTGGAGCCCGAGGCAAAGAATCCTGGCGATGGGGTGCTTGAATCGTCGAGCGATCTCGACCAGGTGTAGTTCGCCTGGAAACCCAGCCCCGCGCGGGGAGAAGTCTTCGCCAACCCAGCCTGGAAGGAATGGAAGGTGGAATGAGAGCGCGTGCTCATGAGGGTGACGGGACCAACCCCGCCCACCGCTTGCCCTGTCGCGTCGAAACGCGTAAAGGGCGCAAAGCCGGCGATGGCGCCACCGTAGCCATTGACATTAACCAGGTCGGCAAGCTTCACCCCGGCGGTCCCCACGTAGGCGGCGCTGAACTTCAGACCTCCGAATTCGTGCTCCAGACCCGCCGTGTAGGTCTGGATGTAACCGTTGCGGAAATCCTGGGCCATGCCAAACAGCGGGTAGGGACGAAACGGCTGTCCGGGGGCTTCCGCAGCCAAATCCTCGGCCAATCGCACCACATCAAGTTCGGTATTGGGAGCCAAGTTATCGGTGGGCTGGCCGGGCGTAAATACGGGCTGCCCCTCGGGAGTGAGCATCACCGGGAGTTTCAGGGTAGTTACCTTGTTCTCGAAGGGGACCGGCGTCCCGGGCATGACAATGACTAGCGGCGTGACCACAAACGGTGTGCCGCCCGTCATGAAGTTGTCCATCCAGAGATTCATCAGCACCGTGGTGATGGCCCCTCCGGCGTGAAGAACGGTCTTATCGGTAGCATTCCAATCGAGTGACAGTCGCGGTCCCCAGCCGTGCCAATCGAAGCTGTAGGGCGGTTGTGGGTTTACCAAGAACTTGAGTTGTGCATCGGAATCCCAGGAACGCGCGGAACTCCCGTCAGGCCCGACAAAGATCGACCCCTCGGTAAGTTTGTGGCCGGCATGAAGGCGAGTCGTCACTTCGTAGCGCAGGCCGTAGTTGAACATCAGGCGAGGAGAAATCTTCCAGGCGTCCTGAAAGTAGAAATTATAGGCCTCACGCCGTACCGCCACTTCTCCGATATGGCTCCCTTGGGCAAACATGGGTGGAGCAACGGAGGTCGTGTAAGAGTGCGGGGCGCCGGTCAGGAAGCTGGTCAGCGTATCCGGCAGTTGGTCTCCGATATGAATATCGTGGGCGCCGCTCAAGGAAGGTATGTCCTCGAGCGCGTAGGCAGGCCCACCCCCGAACGTATAGGCGCCATTCGGGCTCATCCCGAAAAGCGTTGTGTCGCGGTTGAAGCGCGCCTCGGCGCCCCACTTGAAAGTGTGCTTGCCATGCCCGTAAGTAAAGTCCTGGCGGGCCTGGAAGAGGTTCGTGAAAGCCGCCATGACGGCCCCTGCCGCGGAGTTGAACGATTCGTACAAACCGTCGGCAAAGTTCAATCCGGGCTGGGTCTGATTGAGCGTGGGGTATTCGGGAGTGGTGCGAATGAACCCGAAGGACGACTCGGAGGTCATCTTCTGCGATACCGAGCGGGTGTAACGCAGCCCGAGGTTGCGCTGGTGGTTGAAGAAGGTCACCCCAAAGCTGGGGTCGAGTGCCGTCTGAGCCGGATTGGTTGTAGGCCCGGTGAGGTTGTCGAAATTGAAGCGGGCAAAGAATTGCGCCTGGTCCGAAATGCGGTGGTCAATGCGGATTGAGAACTGGTCGCTGTTGGTCACGACTCTGGAAGAAATGGCATAGGTGCGCGCGCCGTAGGCTCCCTGGGGATCGTCCGGCAAGGGGTAACGCGCCAGCACTTGCGCAACCTGAGGATTGACCGGAACCAGCAGCGTGTCGCCGGGGTAAGCGCTGCTGTCGAAACCCTGGCGTTCGGCGAGCGTGGGGACCGGAAAGACCTGGGTGGTTCCCAACACTTGACGGAAACCCTGGTACTGGCCGAAATAAAAGGTTCGACCGCGGCCGTCGTAAAGACCCGGCAATACTACCGGCCCTCCATTGGTGAAACCGAACTCATTGCGGGCAAAGGGTGGAATGCGCCCAGGCTGAGCCAGCGAGCGCCGGTCAAAGAAGTTGCGCGCGTCAAAGGCGGCGTTGCGCACGAATGAGAAGACTGCCCCGTGGACCGCCGAAGTGCCTGACTTGGTGATAACATCAGTGTAGGACGCTGCCCCTGCGCCGATCTCCGCCGGCATCACCCCCGAGTTGGAACGAATCTCCTGGATTGCTTCCACATTAAAGTTCGGGAAGGTCGCGCCGCCCATTTCGGGGTCGCTGATGAAGATGCCATCCATGGCGAAGACGGCGGTGGTTCCCCGCTGGCCGTTGACGGCAAACTGCTGAGTAAAGTTCGAGGAACCGTTGGTGTCGGTTTGGGTGCCGCCCGCGAGCAGAAGCAGTTGGCTGAAGTCGCGCTGGTTGAGCGGCAGGCTCGAGACTTCTTTGCTCGATAACCTCTCCCCACCGCTTCCATGCGGGCCAGCGGCAGCAGCCTCGTTGAGCCCCGTCCCTCCTGCCGCGGGGCTCGAACCTGAATGCCCCTTGGCGCGCAAGAGCAGCCGCCGGCCATCCGGCGAGATGTCGAGCCACACCGCAACATTCTCGCCTGCGCGGATTTCCAGGAGCGGCTCGCTTCTTAAAGCTTCTCGCTGCCAATGCACAGAGACGTGATAACTGCCGGCTGTTATGGCGTCAAAAGCGAAGGCGCCGTTCGAGTCGGCGGTGGCGTAAACAACACGCTCGCTCTCGACGGCTCGCAGTTCGACCTGCGCCCCTGGCAACGCGTCCCCCTGGGCGTTGCGGATTGTTCCGTGCCAGGAGGCCGTTTGCGGCGCGGCATAAACCGTCCCGAGAAACATAGCCAGCAGCAAACTGGCCGCATACCTCCGCAAGCGTGTAATTGTTTTGGTCGCTCGCGCCTTCAAAGAAATAACTTCCACTTCTTCGGGTGGGTCCACATCAAGGGATCGGCACTCGACAAGCGTGGGGGATTACTTTACGTAAACGCAATCCTATCACGCCTTGTGGCCAAACCATGGGCGAAATCTTCAACTTAAGAGTCAACGCTCGCCCGCCATGCTGTCATTCTGAGTCCTTCGCTGTCATCCTGAGTGGACATGGGCCTTCGGCCCGCCCAAAGAGATGAAAATCATCGTCGTCGTCCTCACCCCCGCGTAAAGCTTGCCCTGAGCTTGCCGAAGGGCGAGGGTCGAGCTGAAGAACTTCATGCTGACCGACTCATCATGAAACGCCTGTCATTCTGAGCTCGTCGGTCCATGAGCTGACGGAGACGAAGAATCTCCGCAGTCGTCTTTTGCGCTTGGCTAGTGGAGGCTAGATATGTAGCGTAGTATTAGGCGGGCGAGCCGCCAAGTGTATCAAAATGACACACCTATACGCTTTCCCATATATATCCCAGCATTCTTATAGCCCCTTGAAAACACACGGGAACATGATGTCGCTGGCGCAGAATACTTCAAAAAAGCGAGACGCACGGGAAAAATGGAAATCCCGCCCACATCAGATCAGAAAGAGTTGGATTCCCGCTTTTGCGGCGGCGCAGGATGCAGCGGTCCGTCTTCAGGCGTGCGCGTCGGCGTCGCCGGTGGGACTGTGCACATACTCCCAGCCGAAGCGTCCTTTGATACAGAGGTTTCCCCTTGTGATGTCGTGGTCCAAGGGCGAAGTGGCTTTGACGATCCTGTTATCTTGAACGTGAAGTCTAATCGTGCACCCCACCCCGCAGTAAGGGCAGATGGTATCGGTGCTGGTCTGCTTCGATTCATCCCATGTTCCGCCTTGCCGCATTTCATATTCTCTGGAAAACATGAGCGCCCCCGTGGGGCACACTGCGATGCAGTTGCCGCAGTATACACAGGCGGACTCCGGTAACGGCACAGCATATTCAGTCGAAATGCGCGCGTCGAAGCCCCTGCCGGCGACGGCAATGGCAAACGTGTTCTGAGCTTGCGTGCCACAGGCCTGTACGCACTTATAGCAAAGAATGCACTTGCTGTAGTCGCGCATGTAGAGCTCGTTGTCGATCTTGACCGGCTGCGCCACTGTAGCGGCATGCGATCCATCGGTCGGGGTGTGGCACCCCGGGAGCGCCGCATCCCGATCGGCCCGTGGCGCAGCGCAAGGACCGAATCTCTCCGGATGAGCGCCGTACTGGACCATATACGCCTGGATCTGCGGCGCCGTCGAGATGTCGATGGACGAGCCCAGGAACTCCAGGACCAGCCGTCGACTGAGCCGCACCCGCTCCGTGTCCGTTCTCACCACCATCCCCGGCTCCACTTTGCGCGAACAGGCAGGGACAAGCGGACGCGAGCCCTCGACCTCGACCACGCAGATTCGGCACACATTGACCGGGGTGAGAGTCTCGAGAAAGCAGAGAGTCGGCATGTCGATCCCAAGCTGTCGAGTCGCTTCGAGAAGGGTCGTTCCTTCAGGAACCGAAACTTTGCGGCCGTCGATGGTAAGGTCCACCCTTTTCCGCCGCGGAGCAAGTGGGATCACCGGTAGCGGACCGGGCGGCATTGGTATGATCCCCGGCATAGGATGAGGTGGAAGGGCGGACGGCGTCGTGTCCTGCCTTTGTTGGTCGCTCATGGGGTTTGCTCCTCGAATCCTTTGAAAGCGCTAAGGGGTCGGCTGCTGGAACAATTGCCAGCGGCGCAAAGCTGACTCGACAGCGCTGGAAGCCGTTTGCCCTAACCCGCAAATCGAGCTGTCCCGCATCACCTGCCCTATCTCGCTCAAGCGCAAGAGCTCTTCATCCGCCGAGCCGAGCGGATGCCCGCTGATCAGGCGCTCGAGCGCCTCCTCCTGCCTCACCGCGCCGATGCGGCAAGGAACGCACTGGCCGCAAGATTCATCGCGGAAGAATGCTGCGATGCGCAGCAGGATCTTCCGCAGGTCGATGCTATCATCAAATAGCATAATTACGCCGGAGCCGAGCGCGGCGCCGATGGCCCGTGTGCCCTCAAAGGTGAGCGGCGTGTCGAGTTCTTGCGGCGACACTACAGTGCCCGCCGCACCACCCAGCAGCACGGCCTGAAGACGCCCGCTCCCACCGACTCCCCCGGCGAGTTCGATGATTTCCCTCAGAGTTGTCCCGAAGGGGGCCTCATACACACCTGGTCGGACTACGTGGCCCGAGACGCAAAAGAGCTTGGAGCCCGTCGACCCGAGTGTGCCCACCGCCGCGAACCCTTCACTACCTTCCCGCACGATCTCGAGTACATTGATCAGCGTCTCGACGTTGTTCACCACGGTGGGTTTTCCGAACAGTCCTGCCTGGGTCGGGAAGGGCGGTTTGCTGCGGGGTTCCCCCCTGTAACCCTCGATGGAATTAAAAAGCGCGGTCTCTTCTCCGCAGATGTAGGCTCCAGCGCCCATGTACATCTGAATGTTGAAACGAAGGCCCTGGCCGAGAATATTGCTGCCCAGGAAGCCTCGGCGGTGGGCAATCTCGATGGCCTGTGACAGCCGCTCGGAGGCCAGGGGATATTCGCCTCGGACATAGAGGAAGCTTTGCTCGCAGCCGGTCGCGAACCCTGCGATGGTCATCGCCTCGATGAGCGCGAAAGGATCGCCCTCCATCACGATACGGTCTTTAAAGGTACCCGGCTCGGACTCATCTGCATTGCACACCAGGTAGCGCGGACGATTCGCCGGGTCCCATTTTCTCCCGGCCGGAAACGCCGCACCACCGCGGCCGACGAGCTTGGAGGCAACCACTTCGCGCACCACCCAATCCCATCCCATTGCCAACGCCGCGCGCAGCGCCTCGTAACCACCATGCGCCCGATAATCGTCCAGGCTTCCGGGATCGCTGCGGCCGATACGGCGCAATAGCCTGAGCCCTGGCTGCCCGGCCTGCGGCACCGAAATCTCCGCGCGAAAGGAGTCCGGCGTTGTCTCGACGGGTTCCTGTCTCTCACCGCACATAACGTCGATGAGGGCCGCCGGTTCCGCCGGGGCAATTACCTTTTCCCATGGCCGCTCTCCAGCAACTGACAATAAAGCAGCCGGCGCTCGCTCGCACAACCCCAGACAGGAGGTGCGCAACCAAGTTGTTTTCCCATCCGGGCCGGGCGACCCAGCAGGCCCCAGGGCCCGCTCCAAATTCTCGCAGAGACATTGGGCGCCTCGAGTCTGGCAGGCGATGTCATCGCAAACATGGAGGACCCGGGGCGGGCGTGGCGTGGTCGAGAACAAGCCGTAAAAACTTGCGACGCCGAACGCCTCAGCAGGCGGGATGTCGAGCCGCGCGCTGACATAGTTCAGCGCGCCGGGACTGATCCAGCCCACCCGCCTCTGGATGACATGCAGAACCGGAAGCAACAGGTGACGACGCGCGCGGTCAGCATGCCCTCCAAACGCGAATCGCCCCTCCAGTTCTATATGACGCTGGCCGCCACTCCATCCGGACTCGGCCTTCCCCAAGACCGAATCGACGGCCTCACGCTCTTCGCGCGTCGGCTGCTCTGCGGTCACGTGAATATCCACTTTGGTCTCCTATCTTGGACGAAGCTTCCAGTGGCACGGGCGTCCCGCCTCTGACCACAGCCAGGATGGCCGTGCCACGGCCGTGCTACCGTGACCCCACCTCCAATGCCGGAAGTTTATCAATACGGATGGCCGCAGCCTTGTATTCAGAGGTGCCCGACTTCGGATCTACCGCATCAATAGTCAGGAAATTAGTCGGCACCTCGTCCGGGTGGTTGTAAGAGAGGAAAGCAAGGCCAGGCCGCAGCGATGTGTCATATCGAACACAGGCCTCCACTGCCCCCCGGCGTGAGCTAATGCGGACGCGTTCTCCATCGGCTACGGCGTACTTTGCCCCGTCCTCGGGGGAAAGCCCCAGCGCCTCCTGCCGGCGCAGGGGCGAACGGTAACTCGCTGTCTGAACTCCGGTGTTGTAGCTATCCAGACGCCGTCCGGTGGTCAGCCGGATCGGGTAGTTCTCATCAAGAACGTCAACCGGTGGCTCAAATTCAACCACGCTGAACTGTGCCCTCGGCCCTTCAAGCGGCTCCTGCCAGAGGCGGCTGTGGAGGAACATCTCGCCCGGATGGGACTCGTCATAACAAGGCCACTGGATTCCGCCTAGGGCTTCCAGACGGTCATAGCTCATCCCTGCATGCATCGGGCTGAGCTTCCGGAGTTCATTCCAGACGTCTTCCGCACTGGGACGACCCCAATCGTGACCCAGGCGCCTGGCAAGCTCGCAAACGATTTCCATATCGTCACGCGCGCCCGGCGGCGGCTCGACGGCCTTGCGGACTCGCTGAACCCGCCGCTCGCTGTTAGTGACTGTCCCCTCCGATTCACACCAGCCTGCGGCGGCCGGCAACACCACATGTGCCAGCTCTGCGGTCGCCGTCAGGAAGATGTCTTGCACCACCAGGAAGTCCAATCCGCCCAGCAAGCGCTCGCAACGGTGCTGATCGGCCTCCGAATGAACGGGATTCTCGCCGAGGCAATACACTGTTTTCAGCTCGCCGCGCTCCATGGCCTGGAACATCCCGCTCAGATTAAGCCCTCGTTTTGGAGGTATCTTCACGTTCCAGGCGCGTTCGAACTTCTGGCGTAGCTCGTCGTTCTCGACGTGTTGGAATCCGGGTAATCGGTCGGGCAGGGCGCCCATGTCACCCCCGCCCTGCACATTGTTCTGGCCCCGAAGAGGATTAATGCCAGAACCGTACCTGCCGACGTGCCCCGTGAGCAAGGCCAGATTGATCAGGGAGAGCACATTATCAACTGCGTTATGGTGTTCTGTGATGCCCAGCGTCCAGCACAACTGCGCCCGATGGGCGCGTGCGTAGGCATGAGCAAGATCACGAATCAGAGTCGCCGGCACGCCGGTCACGTGCTCCGCGTACTCGAGAGTGAAGCGTTCGACATGGGCGCGATAGGCGTCGAGCCCGGCGGTGGCCCGCTTGATAAAGGTCCGATTCTCCAATCCCGAAGCGATGATTTCCCGACCGACGGCGTTGGCCAAGACGATGTCCGAGCCCACGTCGGGCCCAAGCCACACATCCGCCCAACGCGCCGAATCGCTCCGGCGCGGATCGACGACCCAGAGCCGGGCGCCCTTGCGAATTCCCTTCAACACGTGGTGAAAGAAGAGAGGATGGGCCTCACGAGCGTTCGACCCCCAAAGCACGATCAGGTCCGTATCTTCGATCTCGAGATAGGAACTGGTGCCGCCACCCCAACCAAAAACCGCCGTCAGACCGACGACGCTAGGGGCGTGTCAAGTGCGGTTGCAACTGTCGACGTTGTTCGTGCCCATGACCACCCTGGCAAATTTCTGGGCCAGAAAATTCAGCTCGTTGGTGGTCTTCGAGCAACTGAACATGCCGAAAGCCTGCGGGCCGTATTTCTCCACCGAGCCGCGAAAGCCAGCGGCAGTGCGGTCAAGGGCTTCTTCCCAGCTTGTGGGCCGCAATCGGCCATTGTCACGAACTAGTGGGGTAGTAAGTCTGGGTTTGCCGGAACCTGCCATCGATTGCCACCTCCCCTTCTTGCGTTGTACGCGCGCTACTGAAGGCGCTAATGTCCCCTGGCCTTGCTGATCTTTACCCACATCTTAGGCCGGACACAAGAGCCGGAAGTCGGAATCCCAGCCCTCTCCCTGGGGAGAGGGCAAAAACTCTTCGGACCTCCGGGGCTTAGCCGTGATGTTTGCGACAACCGCAACGCGTCACGATACGGATCTCGCCTCGATGGCATCCAGGATGCTGTCGACCGCCGCGAGGAGATCGGGATCTTGCACCGCCATCCCACGGCGGGAGGCCCGGCGCAGGGCAAGACTCTCCGGAAGACAAGCCAGGACTTTCAGATCGCTCATGCCCTGTTCGATCAGCTCTCGCTCTTCGGGATCTCGAACCTTGTTGCCCACGACGAACAGGCGAGAGAGGCCGATGTCCGCGGCCAAGTGCTGAATTCGATGGGCTGTTTCCAGGGAAGATTGGCTGGGTTCGACCACTATCAAAAGAGCGTCTGCGCCTCTTGCCGTCGCTCGCCCCAGATGTTCCAGCCCAGCCTCGCAATCCATGAATACCCATTCTGAGCGCTCCAGCATGACGTGCTGGAGCAAGTTCCGAAGGAAAGCGCTTTGCGGGCACGCACAGCCTCCGCCCCCCTGGCTGATACTGCCCATCACCAGGAGCCGAACGCCATGGTCCTCAAAAGAGAACCGCTCCGGAATATCGTCCACGCGAGGATTGAGCCGGAAGAATCCCTCCAGCGATCCGAGACGCTCCTCAATCAAATCCTTCATCCCGACTAAGGCTGGCGGGGCAGAGGGAAAACCGAGGGCCAGATGGAGGTTAGGATTTGGATCGGCGTCGATGACCAAAACCGGATGTCCCCGTGCGGCCGCCTGCCGGGCCATCAAGGCCGTCAATGTGGTTTTGCCAACTCCGCCTTTGCCGCTGAGCGCAATTTTCATGACATTAATCTCATAACGCACGGGAGCCGCAACTAAAAGCAGATTCTTCGCTACGCTGCGCTTCGCTCAGAATGACATCCTTCCTTGTGATGTCCTTCAATGCTTCTCACGTGCCAGGACCAGCCGTTCGCACAACATGCCGCCGAGATGCGCCAGCATCTCCAGGTGGTGGTAATGGCCGGCGGACTTGTCAAACAGGACCTGCGCCGAGTCAGGGAACTCTCCTCCTCCTGACCAGTAAACCACGGCCAGGGGTATTCGGGGCAGCGCCCAGAAGCGAAACGCAGCGTCCCCCATCTCGAGAGGTTCTCCTCCCAGTCTTTTTGCGATAGCACGGAAATCTTCCGGGTTTTCGCGAAAGCTCCTCACCAGCAGGTTTCCGCTGTAGGACTGAAAGGCCTGCTCATAGAAGGAGCCATGAGGCAAGTTGCGCAACGAGACCCACGCATTTTCTAAAGGCGCGCCATCCGCCAGGAGGAGGTACTGAAGAATTAAGCCCTGGAACGGCCCGGGGCAAGGCTGGCCTTCCTTCTCGCGAACCGCCAAGTCCGGCCATGCTATCAGGTAGGAACGATCCCAGAAGCGGACCTCGAGGCAAGTCTTCCCCGCTACGGCTTCACACGTTGTGCCCGACCACAAGGCCACTTCCGCAGGGTCGCGTCCCCGGAGCGCCTCTTGCGTCTCCTGCAACTGCTTTTCAAGGCTGGCAGCCCAAGTGGGATTCACTCGCATCGGTTCGCCGTAACGTCGCTGGCTGTCAGCTATCAGCTCTCAGCTTTCAGCGAACTCCTAGCCAATGGCGGTTTGCTAATAGCTGTAAGGTCGACTCGCGGGGTTCATGTGTGGCGCAGATATGAAAGACAATGCCTGCACCGCCCGTGAGTCCGTTACAACCGACCCCTCACCCGTCCCGCGCCGGCTGGTGAAAGCGCCGGTCGCGGGACACCCTCTCCCCAGGGGAGAGGGCTTCTACTTCCTACATTCTCCTCTCTCCCGACGAGAACGCAACGACCCAATTCCGGCGGGTGGCGCCGACATCGATTTTTATGTCGGCGCCCCTGAACAATCCAGGCTAAACGTGGGTGGCGCAGACATAAAAGGCAATGTCTGCGCCACCCCGAAGTCGGAAATACAGCCCTCTCCCTTGGGGAGAGGGTGGCGAGCGGAGCGAGCCGGGTGAGGGGTTACTTCGTCATCTTCGCCCATCTGATCCCTCCTCAGCGTGCAACTGACCCCTCACCCGTCCCGCTCCGGCTGATGAAAGCGCCGGTAGCGGGACACCCTCTCCCCAAGGGAGAGGGCAAAGACCCAATTCCCCGCCATTCTCGTCGGGAAATGGGCAGATCGGTCGATTAAGCGCCTACCGATACACCCTGCCAAGTCTTGTTGGCGGTGTACATAGGAGGCGCAAGCTTGAGTTCCGCACGCTTTCGATCCAGATGCTCGATGATCTGGGCAGCAGCCTTGACTGGGTCGGCTTCGAAGAAGAATTTCCCGCCCAGCATCTCTTCCACATCGTCGGTGAGGAACTTGTGCACGGCACGGCTGCCCAACACGGGGTGGGGGGTGCCGAAGTGAGTCATCACGCCGGAGGCCACAAAGTAGAACCCAATAGCCACTGCCTTTTCCGACATCCATTCGGGCGCCGAGCCAGCTACCGGCAGTTGGGAAAAATCCTCTCCCAGACCCCCCTCACCCACGATCTCAATAAGCGTGGTCAGGATGCGGGAATTGTCCACACAAGCCCCAACGTGCAAGACGGGAGGGATCCCCACGGTTTCACAGATCTCTCTCAATCCGGGCCCAGCGCTCTCATAGGCAGCTTCGGGACGAAGCAACCCGCACTTGGCATCCGCGATGGCGGCGCAGCCTGTGCTGACAATCAACACGTCGTTCTTGAGCAGTTCCCGAGTGAGGGTGAGGTGTGCCCAGTCATGGAGCGTGTTCGGGTTGTTGCATCCCACGATCCCGACCGCGCCTCGCAGTCGCCCGTCGATCACGGCGTCGTTCAGGGGACGGAAGGTGCCACGGTAGCGGCCTCCCAGGAAGCGAAAGACCGATTCCGTGGTAAAGCCGGCGATCAAGTCCGAGCGGTGCTCGGGGATTGTCACCTTGCGCGGGTCACGCCGGGAATAATTCTCCACGGCCCGCCCCACGATCTCCTTCGCAACTTCCAACGCCCGCATTTCATCGAAGTCAATCTGTTCAACCCCGGGCATTTTAGCTTTGGGGGAGGTTGAGACCAGTTTCGTATGGAAGCAACCGGTCAGGCTGGCCAGGGACGGCATGACGCACTGCACATCGACCACCATGAGGTCAACCGCACCCGTAATGATGGCCAGCTCCTGCTGTAGGAAATTCCCTGCCACCGGTATACCGTGGCGCATCAAGATTTCGTTGGCGGTGCAGCAAATCCCGGCGATGTTGATTCCCTTGGCGCCTTGCATCTCGGCCATCTTCAGAAGTTCCGGATCGCGACTGGCGGCCACGATCATCTCCGAGAGGACGGGCTCATGGCCATGCACCACGATATTGACGGCGTCCTTCCTCAGGACACCCAGGTTGACCGCGGCGCGCAGGGGTTGGGGAGAGCGAAAGAGGACGTCCTGCAGATCGGTAGCGATCATGGAACCTCCCCAGCCGTCCGCCAGCGAAGCGCGGAATCCCTGCATGAGGATGTTCCGATAGTCCGTGTCAACTCCCATGGTGCTGCGGTGCATGATCTCGACGATCTCTCGGTCGATTCCGCGCGGGCTGATCCCAAACTTCCGCCAGAGCTCCTGGCGCCGGGCAGGGGCCCGCGAAAGCAGGGTGAGCTCACCCTCCTGCTGACCAAACATGTGGAGCGCATGCTCTGCCACGGCTTTGGCTATCTCCGCATCACTGTGCCCATCGGGGGCAATGCCGAATTCGGCTGCGATCTTGCGCAGCTTAATAGGATCCTTGAGGGCATAGCCGCCTTTTCCCTCCGCTGCCAGAAGAAGCGTATGGGCTACATCGCGGCCGTGATCGGAATGGGCAGCCGCTCCACCTGCAACCATGCGCACCAGGTTGCGGGCCACAATCGTATCGGCATCCGCTCCACAAGTACCTCGACGCGGCTCGCCGCCGAAGGGATCGATGCGGCAGGGTCCCATATTACAGATTCGACAACAAACCCCGAGCTGACCAAAGCCGCATTGCGGCTGCTGCTCATCCCAACGGTCCCAAGCCGTCTCGAGTCTCTGGTCGTGGGCATGCTCGAGCATTTCCTGTGTAGCACGATCAACGCTCTTTTGATTCATTGCAGCCTCGCTTTTTCTCGCTCATCCCTTCGTTGTCCGACAATCCTGAGCCGAAGGTGAAGTAGCGCCGACCTTTAGGTCGGCAGGTGCCGGCCTGAAGGCCGGCGCTACAGGTCAAGTGCCCCTAAACCGTGGCGACTTATGCCGCCGCGGCAGTGCCAGAGCCTGCCCTCTGGCGATAAGCTTTTAAGTAAGCATCGCTGTAAATCTCCATGCCGAGCAGGAGTTCAGCCGTGGCCACCGCCGCCCGTAGTTCCTCGTCGCAGACATCCAGGATCGCCGCATCCACTCCCATAGCCATTGCCATGACCATGAAGGTGCGATTGATGAGTTTGCGCTCTTCCGCTTTGGAGGAAACGTTGCTCAGGCCGATGGAAATGTGGCATGGCGGATCGGAAAGCATGGTCATCTGCTGAATGGCATTGAGCACATTCTTGGGCTGGTCCTGCATGAATTTCACCGGCATGACGATCGGGTCGAGATAGATCTGCGTAGTGGGGATACCGGCTTCCACCGCCGCCGCGAAGATCTTGCCGCCCAACTCCAGCCGTCGGTCCACGTCCTGGGGGCTTCCTCTCTCATCCATCACCACGCCGATGATCCCCGCTTTGAATTCGGACGCCAGCTCGAGAAGCGGGACGAGCTTGCTATCCTCAGCGGTAGTACTGTTGAGAATCACCGCCCGCTCCCCAACCGTGTCTCGATAGGCTTTCAGCCCTACGCGGAACATGTCGGCGCGGGGGCAGTCAAGCGAGAGCGGCAGGGCTGTGGATTCCGCCGTCGCTTGAACCAGCCAGGCATAATCTTCCAGCTTGCGCGACGCTGCCCCCATGTTTACATCCAGGTAATCAGCGCCGCCTGCCTCCTGCCTGGCCACGCGATCCCGGATCACGGTTTTGTCATGTTCCTGAATTGCCCGGCCTACGTCCTTGAAGGAACCGTTGATACGCTCACCGATCAATATGATGCTCATAGATTTTCCTCCTGGAGATTAGGTCTCCGCCCTCTCCCCAGAGGAGAGGGTGTCCCGTGACCGGCGCCTTCGCCAGCCGGCGCGGGACGGGTGAGGGGTCACTTGCACAGGGAGAACCAACACAAAACTAACCCCTCACCCGTCTCGCTACGCTCGCCACCCTCTCCCCAAGGGAGAGGGCTGTCCTCCCTGTGCGGAGGGGCAGCCTTTTAAGCCGCCGCGCTAACCGACGCTCCGGTCAGTTCGGCGATGGTTTTCTTGACAGCATAAACTGCCTCGGGATGACGCAGAATGAGAAGATCGCCTCCCGCCACCAGGCAAGCAACGGCGGTTCCGGCCTCCCAGAGTGGCGCCCGCTGGCGCAGCGGACCCCAATCGGGAACCTCCTCCTCTGAAACCCGAGCCTCTTTGACGCCCCAAGCCTCGATCCCGATATCACAGAGGATCGGTTGCGACAGCATCCTATCCCCCTTCAAACCAGCCAGCCGGCCCCGCTCCATTACCGAATAGATGTACTCCAAACCATATCCGAGGGCTGCACAGGTGGGGTAAATCACAATGTTTTCCACCGGGAAGCCCATGTCCTGGGCGAGGATGTTCACCTGCTTGGCCATGTTGATGTCGCACGGGGATTCCGCAATGAGCTTGTGTTTGTACGCGGTGCACACGGCAGTCAGAGTCTTGTAATTGTCCTCGGTGATGCTTCCGAGCAGGCAGTTTTCTCCGGCTGCTGCCTCCGCCACTGCCGGGAATACCTCGTTATCCTTGTCTGCATTCCCCGTACCCCAGATGATCAGGGGAGCCGGGATTCCCTGTAGAACCGCCTTTACCGTTTGGGCGGCTTCGGCGGGAGAGCGGTTGCCGTGCTCAGGGCTACAGCCATCCAGGCGCAGGCAAATCAAGTCGGCCCCCAATTCGAGGCACTTCCGTGCCCAGCGCACTGGATCTCCCAAAGCATCGCCAAATGGCTCCTTTAACAGGTCCGGCCACTCTTCCGGGTAGATGTCGCAAATCTCCATGGCAACGGCGGGCATGCCGCACGGTCCCTCAAAATCCAAAAAAGGGAGTGTCGCTGATCCTCCGATGGTGACAGTAAAAGCTCGAGTTCCCCCAGCGGCTTGAGTTGCCCCGATGGTCACTGAATTGACTCGCCCACCCCAGGTTTTTTTCGCGTCTGGAACCATTTGCTCTCCTCCTCAAATACTGAACAGGGTAGGGCAAGCCCTACCCCTACAACTTGTAGGGGGACGGCTTGCCGTCCCCTTCAGCAACCTCCTGAAGCGCGGCAGCCGTGGGTGACAGAGCCGCCTCCAAGATTTCTCGCACGGCTCTTCGGGCTGCTGAATCCGCCGCCAATTGGGTCAACGGTTCTCCCTCCCGGCTGAGCTGGCGCAAGCGGCTGTCCGAGGGGACCACACCCACCAACTTCAGGCCCGTTTGTTGCGCTTTTGCCTTGATCCGACCCTCGTCGGAAAGATCGACGTCGTTGAGAACCAGATATTGCTCTCCGATTCGCAACGCCAACTTCTCAGTCAGTTCGTGAACTCTGAAAGCCGCCTGAAGGGAAACCGGCAGGCCGTTGCTGACAATCAGAAGCACATCGACGTCCTGGGTTGTGCATCTGGATAAATGCTCCAGGCCCGCCTCGTTATCCATCACCACGTACCGATACGCACCACGGAGGCGGTCAATGCATCGCCGCAAAACGTTGTTGACCGCACAATAGCAGCGCGGTCCCTCGCCTGCACCCATCACCAGCAGATCGACTCCGCGCCCCTCCCACAGGCATTCTTGAATCCCCATCTCCAGATAGTCATTCTTGGTTACTCCGGGGGGAAGTTTGCGGATTTGGTCCAGTAGCTCATCGCGCAGTTCGCTGATGGTCTTTTCCACCTGACACCCCAGCACATAACCCAGATTGGGGTTGGGATCGGCATCCACGGCCAAGACAGGCCCTTCCCCGCGTTCGATCAGGGTTTGAATTAACAATGCCGCCAGGGTGGTCTTGCCGGTACCGCCTTTGCCGGCCACGGCCAAGGTGAATGCCATCTAGATATAAGCCTCCACTTCTTGCGAATGCTTCACGGACTTAAACCTACTCAGATCAGTGTGCGGAATGAACCGCGCCGCCAGAAACTCGTCGTAATAATTTGGGTAATTGATAAGATCGTAGTACGTAACCGCCTCAGCAATTGCGTGCAGTTCTTGCCATGCATCCTCGGACAGCAGGCCCAGGTCAGCGCCCAGAATCGATGTATTCCCGGCAAACCGAATCTTCTCCAACGGCAAGTCCGGTATCATCCCAATGGCGAGCGCCTTCTCCCGGTCCAGGTAATTTCCAAATCCGCCCGCGATGTAGACTCGCTCGACCTCACGAAAGTCGAGCCCAATGGCCCGCGCCAGGACCTCGGTGCCGGCGTAAATAGCCGCCTTGGCGCTCAGCAGGTTGGAAAGGTCGGCCTGGGTTATCACGATATCCTGGCCGGTCCCCGAACGGGAGGCGGGTACCAGCACGAACTCCAACATGCCGTCCCGCTCGCGCACGCGCTCGGTTTTGCGGGGCGCCAGATGCCCTGAGCGGTCAATGAACCCCACCTTGTACAAGTCGGCGATCAGGTCAATCAGCCCGGACCCACAGATACCGCGCGGACGGCCGTTGCCAACTGTCCGGTAATGAACCGCTCCCTCGGGACTGATCTCCACCCGTTCGATGGCCCCGTGCATGGCCTTCATCCCATGTTTCACACCCGAACCTTCAAAGGCGGGACCCGCCGAGGCGGAACAAGCAATGGTCCATTCACTATTCCCTACCGCGATCTCACCGTTGGTGCCGACATCGATCAACATCTGCACCTTTTTTGAACGTCGCAACCCCACCGCGAATATGCCCGCCGTCACATCGCCCCCAACCCATCCTCCAATGCTTGGGATCGTGTACAGCAGCCCCCGGGGATTGATATGGATACCGACTTCTACGGCTCGAACGGGTGGTGTGGCGGCGGATGCGGGTATATAGGGCGTTTTGTGAATCGCGGTCGGATCCAAGCCCAGTAACAGGTGCGTCATGGTGGTGTTGCCGGCACAGTTAATGGCCGCTATGTCGATCAGGGCAATGTTATTGCGTTGCGCCAGGACCGAAATCAACCCGTTGATGTCACCTACCACCGCCTTTTGCAGTTCATCTAATCCCCCCGGGGTGCCGGCATGGATGATGCGTCGCGTCACCTCGTCACCCCAGGCGCGCTGGGAGTTGTACACCGCCTCGGCATCTATTCTCTCGGTCGTATCCAGATCGAGCAGGTGGGCCACGACTGTCGATGTTCCGACATCCACAGCAATGCCCAGATTTCGGCGCGCGGCGTCACCGGGCTCCACCTGGAGCACTTCCAAAGTACCTCCACGCCAGCCTAGCGTGACGGTCACTTTCCAGTCCGCCTCGCGCAGCAGTTTGGGCAAAGTTCTCAGCACTTTGAGCCCCAGTTGCATGATGGGCGCGGGGCGCCGGCGGCGAATCCCCCGAAACAGCCTGGACTGATCGGAGATGCTGTCGTCCAGGCTGGGACTTGGCAGTTCGAGGTAGAGCTTGCGCGTCAGGGGGGCAGGACGGACCTCGATTTCCCCTCCTACCGGGTGCAGGGCGCGGAACCGCTGGGCGTCAACATCGATGAGGATCTGGGCAGCCTCGGCACGGGATTCGGGAGGTATTTCCAACTCCACGTCGCCGGCCACCTTGGTTTGGCAAGCCAGCACGTAGCCGCGCCGGATCTCCTCCCGGCTGAGCAGGCTGGTGGGCTGGGCGGTCACGTTCCCCTGCCTGACGACCACCCGGCATTTTCCGCACAGCCCGTCGCCCCCGCAGGAGCTCGCCAGATCTACACCGGCAGTTTTGGCCGCGTCCAGGAGGGTCGTCTCCAGAGGCACACGTACGCGCTCACCTTCGGGCCAGAAGGTGACCTGTACTTTCCCCTCCTTTTGGATCGCGCCTGATCCTGTACTCATCCGCCCACCTGCGATCTCCACTCGGTCTTCAGGAAGTTAGGAATTCCCGCCGCCTCTTCTGGGCCGACGACCACCTCGCAGCCCACCTCATCCTCGAGTTCACCTTTCAGCACCGCCACCAGCCCCGGGATAATCAACTTATTGTGCCGCACCTGAGTCAGTATCCCCGAAGCCTTGACCGCCTTGGCGATCGTCTCACCCGTCAGCTTGTCATCGGCGTAGGAATTCAGAACTCCCAGTCCGCCGGTTTCCACGGCGGTGATGTAGGCAGGTATCTTGCTATTCTCCACCTCGCCTTCCACAGTGAAGTACGTGAGTGCGAAGTTGGTCGTGACCAGCACCGGGGAATCCGGAGTAGGCTCACCCACCTTGTACACCTTTGCCTCGACGGCATTGGGCACCTGCGGATCCGTGAAGATGTTGTACCGGGCCGTAAGCACGGGAAGGAGCTGCCAGGCTTGCTTGCCGCGCATGACCACGATGGAAGCGTACTTGCACTCATAAATAATGGCCTGCAGGGCTTCTTGGACCGCGTCCTGCGCTGTGGTAAGGACCATCACGGGGTAACCGAGCGGCCGGAAGGTCTTTTCCAGAGCCAGACGCCGCAATTGGGTCAGGCAGGCCAGACCTTCGCCCACGCGTCCAACGGCGGGCGCCAAGACCAGGTCTCCCACACCGGCTTGTTTGACCTTAGTGGTCAGGTCCGCCAGTTCCTCCAGGGTTTCCCCCTTGACAGCCAGCGGTACGTGGTACCTGGCGCTGAGCCGCGCCAGTTGCTGGTAGTTGCTCTTATCCGCTGCATAGACGAGCGGTCGTCGGTCGGCCAGGACTTCCAGGGCGTCAGCCATTGCCGGGAGATCGCTGCTCATCAGGATCGCCGGCAGTTCCGTAGACTCGCGGATCAGTTTCGCCGCAGCCTGGAAAGACTTGCCATCACCCGCCTGCTCGAGGGCGATCAGATCGACATTGACGGGCTTTCCGCTACGTATAAATTTCAAATGGTGGATTGAGTTGATTTCTGCCGCAACGTCGTCCGTGTCCCGGATCCGAATAGCCAGGGCGGTAGGATGGTGGAACTTTTCTTCGTGGCGGAACAGCACCGTCTCGCCTCCCATCTGAACCGCCTGGGGACCTGCGCCGAGCGTCACCGTGCGCATAGGAGGCGCAGCCGATTCGGCCAGTTCCCGCTTAGCATCCTCGGACACGTACGGGCATGCCTCCAAGGCTACCTTCTTAGCCGCAACCTGCATGGCGAAGGCCATGCAGGTGGGAAAATTGCACTCTCCACAGTTCGTCTTAGGCAACAGTTTGTAAACGCCGATTCCTGTGAGCTTCGCCATGCTTGCCGCTCCTCCCTTATCAGCTCTGCGTAGAGGCGCCCTTCAGCGCGGCGCCTCGCCATTGCGCGAGAGGCAAGAGGTGCCCGGCTAAAGCCGGCCCCTACGCATTTCAGCCCAGGACAGATGCCATCGCCAGGGCCGGGTGCTCCACTTTTTGCAGAAACTCCACCAATTCGTCGACCGAGACAGCGTCCTTCTCGGTAGCAATCTTATCCAGCAGGTCGGGTTGCCCCATTTCCTCGAGCCGCTTTTCCAGGCGCTCCAGCATTTCATCCTTGAGTTCTTGGGGCATCCAAACCACTCGTTGCAGTCCACCCTCAGCGGAGATGAATTTCTCGCTGACCAGATACATCCTGCCCACGCCCAAGAAGCCGGGGGTCTGCACTCCACCACCCACCTCGCCGGCCATGGTCGAGAAGGTCATGCCAATGGGGGTCATCCCCTGGAATTCACGGTTGACCACCATCACCCCGTTGGTCTCCGGCAAGACAGCGACCAGGCACTCGAAACACCCGCAACTGGTCTGCGGATCTTCCATGATCGAGTACATCGTGACCCTCTGAAGATGCCCATTGGAAGCCTTGGCCACGTATTGGTTGACTCCTGCCCAAACTCCCAGCGCCGGTTCCAGGCAGCTTCCTTTCGCAATCGGCTGGTTGGGACCGTGCGAATCCATCTCGAATGCCGCCCGGCAGTCCAACCAGGTATAGGCCCCGCACAAACCGAGGCGCTGAGGTGTGACGACGCAAACATGGTTGGGCGCATAACTCTGGCACAGAATGCAACTGTAGAAACGGTCCACATCTTCGTCTTTCATCCCGGCCATTCGCTCGTCGCGCTTGCCATAGGCCTGTCGAGCCTCCCGCAGCGGTTCCTGCATTCGTTCCTCATCGGTAAAGATCGTGACCTGCACTTTGTCCACAATGCCAGAGAACTCATCCTTGTATTTGTGAACCAGCAACTCGCCCAGATGTTTCAACCGGAAACCCTTCTGGTAGGCTTCCTTGCTGACACGGACCCAAGGGATGTCGCGCTGGCCGATGTGCATGATGCCGCTAGCGCAACTGACGAACTTGTGGATGCGCCGCTCCAGCACGCTCTCGAAATCCTCGTGGAAGCTGCGACCCGCTACTTCCACAACGGTCCCCAAGGGCATGGCCTTGCCGGGCTCCGCCTGATCGATGTCAGGACCGATCAACACCACTTTCCCGTCTTCGACTTGATCCATGGGTCTTTTGCGCAAGTATTCAAAGGCCGTGGAGTATTTACCTCCGAATTCCACCTGGAGGTTCTCCTTGCGCACTCGCTCACCCTCAAACGCGGCTCCATAGGCAATGGGGATGGGGATCTTGGAGATCTTGAGCTTGAGTCCTCGCACCTCGACTGCTTTGGGCACGATGCGCTCCAGCGGTACGCCCGAGACCACATGCTCGTAAGTGCAAATGCCGCGCGGCAGGATTTGCGGGATGGCAGAGTCGGCAATCACCGGGAAGCCAAAGTTGATAGCGCCCGCAGCCGTGGCGTATTTCTGATCCGTGAGCAACTGCTCCGCTGGAGCCTCCGGGTCGGTGCCCAGCGCCAGCACAAAGGCAAAGACGCGCTCCTTGTTGTAGAGAAGGATCTGGCGCGCCCCCTCAATATCGCCCGGCTTGACCCCGCCGAAAGTCATGGCGGCACGCGAGGCAAAATTAAGGGCATACACGGCAGCACTCATCTCCTTGCCGTAAGGGACGAGGTAAGTGTCCCAGCCCATCTCGACGCCCTCTTCCGCCAACTGCTCCGCCATCGATCTGCCGTTGCTGCTTCCGGCCATGAAAACCAGGATGCTCTTCTCCTGGAGTTCACGTGCCAGGGCCACGGCTTGCTGATTGGTGGGCAAGGCCCCCACACAGGCGGCAAATCCCGGCATACGACCGTCCACCAGCTTGATGCCTTGAGTACGCAATATGGAGTCGTCCGTAAACCCGATGAACGGGGGCGTTGGACGGTATTGAGGATCGAGATACTTGAGCGCCTCGATGATCTCTTCGGCGACCAACGTGGCAATTCCCGCATCAAGGGCCGATCCCAGGTAAGGAAGCCAGAGGCTTTCGCTCGGCACTTCGGGGAGCAGGATCTGCATCTCCTCCAGTGCCTCCTGGCAGTCTTTCAACCTTTCGACCTTCTTCCCCAGCATGGCCAGGATCAGCGGCAGAAAGTAGCCCGTATTGGGATACGCGACGCGTGCTTCCGGGCCGTGCTGTTCAATGGCCCCACTCAATCGCTGCTGTGCCAGTGTCATGTAGTAGTGCGCGCCCCGAATGGCGGCTGTGGCAATAATCTTGGACATGGTTCACACCCCCACCGTTTCAACCAACTCTTGCATTTCGGGCTCCTCGAACCGCTCACGGTTTTCTGCAATAAAGGGAAGAAGGAGACCGAGATCGAGTCGGGGTCCGAGCAGATCATCCCGGATGGCGGAAACGTTCACGCGCTTCTCCATCAGGATTTTGAGCAGCCCCGCTCGCTCGATGTCCCCCATCACTACAAATCCCACAATGGTGTCGTCTTTGAGGAAGACCTTCCAGTAGACAGTCGGGGAAGGCCGATCTTCAATGGTTGAATCATGTTCTCCGGATCGACCGCCCAGTGGACCTGGGGTAAGGACCGCCAAGCCTGCGGAAATCACGGGCAGGCGGAAGAACTGAACCGAATTCATGCGCGTGGAACCTCGATAGGGAACCCTCTCACCCAGCATGTTCAAGGCGGCGAGGCGGCCCTGTTCCACCGCGCAGGGCCACAACGCATTGATCCACAGCTCCCCGCGTACGACATCCATGGCCTGCACGACATCGCCGGCAGCATAGACATTCTCGACACTGGTCGCGAGGTATTTGTCGACCACCACTCCGTACTCCACCCGGATGGACGTGCCCTCGGTCAGTTCGAGGTTGGGATCGACTCCTTTGCCCACCATCACCAGTTGGCAGGGGAAGACCTCGCCGGAAGCAGTTTCCACACCTTCAACTCGATCCTTTCCGAGAATGGCGGCGGGCTTGACTCCGGTGATGGTTGGCACCCCATGCTGCTCGAACAGGTCCTGGAAGACCTGCGCCGAACTCGCGTCCAGCATCTGCGAAAGCACGTGGCGGGAGCTGACCAACATTGTCACGTCCACTCCTCGCTCCCGCAGGCCGGCAGCAGCCTTCAGACCAACAAGTCCCGCACCAAGTACCACCGCCTTCTTGACCTCCGCTAGCTTCGGAAGAATTCCTTCCACATCAGAAAGATGGCGGAGACCGAAAACGCCGTCCTTTTTCATCCCTTCGGCCCTCGGAAAACGCGCCGAAGCGCCGGTTGCCAGGAGTAGCTTGTCGTAAGGGACGGGCGGACCGTGCTCCACCTCAACCTGGCACTTCTCGAGATCGAGCGCCAAGGCCCTGTCAAACACCAGCGAAATATTCATCCGTTCGAAGAAATCCCGAGGACGATAAAGAAGACCCTCCTCGGTCAGGTGACCGGCCAGGTAATAGGACAGCAGGGGGCGGGAGTATACAAGTCTCTCGTCGGAGATCACCACGATTTCCGCGGCGGGGTCGCGCTGTCGGATGGTCTCAGCGGCGCTTACCCCGGCTGCTGACGCGCCAACAATAACGTATCGCATTGCACCTCCTTGCCTGGTTCCGCAGAAAATTGACTCTTCGCCAGGGCTGCCCACCTTACCAGAAGAAGCCCGGCGCTGCCGGCAGCCCTTCATGCCTGGAAGCGTCATTCACTTGGCACATACGCGCGATGGCCAAACCAGGCAGTGTCTCAGCTTCACCCTGCCTCACACTACCCGAGGGTTACTGTCTCCTGCGCGAAGGGCCGCTCCACCGGCTGAGTCAATACCAGCCGGAATTCCTCAAACGTCCCCACCACCAGCGCTGCGGTCGGACAAGCCTCCACGCAGGCATAACGGGCTCGTCCTTGACGGTCGGCTCGATCGGGACAGAGATCGCACTTGAGGGCCGTCTCCAGGGGCGTGATGGCCCCATAGGGGCAGGCCATCACACACATCCAACACCCCACGCATCGAGAAACCGTGCAGATGGTCTCGCCACTCTCCTTGTGCATCGCTCCGCTGATACAGGCATCAACGCAGGGGGCCGGATTACAGTGGTGGCACCCGAGCGAGACGGCCCGCCCAGCTAAGCTTGCACGGAACGGCTCCCTTCCAACCAAGTGCACGGCGCGTCGCGGGCGGACGGACTCCCCGTTCAAGATCACCGACCAAAGCTGTTTCGAATGGGAATGTTCGATAGCGCAAGCTAACTCGCAGGCATGGCAACCTACACACTTTCGCGGGTCACAAAACAGACGTTCCATCGCGCCTCCCCGGGTGAACTTAGTAACACCAACCGCACGCTACCTGCCCCTGCTAAGGACTCAGCCAACCGTTCTGGGGTCCGGCTCACCTCATCCTCCTAGCAAAACTCACACACCTTGCAGTCGCCCTCAATGACGCCCAAGAAAACTCCGCTGACGGAAGGTCGCTCATGATCTGCTTGGCACGAAGTCGCGTGAGGGAACTGAGAAGGTGGGAGAGCAGCTCGCGGAACATGAGGGAACTGCTTCCGGTACACACCCTCGGGGATGCCCTTCGAGCGCAATTCCTCTTTGGCAAGCAGCTCACTTTCCTGTCGTAACCGACGCTGGCGGAGCCCGCCGGCATAGTCCGCAAAGACTTCCGCGGCGTTCGATTCGGTTCGGATGCCGATGGCACCAGCTTGCACCGCGATCCGGTCGTGAAGAGCCATTTTCGCTCTCCTGGTCAGAGGCTCCGAACAAACGCGTCTTGCCCAGAAGCCAGCCGAGCCGCACACTGTATGCCTTAACAAGCGGCTCGGTCAAGCTGCTTTTGCACGGGAGCGCGCGCCCTGGAAGTGAGGTCCTGCATAGCTTTGCCCCTTAGGGCCCCGCGCCTTGCTGTACATGCTCCCCCGCAGCCTCTTCTAGAGCATGCATGATGCCAACCCAACCCCGACCTGCGCCGCTGCTGACTCAGCGGACATTTTGGGAATGATTGCAGGCTCCTAGCGCCCAACCCGCACTTTGATGTCGAGTGGCCGTCAAGGATGTGCCTGCTCATGGGGGCCGCGCAGAAAGGAAAATGCCCCACAAGTGGTGGATTTTTCGCCGTGTTATTGGCTTTGATGGGGGGTTTTTGCCCTGAAAAGGCAGTTCGTTTTGAGCGCCTTAAAAAGCTAACTGCTTTATTTTCAACAGAGTCTTCGGTTCGTTCCGTCTAAATAGTATCTTTTTTGCATTTCGTGCCCATTTTCCGCCCCCGGCGTCGCGATTTCGAAGCTCCATCACGCGCTCTGTGGCGGGGTTCCTCATAGGTCAACTATACTAGGCTATCACAATTGCAGGCTCATGTCAAAAGCAAAAGGGCAGGATTCAGGAGTCAGGATTCGGGATTCAGGGAAGGTTGGTGGTTGGCTTGGTTGTTCTTTCCCTGAATCCTGACCTCGGGGCTTCATGATCCAAAGATTGCCGACAGCGCCACACTGAAGCCGGGCAACAGTTCTGCGTTGTCCAGCGACTGGCTCTCGTCGCGTACCTCGATGCGTTCACCCCGCCTGTAAAGATACGCAAGCCGGGCCTCAGGATACAAGACCCAAACCGCGTGTGCCCCTGCGGCAAGATACTGCTGAGCCTTGCGTGCGAGGTCATCAGGCTTGTCCGAAGGTGAGGCGATTTCGATGGCAAGATCGGGCGCACCTTGCGGTCGCTTATGCGGGTCCAACCCCTGAAGTCGCTCGGCGCGGATAAAGGATAGGTCGGGGATTCGTACCGTGGCTTCTGATAACTGGAAGTCAGTCTCCCAAGAGACCAACCCCAGCTTACGCTCTTCGGCAAAGGCATAGAGCTTCATGCCCAGCCGGTCGCGAATCATGTTGTGGAAAAGGCTAGGTGAGGCCAACACGGTGATCAGTACCCCCGCATCGAGTTCGTATTTCACTCCCTCCTTGCCAGGAAGCGAATCGTACTGTTCGATGGTCATTGTCCCTGTCCTCCCCCCAGCCCCCAGTCCCTAGCACTTTGCCCCTGTTCTTCCCGCCATCCCCGGCGTGGCCGTCATGATGGGTTCACCTCTCCGTCCCAGGCGTTGGAGGCGTGCCGTGTCGGCAAGAGCCTGGCCGCTTATACAGGTCGAGGTCAGATGTATCTTATCTGATCCTCGATTTCATCCGCTGTAAGAGAGTTGAGAAGAATGAGAACCCGACGGCACAGTTCCTTGGGATGCCGGCGAACGGCGATGATGATCCCGGAGTGAGTCCTCTTATCCTCAAAGTACCTACGCGCCAAAGCCTCAAAGTCCACCCGGTTGTGCGTCAGAATGGTTTTCCCCTGGCCGGCGGCGAAGGCTAACTGTTCTGCATCACTCTTTCCAATCTGCCCCGCATCTTGCGTTGTCGTCACGCGAAAGCCCCTGGCGCGGACCAGATCAGACACGACCACATTAACGTCTTCGTCCAGGTAAAGATCAATGAAGAGCCGGTTCAACGACATGCCACCAGGGGGTCAATACGGTCGTCGGGGATGCGGTTTCGCTCGATGTGGGCGTTGATTTCATCCTGGTGGTCGCTGTAGTAACTCAGGGCATCAAAGACCTGCGCCAGGGTCAGATGAGGCAGGCAATTGGGAATCTCTTCTGCGGCCACGCCCAGCCGCCAAGTCTCGACGACGGCCCGGACTGGTGTACGAGTCCCACGGATGATCGGCTCGCCACCCAGGATCTGATCGTCATTCACGACGTACGCGTGCCCCGTTGCGGTCGTCATTTCGCACCTCATTGAAGTATAACCTAGCTGCCCCTTACGCAAAAACCGCTTTTTGATGTGCGCGATCTGCAAAGCAGCTTGTTCCTTTTTCTTCTAAGCCCCCGCCCCATGATGCGCTTCATTCGCCCGAATCCTGAATCCTTGACATGCAGTCCGCATGGCTGATCCCGCACTGCGGGACATCGCAAACCCGGGCATATCTGCAACGCCCGCCATCGGAGACGCGTAACGCGACCGCCTACACCAAGCCGCGTCACTCACCGTGCTACCTGACTTCGAGTTACACCGGCAAGTCACACCGATGCGCAACAGGACTCTGTCAAGAAGGCGAGCTGGCAGAGGGAAGCGGAGGCTGGATTCGGAGGTCACACTTTTGGGTCAAGCCTCCTCTGTCGCATCCCGGCTTGACAAGCAGACCAGAGCCCGTCGCCACCACTGAAAGCGGTACGGGGACAGAAGTCGGGATGCGCTTACTGCACCCGGCGAGCCTGATCACCCGTAGGCGGCGGAGGTGGCGCAACCATCAAGCCCAGACCCTGAAGCAACATGACCGTACGTTGCGCCGCTGCACGCCAGACGAGTTGGCAACCCTCGCCCTGGCAGTTCTGTACGTAGACGTCGCCGCCGGAGTACTCCAGGCTGCAATTCTTGAAGGTGCAGTTGACGAAGACCCCGTCGTCAAGGACCAGGTGCTGGTTTTCGAAGAGCTGGTTTTCGTGTCGAGTCATCCGAGAACGAGGCTACCACTACCTTGGAGTTGCCGCAAGCTCACGATTAACCTTATACGGCGCCATCTCAGGTCAGTACGCCAGAGAAGCGCTGAACCTGCTGAGAAGAGGTTCCATTCCTGCCCACGTTCTTTCGTAGCGCGGCCATCTTGGCCGTGCTGCGACGCAGCTCGAGCCAAGCCGTTCCCTTTCTCCCCCCGTTCACCCATGACCCGTTGGCAGCGTCAGGCGGCGAGGTCAGCCGGACTCGCAACAGCCAACGTCACACGTTTCGGCGGATAGAGAGAGGCCTGCACGCTCGCCTTGAGCCGTTGCAGGGCTTCCGCGTGAAGTTGTGAAACACGCGATTCATCCACTTCGAGCCGGGCGGCAATCTGTTTCATAGTAAGATCCTGCTGATAGTAGAGGGTCACAATCAGCCTTTCACGTTCGGGGAGATGGGCCAGGGCACAGTTCAGGAGATCGCGCTGCTCGCGGCGATAACAGAGCTCGAAGGGATCTTGTGGTGGCGCCGCCATCCTACCCTCTTCTCCCACAGACAGCTTACTTGTCATTGCCGCTGTCTCGCGGCGCTGCCATCCGTCAAAGCCCAGGGCGTGGATTTCTCGTGCCCAGCGGTGCCATACCTGGAGGCTAATGCGTAATGCTTGCGCAATTTCTTCATCTTTCACCGGGCGACCCAAAATTGCTTCCAACTCGCGATATGTCCTCTCCACTTTTCTCGCCCGCCTCCGCATGTCGCGGCTGGCAGGGTCGAGAGTTCGCAGGGCGTCCAGGATACCCCCACGAATCCGGTGGCGGGCGTAACTTTCAATCTTCACCTTCCTTGAAGGATCGAATTTCCGCAGCGCATCAACCAGTCCTAAGGTCCCCGCCCCCACAAGATCATCCATCTCCACATGAGCGGGCAAGTGTTGCCGCACCTCGAACGCCACTCGCTTGACCAGCGGCGCCATCGCCAGTAACAAGTTATGACCTTCCGGTTCCTGTTTTCCGCAGGTTTCTCCACTTTGCACACCCGGCGGGTGTGGGCGTATCCGTGAGGTGCGCAGGGCACTCCCTGGCGAGATTTGAACTCTGTGTTGGCGTTGCAGCCGATTGGCGCTTTCGACCACTCCCACTTGCGTTGCCATGTGAGACCCCTTTCGCTCCGCCTCGCGCCACGGGAGGACTGCCTTGGCCTGGGTTGCGTCTTGCGGCGGATTCCCAAGGCAGCTTTTGGTCTTGACCGACACCCCACCACAGGCGTAGAGCCCTAGGCCCTTCGCAACCCTCACGCTTTCTTTGTTCGTGAGTTCGTGGCGCTGCGATTAGAAATTGCAAATCTAGTGCCAGCCCTTTGCGGCCAGAGATAAATCCGCCTGGCGAATTCTGCTCTCGAGCGTGGCGGAGCAAGATGGGGTCAGCGAGCCTACAGTGGTAGGCTTACAAGTGGCCTAGCGTCATCACCGGTTTCGGATCGGCGACCTTTATTAACCGACTGCGTTTCAATGGGATGACCGGCTAGGAGGAGTCGACGAAGGGAAGGAAGGAGTGGGCCTGGACCTACCCTGGCACGCTATGACGCCGTACCAGGGGGCAGCAGTTTGACGCCCCAACTCCCTTTCCGAGGCGCCGTAGAAATTCGCGCCAGGCTGGCCTTCAGTCCCAAATTGGAAGGGTATTGGATTAGGCAAATGCAACCTCGGCTTAGCAGATGGTTTGCTCCGGAATTAGGCGAGGAACCTCGCACTTGGGCAAGTGGCACCGCCTTCTCTCAAGCCCTCGCGGGACCCTGCCGATAGTAGTCAGTGGGCGGGGCTGGCAGGGAGCGAGCACCCGAAGCCACGCTGGCAGCACGCATTCACGAGAATCTGCGCGACTTCGGTGCTGTGACTCGGAACAGCAAAATCCGCAGGGAGGATGTCAACCTGGTGTTCAGGCTGGAACTCCCACAAGACCAAGCGGGGACATCCAGGGGACTTTCGCCGGGAGCCTTTTCGGACTTCTTGTATGGACCTCGAAGGCCGATGCGGCTGGTTCCAGAATGGGAAGCGAGTCCCGATTTGGAAAAGCCGGGGTGGTTTCCCTCTCTACCCAGGTTCTTTTCTGCTTCCGGATCTTTGCCCCAGCCCATCGAAAGCTCCTGTTGTCCGCTTCCCGTCAAAAGTCCTGCCCAACTCGGCAAGCTCCGGCGTATCAGCATGCCGAAGAACGCCAATGGGAACTCCCTGCCCAAAGAAAACCATCGGGAAGGGTCGGGACGGGTCAGGAGCGGTCTGCCCGGCACCCTTTCGCAGCGGCGGGCTTAAACTGGGCACAAACTCTTCGCCGACACCCCCACGGGGCCGGGACCGCTACGAAGAGCGGCAGACGGGTCTTCTAAATCCGACCAATGGGGAGCCATGAGACCGTTCGCAGTGGCTGCCGCAAGGGCGATTAGCATGCGGGACCGAGAGAGAGCAAAATTCAGCAGAAACAAGGGAGAGAACGTCGAAAAACGACGTTCGCAGACCCAAGCAGGGACAATCTCACCTCCCACAGAACTCTGTCGTGTGGATGAATTATCTATTTCGGCAATGGCCCCTGGAGATATATTTCTAGTTGAGGAACTGGAGGCCGCTGACCTGAATTCCGAACCGGCCTTTTACGCTATCCTTGCTTGCCCCCTGTGTGGGAATCAAGCGTTAATCTCTGCCGCTCAATACTTCGGTTACGCGCCGGTAATCTGCGCAGCCAGAGCCTGCCCAGGCTTCTTCAGAATCATCGATGAGGGCCGTCTCGTTTACCTGCCCGTTAATTGACCCGCTTCTTTTAAGCGGGCATAGCCATCCATTGAAAGGGCCCTCGCCGCAGATTCGATTGCCGCGAGTGTGCGGGAGCAACAACCGTGGTAGAATCCCTGTGACTGATTGGTTCTGTGCTGCAGGCCCGTAGCTCAGCCTGGTTAGAGCGCTACCTTGACACGGTAGAGGTCTGGGGTTCGAGTCCCCACGGGCCTACCAGCATCCTCCTCAGGTAAATACCCCTGCCTCATCCGTCCCACTGCCGCGTCTTTAATGTAACCGTCCTGTAACAATGGCTTCACCTTAGGTTAACCTGCCTGCCAGATACTATTCTGAATCTACGATGCCTTCGGACGGCGCCTGCCTCTTGATTGGGTGGGAGTCCACGAGACAATCGCTGAGTTTTACCTTAGCAGCGATCGATTCGGAGCGTCGGGACATTGACCGGCCGGCTTGTCGAGTCACCCCCAGCCTCGGACGACGCTCTTTTTTTGGCAAGATACTGAAAAGCTGTTCAGCGCTCTTTGCAGTGGCCCCGGCTCGCCACCTGTGCCGATGCCTTCGATGGGAATCTGTCCCAACGTTCTTGGTGGCGAACGGAACTCAAATACGGGTTCTTCAGCATGCTGTTGGGGGGGTGCAATTTGGGGTGAGGGAGCATGGAGAACACTCCGGACTAAAGACTGCCGAACCCAATTGTTAACTTCCGCTTAATGTTCCTGTAAAGCAGCCGGATAAGAGTGAACGTGGAGGACAAACAATTATGAAAAAACTTTCGAATCCAGCAATCATGCTTCTGAGTGCCGCCCTTGTCTTGACAAGCCTTGTGGCGTTCCACTCCTCAGCCTCGAATGCCGCACCTGTTCCAACCCCGGATGCAGTCATGCTCAACGGCGCCGGGGCTACTTTCCCATACCCGATTTACTCGAAGTGGTTCTCAGATTACAACAAGATCCACTCCAACATTCAGATCAACTATCAGTCCATTGGTTCCGGAGGAGGAATTCGCCAGCTCTTGTCCGGAACGGTGGATTTCGGCGCTTCAGACCCTCCCATGAATGACGAACAGCTTGCACAGGCCAAAATCAAGATTCTTCACTTTCCAACGGTATTGGGCGCCGTCATTCCCACCTACAATATTCCCGGTGTATCGCAGGAGCTTAATTTTACGCCCGATGCTCTGGTGGGCATCTATCTAGGCAAAATCACCAAGTGGAATGACCCTGAGATTGCCAGGTACAATAAGGGAGTAAACCTCCCTGCTCTAGACATCGTCGTTGTGCACCGCTCGGATGGCAGCGGAACTTCGTACGTCTGGACCGACTACCTCTCGAAAATCTCTCCGGAGTGGCAAAGCAAGGTCGGGCGGAACACTTCCGTAAACTGGCCGGTAGGCCTGGGCGGAAAGGGGAACGAAGGCGTAACCGGGCTGGTTAAACAGACGCCCGGGGCAATAGGTTACGTTGAACTCATCTACGCCATCCAGAACCAGATTCCCTACGGTCAGGTTCGAAACGCTGCCGGCGTCTTCGTCAAGGCGGACCTTGCAGGCGTGACCGCCGCAGCGGCAGGCTATGCGAAGACCATGCCCGAAGATTTCCGCATTTCCATTACGAACGCTCCTGGCAAAGCTGCTTATCCGATTGCCAGCTTCACCTACCTCCTGATTCCGACGAAAATTGAGGACGCGAATAAGAAAGATATCATCAAGGGTTTTCTCACCTGGATGCTGAACGACGGTCAAAAGGCAGTTGAAGCTCTGTCCTACGCGCGGCTTCCAAAGGAAGTGGTTGCGAAAGAGTTGAAGCAGATTTCGCAGATCCAATAAATCGCTATGGCAGGCATTCCAGTTCCAAAAGGGCGCGCGGCTGCAAATCGTCGCGCGCCTGCTCTTATCCAAGGCCTTCGAAGCGGCGATACGTTTGCCCACCTCTTCACGCTTCTCTGCGCGGCGAGCATCCTGCTGGTGACGGTAGCTCTCGTTCAACAGCTTTATGTCAATTCTACAAGCGCGATACACAAGTTTGGGTTTCGATTCTTGACCGGCCGCACTTGGGATCCGGTTAGCGGAGACTTCGGCGCTTTGCCCTTCGTTTATGGCACGCTTGTCACCTCCGCGCTTGCCTTGCTTGTGGCAGTTCCGCTAGGGGTTGGGGCGGCAATCTTCCTTTCTGAGCTGGCGCCTCCGCGCATCTCGAATGCGATGACTTTTGTTATCGAGCTGCTCGCGGCAGTTCCTAGCGTAATTTACGGATTGCTGGGCATATTTATCATGGTGCCGTTTCTTCGTCAATACGGCGAGCCATTCCTAAAGCGCACTTTAGGGTTCCTACCGCTTTTTCAGGGGCCGATGTACGGCGTGGGGATGTTGGCGGGCGGTTTGATACTGGCCATCATGGTCGTACCATTTATCATTTCGATCTCACGCGAGGTCCTGTTGGCTGTCCCGGTAGAACAACGTGAGGCGGCCTTGGGGCTCGGCGCTACAAAGTGGGAGTCCACCTGGCAGGTCGTGGTCCCTTACGCCCGCATTGGAATCATGGCCTCCATCTTCCTCGCCTTGGCGAGAGCTTTAGGTGAGACGATGGCGGTTACCATGGTCATCGGCAACGATCCCAGAATCAGTTCTTCCTTATTTGCGCCGGGCTATTCCATCGCGGCAGTAATTGCCAACGAATTTACCGAAGCCACCGGCGATCTCTACCTACAGGCGCTGGTAGAGCTGGGCTTGGTGTTGTTTGCGCTGACCATTGTGATAAACGGCTTGGCGCGAATTGCAATTATCTTCACAACTCAGAAGGGCTCGGGGCACTAATGCTCTGGCGTAATACTCGGCGCAAGTTCGTCAACTATTTCATGTTCAGCATGACGGGGCTTTGTGCCTTGGTTACGGTGGGCGTCTTATTTTTCATCCTGGGGTACCTGGTGTGGAATGGCGGAAGCTCCCTCAGTTGGGCCTTCCTGACGCACTTGCCGACCCCCGTTGGCGAGCGCGGGGGAGGAATGGCCAACGCCATTGTGGGGAGCGCGAAGCTGCTTCTACTGGCGTCTGCCTTCGGAATCCCTATTGGTTTCCTGGGCGGCGTCTATTTGGCTGAATTCGGGGGCCGGGCGTTTCCCTTCGTGGTTCGGTACACGGCTGATCTCTTGAACGGTGTGCCCTCGATTGTCATGGGGATTTTTGCTTACACGATCGTGGTCTTGCCGATGAAGCATTTTTCAACTTTCGCCGGAGGTTTGGCGCTGGGCGTGATGATGATCCCCATCGCAGTGCGCACCACGGAAGAAGCCCTGCGCACGGTCCCGCTGGTGTTGCGGGAAGGCGCCCTGGCGTTGGGGGCGAGCAAATGGAAAACTATCGCCACCGTGGTCGTGCCCGCGGCCCGCAAGGGGATTGTCACGGGGATCATCCTGGATATTGCTCGCGTCGCCGGTGAAACGGCGCCGCTGTTGTTCACCGCCTTTAGCAATCGGTTCTGGAGCCCGGGGTGGAATCAGCCTACGGCCTCGCTGCCGGTCATGGTCTATACTTACGCGATTTCGCCCTATGATGATTGGCACAAGCAGGCCTGGGCTGCCGGATTGGTTCTCTTGACTCTAGTGCTGGTGGCGAACGTTGCCGCCAAATTATTCGTTTCCGGGCGAACTGCCCATTAGGTGGTAACTGCCATGACGACTTCGGAGGCCGGTGGTGCGGCGCTGGTCAATCAGGAAGGCCGCCCCGCTCAATCTTTAGGAGGGACAGTGGCCGCAGACGACGTTAAAATGCGGGTTTCCGGATTGGACTTCTACTACGGTCCCAAGCAAACCCTTTTTGGCGTCAACCTTCAGGTCCTCACCAACCGCATCACAGCCCTCATTGGTCCTTCGGGTTGTGGCAAGTCGACTTTCTTGCGCACTTTGAACCGGATGTACGAGACGGTGCCGCACGCCAGGGCCGAGGGCGAGATCTTGTTCGACAATGAAGATCTTCTTGCCATGGACCCGGTCGCTCTGCGTCGTCGCGTGGGGATGGTTTTTCAGAGGCCGAATCCCTTTCCCAAATCCATTTTTGACAACATTGCCTACGGGCTCCGCGTGAATGGGAGCCACGGGGGGGCCGCCCTGAAGGAAAAAGTGGAGAAGAGTCTGCGACGCGCGGCACTGTGGGATGAGGTGAAAGATCAACTCCACAAATCGGCCTACGCTCTTTCCGGGGGTCAGCAGCAGCGATTGTGCATTGCCAGAGCTTTGGCTGTAGACCCGGAGGTGCTGCTCCTCGACGAGCCCTGCTCTGCCCTTGACCCCATCGCCACGGCGAAAATAGAGGAGTTGCTCTATTCCCTCCAGGACCAGTGCACGCTGATTATTGTCACCCACAACATGCAGCAGGCCGCGCGGGTGGCGGATTTCACGGGCTTTTTCCTTTTGGGAAAACTGATCGAATATAACAAGACGGAAATCATCTTCAAGACACCTGCCAAGAAGGAAACCGAAGACTACATCACCGGCCGGTTCGGATAGAGGTGGTGAGCAAAAGGTGGTAGGTTGTTTGTAGCGGGGACCCGCCCGACGGGAGGAGAGAGCCCCGGAAGAGAATTAAGGCACGCGCCACCCGGAAGTTAGGAGTAAGCTTTTTGGGCCAAACTTGATGAGGAGGAAATTGGCAGGCAAGAGTTGGAATTGGCAGCGGGGAAGTTTTCCCTGCCCTCCGCCTACGACCTGCTTCTTACCCGATGATGCGCCACTTTGAAGAGGAACTTGAAAACCTCAGAAACCGCCTGCTGGAAATGAGCGGGCTGGTGGAGGACTCCGTCTACCGCAGCATCCAGTCGCTCATTGAAAAGGATGAGGCGGCGGCGCAGCAGGTCCTGCAGAACGAAGCCAGAATCAACCGCATGGAGATCCAGATCGACGAGTTGGCCACCAGCCTTTTGGCCCGGGTTCAGCCCATGGCGACCGACCTGAGGTTCATTACCGCCGCCATCAAGATCAACAACGACCTGGAGCGCATGGGGGATATCTCGGTCAACATCGTCCGCAGGACTTTGGCCTTGATGCGTGAACCTGTCCCGAAAGAGTTCGTCGATATTCCTCATATGGCGACCATCGCCCAGTCGATGATTAGAAAAAGCCTGGATGCATTCGTGAGGAAGGATGCCGAACTCGCGCGGAGCATCCTTACCTCCGATGATGTTATCGACCAACTCCGTGACTCCGTGTATGAAGAATTGATTGGCCTGATGGAGCGAGATCCCACCACGGTCCGGCAAAGCATCAACCTGATGTTCATAGCCCGCGCCCTAGAGCGCCTCGCTGACCACGCCACCAACATTGCCGAAGATGTTCTGTTTCTGGTGGAGGGAGTGGAAGTGCGCCACCACGCGGAGGTGCACGAGTAGGCGGGCAACGATTGCCGATTGCTGATTGCTCCGCCGCGGCGCGTCGATTGAAAAAGTGATGTGGCAACTTCCTCTCCTGTCCATCGGTCCGTCAACCTATGTGTTCTTGGTGCCAGCCCTCTCCCTTCCTGTCCATCGGTCCGTCAGCCGATGTGTTCTTGGTGCCAGCCCTCTCCCTTGGGGAGAGGGTGGCCCGCTGTCCCGATGCACTTCATCGGGAAGCGGGCCGGGTGAGGGGTTACTTCGGAGGGACTCGAAGCCCAAAGCGAAGTAATTCTCAGGCGCACTCGTCTGTTCCTGCGCCGGTTTGGCCGAAGCGACTTCAATCTAACGTGTTGGAACGGACCAGGGCCCCTCAATCTGCGAATTCGGGTTCATCCAACCTGGGGTGAAAAGCTGCATCAAAGCCTTAGAGGAAGCGTGAGGATTTTGCGCCCATTTTCCCTTTGACTGGACCGGACGTTTAGTGGTGAAATAAGCAGGTTGTGGCACTTGGACATCTCGAGGAAGGGTGAAGCGTTCGTGATCGGGAGTCAGGTAATGAAGCGAAGATCTCTTGGGCTGCTGGCAGCAGGATGTGCGTTCGCGTTGCTGGCGCTGCCGCTCTGGGCTCAGCAAGAGGGTGAAAACGCAAACGAGACCGCGAATGAGAATGAGATTACGATTCCTGAAGGGACGGAGTTCAAACTCCAGTTGCACTCCACGGTAAGCTCAAAGACCTCCAAACCAGGTGACAGGATTCTCACCACGTTGCTTGATCCCGTGGCGGTCGAGGACCGGGATGTTTTAGGAAAGGGTGTGCGGATTGATGGGCATATTGCTGAGGTGAAGGCCGCCGGACGCCGCGGAAAAGGTGGGAACCTGTCTTTCGTATTTGACACCGTTGAACTCCCCAACGGGCAGAAGCTAGCTATCCTGGGATCACTGACCGAAGTTTTTTCAAGTGAGGGCGGAGGTGATCCCAATGTCGGACCCGAAGGTGATTTGAAGGGAGGCGGGCCCTCGCGAAAGAAGCAAGCCGCCATTATCGCAAGCACGACAGCGGTAGGTGCGGCGGCGGGAGGGTTATACGCGGGCATCGGGGCAGCCGGGGCGGGTGTGGCCTTGGCGATCCTTCTCCCTCACGGCAAGCAAGCCGCCTTGGCGGCAGGCTCATTGATCGGTATGCGACTCGACCGGGACGTCACGTTCAGCCTTCCATCGAACGAAAAATAAGCTCCCCAAGTTACCTCAGCTCAGCCTCTATCCCCCCTGCGGGGGCGAACTTTGACCTTTGCCATTTGCCATTTGAAATCCTGAGTTTCAATCCACACCCCCGCGCGGGGGGAACGAGGCGGCGCGCCCTTATGAGACCACCCAAAACGGTCGTACTCGAAGCACTTGGTAATGCCCATTCGATCGGCAGTGCATTCCTGCGATGCTGCAATAACTCGTTACATGCTCCTACATCCGCTAAAGCGCCCCCGACGAAACCCCGCAGCCGGCCCGGTGCGAAAGTTCCCAGACCACCCGGTAACCTGCAGCGTAGTTAATGGATTTTTTGAAGATGATTCTTGCAATCAAACGCCGACTTGGCCATACTTGCCCCGATGTCGACGAGCATTTTTGAGGACATTAGGCGTTCTCTCCGTCAGCTCTATCTGGAAGACGAACGCCCTTGGCTGGTGGGCTTCAGCGGCGGCAAGGACAGCACCATGCTGGCGTCGGTGATTTTTGATGTCATCCTGTCCATCCCCGCCGAGCAAAGAAAAAAGGCCGTGTCGGTTGTTTGCACTGACACGCGCGTCGAGATTCCCGCCATCGTGGAAACGGTTGAAGGCACGCTGGACCGCATGCGGAAGTGCTCCCAGCAGAACGGCCTCAATATCGAAGCCAACTTGCTCAAGCCAACAATCGAAGAATCCTTCTGGGTCAACATCATCGGTCGTGGCTACCCGCCGCCCAACCGTACCTTCCGCTGGTGCACGTAGCGGATGAAGATTGATCCGGTCAACGTTTTTGTGCAGCAGCGTCTCGGTCACTGGGGAGAGGCCATCCTCCACCTCGGTGCGCGCCGCGCCGAAAGCTCCACCCGCGCTCAGACGATGGCGGGTCGTGAAGTGCGCAATGGGTTGCACCGGCATCCCGACTTGCCCCGCGTGTGGGTGTCCAATCCCATTGAATTCCTCACCACGGAGGACGTTTGGGCCTACCTGCTCCAGAAACCCAACCCGTGGGGCGGTGACAACCGGCCCCCTCTACAAGCTCTATGCCAGCGCCTCGAACGGCGAGTGTCCCATCCAAATCGACACCAGCACGCCGAGTTGCGGCAATAGCCGCTTCGGATGCTGGACATGCACGGTGGTTGACCGCGACAGGGCCAGTGAAGGACTGCTCGCCAGCGGCGACGAGCGCATGGAAAAACTGATCGAATTTCGGGAGAAGCTCCTGTTCTTCCGCGATCCCGCCAACGGCAAACGCGACACCCGCCGCATGAACGGTAACCAGGGCCCCGGCCCGCTCCTGATCTCCGCCCGTCGCGAACTCCTGGCCAATTTGCTTGCCTTACAGGAAGAGGTTCAATTACAGCTCATCAGTCCCGAGGAGCTCCTACTAATTCAGCAAATGTGGAAGGCCGCCCGCGACCCCGACGACGGGCGCGGCGTGGCGCGCATCGTGAGCAGACAGCGAGGTGTGATCATGACCGCTGACCTGAACGAACTCAACCGCCTGCGCGAAATGGAGGACGAAGTCGCCCGCGAAAAAGGCATCGATGCCGAGACCCTGCGCCGCATGGTCGCGAAAGTGGAGGAATACAGCGAAAGCCACCGTGCTATGGGGCTGCCGGACGACTTGCTCAACATCCTCAAGGATGACCTCGAACGCTCGGCGGCCTTGAGGAACTGAGACAACCCATGCCCACGTTTGTCATTCTGAGCGCAGCGAAGAATCCCGCTCTGGACTCTCGATGCAAATTCGGCCCAGCCGCCCACTGTCATTCTGAGCGTAGCGGAGCGAAGCGAAGAATCTCGCTCTGGGTCCCTGAGGCAACCGCGCCGTGCTCGGAGAAGTCGGCGCCCGAGCACTTGGCTTGACACGCCAGCATGCGGAGTGTTTGGATGGTGCGTGCGCCCATGAAGACCTACTACGTCTACGTCATGGCCAGCAAGTCTCGCACCCTCTACACGGGCGTAACGAACAACCTGGAACGGCGGGTTATTGAACACCGGCGCAAACTCGTCCCCGGATTCACCGTACGCTACAACATCAACCGCTTGGAGTATTACGAAGTTTGCGGTGACGTCCTGGCCGCAATCAGCCGGGAAAAGCAGATCAAGGGCTGGACACGATTGAAGAAAATCGCGCTCATCGAGTCGCTCAACCGCGACTGGAAGGACTTGAGCGACGGATGGCCCAGCAACGCCGCGGCAGAGACTTACAGAGACAAGCGGACAGAGCGGGATTCTTCGGCCGCTGCTGCGCCCTCAGAATGACATTTTGGGTGGGTCTGTCCTGGCGGGGCGAGTTAGCTCGCCGCACGTCGCGCCTCAACGCGCCGGGATTGTCATGCTGAGCGGAGCGGAGCATCGCGCACTGTTGTTCCGCCCCAGTCTCAGGACGAGATTCTTCGCGGAGTTTACCCTGCGCGGCGGAGCGAGATCCTTCGCTACGCTCAGGATGACAGCGAAGGGCTCAGAATGACAGCTCCGACATTCGGCGCCGACTTATGGCCGCCGTGTCCTGCAGGACTGTACTGTGGTCATGACCAGACCTGACTACTGGCTTACCAAATTCTCGAAATTGAGGGTTGACCGCGCCCGAGGTGATCCCGCGCCCCACAAGCCACTTTTACTCCTCGTGCTGTGCGACCTAGTGGAGAAGGCAAGTCTTCCCCACAATGTTCTAGCGCTGTCGCCGGAGCATCGCCGGGGCGGGTGTGGCCTTGGCGATCCTTCTCCCTCACGGCAAGCAAGCCGCCTTGGCGGCAGGCTCATTGATCGGTATGCGACTCGACCGGGACGTCACGTTCAGCCTTCCATCGAACGAAAAATAAGCTCCCCAACTTACCTCAGTTCAGCCTCTATCTCCCGCGCGGGGGCGAACTTTGACCTTTGCCCTTTGCCATTTGCCATTTGAAATTCTGAGTTTCAATCCACGCCCCCGC
>DLMI01000059.1:108763-118998 GCA_002478145.1 Acidobacteria bacterium UBA7540
GCCCCCGCGCGGGGGCGAACCAAATCTCCAATCTCTAATCCAACCGCACCCAAGGTTTCAATCCACGCCCCCGTGCGGGGCCGAACGCGCGGTGACCGCCTCGGGATTCTCCGGCACGCGGGCACGGGCCGTTAGACCTATACCTCCCCGCCTTGCCCTGTATCGCTTTCGTCCTCCGGTGTCGCCGGAAGCGCTGGCGCCTCTAGGGCAGCCTCGACTAGTTCAGCGGGTAAAGTCTTCAAAGGCTTAACCCCTAGCTCTCTGAGCTTTTCAGCCTGACGGATCAAATTGCCCTTGCCGGTGTGTAACTTTGAGTGAGCGCTGTCGTAGCTGTCTTTTGCTTGAGCTAAGGCTTGGCCCAGCGTCTCGAGGTCTTCAACAAACCCCACAAGCTTGTCGTACAGTAGTGCGCCGCGCTTCACGATCTCCTGGACACTTCGCTTTTGTAGCTCCTGCCTCCACAGGTTCGCGACAATGCGAACCACAAATAGCAGGCTGCTTGGACTAACCAGGAGCACGTTTTTCTGCCAAGCTTCCTGCCAAAGCCTGCTGTCCTTCGCGACAGCGAGTATGAACGCCGGCTCGATCGGGACAAACATCATGACGAAATCGAGCGATTTCAGTGCATCGATTGATTGATAATTGCTGGCCGAGAGCCCGTTTATGTGGCTACGAACGGACGCTACGTGTCGCTGGACTGCGACTGCCCGAGCGGCATCGTTGTCGGCACTAGTGTACTCTTCATACGCGACTAACGAGACCTTTGCATCTGCAACGAGATTTCTATTCTCGGGAAGATGAATGACTGCGTCGGGCTGGACCCTGGAACCATCTTCCTTGGTATACGTTGGCCTCATGAGGTAATCAAGGTCTTTGCGGAGGCCGAAGTCCTCTAACACTCGCTCAAGAACCATTTCGCCCCAATTCCCCTGGGTCTTGCTTTGGCCTTTGAGGGCCAGAGTGAGGTTATTGGCCTCCTGCGAGAGTTGTTGGTTGAGCCCCATGAGCTGTTTCACCTGCTCGGCGAGGGCGCTGCGGTCCTTCCCTTCTTGCACATAGACCTCTTCCACCTTCGCTTGAAAGTCATGGATTTTGGTCCTTAGCGGTTCGAGAATCTGGCCGATATTGGCCTTATTCTGTTCGGTAAACCGTTGCGCCTTTTCTTCGAGGATCTTATTAGCAAGGGACTCAAAGCTTGCGGAGAACTTCTGCTCCGCTTCGTTGAGAAGGGCCAGTTTTTCGGCACTCTGCTTGCGCTCAGCATCCAGTGTGGTCGTCAGCTCTGCCAGATGGGTCCTGAGGCGCTGCTGCTCTGCTAGCAATTGGTCACACTTCGTCGCAAGCTGGGACGATTCGCTTTCCAGGCTCGTAATTTGCCCCTGCTGCCCCGCTAAAGTGGACTCTGAGCTCCCAAGTTGCTGGCGTAAGTCGGCGACTTGTTGGTTGAGCTGCTGTTTCTCCGCTGTGGCTGCATTGAGCGCCTTCTCCACCTCCGGCAAACGCGCGCTTTGCTCAGCCAGTGTTGCCGACCGATTTGTTTCTTCTTGCAGCCGGGACCGGAGTGTTTCCAACGCGTCAAGATCGGCCTTGTGTTCAGCCTCTAATGCAGTCAGTCGTCCTTCCAGGGATTCAAGAGCAAGGGTGCGCTCCGCTAACTGGGTTGCGATGCGGGTGTTCTCCTCCTGACGAGAATTCAGTTGAGACACATACTCAGCGAGCTGGGCTTCGAGTGTGGGCACTCTAGTCGCCCGTTCTTGGAGTCGGGTGCGCTCGTCACGCATGACGTCAAGCTGGCCACGCAGTTCCGTGGCCTTGGTTTCGGACTCGGTTTGCCTCGTCCGGTGCTGGCTCAGATCTTCGGTGACGGAGAAAACTCGTTCGTTGAGCCGGGCAATTTCAGTCTGACTCTCGCTCTTCGCCTGACTGCGGGCCATCTCGGCGAGCTTCCGCAGAAGCAGCCACACGACGGCAGCACCGAGCAGGGCACCAAACAGTACGCTAATGGCCAGGGAAATTAACTGCGTGGGTTGTTGTCCCATTTCTCCTCCTTGTTCCTCGGCCCGCTACTACTCCAGCACCCATTCCTCCGGCCTCTCGGGCATACTCTTCTCGGCCCACCCAGTAACCCGTGCACACAAATCGGCCATCGAGGTGTATTTGCCAGGGTGGGTTCCTTGCAGTATGCCGTCGACCATGGACCGGAGGCGTTCGAACGAGGCCTCCCTATCGAAATCCGGTCGCGAGAGTACCCTCAAGGCGTGGAAGGGCTTGTCCGACGCCAGACTTCGCCCGAAGTAGTACTGCTCGAAGTCGGGGACATGCACTATAGCGCTCGAGGTTGGGTGTTGCGGGTTTCTCGCTGCTAAGGCTTCTAGGATTCTTTCGTTGATAGTCCACATGGGGTTCCGCTGCCACTTCCCTCCACGTAGGGCCCGCGGTGCATCGGAGTCATGCACAACAGTGTAGGGCGTTCCGAACTGATTGAGAATCTTTTGGAATAAAGGCAGGTTCGCTTTGCCCAAGCAATTGACCACGCACGTCCGTCCAGCGGCCGCGTCCGACCTTCGGCTGAGGAGCACGTTTATGACGGCGTGCTCCGTTTCGCCTTCCACCAGCATCACACGGTCAGCAAAGAAGAACTCTGAGACGGTCGGATGACAGGACCGAATCATCTTGAGGTTCTCACGTTCCTCGTCGCTGAAGGCGGCTTTATCGGTCGAGAATAACCGGGTTCGTTGCTCGCCCTCCCGAGCGACCCGAACGATCGTCGTGTGGGGCTTCGAAACATCGACGAAGACCGGCGAGTGCGTAGTAGCGAGGACTTGCCACTCGGGCACTTGCGCAAGCGCGTAGAGTGCCTCTCGTGCGGCGCGCACCATCGGCGGGTGCAAAAAGGATTCCGGTTCTTCGATCAGGAGAACCCTCTGACGATCCGGTGTGATCATGGTCTTGCCGTGCTTCACGCGACCGATGTCTGCGAGCGTTCCCAAGGCGGACCACAAGAACGTCCGGCGCAACCCCGCCCCCTGCTGGGCCAGAGGAAGCCAACCCTCCCCGGGGCCTCTTACACGTATGTAACTACCGGCTCCGACTGCCTTCTCCGGCTCGAACTTTCCAATCATGGGGGTAAAATCCACCGCGTAGCCGGGGAATATAGAGCCTATGCGGCTTGCTATCCGATTAGTCGCTTCAGATAGCTGCGCCCCGACTTCCTTTGCAAGCTCTTCCGTGAGTTTCTTCAGAGCACCGACAACCTCAGCGGTGCGACCCTCATCAGCCTTAATAGCGGTCTTCGCGGCAGACGTCAGGATTTCCACGATCTGGGTTTCTGTGGTAGCCGCATCGTCCGTCGGGCGGACGCGAAGAGGCAGCGGTATTCGACTGGCGATCAGGGTATCCCAGCCGCCCATTCCGCCGGCCACCCAGGCCCGCTTGTCAGGATCCCAGGAAAACTTTGCCCCTTTCTGATCCGGTGCGGACCACTCCCATTTCACTCGGACGCAGTCTCCGTACTTTGGGTCACTATGCTTCCACTTTGCACCGACCGTCTCGATGTCTTCACTGCCGAGATCACCAAAGACCGCGATAATGGCGACGGAATTCGCGGGGTCCTCATTTCGAAAGTTTTTGAGGGTTAGTGGTGCCCCGACGCTCGCAAAGGCCTCGTAAGCATCTAGGATCATTGACTTGCCGACGTTGTTGGGCCCTATAAGTACGACGATATCATCGACATCGAACTCGTACCCAGCATCGTCGATGCACCCGAAGTTAGTAATCTTCAGCGCTCTCAGTCTCATCCTCTCGCCTCCTCCCCTCGGCAGCTTGTCTCGGCTGGGTGGCGCAGGCGTGTGCCTCTCAACATGTCTGCGAACAGGGCAACTCCTGCTTGCAGGAGCTGGACCAGGCTCCGGGCGTTCTTATCGTTTCGTCGAGCGCTTGGGGCTGTGGCGACGCTGAGACAATGCTGAGGCGGCCACGCTACGGACTGCCTTGCTTCTTGCGTGCATCAGCCGAGATGCTTTCCGAACAACGCGTCGTGACGTTCTGTGGCAGATGGACATGAGTGGTCTCCTACCGATCAAAATTGTCGTACCGTAACCTCTTCGCGATCACTGCGTCGGATACTTGGAAGACGTCCTTCAGCGCTTCCGTCACATACTCTAGGAAGGCTTCGGGCTCGCCTTGCCGACTGAATCCTATGCGCTCGGCGGCATCGGCGGCCGATTGGAATTGAGCCCTCAGATGGGCCGTGGGCACCAACACCAGCCCGGCGAAGGCGTATGCTTGGTACTCAAGCCAGTTGTAATCGGTTTCGTCCACTTCCCTCTGGAATTGCTTCCACTCGTTCAGGCTGGCGAACTTGAGCTCGGTGTAAATATCCCTGTGCATGTAGAGGTGCCCGAGTTCATGTGCGAGTGTGAAGCGATAGCGGTTTAGTCGTCTCTCAAGGATGAACTGGTCGACAGTAATGCAGGACAAGTCGCTGGAGATGAAACCATCGATCTCAAGAAGGTCGCGCAATCCGGGCAAGGGGATGATGTCGAGGCCGCATTTGATTTCGGCGATCTCTTCGATCGGTGTTGGAATGGAGCCCTCCGCATGAAATTCGCGCAGGAACTGCTCGGATATTCTACGGATTTCGCTGTAAGAGAGGCGGCGGACGGGGATTCTAATCGGGTTGCTCCCTTCGGATCATTTCCACGAGTTGATCGACGTTTTCCGGCGTAACCTTTCGCCCCCTCAGGGTCCGGAACAATAGCGGCAAGCGACCGACCAGTTTCTCGTCGGCTTGGAGGTCAGCCGGGAGCTGCCCGCGCGCTGCGGCAGCTCTGTCAAAGAACTCGATCCATTCTTCGCTTCCCTCCTTGAGGGCCAGTGCCTTAGCGTACTCTCGCATCTTCTGCGGCGACTCGGGGGGAGGAAACACTCCTCGCTCAAGCCGGCTGACGTTTCCAGGGTCATAGCCGTTCGCCTCACAGAAGCGACGTAAGCTCCATCCCTTCCTCGTCCTCAGTTCTTTGAAGTAGGACCCAAATGTCGAAGCCACTTCGCACCTCCTCACACTCTGTTGTAGTCATAGTACAACGCTGACCGTGTGCCTGTCAAGCAATTTTTGATTTTTGGGGCCACTTCTCCGGAGGTCCTAACACCCAGCGCCGAGCCCCCTTCCTTCCGCCCGTCAACGGCAGGGAATTCAAATAGTTCACAGTCCACAGTTTACAGTTCACAGTAAGAATCCATAACGCCTTCTGCTTACTGCCGACTGCCTAGCCCTAACTGCCTGTCGCTTACTGCCTTCGGATTCCCACCCCCTGAATCTTCAGTTTCAGCGCTTGACACGCGGCCGGAAATATGGTAGCCTACGGTAGTTGGCATATGCTGAAGGCACCGCCATTCCGGTTGGAAGGGGCCCTAAATCGCCGTCGCGATTGGGGAAGATTGCAGCGATAGTCAAAAAAGATACTAAATAGAGGGAACGAACCTAAGCATTTATTGGAAACACAGCACTTAGCTGTTTCTGGAGCGAAAAACGAACTCAAAACGAACTCGATTTTGAGTGCAAAAAGCGCTTATCAAAGCGGAAAAGTAGGCTTCGGGCGCCAGGGGTTGGGGGCTGGGGCCTAGGGGCTAGGGGCTGGACTAGGATTCAGGAGTCAGGAGGCAGGAAAAACAGGTGTCAGGTGTCAGGTGTCAGGTTTCAGGTGTCAGGGGCCAGAAGTGCGGTTGCCTGGCAGTACTATGCGGCCCGCCTGCCGGCGGGTTACTGCCCGCCCGAACCCGCTCCCGAGAATGTATCAAGGGGGACGAAAAGCCCGCAACGGGGCAGGCTGCACAGCGAATCAAGCGGCAGCCTGGGACGTGGTTGTTACTTCTCGACCCTCGACTTTCGACTTCTCGACTTCGAGAAATTGAACGAGCAACGCGGGAATGTCTATGAAAACAAAGGACCGCTGTGGAAAACCTGTCGACGAAGCGGGAATGTCATAGAAAACAAAGATAGTTACTCGTCGATAGCGGGAATGTCGTTGAAAAGAAAGTATGTTAGCTGCAAGTCCTCCCAGCCCTCACTGACATGCTCGATACTTCCGAACCTCGCCCGCCCTTTGGTTCCAGAGCGAGATTCCTCGATTCGCTCGGAATGACAGTGAAGGGATCGGACAAAGCCGGCTCAGGGCACGGCGGTGCGATAGGGAGGTGGCTTGAGACGCGCGACTTCCGGAAGCCGCACGAGTCGCGAGGCGGGCGCCAATTGCACGTCATCGCTTTCGAGTTGGGGCAAAAACTTGGCCAGTGCGGCGATCGTGGTTGGGTAGGGGTGGCCGATGGCCAGGGCTGTGCCCTGCTCTTCCAATACGCGCCGGAACTGGCGAAGCTGCCCAAGCGTATAGCGCACGCTCTCGGTGTCGTCCAAAAATACCGAACGATAAAAGGCGGGAAGGCCCTGCTGGCGAGCCGCCTCGAGAGCCACGCTGGCTGCTGTGGTACGGCTATCCACGAAATAGAGGTGGCGCCCGGCAAGCGATCTCATTACCGCAGTCATCAAGCGGGGATCGGCGGTGGCACGTGACCCCATGTGGTTGTTTACGCCGACCGCATGGGGAACTGAAGCGAGGTCTGATTGCAGGATTTGTTCGACCTCGAAGCTGGTCATGCCGACACGGATTTCTCCCTTCCCGGGCGAGGCCTGGGAACCCGCTTCCGGCTCCATCGGAAGGTGAAGCATTACCTCGTGTCCGGCGCGGCAAGCTTCTTCAGCGGTTTCCACAGAGTCGGGAAGATGAGGTAGAACGGAGAATGTCAGGGAATACGGCAAAGCAAGCAGTTGGCGCGCAGCCTCGAGGTTTCCCCCGAGATCGTCAATAATGATGGCGGCGTGAAGGATGCGACGGACCTCATGGAGCTTCCATCGAGACACCTGCTTTCCAGAACGTAACAAGCGGATATCAGCGACTCGCCATCCCCCTTTGGTCCGGGATTCATTTATGGCACATTCCAGGTGGTTCTTCTCAGCCTCGTGTTGCAGGGCGGCCATGACCGTCGAATAAACCTCAGCGCCGACCCGCGCTTCAACGGGAGTTTCAGGCTTTCCGGAGGTGAGACCAACGGGTGACTTGATCCAGACTTGAGATCGTCCGGCAGCTTCGACGGCATTCTCGATCTTTCGCGCCAGTTCCCGCTGATCCTCTTGGCGCAAGGGCGCGAAGACAGGCCGTTTACAGCTTCCGGCACAAATGGCTAGAGCCAGAAGGAAAGCAAGCCGTAGCGTTGAGGCTTGAATACCGTGAGGAGTGGAAATCAAGGGTAGAAATACTCGCAGGATCGAGCGCAAGGTTGAGTGTTCAAGTATCCGTGGCAATGCCGGCGCAGGACTGATCAAGCAGCCTTAGCAGATGACGACGAATGCATCAGGATTTCAATTGCCTTGAGAAGCTGCAAATCATCCTTGCCACCGAAGTGTTCGGGGTTCTGTGTCTCCTCTTCGCCGTCGATATCAGCGGAGGTACTTCCCGCGCTTTGGACCACGCTGGGCGTAACGCCGTTATCGTTGATCGCCTTGCCATCAGCTCCGTAATATTTCGCCACGGAGAGCAGCAGCGCTGAGCCATCCCCAACCGGGATCGTTTTCTGAAGAACTCCCTCGCCAAAACTGCGCACCCCGACCACCTCACCGCGCTTGTTGCCCAGAACGGCGGAGGCGATGAGCTCCGCAGGCCCGGCGGTGGATTGGTTGATGAGCACCGCCAAGGGAAGATTGGATACGCCTTCAGTGGGATGGGCCGTGATGTCCTGCCTGGGATAACGTTGGCCGGAAAGGTAAGTAATCAGTCCCTTGTCCAGGAAAAGGCTGGTTGTATCAACGGCTTCCTGCACATCGCCGCCGGCGCAGTTTCTCAGATCCAGAATGATCTTATGAGCTCCGTTCGCCTCAAGCTCTTTGAGCTTGGCAGCAATCTGCTTCGCTTTCCCCCTCTCAAAGGTTGAAACGCGCAGATACCCGTCCCCGTCGTCCACTATCTTTGCCACCACCGGAGGATAATTCAGTAGCGTACGTGTCAAGGTGATGGGCTCCGGCTCGCCTCGTGCTTCCCGGACCACGTAGAGCTTTACCGTGGTCGCGGGCGCCCCAGCCAGCAGGCGCTGGATTTGCAACACGGAAAGCTCCCGTGTGGCCGAGCCCTCGACGCGATCGATTAAGTCACCAGCCCTCACGCCGGCTTTCTCAGCCGGACTCCCTGGAAGCACGGAAATCACGGTAGCATAACCCATCCTCTTGGATAGGAACATGCCTACGTCCGCTGGGCCCGGGTCAGGATGTTTCAGGTACTCTTGATACTCTTCAGGAGTGAAGTATGTGCTGTAAGGGTCCAGGGCCTCGAGAAGGCCCCGGATTGCTCCGTCCGTTACCTTCTTGAGGTTGGGTTCGGTCACATAATCCATGCGGATGCGGTTCAATACTTCGCTATAAACTCCCAAGTCGCGGTAGGTCTTCTCCGAGGTGGAGTCGCTCTTGCCGAGCAATCCTCCGAGGACGACATAAAATATCAGAAGACTGGAAACTGAGATCAACGTAACCCGTATGCGGTTGGTCATCACCGGGAAAGCTCCTTCAGCGCTGGGCCCACGAGGCCCTTACTGTCCAAAGTATAGCACGGCAATAGATTGGATGCACCTTGCCGGCCTAAAGTCACTGCGAACAATTCTGAATGTTGAATGAATTGCCTTCCTAACTTCCCTCATTGCCGGCTGCCCGCTGCTTATTGCGTACCGCCTATCTTCTGTCTACTGGGGACTGGGGAAGAAGAGCAGGCAGCCGGCAATTCATAATTCAGAACTCCCCCAGCCCCAAACCCCCAGCCCCTAGTACTACTACGTTAGGTTATTGACCTCCCCTGCGAGAGGTGCTAAGCTTCGGTCCATGACCGAGAGCGAAATCGAGAAATGTCGAAAGCGCTTGGAACAATTCTTGGCCGACCTGCTGGAGCCGCTGGGGCGGCGCGAGCGACGCCATTGGAGCTCGGTGTACATCCGCGGCTTGTTGTTGGACGGCGAACGCAAATCGATCGAGCCGATGGCGGCGCGTCTGCCCGAGGGAAACGTACAGGCCATGCAGCAGTTGATCGGACAGAGTCCCTGGCCTTGGGCGCCGGTTTGGCAACGCTTGGCGCAACGGATGACGGCAGAGTTGACGCCCGATCCGGTGTGGGTCATCGACGACACGGGGTTTCGCAAGCAAGGTCGCCACTCGGTGGGAGTGGCGCGGCAATATTCCGGCACGCTGGGCAAGACGGCCAATTGCCAGGTGGCGGTGAGCCTGCATCAGGCGGGAGCAGAAGAAAGTGCCATCCTGGATTGGCGGCTGTACTTGCCCGAAAGCTGGACGCAGGACCCCGAGCGGCGCGCCGAAGCCGGCATCCCCGCCGAAGTGAAGTTCCAGACGAAGTGGCAACTGGCGCTGGAATTGATCGACGAGGCGCGAGCCTGGGGTTTGCGGTGTGGGGTGGTATTGGCGGACGCTGGCTACGGGGAAGTCACGGAATTTCGCCAGGGGCTGGAGACCCGCCAACTTCCTTATGCGCTGGGTATTCCTTCGACCGTGCGGGTGTGGACGAAACCGCCTCGCGTGCGGAGAGCGCGGGGGCGAAGACATCGGCCGACGGTTTACCATTACGGCGAGCAGCGGCCGTGCGCGGTGCGGGAAGTGGCGGAGAAGGCCCGGGGGTGGAAGCAAGTGCGCTGGCGAGAAGGTACGAAAGGCTGGCTGGAGTCCCGCTTCTACGCTGCCCGCGTCCAGCCCGCGCACGGATTCGACGAAGGCGACCCGCCCCACCCGGAGGTCTGGCTGCTGGTGGAATGGCCGCCCGGCGAGCCAGAGCCCACGAAATATTTTCTCTGCCACCTGCCGGAGAACTGCACCCTGCGACGGCTGGTCCGCATCGTCAAAAGCCGCTGGAAAATCGAACAGGATTATCAGCAGCTCAAGGAGGAACTGGGACTGGATCACTACGAAGGCCGCAATTGGACGGGCTGGCATCATCACGTCACCTTGGTCATGTTGGCGCATGCTTTCCTGACCTTGGAGATGTTGCGGAACAAAAAAAACTTCTGGGTGGACCCTGCCACAGACGCGTCGTGAGATCCAACGCCTGTTGTTTACCTGGACCGGAGAGTGCGCGTATTGTGGCAGCGTAATTCGCAAACGAAACCGTCCACCCTAACTTAACGTAGTAGTACTA
>DLMI01000016.1 GCA_002478145.1 Acidobacteria bacterium UBA7540
GGTGTGGGCGGGATCGACGGCATGAGTCTCTAAGAAAAGTTGAAAGATGCGCGGGTCGGGCTTGAGCAACCGCGCTTCGCCGGAGAGGACGACTCCTTGAAACCATTGCAGGAAGTCGAATCGCTTGAGAGCGAAGGGGAAGGTTTCTGCGGACCAGTTACTGAGCGCAAACAGAGGAACTTCGCGAGCGCGCAATTCCGCTAGGATCTCGACGGCACCAGAGATCGGGCCTGCCAGCATCTCGTCATAACGCTGGATCCAGGCGTCGATCAAGTCGGCGTGGGTGGGGTGTTCCAACTTGAGGGAGGCGCAAGCCTCGGCGAAAGGGCGTCCGGCATCTTGCTGGAGGTTCCAGGAAGGTGTGCAGACGGTGGCCAGGAAATGTTCCATTGCGGCGTCGTCTCCGCGGAAGAGCTTGCGATATAAGTGACGCGGGTTCCAGTCAATCAGAACGCCGCCGAGATCGAAGACTGCTACGGAGCGATTGGCCATCATGGGGTAATTCTATCGAATGGATGGCTGCAGGGATGCTGGGTCTGAGTGGAGGGATCTTCAACGATGAAGGTGGATGGCCCACCCTTCGAAACGAAGGGTGGGGTATCCGGTGAAGTAGCGGGTTTCTATTCCACATTTACGGTAACGGCAGGAGATGCGATGCCGTTGCAGACAACCTGGAAGTCGCTCAGGCCGGTTTCCATGCTCTTCGGCATGTCGAAGTGGGTAGAGGCCTGAGTGGTATATGCGATGGCCATGGTGCTGTGGTCGTGGGTTCGGGCGTAGGAAACGGCACCGGTGATCCGGTTGGTGATGAGGACCAGCGGATAGTTGGTTGCCGCCTGGACATCGTCGCCATAAGCGGCGCCCTGGGAAAACCCATTGAAGTTGAATCCGGATACTACGTACGAGCTTCCGCGTTTGAGGTCAGTTGGCAGGGAAGTGATTTGCGGTGCCCAATTGGGGTTGGGAGTTCCTCCGTGCTGATAGACCCAAACGTCGCCGAAGTCTGTCCAAAGAACCTCCCCGGTGGGCAGAAGCAGCATGTTGCCATAGTAGGAAGAGACGTTCGGGGCATCGGTGTTGCCGCCGGTAACGTTGATGAAGGTAGTTCCGTTCCACACTAAGAACTTGGAACCCAGGTTGAAGATACCGGGGCTAGCCTGAACCAGTACATTACCATCCGGAAGTAATGAGGCTGGCCCGTCGGCGATGTCGAGAGCGTCAGGGAAATCGGGACCGGCTGTCCAAGTTTTGGTTTGAGTGTCGTAGATGGCGGTGTGGCCAGGCATTCCGGGAGCGCCGTTGGCTCCGGCGTAAAAGACGGTGCCGTCGGGGCGCAAGACGCCAGGGCCTAGCTCATAGGAGGCTTGTTTGGCATTGGGATAGGAATCCCAGAGTTGCACAACCGTGCCGCTGGCGGGGCCGCTTTTCCAGGTGCCTTTTGAAGGATTATAAATCTCGTAATTCTTGCCGTCCGGTTCGTAATGAAAGACGTAGGCATCGACGGCCAAAACCGTACCGTCGGGCAGCAGATTCCAACCTTCCTCGTCGTTGACGTCATACTTGCCCTTGCCCGTGAGGGTCCAGGTTAGGGTTTGGGCATTCAGAAGGGCCGACTGCTTGGTACAGCAGTTGGCCTGCATATAGGTGCCGTCATCAAGGATGACGCTTTGGGCATCTCCGATGGTGGTCCAGCCGGCGGGCGGGGTTACGGATGTCCATTTGTTGGTTGTGGGGTCATAAATGGCGCCCAGATTTGTCCAGACAGCCTGGCAATTTCCGGGGGTTGATGAATTATATTCGCCGCCCATCATCATGACGCGACCGTCTGGCAGAACGGCTGAGCCGAAATAGAGGGGGGCGTATCCGGAGGGCAGGGAGGCGATCTGCTTCCAAGTACCGTTGATATAGCTACCGTAGAAATCGGGAGTGAGCCGCCACCAGGTGGGCCCACAAGCTTCGTGAGCGATGACCGTGCCGTCGGTGAGCAAAAGGGGATTGCCAAGTCCGAGGTTGGGGTTGGGTTGGTTTACCAGCGGAAGCCATTGTTGTGAACTGGCGGGATAAGTGGTAGCGAGCCATAGAACGAGACAGACAGCAAAGGCGCTGAAATTTTTCATTGTTTTCTCCTGAGGCTAGGGGTTTTTCAATGCCGAGCGAAAGGCAATGGGTAACGTGAATTGCTGGAGCACTTGCGCTCGAACTGGCCGTCTGTTCACGCTTCCAGCGCAAGCTTGTATTACCGACTTCTCCTTTAACTTCAAAAGCGGCGGGAATTATACCCCGAATCGTGCTTTTTATGTGCGTCGAAAAAGACTTCTATCTGAGGCGCTGGCGATGGCCTTGATTTGGCTCACGCTAGGATTGGTCGCGGTGGACGGTGTCCATGGAGAAGGCGGGGAGGCAGACGGCGATGTATTCGGCGCCGCCTTCGTGAGGAGTGGAGTAACGGATCCATTCACCGGCGTGAGCGATGACGGCTTGTCCGGCAGCGACGTCGAGGGATCCGGTTTTGTGCTCGACGTGGAGGGTGCCTTTGAGGACTATGGTGAATTCGTCGAAGGCAGGAGTCTGGCCGGGTTCGAGCCATCCGGCGGGGCTGCGCATGTGAGCGACGCTGCCGGAGGTGGTTTGGGAGTTGACACGTCCGATGTATTCGTCGATGAGCTTGGGTTTGTTGCCGGCGGATTGGATGCGGGTGGGTTGCGGGATTAGAGTGGGCATGGGTTGGGGCTCTCTGGAGTGCGACTGTTATTAAATCATGGGATGGAAAAGTGTGCCTCTGTGAAGTACCTCTGGGGCGGCTAAAGTATTCAATCATGGCTGGCGCTTGGCGCAGCGCTGAAGCGCTGCGCCAGCCAAAATCAGAACTCGCTCCAGTTAAGAGTTTGCTCGCTGCATCGTTTACAATCCTCGCTTATGTTCTATCGATCGGATAATCGTGTTGTGGATCAACTGCGGCCGGTGATCATCACTCCTGAATTTATTACCACGGCGGAGGGGTCGGTTCTCATTGAGGTGGGGAATACGCGGGTGATTTGTACGGCGTCGATTGAAGAGACGGTGCCGCAGTTTATGCGGAACACCGGTAAGGGATGGATTTCGAGCGAGTACGCGATGATTCCGCGGGCGACTTTGACGCGCACGCCGCGAGAAGTGTCGAAGGGGCGGCAGAGTGGTAGGACGCATGAGATTCAGCGGCTGATTGGGCGGTCGCTGCGCGCGGTGACTGATTTGGCGCGTCTGGGCGAGCGCACGGTCTGGATTGATTGCGATGTAATCCAGGCAGATGGCGGGACGCGAACGGCTTCGATTACGGGCGCGTTTGTGGCGCTGGGGCTGGCGCTGGAGAAATTGGTGGAGGCGGGGACGCTGACGTCGGTTCCGTTGAAGGATTTTGTGGCGGCGGTTAGTGTCGGGATTGTGGAAGGAGAAGTTTTGCTTGACCTCTGTTATGAGGAAGACTCGCGCGCCGATGTGGATATGAATTTTGTGATGACGGCCGGGTACAAGATGGTGGAAGTGCAGGCGACGGCGGAGAGGCAGGCATTCGATGAAGCGCAGTTTGCCAAGATGATGGCGTATGCGCGGCAGGGAGTGCAGGCGTTGATTGCCAGGCAGCAAGGGGTGCTGAGCGG
>DLMI01000123.1:0-17621 GCA_002478145.1 Acidobacteria bacterium UBA7540
CGATGGATGATGCCCTTGGCGTGGGCAGTGTCCAGCGCATCGGCAATCTGGATGGCCAGGTCCAGCAGTTCGTCCGTCTTGAGCAGTTTCCCGGCAAGGCGCTGCTTCAGGGTCTGCCCCTCCAGCAACTCCATGGCGATGAAAGGCTGGCCCTCGTGCTCATCAATGTCGTAGATCGTGCAGATGCTGGGATGATTGAGGGCAGAAGCAGCGCGCGCTTCGCGCTTGAGCCTCTCCAAAGCCTCATGATCCTTCCCCAATTCCTCGGGCAGGAACTTGAGCGCCACGAAGCGGCCGAGCTTGGTGTCCTTGGCCTTGTAGACGACACCCATGCCGCCGCCGCCCAGCTTCTCCAGGATGCGATAGTGGGAAACGCTCTTGCCTACCATGGCGAGGGTCCCGCCTTTGGTAACCATCTTAGGCTGCGCTCACAGCTAAGTCAACGCGATAGGACTATCCGGGACAGTTCAAGTGGCGGAACAGTTCCCAGGAGTGCTGTCTGCAGCAACACCTCTCCGTGCTGGGTCGACCGCGAAGCGGTCCCGGCTGCAAACCAAGGTTTCCCGAAGGGCTCCTATGCGCATCATGGGTGCCGAAGGGACACAGAATGGATTGGGAATGATAAGTCGGCTTCACGGAAGCTGAGCACTACCAAATGTTTTTGGAAGAGTTCGAGTTTGGAGCTTCGGCTTGGCTTGATCGTTTCGATTTGGTCCGGCGGGCAGGCTATGAACCTGCATTTCCGATCACAGGGGCTGTAGGTCTCCTTCGGGCCGGCGCACGTACCCTGCCCGGCGATCAACGCAGGAAGCGCAGGCCCGGCGGGATGCGGGATGATTTCCATGTTCATGAGAGCATCCCGAAATGCTGGAATGCCTTTTTGATGGCTGGCCGCTTCTCAGGTGGACACGGCTCGACGCGCTCCTCGCCCTGTCGGTTGGGAGCAGCGCCGAGCGGCAATCCGTAAATCTCTTTGCAGTGGGCGATCCAGCAGGTTTTCGGCTTGAACCCGAACTCCAGCTGCACCCACTTCTGGATTTCCTGATAAGTGGCGGACTCCCGCATGAACCGACCCTACCACGTTTCGGAGAAATAGCCAAACATACCGTCCTTTATGTTCGGCTTTTCCCTGCCCCGATCCCCCTCGTTGTGCATAACCGCGCACCAACGCGCCGAAAGCACCGGCAGCCCTGACGCCCCCGCCGTGTTCGCCTTGCCTCTTTGCGTCTGACCCCGAAAGACAGCAGGGCGAAGGCACTTTATGGATTCCCCCCTGCCCGTTGAAGGTGCCGAGCAAAACGCGCCTGGAGCGAGAATAAGCCGGTCCAAGCTTCGGGCACACCGATTCCATAAGGCAAGCAGAATCGGCGCGGGCAAAAACCCCGGCGCGGCGCGCCACGGCCACACGAACACTGCCAAGGCAGATCAAACTGGCGGAGCGCAAAACGTATCTAGCGCAGATTTCATTAAACAGGAAAAGAAGGGACCAGTCAGTGTTGGTCATCTCATGGAGATCCCCATACCCGCAGAGGTTCGTGTTCTACAGTTTCTGCCGAGTGCATCAAACCTCGCGCGTGACTCCCGCGATGGAAGCGGGAATCGCGGACCACGTTTGGGAGATCGAAGAGATTGCGGCACTTTTGGGGTAAGGATTAGAATGACTCCTCCACCCCTTTGGAGGTTGATCAATATGAAAACGCTCAGACTGACTAGCGACGACTTTGACAAGCTAAGGCAACTCCAGATCAAGCGTGGCTGGAAACGGCTCGCCTTCAGTACAAATTACAGGGAAGAGATATGGCCTTCGACGCGGTTTGGTCCTGTGCCAATCGAAGAAAGAGAAGAGTTGGGCGGAGTTTGCGCAATGCTAGATCAAGTAGTAGCCGAATATCTCAAAGTGCGCAGCGAGGGAGGTCGGTTCTTCGTTCAGCGGGATGGCGTTTGGTACGAAGAAGAGGGCTATCTACCTGTGCAGTTCGTGGCCTTCCAGTTCTATGGCTCCGAAAATTCAAAATGAGTCACTACCGGACTATCCGGGACAGTTCAAGTAGCGGAACAGTTCCCAGGAGTGCTGTCTGCGGCAACACCTCTCCGTGCTGGGTCGACCATGAAGTGGTCCCGGCTGCAGACCAGAACTTCCCTAAAGGTCGCAGTGAAACTCACGGGCGCTGGGCACACAGAATGGATTGGTAATGAAAAGTCGGCTTTCACGGAAGCTGAGCACTACCAAGTGTTCTTGGAAGGGTTCGAGTTTGGAGCTTCGGCTTGGCTTGATCGTTTCGATTGGTCCGGCGGGCAGAGTGTGAGCCTGCGTTTCCCGACACAGGGTCGAGCGTCCTGCATTTAGACGACCGCCGTTCAAAACAACATCGGCACTTGCGCCGCGCTGGGCTTGCCGTTCCACTTCGACGGCTGCTGACTGAAGGGAAGTGATTCTGCCCGCTCATGCTCCAGCTCAGGCACGACAATCCCGAGCTTCTCTTCCAGCCATTCTGCTACCCAGCGCCGATGGCAACGCACATTGAACGGCTCCCAACACAGAATGATGGCATTGGGGCCGAGGTACTCGGCAACCTGCTTTGTGTCCAGCGAATCAAGGCGCTTGCGGTATCCCCGATTGATTACTTTTCACTAGGTGGCGAGCGTGTAATACGTGAGGAGCTTCCTGTCAAACGGGGATAGACCGGTGTGGAATTCAAGAAGGGCGTCCATGAGCAATTGCGGCGGCTTCAGAAATCTCCCACATGGGCGTTATTCAGGGTATAATGGAAATCAGTTAGGATATCTCCTGTTGAAAGTTGGCTCATCGCTGGAGGATACAGTGGTGAGCCATTTTCATTCCGTGTCATGCGAGCGAGGGCGCACTAGTCTTCCCGGAGTCTCTGAGTTTGGCTGTCACTTCGTCTTAGGCTCTTTCGACTTTCCGTTGTTCAGCGTGGGGCGGGCGGCTTAGTGGAAACGGACCGAGTTGCAATTCTCAAAACTGCGGGCCAGCAAGAGACAGTTCGGGTGAGAATGGATTGTGCGTTGAGCAAGAAAGGCAAACATCGCCTATTACATGGCGTTCTACAATTTCTGCCGCGTGCACCAAACTCTTAGAGTTACTCCGGCGATGGAGGCTGGCGTAACTGGTCACGTCTGGACAATTGAAACACTACTGGCGTAAGATGCTGGCGGAAAGATATTGGTAATCAAAGGCTGTTCGGTGCAACTTGGTACTCCTCCACCTACCCCAAAAACTACCCATCCATACTCTACCGCTGCTGTCATCGTGGCTTGCGTTGCGATTATAGGCTATTGGGGATGGGTTGGGGTCACGATGGTCGATTTGGGAGAGAGGATGGCGAGGGTCGAAACAAACGTGCAACCCTTCGCCCTGAAACAAATTAGCTATTTTGACCAAAAAACATTCGAACGTTCGCTTCCACAATTGCGGCAAGTAATCGAGCAATCAAACCCTAAACCCGTGGCGGATCGAGAAACTTTAACAATAATAGCCAATAGATTGCGGCAAACCAATGAATCCGCCCCCGATTACTGGCCCACAGTTCTTCAATTCATTCAGTTCGCTAGTTCTGCCTTGACACTGCCAACCGATGTACCACCTCCCGGTTCGCGCTACTCGAAAACGAGTAACGTTCTATGCGGCAACACTGTGCATTGCATAGAGGCTGCCCACAGCAATATACTCCTTGATGGCGGAGACATTCGAGCTTCTCGTTTCGAGAATTGCCGCATCAGATTCACGCAGAATCCCGTAAAAATGAGCCGCGTGCAGTTCATTAATTGCGTTTTCGAAATGCCCGTAACAAATGACCCTACACCCTATCTCAAAGATGCTGCCCGCCAATTGCTTGCGTCTAATTTAACATCCGTTTCAATACCATCTTCCTAGCAACACACATTTAGGACACTACCAAAGCCTCGAATCCACACCAGTCTCGCAACTCTGGACACTGGCTCTGTGTCCTAGAAGGGCGTCATACGCCAAGTGAGTTGTTTCCGAGTGCGTTGCTCGGCCAGAGGGGCCCGTCCAAGGTGGCTAGATCGTCGGGCGACATGAGATTGAAATGAATCAACAGGGCCTTCATCAATTTTTCTGCGCAGTGCCCAGCGTGAAAGCAGGCCGCGTCCCGCGACTCAATAGCGCGTGGCTCTCGCGTCGCCCCTGGCGAAGCAAAGCCTTGCAAGGGCCTCATCCTTTTGCTTCTTGCCATTACTGGGTTAGGCTATGCCACCCCAGTTCGGCACTCCCCCAGGCGTTCTGACGGGCAAAAACAAGTCCGCACGGGTTCATTTCCACAAAACTTCATCTCCACGCCGCCAAAACCAGTGCGAAAGTACGACAAAGACCGAAAACTCCGAGGGTGGTTGATGTTGTGGTGTTGTCCCCACAAAAACGCAAGATAATGTATAAACCGGGGTAAAACCTCTGAAAAAGCCTATGAATTTTCTAAGAAACCCCCACAACTTGCGAAAATCAGTTGACAACCCCCAACCCCAAGGGTATATGCGTAACAATAGAGAATATGTAATCGCTCTTTTGGTTCAAGTGCTGGTCTTTAGAAGGCATTGGGGGGGAAGAATTCACTCGCGGGGTTGAACGCATGGCAGAAACCAGAGAGGTCATGGACATCCGGGAAGCGTCGGAGTACTTGGGAGTATCCCGCGAAACGCTTTACAAGTATGCCTATGAGGAGAAGATTCCTGCTTTCAAGTTAGGTAACCGGTGGAAGTTCAAGAAAACGCTCCTGGACCGTTGGATGGAGACGCAAAGCACGCAATCTGATCATGGTTCCACGCGGAAGCAACGCTGACCGCTCGATAGGGAGCAAGGCCCATGTTTGGAATGGGGAAAGCGAAGGGCTTGGTAGGGCTGGATGTCGGATCAAGCGCCGTCAAAGCCGTCGAGCTAAAGAAGCGGGGAGATTCTTACGAACTGGTCAACTTCGGGTTGGAGCTTCCGGGACAGTAATGGCCGGGTCATCCGTTGGAGCTGCCCCGGCGAGTCGAGGGGGATGGGCGCCACGATTGACGAGTACGAAATCCGGCCCACGCGCACGCAAGCTATTTGACGCTCTCCAAACAGAGGATGCAAGATTCCTGGCGATTCAGCCATCATGCACGGCGCGGTGGTAGTGCATTCCCAAAGACCAATCAAGAGCTCCAGGGGCGGCGCGTCGTGGAGGCAGATCGCCCTTGCAAACAGGTGGCATTGGGACGTGGTTCTGGATGAGCCTCCGCAATGGCGGGAAGAAAAAGATCCGGGTTCTCATAGCCGACCGTGAAGGCATCTTCAGGTTTGGACTGCAAAAGCTCTTCGCGGTGGAGGATGACCTGCGCGTCGTCGCGCAAGCCCAGTCCGCCGCGCAGTTGATCGAACTGACGAAATCCCTGCGGCCTCATCTGTATTTTATTCAGGCGGAAATCATAACGGAAGCGGGCGGCAATCTGCTCGAGGACATTCGTCGAGAGGCGCCTAAGTGTAAAATCGTGGTCACGTCCTCCTCAATAGCTGAAGAAGACGAGGCCATGCGATTCATCCAGTTGGGGGCTTCGGGCATCATTCTTAAGTCAGTGGAACCGTCGCTGTTCGTTAAGTGTGCTCGCAAGGTAGTTTGGGAGAACGAAGTCTGGTTGCCACATCAGCAGGTTGCCCGCATAGCGAAGATTGCGGAAACGAGTGCTTCCCGACCACTAAGACCCGTAGATACGTTGACGCAGAGAGAGAAGACAATAATCAGCTACCTGATGCAGGGATGGCGAAATCGGGAAGTCGCCCAGCATCTGTCCATTACCGAACAAACGGTGAAGAATCACCTAAGGTCAATCTACGATAAAGTTGGGGTTTCGGACCGTCTGGAGTTGGTGCTTTACGCCATCCATCAGAAAATGCTACTTCCCCCCGTACAACCGCCTCAGGCTGGGGCTCGCGCGAATCCTGCCCATTAGTATTACACGGTTGCATTCCATGAACGCGGAATGATGCAAAGACCAATGAGAATGGGCTTTGGAGCGCGGTTTGGTGCTTGCCAGAAGTTCGTGAAAACTGATTCGACGGAAAGCTCCATTTGTCAGTACTCCAACCTGAACGTGACAGAGTGATATTAGCAGGATGTTGCGTACCCCTCTTCGGCTCTTCGTCGTGGCCCCGGCTCGCCGGGGGAAAATCCTGGAATGTCTGGCGCCGAACTGGCTTGTCCCCATGTCCGTGATCGGAACCTATCCCGCCCTGCATCGGGTAGTCGGCCTTCACAACCTGGCCCGACCTGTCCCGACCTGTCCCGATGTCTTTGATCGGGATGCCTTTGATGGGGAGGCTTTTGATCGGGAACGGCACTCGAAGGCGGGCTTCTCAGCATCCTGCTAAGGCTGCTTTTTTTCCTGCCGCTCTGAGGCAGGGAAAAGGCCCGGTGGGTGATCTTCAGCCTCTGGCAACTGACCAAGTCCCGAGAATCGCAAGTCTGCCAGTAAATCAAAACGCGCGTCCTTGTCCGACCTTCGCCTTGCCGTTTACAGGCGCGTTGTTTGCAGTAGCAAATCAGTCCAAGGCCAACTCGACTCCTACTTCGGCCGGTTTCGCCAAAATCTCAGGCAGCGGTGCACAGGCGTGAGTGCCAGGATGCTGGAGCCTATGGCCTAAGTCCCTCAGAATGAGAGCATGGCAGACGAGTGCACGGATGTCACGCTGAGCAGCGCAACCCATCCGTCGAAAGCAAAGGATTTACGCGCCGCCGTCCTGGAGAGTCACCTCATCGAGGCGTCGAATAAAACTGCGCGGGCAAACAGCCAATTCCCGCGACCGGACTAACACCAGCAAGACAGGCAGCCTTATGGGTTGCGAGCGGACTTTCACATCCCGGTCATTGCTTCTATTCTCCAATGCTAAAGGTCTTTGACAACTCGAGAATTCAACCGCTCGCTTTAGATTGAAACATTACCCTGGATATTGCCGAGCGGTTTGACACTCCATTCGCTCGCGTCTGACATCCATCACCTCTGTCAGCGAAGTTATTTTTCAACAGGTTGGTTGAAAACCTTGTGGAAAAGGCGGCTCAAGGTTACAGAAAGGTTAAGGATTGGAAGAGCTTCTAACTCTTTGCACCAACCTGTAGCATCTCCAAACCTGCTCGGGCGAACCCCAAGGGTAGGTACTCCGCTTCCAAGCCCATCTCCTCCTCACCTTGCAGTTCGCCGCGCTGCACGTTGCGGAACTGCGACTTCCCAAGCCAGAGCCAGGTGCCCCTCAGAGGATACGCGCTTCCACGAGGATCGCTTCGAGCCCCGCCTCGATAGCGGCAGGCTGGTACTCGCGTACTATATCTCATCTTGGAACTTCCCTTTAAGCTGGAGAACATGCTGAAGGTTGAGACGGCATCATCCGGGGCCGAAATGGTTCCGGCAGAAGTAAAAACTTGAGTGAGGTGAACGATGGTCCTGGCCGCCCTGATCCTGATCCTCTCCACCGCGTTCTTCTTTTTCTATATGCAGGCCACTTGCCAACGCATCCTGCGCCAACAATTCGAGCGAGAGTACTTCCTAGCCATTGTCAATGCCAGCGGCCTGGAGTTCCCTGCGGTGCGCCGGACGTTGGGAGAATTCAACGCGCCCGTCGACTACCCCCGGCTGCGCATGACGCTCAAGTGCGATTACTTGGCACTTACTTACCTGCTCAAGAATGCCGTCAACGTGAAACAGCGCTATTCGGGTAAAGAGCGGTTATTGATGTTCTACTTCCGCCTGGTCTTCGCCTCCCTTATTGCCCGGCATTGGCTCCAAGTGCATGAACAACCGGCCATCCTGAAGCTGACGGCGATTCTCCAGTACTTCGCCAATGTGGTGGGCCAGCGTGTGGACAGCGTCCGCTTCGCCAACCTAACCGCCGCCGATTACGTCGTAGGTCTTTAATCCTCGTTCTGGCGCTGTTCCAACTATGCGGGGCAATTCTTCAACGCTCACCCGCCATCCCGACGCTACGCAAGGCTCTGGCCGGATTTGGTCCGGCGGGCAGGGGATGGAACTGCTTTTCTGACCACAGGGGCCAGCGTCCTAACTCTTAGACGACCGCCGTTCAAAACAGCCTCAGCGATTGCGTGCCTTGACTCGGCTTGCCGTCCCACTTCGACGGCTGCTCGCTGAAGAGTCCGTCTGGATCATCGCAGTCAGCCCAGCGCCCAGGATGCGAGTGGGATTGTCGGTTATTGGCCGAGGAAATCCAGGTTGCCAGGGGGATTGGCCTTCGCTTTTTCTTTGCATCGGGCACACTCCTGTGTTACCTTTGAAGTGCACCCAAGAGTTCTTGAAGGCCCGCCTGGCAGCGGGCCTTTCGCATTTGCGCCTAACTTAGCATAGGCGCGACCTTATTGCTAGTCCTTTAAAGTCCTGAATCCACACCCCTCTCACAACTCTGGATACTGGCTCAGTGTCATTGAAGGGCGTTTTTCGGGCAGAATCCGGACTTGGGCTGTCCGGGGCTGTTTTCGCTTTCTGCGAGCGCAGAATCTGCTTGGCCCGATAGACCATCCCCCTTCCGCCGCCACCCAACTTCTCGAGGATGCGATAGTGAGAAATGGTCTTGCCAATCATCGGAAATTCTTGATCAACACCGCGTCGGTCTGCTCAGTGCCGCGCGAGAGGGCCAGGCGGCCATCGCGGGACCAGTCGAACCAGAAAACCTTGTCTGAAGTGAAATGCGTCACCGGCTTCGGCGGGCCGCCCGCCACCGGTTGTTCCCAGACGTTCTCCACGCCATTCACGTCGTAGAGGTAAGAGATGGCGTGGCCATCGGGGGTCCAAGAAAAGTACCCGTGACCAGCACCCGGCAGCGGGAAAACCTTGGCGGGTTGGCCGCCCGCGAAAGGAACCATCGCCAAGCTGAATCGCTGATCCTGGCTGGGAGCGTACAGGCAGGCAATCCACTTGCCGTCCGGGGAGACGGATGGCGTGTTTGATGCGTAGTCCGTCAACTGGGACGCTGGGCCGCCTCCACTCGGAACCTTCATCAGAACAACCTTGCCGCTCTCGGTCCGGCTGAAAACTACCCACCGCCCATCCGGCGATATGGCGGGAAACGCTCCACGGGTGAGCTGTTTCAGATTACTACCGTCCATATCCATACGCCAGATGTTGCCCTGGCCATTTCGGTCTTCCTGGTAGAAGGCAATGAAGCCGCCACGGAGGGGGACGGCGGGCAAGGCGGAAGCTGCGGATGCGTCGTTGTTGGTGAGCCGCTGGGAGTTCGAGCCGTCCGCGCCCATCTTCCAAAGATCATAGCGTCCGTTATGAACCGAGGAATAGACGATTTTCCCGTCCGGCGTCCAGGCCAGACCCCCCTGGCCGTCGTGGCTCTGGTTCTCGGCGCTCAACGAGCGGGCCTCGGACTCCTTGCCAGGTGTGGTGACCTGGATGGTAGTAAGAACCTGGCCCTGCAGGGCCAGCAGTGTCTTTCCGTCCGCGCTCGCCCGAACTCCTATGTACCTCGACAGGTCGTGAGTGATCTGGCGGGCTTCGCCTCCCTCTACCGGGACTTCGTAAAGCTGTGATGTCGCGGTGGACCCCGACGCCCCTTGCGGCCTGCCCGCAACGAGCAGGTGAGGGCCTCCAGGGAGCCAGGTGAGATCCAAGATGGCGTTCCAATGTGCGCCAGCCACCGGCTGGGCCGGACCGCCTTCCGCCGCGATGGTGGTCAAAACCGACTGCCGGCTATAGTGATCGAAGGCGAGGGTCTTGCCGTCCGGAGACCACGCGACGTGGTAAATCCGCTCGGGCCATTTGTAGGATGCCATTACTCGCTCGTCAGAGCCATCCGGCGAGGCGGTCAACAAGCTGTCCTCACCAATAATGGTGGTCCGCACAAAGGCGACCCGCTGGCCATCGGGTGAAAATGCCGGCGGGTCGGTGATCCCCGCCAGCATCTTTCTGGGACTTCCGCCCAGGGACGGCACTTGGTAAAGATCGCCGCTAGACTTTAGGCGGTCCTGGCGGACGAAGTAGACGTAGCTGCCATCGGGAGAGAACGCCACACCGGCGCAAATATCTTCGCCCAGGGTGGCAATCTGGACGTCACTGTCCGTGGCCAGTTGCTTCAGCCAGAGGCTTTGCTTTCCTGCCGTCTCCCGCACATAGGCCACATACTTCCCGTCCGGTGAGATGTCCGCCCCCTGGACGTCGCCACTGCCTGTTACACGCGTAAATTCCAAGCCGGCGGGCGGAGCCGGAGCATGGCTGGCGGCGCGATAGAGGCCATAGATGAGGGCGGCGGCGATCACCATCCCGGCAGCCATCAATGCGCTGATGGCTTTCTTGTGGCGCTTGACCAAGCCCGCGATAACCTGGGAATCGGAGCTCTCGCTCGTAGCGTCGGCATCTTGCCGGCTCGCTCTCTCGCCGCCCGGCCCAAGGGCAGGCACAAGGCCTGTCCCTATGTTGCGCCCAACCGCCGGGACGGCGGCGCTACGCCCCGAATCCGTATCACGCTTCAGGCGTTGCAAGTCTGCCCGTAGGTCGGCCGCGGTCTGGTAGCGAAGCCTGCGGTCTTTCTCCAGCGTCTTGTTGATGATTTCTTCCAGCTTGGGTGAAAGTTCAGGGTTCAGCCGCACCGGTGGGGTCGGAGCCTGGGTGAGGATGGCCGTGAAAATCATCGCGGATGTGTTGCCCGTGAAGGGCTGCTTGCCCGTCGCCATCTCGTACAGCACCGCGCCGAAGCTGAACAGGTCGGTACGTGCGTCGAGTTCTTCGCCTCGCGCCTGCTCCGGCGACATGTAGGCGACCGTGCCCAGAACCACGCCGGGGCTGGTGAGATGCTCGGGTTCGAGGGAGGCGGTGGGCAGGGCAGAGGCTCCCACGGCTTCCGCTGCCCGCCTGGGCTTTGGCGCCAGCTTGGCCAGTCCGAAATCCAGAATCTTCGCCTGCCCACGCGTGGTGACGAAAATATTCGCCGGCTTGATGTCCCGATGGATGATGCCCTTCGAGTGGGCAGTGTCCAGCGCATCGGCAATCTGAATGGCCAGGTCGAGCAGGGTATCGATTTGTAGGGGCGAACGGCGTTCGCCCTGCTCGGTTGGGCGCGCGCCGCGCGCCCCTACATCCACCAAATGCTTCAGGGTCTGCCCCTCCAGCAACTCCATAGCGATGAAAGGCTGGCCCTCGTGCTCATCAATGTCGTAGATCGTGCAGATGTTGGGATGATTGAGGGCAGAAGCCGCGCGCGCTTCGCGCTTGAGCCTCTCCAGGGCCTCATAATCCTTTGCCAATTCCTCGGGCAGGAACTTGAGCGCCACCAAGCGGCCGAGCCTGGTGTCCTTGGCCTCGTAGACTACGCCCATGCCGCCGCCACCGAGCTTCTCCAGAACGCGATAGTGGGAAACGCTCTTGCCAGTCATGCGAGGAACCAGCCGCTGCACGCCATCTTAGGCCACGGTTGCAGCGTAGTCAACGCAATAGGACAATCCGGGACAGTTCAAGCAGCGGAACAGTTCCCAAGAGTGCTGTGCAGCAAAATCTCACGGTGCTGGATCAAGTGCGAAGTGGTCCCGGCAGCGGGCCAAGATTTACCCAAGGGCTCCAGTCCACATCATGGGCACCGGGCAGACAGGATGGATTGGGAATGAAAAGTCGGCTTCCCATCGACTGGGTCACCTCTTGGGCTGGATTCAGGTGTGGAGGGCGTTTCTCGGGCCCAATCCGCGCTTGGGCTGTCCGGCGCTGTTTTCGCTTTCTGCAAGCGCACAAATTGCCTTCCCCCACCCCGGCTCTCCAACGCAGCCGAGAGGCTGAAATCCGAACCGCGGCTGAACCCCGTGCGCCAGAATCGGGGAGTGCTTTCCCGGTCGAGCGCGATTCGGGCTCCATCCTGCGAAACAATTCTCTCCTTGACGGACTAGGAGAGCTATGTTACCGTCTCTCCTAGATATTCGAGGAGAGAACATGGATAAACAGATAGATCTGTTGCAGGGCACTCTGGACATGCTGATCCTCAAAGCCGTGTCGCTCGGCCCCTTGCATGGCTACGGCGTTCTGCTGCGCATTCAGCAGATTTCCGATGAACGTCTGGAGATCCAGCAAGGATCGCTGTACCCGGCTCTCTACCGGCTGGAGCACCAGGGTTTGATCTCCAGCGCGTGGGGCGAATCGGACAACAAGCGTAAGGCGAAGTTCTACCGTCTGACGGCGACCGGCCGGCGCCGGCTCCAAACGGAGACCGAGAAGTGGAACCGCATGGCGTCGGTGATCGCCGGCATTCTGGGCACGACCCCGGAGGAGATATGAGACTCTTCGCGCAATTCCGGTCATGGCTGAAGTGGATCGTGAATCGGCGGCAGCTCGAAAGCGGCATGGAGGCGGAGGTGCGCTTTCACCTCGAGAGCTATGCGGAAGACCTGGTGCGGAGCGGCGTTCCCAGGCCGGAAGCGATGCGCCGCGCACGGATCGAGTTCGGCGGGATCGAGTCCCATAAGGATGCCATGCGCGCCTCCCTGGGCTTGCGCTGGTGGGATGGGCTCGGCGCGGACCTTCGCTATGGGGCACGGCAGTTGCGCAGGAACCCGGGGTTCACGGCGGTGGCGGTGCTGACGCTAGCGCTGGGCATCGGGGCCAACACGGCGATGTTCAGTGTCGTCAACGGCGTCTTATTGCGGCCGTTGCCATATCCCGAACCCGACCGCCTGTTTTCCGTGCAGGAGCGCGGTCAGGGATTCGGAAGTCCAACTTCGTACCCGGAGGTTGCCGATTGGCGCGCCCAAAACCACACCTTCAGCGACATGGCCAGCTATCACGCGACGGAATTCACCCTTACCGGCAACGGTGGGCCCATGCACCTGCGCGGCGTGGTGGTCTCCTCGGAGCTGCTGTCTGTACTTGAGGTGCGGCCATTGTTCGGGCGGGGCTTTGCGCCTCAGGACGACGAAACGGGAGCACACGTTGTCCTGCTCAGCCATGCCTTTTGGCGTGAGAAGTTCCACTCCGACCCGGACATTGTCGGTCGCGGCATCACGCTGGATGGGCAAAACTTCGCGGTGGTCGGCGTCATGCCGGCCGGGTTTCGATTTCCTCCCACCTTTCCGGGCGAGGTATGGACCACGTCCGCGGTTGACACCGGCGCACCCAAACAGGAGCGGGGATACAGTTGGCTGAGCGTGATTGCGCGCCTCAAATCGGGCGTTGCCGCTACCAAAGCGCAGTCGGACATGGATGTCATCGCCCGCCGATTAGCTCAACAGTACCCGCAGAGCAACGCGCAACGCACGTCGGTCAGACTCGTGCCGGAACTCGACCGGATCGTGGGCGGCTCCCGCCTGCCCCTGCTCATTCTGCTCGGGGTGGTAGCCGGCGTGCTGCTGATCGGCTGCGTGAATCTGGCGAACCTGTCGCTGGCGCGCAATCTCGCCCGCCAGAAGGAAATCGCGGTGCGGGCGGCGCTGGGTGCCGGTCGCCGGCGGCTGGTGGGCCAAATGCTCACCGAAAGCATCCTGCTTTCCCTGCTCGGAGGCCTATGTGGAGTAGTATTGGCGGCCTGGGGCACGCAGGCCCTGCTGAGTATTGTCCCGGATGCCGTACCCCGAACCGCCGAAGTGGGGGTCGACCTCCACGTACTGGTCTTCGCCGTCCTGCTCTCGATGGTCACCGGTCTGATTTTCGGGCTGGTGCCAGCCCTGCGAGTCTCGCAAACCGATCTCGTGGCGTCGCTGAAGGGCGCCGGACGGACCGCCTCGGAAGGGGTGCGCCACCAGCGGCTGCGCGGCGCGCTGGTTACGGCGGAAACGGCTTTAGCTCTGGTGTTATTGGCCGGCGCCAGTCTGCTGATCGCCAGCTACCTCCGGCTATCGCGCGTTGATCCTGGCTTTGATGTGCACCACCTACTCACATTTGCCTTTGATCTTCCCTCACCACCCTACACCACCGATCAGCAGGTAAATTTCTATAAGGAACTGCTCTCCCGACTTCAGGGGGCGCCAGGGGTCAAATCTGCTGCCGCCGCCTGGCCGCTGCCTTTGGCGGGGGGAGACGCAACCTCAGGTTTTGAAATCGCCGGGCGTTCGTTTCCGCCCGGCAACTCGCCCGCGGCGCGAGTCCATGTGGTGAGCCCAGGCTACTTTCATACTTTCGGCATGAGCCTCAAGCAGGGCCGCGATTTCACCGCCCGAGATGATATGGCGACCCTTCCGGTGGTGATCGTCGATGAAGCCTTCGCGCATACGTTTTTTCCCAACGAGGAAGCGGTCGGCAAGCGCATCCAACCGAGCCTCACGATGACGGATCAGCCGCCCTGGCGTGAAATCGTGGGCGTGGTGAACAACACCAAAGAAGCAGGCTTGGCCGAGGACTTCCAGCCCCAGTATTACATCCCCTACGCTCAGCTCCCCGGCCCGCAGCCGGCCGTCCTGGTAAGAACACAAGCTGCCCCCCTCACCGCCGCGCCCATGGCGCGCAGTCTCATGGCTTCGATGGACAAAAACATCCCACTGTACGAGGTGGCGAGCATGGACGAACTGGCCTCCGCCTCGATGTCTCGCGAGCGCTTCAACGCGCTCCTGTTCGGCCTTTTTGGAGGATTAGCACTGGTGCTGGTGGCCGTAGGAATCTACGGGGTGGTGGCCTATTCGGTAAGCCAGGCCACGCGCGAAATAGGTATCCGACTGGCCATGGGGGCACAACGAAGTGACGTCTTGAAGCACACGATATACGAGGGGCTCCGTCACGTCGTGCTGGGCATGGCGATTGGACTTGGGGCAGCGTTCCTGCTCGCCCGCCTGATCTCCGGCATGCTCTATGGCGTGCGCCCGACTGACCCACTCACGATTGTGCTGGTGTCGCTGACGCTCATCTCGACCGCGCTCTTGGCTTGCTACATTCCCGCGCGCCGGGCGACGAAGGTCGATCCCCTGGTGGCGCTGCGCTACGAGTAGACATTTAAGATCCAAGAGGAAACGTTCCTCCCGGGAGTGCGGGGGCTTTCCGGAATCGCAGAAACCCCCGCATTATCGCGGACACGGAAGTTAATTTCCGGTCATTCTCCAAGGAGTTCTTTCGCTCGCCTCCCTGCGAGTAGCTGCCGATCAGGCAGTTCGGCCGGTTCTGGGGATTCGGCCTGGGAAGTCGCCTAGCCGTCGATCGGCCCGCTGCGCTGTGCCAGCCGGATTCCGGCGTGGAAGGGCGTTTTTCATTCCAAATCCAGCCCAGTAGCCACTCAGCATAGTTTCCTAGTGCCTCAACGGGGCACAACTGCAATGGGGAGAGGGAAGAGCACCTCCCCTGTTTACCGAGCAAAGGTCCGCAGCTATCTGGCTCGTCTGCGCAGTTACTGCAGTCTCGCACGGTCTTGTGATTTGAGTGGTGCGAAATGCGCTTCAAAGACGCGGAGCACCCAAGCAGAGCCTCGCTAGGGTCGGATGCTCAAAGATGGTGGCGTTGATGAGAGCTGAGATCGTGGCCTTGACGTCTAAAAGCTCTTCATACCTGCTTTCAGGTCCCCCACTCCAGAGGAGCTTCACCTCATCAAGAGCTTTCTTTTCCATTTCCTTCGAATGCATGCTGTACAACTCGTGCTTCAAATACTCGGTGACAGAGCCGAATTCGTCCTGGTCAAGCCACATTCCGTGACATTGGGGACACCAATCAATAACAGTCGACGAATTCCCAAAAAGGGCAGAAACCATCCTGAGGTTTTTGCACTTAGGGCATACACGCTTAGTTACCACTGCGCTTGTTTTCTCGATGTTGTTGATTTCATCATTGAGCCAGCGCATTGACCCGTGCTCGACTTTATTTTTCAGTCTTCGCAATTCATCCTTGAACAACCAAATTCCCTTGCAGGCCGGACAGCCTTCAAATCTCATCGAGAACACGGTGTACTCATCAAGGGGCTTCCCGCATCCGGGGCACTGGTCAGCCGTGGTCCTCTCCAGCTTAGCGCCCTTGATCGGGAGCACTTGCACTTGCACTTGCACTTGCACTTGCACTTGCACTTGCGAATCAGTCTCGCTGCTTTTTCTCTTGATCCGCTTATACCAATAGGGGACATGCACATTGTTCACGAAATCAGAAAATCCCTTTCCGCTTACAGGCATGATTTTCGCCAGTTCTTTGTCAATTAAGTCGAGCTCGCCACCATCAAGCCAAAAACCACCGCAGTCCCTACAATGGTGGAGGATAATATCCGTAGAGTTCAGAAATCGTACTCGATACAAATTGGAGCTGTCACATCGAGGGCACTTCCGTATCTGCTCCGCGGGCTCCTCGACCGGGCCTTGTGAGCAGTATTCAATGCTTCCTTCCACTTGAAAAGCCATCTTGTCCAACTGGCCTTTATCTAACCAGAGGCTTCCGCACTTCTCACACATGTCGTAAGAGATGAGATCATTTTTCGTGCTCACCTGATTGTTCATCATCTCGGTGCCACAATTTAGACATCTCATTTCGCCCTATCTCCGCAAAACTGATTTAAGAACGCATCATCAAAGGTCCTGTCCTTCTTGATCGGGCCACGCAGGGTGCCGCCAAACTGATTCCTTCGGAACGCGCCACCATCGATTGTACATCCAACCGCCCCCGTTGAAGTCGTTTCCCTTGTCCTTTCCATCCCGACCGGATCCGGCGGCCCCGATGACACGATAGCCGGGTTTAACGCGTCGCCTGCTTGCCTTGGTAATCTTGTGGCGCTATCACATTGGTTCACTGGCATCGCAACCAACGCGGCGCAGCGGAGGTACTAGAGAGGATTCGAGCCGCCGTCGGTCCCTTCGTGTGAACCTCGAAACCTTGCGTCCAGAATGAACTCACGTCCGGAGGACACGATGAAACCCCATGTGTGGCTACTCTTCTTACTGATGCCAGGACTCTTGGCCCCCGCGCCAGGAAAGGCACAGCTTGTGCAAGACCTGACTCGCCCTAGAGGGTCTGCTTGTTGCCCGACGATTCCCATGCGGTTTTGTCAGACATCGTACCGTTTATGGTGGCCCTGAATCGATTCTTCTGCTGCCACCGTATCGCTATCCTGCCGGAGGCAAGCGTGGCGCGGATCCGGTTGCACCTCGACCACAGCTTGGAGCCATATGTGCGTGCCGGTTGCACGCAGAGTGACCCACGACCGTCTTCTCCGTGAATGATGCAGGCTGAGATTCTGGTGGTCTGTCTTGATCGCTTCGATTTGGTCCGACGGGCAGGGTAGCCGAGCCTGCTATGTGCCAGCTCGTCCTTGGGGTCCCAGAGCACCGCCTCGCGGACCTCTGCGATCGCCCCATCCCACTCGCCTTTATTTACAAGCCAACCGCCCTTCTCCAACTTCGGGTCCAGAAGCGCAGGGCTTCACGTGCTGCGGACACGGCATCGTCCCACTTCTTCTGCCGAACCAGGACATAGGCAAGGTTCGCATAAAGGTCGGCATTCTCTGGGTCGAGCAGCAAGGCCGCGCGATATTCCTGCTCGGCCTCCGCATACTGCCCTTTCTGCTTGAGTTCCGCCCCCCGCGCCACGTGCTGGCGAATTTCATCCTGCCGCGCCTGCGCCGCAGGATGAACGGTCGCGCGCTTCGTCCTCTTGGCGCTCGCTGGCTCGGGCCGCTTGGCCGCGCGCAGCGCCGTAAGAAACGCCTCGCTCGCGCCTGCGGCCTTGAGGCTTTGGAGAAA
>DLMI01000123.1:17738-19141 GCA_002478145.1 Acidobacteria bacterium UBA7540
GCGCCCGACTCGTCTCCGAGTCCGTCCCGCACCAGGCCCTGCACTTGGTCCCGCGTGAAAGGCTTCTGCTGCGCCCAGGCAGGCAGGGCAAAGACCAGCCCCATCGCTAGCATGAGAAGAGTCAGCGTTGTCCGGAATCTCATTCCACCCTCCCAAGCCTGTCGTGGACTGAGAAGAGTCTATGGGGCGATTCTACCGCACTTTTCCGGCCGTGGACTTTTCAAATGCGTCACGCCCGACACCCTTCTGGCAGCCGCACGTAACGAACCTGAATTGGGCAATCTGTCACGGTTGTCGTTGACGAAGACCCGGGTGAGACGATCTGGAACCCGAGGGCGGGATGTGTCGAGCTGAACTTGACACGAGAGGGCGGCAGGCGTATGGTTTTGCGCAGAGATACAGTTGAAATCGGAAATTCCGGCTTAGTTGTTGGGACAGAGGACAATGTAGCTTGAATCGGGTGTGAGAGGAGAAAACCGTGCTTTGGACAATTTTCGTGATTTTGCTCGTGCTGTGGCTATTGGGACTGATCACTTCCTACACCTTAGGTGGGTTCATCCACATTCTGTTGGTTTTGGCCATCGTTGTTCTTGTAATTAGGCTCATTCAAGGCCGAAGAGTCATCTAATTGAGGTGACGTAAACATGAAACCGATCAGTTGGGTTGGGATTTTGTTACTCGTTCTGGGCGCATTGGTCCTCGCCTATCAAGGCATCAACTACACACGTCGGAAAAAAGTCCTCGATGTGGGATCGGTGCATCTCACCACAGAAACTCACGAGCGAATTCCCCTTCCCCCAATACTTGGAGGGTTGGGATTGGCTGGAGGGGTCGTCTTGCTGGTCATGGGGGCGAGGAACAAGTCATAGACCGGACTAAGGATCGGGCCTCTAGCGTTTCACCGCCGGTCTCTGGGTGCTTTAGAGGCTCAGAGGCTACGTTGATTTCCGTTAAAAAACATGTCCGGCGCTCAGTCTGACCAATCCAGTTCTCAATCATGCTGGCGGTAGCGACATCGTTGTGCTGATCGCAGCCCTGATGGGTGGACCGAAAGAACCGTGTCAGCTGCTAGTTGTCAGAACTAAGCCCCGCCAGCATGTCCTTCGGAGCGACGAATTCTTCGTTGTTGTCTTTCAGTGGAGATAATTCCTATAGACAGCGCAAGAAAGCAACCATGTCCTCCTTTTCCTGGGCGGTCAAGTGGAGCTGTTGAATGAGGTTGAAGTATTCGACCGTCTCCTCAAGGGTGAAGCACCACCCGTCATGCAGACAGGGCTGGGAGTCCTTGATGCCTCTCAAGGGGCACGTCTTAATAGGACCGTCGTCGGCCACACTGAAGGATCAAGCAAAGTCATTTCGAGAAACTGGCCCGCCTTGAATGTGCGGATTCCGGGGCAAGGTGG
>DLMI01000103.1:0-3194 GCA_002478145.1 Acidobacteria bacterium UBA7540
GAGTTGGTGAACGTGCGCCGCGAAAGTACCTTTTTGCGGTACACGGCCAACACGGAAGCACTCCAGGAACTTCTGCAATTCCTCTATGCCGAATGCTGCACTCGAAACAAGGCAGTCAAACCGCAAAATATCGTCCAGCTTTGTAAATAGGAGAGAGGAACACCATGAGCAGTACCGACATCAGAGACGTAGTCAAGGAAAAATATGGCCAGGCAGCGTTGCGCGTGAAGACTGGCGGAAGTAGTTGCTGCGGAGCGACCGCGGCAAGCGGATTGGGTTGCGACCCGATCACTTCCAATCTGTACGATTCCTCCCAGGCGGGACAAGTACCTGAGGGGGCCATGCTCTCCTCGTTAGGGTGTGGAAATCCAACCGCATTGGCGAAATTGAATCCAGGGGAAGTGGTTCTCGATCTCGGCTCGGGCGGTGGCGTGGATGTCCTGCTCTCGGCGAAGCGCGTTGGACCCAGCGGTAAGGCATACGGTCTCGATATGACGGACGAAATGCTTTCGCTTGCCAATGAGAACAAACTCAAAGCGGGAACTGACAACGTCGAATTCCTAAAAGGCGAGATCGAGGAAGTCCCTCTGCCGGACAACTCGGTCGATGTGATTATCTCGAATTGCGTGATCAACCTTTCGGCGGACAAAGACCGTGTGTTGCGAGAAGCTTTTCGTGTGCTAAAGCCAGGGGGCCGGTTTGCGGTTTCCGATGTTGTGACCCGAGGCGAAATCACGGCAGAAATCCGCCAAAGCGTGCTTCTGTGGGTTGGCTGTGTGGCTGGGGCGCTCGGAGATAACGAATATCGCAGCAAACTCTCCGCGGCAGGTTTTGAGCAAATTGACATCGAGCCGACACGAGTCTATCGGGCAGAAGATGCACGTGAGTTTCTTTCGGCGGAAGGCGTCGATGTGGACGCGATTGCGCCACAGGTGGACGGCAAGTTCATGAGTGCTTTCGTTCGGGCTGTCAAGCCCGCAAGCGCAGGAGCGAGAGCGTGTTGCGGACCGACCAACTGCAACTAGGAGAGAACGAGTATGCCAGGACACTACAACGTTTTATTTTTGTGCACGGGCAATTCCGCGCGCTCCATCATGGCTGAGGCAATTCTGAACTTCAAAGGCCGACCTAATTTCACTGGCTACAGCGCCGGAAGTCATCCGTCAGGAAAGGTTCGCCCCGAAGCCTTGAAGCAGCTCGAAACGGCGCACCTACCGATCCACGGCCTGCGCAGCAAGGCGTGGGAGGAATTCTCTCTGCCCGGCTCTCCCAAGCTCGACTTCGTCGTCACGGTTTGCGACAACGCCGCGAAAGAGGTCTGCCCAGTGTGGCCCGGACAGCCGATGACCGCCCATTGGGGCGTTCCAGACCCAGCGGCAGTTCACGGAAGCGAAGCGGAGGTGGAACGGGCGTTTCGCGAGGCGTTCTTTATCCTAGATCGCAGAATCAATCTATTTCTCTGCCTCCCACTGAAGACTCTCGACACTCTTGCGCTCAAGAGGGAGCTCGACAGCATCAGCCAGACGATGCCCCCCGTCACCCATGAATAGCAACGGGTTTACCAAAGCTGCTCTTCGAGCGGCGCACCGCACCATAGAGACTCAGCCATGAAGGCAACCAGTCGTCTCAGTTTTCTGGATCGTTATCTGACTGCGTGGATCTTTGCCGCCATGTTTGGCGGTGTTGTATTGGGCTGGCTTGTGCCGGGAGTCGTACCGTTCCTGAATCGCTTCAACGTCGGTACGACCTCCATTCCGATTGCAGCCGGATTGATTTTGATGATGTATCCACCTTTCACGAAGGTGCGATATGAGGAACTGCATGAAGTCTTTCGCAACAAGCGTGTGCTTGGCCTTTCCCTCGTGCAGAACTGGGTTGTAGGGCCGATTCTGATGTTTGTTCTGGCCATCGTGTTCCTGCGCGGATACCCGGAATACATGGCGGGGCTGATCATGATCGGTCTCGCACGCTGTATCGCCATGGTCATCGTGTGGAACGAACTGGCTCGAGGCGATACGGAATATGCGGCAGGCCTGGTGGCTTTCAATTCTCTTTTCCAGGTCTTTTTCTACTCTCCCTACGCCTGGGTCTTCATTACGGTCCTTCCCGCCAAGCTCGGCCTTCGGAGTACCGTCGTTAATGTATCCATTTCAGAAATTGCAAAGAGTGTTTTTGTTTATCTGGGCATTCCGTTTCTGGCTGGATTTTTGACTCGTACTGCATTGGTTCGTGCCAAAGGGCACGATTGGTACAACCGGAACTTCGTTCCCCGCGTAAGCCCGCTGACGCTGATTGCGTTGCTGTTCACGATTGTCGTGATGTTCTCCCTTAAAGGTGGGTACATTGTTCGCCTGCCCCTGGATGTCCTGCGTATCGCGGCGCCGCTATTGATTTACTTCGTGCTGATGTTTTTGGTGTCCTTTTACATGGGCAAGAAGTTGGGCGCGGACTATTCCAAGACCACCACCCTGGCATTTACTGCCGCTTCCAACAATTTTGAACTGGCAATCGCAGTTGCAGTGTCGGTATTTGGCATCAACTCTGGAGCCGCATTCGCGGCTGTCATCGGACCCTTGGTAGAAGTGCCCGTGATGGTCGCACTCGTCAACGTGGCCCTCTATTTTCAGAGTCATTTATTTTCGAACCCGCGACCGATGGCTGTTGAGCCGGTCTGCTCGCCCACGGGCGAGCACTGACCCGGGAAGGAATCCTTGATTAGTACTTCCACATCCTGATTTCGCTTCCGCTACGCTCGAAATGGACCTCGTCCATTAGCTGGCGGATCAGGTAAACGCCGCGTCCGTGGTCGGCATACACGTTCTCTCGCCGCTTAGGATCGTGTACAAGATCTGGACTGAAACCTGGCCCGGGATCTGCCACGCTGATTAAGATTCGGCCTTGTGGATCAGACTTCAACTGGCAGCGGACCTGTTTTGACGGGTCATTACCACATCCGTGTACAACCGCGTTAGCCAAGGCTTCCTGAACTGCCAACGCAACTTCAAAGCGCTTCTGTTCGGGGACCTCCAGCCGCGCTAAGGTTTCAGATATGGCGTCCACGACGGCAGCGATCGCTACGGAATCCGCAGGCACGCTGAGGTCGAGCAATTCAGTTAAAGCGCTGTTTTCCGGGCCACCGCTAAACTCAGCCGGCATAGAGGCTCATTTTGTTTCTGGAATCCACCCTGGGGATC
>DLMI01000103.1:3366-4217 GCA_002478145.1 Acidobacteria bacterium UBA7540
CCACCCTGCTGCTTGATCAAAGCCAGAAAGCGTACCAGCAAACCAATCCCGCTGGAATCAACCATGGGAACTTCGGAGAGGTTCATGACAATGCGAGTGTCTCCATTGCCGAGTGCTTCCTCCAGGGTCTGGCGCAAGCTGTCCACGGCAGGACCCATGCGGAGAGCCCCCCGAAGCTGAATAACCTGCACCTGCGAACGCTTACGGACATTTATGTCCAAACTATCCTCCGCAAAAACCACGCGCCAGACATGGGTCAAAAGTGGCGATTCGGAACGCGTCCCAAGTTACGGGAACCAGCCGGGGATTGCAAGTGCGCGGGCGTTTTGAGAGTTGTGAATTGATTTGCGATCGGCCCGCTGGGGAAAACTGGGCACAACCATCGGAGTGCGACTTAGAAACGGTGAAGCAGATGGGAATAAATATTTCATCCTAAAGGGTCGAAAATTTTGACATAATCGGTGGCGCCCCAAGGAAGGCTCATGCGCCCGACGAATTCCCGGACTGAACCAGACCGTTTCGCTGTAATCATCGTCACCACCGACGAAAGGGTGCGTCCCGAAGCCGAGACCTATCTGGCAGGCGAGCATGACCTGTTCATGCTTCAGACCTGGGATGAACTGACAGCATTGATCAACAAGCACCCGCCGGACGCCGTACTGCTGGACCTCGACACGGTGGGGGAACGCAGCCAGGACGGAATTACCGCCCTGGCCGAACTGCGCGCCCTGGGACCGGACCTGGTGCTGGTGGGGTTGACGCGCTCAAATAGCCGCAACCTACGTCTGCAGGCGGTTGCCGCCACGGTCGATGAATATTTTGTGGCGCCCATCAATTTCGAGGAAGTCCGG
>DLMI01000065.1 GCA_002478145.1 Acidobacteria bacterium UBA7540
CCTTGCCCCGGAATCCGCAGCTTCCACGCCCAGGATGATGCCGTGGGCGTTGTCGATCAGGTAGTGATCGTAGGAGGAGGGCACCGCCGGCCCCTGTGGTTACCAAGAATCTCGTCCATGTTGAATCAATTGATGTTGGCGCGGTTCCGCTGGTAAGCGCTCATTCCTATGTTCAGTCTGTTGGTTTCCGCCTTTATCGTCCTCTGTTCCTCTTTCCAGACGCGGGTCGCTTTGCAATTGGAGATCCTCGCTCTGCGCCACCAAATCAATGTGCTGCGGAGGTCGCAGCACGGGCGTGTTCACCTGAGGACAGCGGATCGCCTCTTCTGGACGTGGCTTATGCACCTTTGGTCAGGTTGGCGCTGTGCCCTCGCCATGGTCAAGCCGGAAACGGTGACCGCCTGGCACCGCAAGGGATTCTGGCTGTATTGGACTTGGAAGAGTAGACGGGGTAGGCCGGGAAGACCTCGAGTGTCTCGTGAAGTTCGAGACCTCATCCGGAAGATGAGCCTGGCGAATCCGCTCTGGGGAGCACCGCGCATCCATGGCGAGCTCCTGAAGCTCGGAATTGAACTATCTCAAGCCACCGTGGCCAAGTACATGGAGCGGTACCGAAAACCACCTTCCCAGACGTGGCGTACGTTCCTCGACAGTCACTTGAAGCAACTGGTCTCGACGGATTTCTTTGTCGTGCCGACGGTGAACTTTCGAATCCTCTTCGTCTTTGTGGTTTTGGCCCATCATCGGCGCCGCGTGATTCATTTCAACGTCACCGCCCATCCCACCTCGGAATGGACAGTCCAACAAATCGCGGAGGCGTTCCCTTGGGATTCAGCCCCACGCTATCTCCTCCATGATCGCGACAGCATCTATGGCGACGTCTTCCGGCAAAGAGTCCGCGGGATGGCGATTCGCGAAGTCCTGACGGCCCCGCGATCGCCATGGCAGAATCCCTACGTGGAGCGCTTGATCGGATCCATCCGACGGGAATGTCTGGACCACCTAATCGTGTTCAACGAATCGTCTCTGCGACGCACGCTCAAATCGTATTTCGATTATTACCACGGGGTGCGCACGCACTTATCGCTGGAGAAAGATGCACCGGAGACCAGACCGGTTCAACCGCCGGAGCTGGGGTCGGTCGTTGAACTGCCGGAGGTCGGCGGACTGCATCACCGCTACGAACGGCGGGCGGCTTGAAGGATCTTTCTCGGGCTGAGGAAGGATGCTATCCGACCGAGGTCGACCGAGGTCCGCGAAGACTCCGGCCTCTGGGAAGAAGATCTTCCCCGAGTTCCCGCCGGCATGAAATCTGTAGCCCGCACCTGCTCAGCAACTCCCTCGACTCTTTGACGCCCCTGTGAATTGGCCGCTCTTTGTGGTCGATCGAGTTTTTGGCAGGGACACACTCAATTTGGAGCGGCTTAGGTACGGTTTCTCTCGATTCGAACGGAGCCTTCCAGTCCAAGGTCACGCAGCGCTTGGCGCAGGTCTGATTCAACATGGCTAAGATCATTCGCGGCGACATCAAGCGAGGCCTCGACGGTGAGGGAGAGCCCTTGTCCCGAGGTGCGTAACTTGGGTATGAGCTTTGTCCCGAGCTTATTCCATTGCTCAGGGGGGATCGCCCCGCGTAAGAAAAGACGCACTGTCTGCTCAGTTGCCGGCGTCACGAGCACCGCGGGAGGTGCCACCGGTGGTTCCAGAACCAGGTCTGTTGGTTGCTCGGTTGGGGCCGGCACGCTCCTCGGCGGCGGTCCGGCTTTAAGAGCGGCTGCGCGCGTGCGCATTAGCAAAAAGGTGTTGTCGTCAAACACGACTTCCTCAGCGCCGGTATACTCTTTCCACCAGATCCGTTCGAAGCCTCCATCCGGTTTCGGCCCCGACCCGAGACCGAATTCGCCCCTCTCCACGAAGCTCGGTATCTGCCTTCGCAGGACCTCTTCGGGGTCGAGCAACCGGGTCAAGGAACCGTCAAGGAAGCTCTGCCGGCATCCCTTGAGCGGCCACGTCCCGCTTTCCTTGAGCGCCGTGGGCCAATTCCGCTCCAGGTATCCCGCACCCACTGTCTCGTTCAGAAGGCCCTCGGCCTTGAGCGCGGCCACGACATGCGAGGTGAGACTTCCCGAGCCGCTGCTGGCGTGCCCCGCCCCCAGGTCGATTTCCCTCAGGCCTTCTGCGCCTTTCGGGTCAGCAACGACTGCATACCTATAGCTTGCCCAGACTTCGTCTTTCAGTGCTTCCTCGCCATCCTTGATCTGCCTTGCCACTTCGCCTCGATCGGACTGTTCGAATTCCGCTCCCAGCACACCCGAATTAAGATCCTCCGCCACCCGCTTCCATGCCAACCACGCTTCGCCCTTTTCCCGCAGCGTTCGACCAGGTTTCCGCACCACCCAGACCAGCGCAGCAGGGTACAAGCGGGGTGAGGCGCCTCGTTGACGTGTCCAGTCTCCGAGCTTCGTTCTGATGGCCCCAGCGGATTCCCACTCGACTTCAGGATCCATGGCAACGATGCTCAACTTTGGAGTGTCCGACACTTCGGTCCCATCGCTTGGGCTCAGGTAAACCGGGACCACCCGACCATGCTCGAATTCCTGCTTTACGGCCATCTTCACTGCTTTTGAAACCTCCGCATCATCCAATGCGGCGCGGCGGTCTCCTACTACTTTCTTCAGCGTGGGCTTGTGGCCAATGCGGAATCCATCCGTACCCACCTTACGGATGAAGAATGCCCGTTTCTCCAGAGCTGAAGCTGCGTTGTCGATGGAAGTGACATCCAGATTAGGCTCTCCCAGTGCAAAGCGGATTTCCGGCAAGTGAGCGGCACGGTCCGTCGCTACTCCCGTAGACTCAAAGAGGATGGCCGCACCCACTCGCCGATGGATTCCCTGGAGCTCGCCTTGCGCATCTGCGTCGAGGGCCTTCGCATGGCTGGTCGCGCCGGCGATGTCCACCTCGATCGCGGGCAACAATCGCTGCTCACCCAGTTGCCCAAGGATGGTCGCTTGAAAATCCTGAACATCCAGAGGAGCTGATCCCAAAGTTATGAGTGGCTCCCTTCTGGCCTTCGTGAAGCTTTCTCGTGCTGCCCAGGAAATCCACTGCGCGAACATTGCTAGCGTGCCGCGCGTGCGCTGGTAATGCGGCAGGCCCTGCCATTTGCGCTGGAAGACCGAGATCGTCGCCGGGTGGAAAGGGTAGGCTGATTCGAAACGCGCCTGCAATTGCTCCCTTGCCTTGACGTCTGTGGTGATGGTGTCAACCGCCGTCCATTCCGGCGGCAACTGTGCTCGCCGTGCGAAGCACCACTCCGCATAGGCTTTCGCGACCGCTCTTTGTGTGCTCTCTTTGCCCAGGTTTTCGAAGAGCCGGCAGCGAACCACCTGGCTAATTTCGCTCTCGTCGTTGGCGATCAGGTCCTTCGCGACCCGATTCACGACTTTGCTGATTCTGTCCAGCCACTGTTCGTCGAACTCGGTCATCTCCATGCGGCTGCGCGGCAGGCTGAGCATGGCCGCGCTGCCCGTGGTCCCCGTCATCGCCCGGACCGTGTTGTCCAGAAACGCATAGAAGCCCTCGGCGAGGTTTCGATGGCGGTTGAGGAAATTCAGCACCTCGTCAAATAGCAAAAGGACGCTTCCTCCCGCGGCTTCGAACACCCGGTGCAGCGCCTCTGTCCCTGGCGGCGTAGTGCGTGCTGCGGGCCCCAGCGCCTCGACCCCGGCAGGCCCAGCCAACCGTCGTGCGATGTCGGTCCAGGGGTTTCCCCGGCCCTCCCCAGGGTCCCAGGCGTTGCCGACAAAAACGGCGACGCGCGCCTTAGGAATCTGCTTCAGTCCAACGCTGCTAAGAAGCTTTTGGACCTCAGGATGCCCCGCCGAAGCCTTGGGATTCTCGATCAGGTGGTAGAGCGCCGCGAGCGTATGCGTTTTCCCGCCGCCGAACTGGGTGATCAGGCTCAACACCGCCGCCGTGTTCTGCGTCTCGCCGGCCAGCCGGCGAAGCACTAGCCCAAGGTGCTCAGTCAGTGCGTGGGTGAAAACCGTGCGGTCAAAGAATTGGCTCGGATCGCGATAATCGGGAGGCGCTTTGCCCGCAACGACCTGTTCCAGTGCAATCGCGAACTCATCAGGGTTGAACGAGCGCCCTTCGCGGACTTCGGCGCGTGGTGTTGTGACTTTGTACCAGGGTTCCATGGGCTACAATTCTCCTGTCAACTTGCTTGGGTCTCAATGGCGGAAACTAAGTGCACAATGAACTCTATATCTGCTCGCACCTGCCTGCGCGTGATTGTGTGCAAAATGAGCCTTCCCCCCTTCCGTCGGCGTATTACGTCCCCTTCATGAACAATCTTATTCCGACGGTCAACGATTCGGCCCAATTCCCTGATAAGGTCGGCTTGCTGAATGTGCATCTGCTCTGCGCACCTCGGCCATAGGTCCTCGATATCGACCATCCTGAGTGCCCGCCTAATGTCTTCAGGTGCCTGATAACTCTCTCGGTACAGAATGTCTTGAACTGCATGGCGAATGATCGTCATAGGCCTCGTTCGTACCCGGCCACCTTTCCCACGCCGAATCCCTGCATGGCGCACAGCTGCTTTTGCTGCCAACACGGGAATATAAAGTTGGCGTAGCTCTCTGTTGATGCTCTTTTCTGACCGACCTAAAGCTTTTACGATTCTTGAGACCACAAGCTCATGACAATATCGGTCTAGTGCAGAGACGATGTCAACGAGGGCAGCCCTCAGCAATTCACTCAGGGTCTCTTCACGAAAGTGCTCTGGGCCCAAACCTGCACCTTCTCGAAGCACGAGGATCGCTTGCCTGCCGTCAATCCGGTTCACGCGTTCTCGCTGCGGCCAGTGCATGACGCGTTTGAAGTTCCTTGCCCAATCGTGTCGTATGCCCCTTTGCCTTCTGTCCTGCAACAGTGCGTGAAGCCGAAGAAAGTACTGAGCCCTTCGCCGTCCATTGTCGAAAATGTCTCTACGGTGCATGTGAACCTCTATCTGGGTAGTGCAAGCAGCATGGCGTCAAGCGAACGTCTTTCCTCGCTGTCCTTGGGGCAAAGGGCCGAAAGCGCCTTGGCGAGGCGGAGGAACTCGGGGCTGCGGGTTCCAATGTGACCTCCCTCACGGGCTCGATCGTCGGACATAGTCGAAGAACTTAACGGCAGCTCTCTTCATATTCCACAGATTGGCGTAGCATTTCGCGTGGAACTCATCCCCGGCCGAGTACAGCCGATACCGAATGCCATCCGTAACGATGATGTCCTTAGGACTCCCGAGAGATGCAACATAACCCTTCGCTTGCTCACGAGCGCCTTCAATCCCCGCTCCGAGCCTTTTCACCTCGACCACGAATCGCACGTTCTCTTGCAACCGCGGCAGCCGCTCGAAAACAACAAGGTCTATCCCGTGCCATTCAACCCCCAGGAGACGATTTTGCCATCCTAGAGCCCTGAAACACGGCACAACGAAATGCGCAACCAACTCACTCTCGCTAGGAAGATTGGGGAACTCTTCCCTATTCCAATATAAAGGCAGGAGGTCTTTGGCTTCTGCTACGAGGTCGGCCAACTCTCCAGGCGGCTCCTCCAAAGGCGGTTCAGGCGGGGGTAATTCCTGGAGAGACCTCTGCCGCCAGTCCGAGGGCTCTGACTTAAGGAACCCATATGCGAACTCAATCACTCGCGGGTTAAGTGATCGTGAAAGTCGCGGCGGATTTGCACCGAACACCTGGTCAGGCCACTCGTGGTCTATTCCAAGCCATCGAACTCGGCGACCGTGCTGTAAGTCCCATCCGTTCACGTCGTCGAATTGGTCAAGGTATGAGTATGCGCCTGCGACGAGGCCGATGGCCTTGATCTTTGACATGCCGCTGCGGAGGAGGAAGATGTCACCCTCCTGAACCTCGTTAGCGAAGATCCGCACGAACCTTCCCCCGAACTCTTCGTCTCCACGTTCAGGCGTCCACTTGCCCGCATCGCCGGGACCAATCAAGGCAACATCGCAACGAAGGTGGCATAGCCCTGGTACATC
>DLMI01000076.1:0-3015 GCA_002478145.1 Acidobacteria bacterium UBA7540
CGAATATTTGCTACCATGACGAGGCGGTGAGGTGGCTATGCCTGAATATGTGATCGAGCGGGAGATTCCGGGTGCGGGAAATTTGACGGATGCGGAACTCCAGGAAATTGCCAGAAAGTCAGTCCGCGTTCTCAATGAGATGGGCCCGAAGATCAAGTGGCTGCACAGTTATGTGACTGGCGATAAGGTCTATTGCGTGTACTTGGCGGAAGACGAGGAAGCCATTCGCGAACATGGGCGACGCGGAGGTTTCCCGGTGAATCGGGTGGCAGCAGTACGCCGAATGATTGACCCCAGCACGGCCGGTTGACGCGAGCGGCGTTTTGGTCAGGCCTTGGCAGTATCCTTCAACCCGAGCGCCTCTTGGACCGCTTCCTCCATCGACATCTCCCATCCTGACGACCATGCCTGCAGGTCTGCGGTGTTTGTGAGCATGTTGCGGGCAGGTGCCAGCTTTCTTTCCAGTCGGGACTGCTCCGCAGGAATGAGGGGAGCGCAGATGCGCTGACGCAATGCGGCGGCGGCTCCTGCCAGGCGTAGCGCCTGCTGCGGTCTAGATTGCGCGGCTGCGCTTACAGCGAAACACTCAAGCACCCTGGCGATACCACGTTTGTGTCCCAAGTCCTGAAACATCCTCAGGCTTTCACCATAAAGACGCTCTGCGTCGAGATAGTTTCCTTGAGCTGCACTGAGCCTGGCCAGGTCGCCTATAGCGCTGGCAATGCCCCAGCCGTCGCCCAACTGTCTGAATGACGCGAGACTCTGTTCGTAGTAGGAACGCGCACTGGCGAAATCAGATGTTTCGCGCACAAGATCGCCCTGATAATTCAGTGTCCAGGCGACACCCGTGTTGTCGCCAGCGTCCCGGAAGATGGCCAGACATTCGTCATACAGTGCGGAGGCGCGCGCGTAGTCGCCCTGCAACCTCACCACATTCGCCAGATTGCTCAGTGCACGAGCAGTGTCAACAGAACTGCCCAGGTCCCTCCACGTCGCGGCACACTGCTCGAAAAGTGAGCACGCAGTCGCGAGATCCCCGCGATCTCGGGCGGTAACGCCCAAAGCATTGAGTGCCACGGCGACTCCGCGGTAATCGTGCAGATCGCGGCAGTTTTCGAGACTTTCCCCTTGCAATTTCTGGGCGGAGGCGAAATCCCCTTGCGCGCTTGCGAAAATCGCAGCGTAAAACAGCAGGCGAGCGCGTAAGGTGGGCTGAGCCGATCCCGACAATTTGAGGAGCCTCTCCAGGAACGCGCGGCCCTCCGCAAAGTGTTCCCGCATCTCCCAGAAATGAAACAGAGCGGATCCGAGGCGCATACCCCAGTCTGCATCATCGGTTCTGATCAGGAATTCCAACGCTTCACGAAAATTCTGATGCTCGAGATCGAAACGCTCAAGCCACTCGGGATGAGTGCTCAGTTCTCCGCCGCACTCCTCGGCAAGCACAACGTAATAGGCGGCATGGGCGCGGCGCGTTGCAGACTCCTCGCCGCTTGCGGCGAAATGTTCCAGAGCAAACTCCCGAATTGTCGAGAGCATGAAGAAACGCGTCTCCGCGCCCGGCTGTTCTATCTGCTGGGTCAGGCTTTTGTCTACCATCGAGGCCATGCCATTGAGCACGTCCATGCCAAGGTCGCATTTCGTGTCGCACACGGCTTCCACAGCTTCCAACGTGCACCCCCCAATGAAAACAGAAAGCCGCCGAAAAAGGCTTTGCTCGGCAGCATTGAGCAGGCTGTAACTCCACTCCACAGTCCCTCGCAGCGTTTGCTGGCGCAGCGGCAGATCACGCGCCCCACCGGTTAGCAGGTTCAGCGAGGATTCGAGGCGCGTCAACATGGCTGCGGGCGAAAGCAGCTTGATGCGCGATGCTGCAAGCTCGATCGCGAGAGGCAGTCCGTCGAGCCGGCTACAGATGGCAGCTACGGCTGTCGCGTTTTCTTTTGTCAGCGTGAAGTTGTTCTTCACAGCTTTCGCGCGTTCCAGAAAGAGCGCGACCGCCGGGAAACGTAAAAGGGCCTCCGGCGCGAAGGGAACAGACCTTATGTCAGGCGCTGCCAGAGCCGGAACCGGAAGTTCATGTTCGCCGTAAACATGAAGCAATGCTTGGCTGGTAACAAGCACTTTCAAGTTGGGGTTTAACGTAAGCAACTCCGCAAGGTCGGAACCGGCGGAGAGCAGGTGCTCAAAGTTGTCGAGCAACAGAAGCAGTGGCTGGGTTAGTCCACGCACATACTCTTTCAAACTCTCGCGCGACGATTGACCGGGCACTTCCCGCAGTCCAATCGCCTGAGCTATTGCGGTAATCATCGACTCGTTTCTGCTAACCGCCGAAAGGGAAACGAAACATACACCACCCGCGAAGCCATCCCCCATTTCGGTGACTACCTGTAGCGCGAGCCGGGTCTTACCAATGCCACCGGGACCGGTTAATGTGACCAGCCGCACATCCTCGCGATTCAGAAGTTGTCGAAGATTAGCCACTTCCCGCTCACGCCCGATGAAGGCCGTGCGCTGTACGGGCATGTTGTTCGGAGAACGTACCGTATGGCGCGTCTCTGGATCAATCCGCAGGTCCCGAACTGTGGCGAGATCGCGAGCCAGATCTCGGGTTGATGCGTAACGCTGATTCGGGTCCTTGGCCAAGCACCGCTCCAGGATCCAGAAAAGAGGCGCTGGCGCCTGGAACTTCGCGGAGGGCAGGCGCTCCGGCTGGTCGCGAAGAATGGCGGCCATGATTTCCGCTTTGCCTCTCCCTTGAAATGCAGGGTGCCCGTTGACCATTTCGTAGAGCACCGCGCCGAAAGAAAACTGATCGGACCGAAAATCCACGGTGCCGCCGTTCGCCTGCTCCGGCGACATGTAGCCGAGAGTCCCCATGACCGTTCCGGGGTCGGTGAGCGAACCCAGCAGGGTGGGAGCGTCCGGCTCCTGAGTATTGAGACCCGAGAGCTTTGCCAGACCAAAATCCAGGATCTTGGCGGTGCCGTCTTGAGCAACCATCAGGTTCTCAGG
>DLMI01000076.1:3216-4932 GCA_002478145.1 Acidobacteria bacterium UBA7540
GTGTGCCGTTCACGTGTCCAAGTTCGTAAATGGTTACAATGCTCGGGTGGTTCAGCGCCGAGGCAGCTTCCGCTTCGCGCTGGAAACGGCTGAGAGCCTGCGCGTCATGCGCTACATCGTCGGGCAAGAACTTTAGAGCCACAAAGCGGCCAAGTTGGGTATCCCTCGCCTTGTAGACCACACCCATGCCGCCCCCGCCCAGTTTTTCAATGACGCGATAATGCGAAACTGTAGTGCCGATCGGGCTCTTCCCATTGTCCGGTTCTTTGGCGGCCAGTTTGCCTGCAACCTCCAGCGCTGGAGACTCAATAAACTGCTCAGCCGTTCTCTCATGAGCCAGCAGCGACTCCACCTCGCGGCGTAGTTCGTCGTTACCTCCACAAGCCGATTGGAGGAACTCAGCGCGGCGGCTTTCGTTTAGCTCCAAAGCCCGCTGACAAAGTTCTTCCACTCGACGCCAGACGTCAGGATTCATGGCTCGTTCTTCCCCGGCTCAACTCGCGCAAAAGCCAAAGTTTGGCCAATCGCCAGTCCCGAACCACCGTATCGCTCGAAACACGCAAGACTTCAGCCGTTTCCTCGACACTCAACCCACCGAAGAATTTCAGCTCGACAACTTTGCTTTTTCGTTCATCCACCGCAGACAATGCCTTCAAGGCATCGTCCAGGGCCACCAGATTCACGTCGGGTTCGTTGCACACCGACGGAGCCTCGTCCAGAGAAATGTGAGCAACGGCGCCGCCACGTTTCAAATAACCTCGCGAGCGGGCGAAATCGATGAGAATGCGCCGCATCAACTGCGCTGATACGGCAAAGAAATGCGCCCGGTCCTGCCAGTTCACCTTTCCAGAGTCCACCAACCGTAGATAGGCTTCGTTGACCAGTGCCGTGGTTTGCAGCGTGTGGCCGGGTCGTTCTCCCGCCATGTAGCGTTGCGCGATGTTGTGCAATTGCCGGTACACCAGTGGAGTCAGCTTTTCCAGAGCCGCTTCGTCACCGACACTCCAGGCTTTGAGCAGCCGCGTGACCTCGTGGGTGGAGGATATATCCAAGCGGGCCTCCGATTTTCAATAAATTACAACGAAAACAGCCAAAAGCCTAGCGTTGCGTGCGATGACGGTTATTGACCCTAGTTTTTTCATTCCTTCGTTGCGGTTTCCTTCAATTAATTCCCGCCTTACTAGATAGAGGCATTCGCGATCAGCGGCTGCGGCGTTTCTGGCATTTTCCGCGCAAGACACATAAAGGAGGTCAGAGCATGAAAAAGACAGCGTCAACCGCACTTCACATTCCCGTGTTGTCGGTCACCCTTTTCGCACTTTCCGCTCTAGCCTTGGCTCAACACGCGATGCAGCCAGCTGGACAGGAGAGTCAAAGTAACCTCGTTCAGATTGTTCGCGAGGCTACGAAGCAGTACCTCGATATCAACAACGCCATTGCGGCGGGCTATGGACCGTTCCTTGGCTGTGTCAGCGGCTCCGACCATGGTGCGATGGGCATCCATTACGTTAATCCCAGTTTGCTCAACGGAACGATTGACGCCACGCACCCGCAGGCTCTGATCTATGAGCCGTCGAACGGTCAAATGAAGCTGGTCGGCGTCGAGTTTATTGCAGACGCAACGACTTGGCTGAAGCAGAACGCTGGTCCTCCCGTTTTGGAGGGACAGGTGTTCCTGCTCGTCGACAGCCCAAACCGCTTCAACATACCGTCGTT
>DLMI01000076.1:4994-6151 GCA_002478145.1 Acidobacteria bacterium UBA7540
ACCGTCGTTCTTCGAGCTTCACGTCTGGGCGTGGCGGGATAACCCGCAGGGCTCGTTCGTGGACTGGAACGACGACGTGAGCTGCGCCCATTAGTAGATTGCCTGAGACTGTCGACCCACGCTGTGCGTGTTCCGAGCTCGGTGATCCCAACGCTGAAAAAAGGAGAATTCACATGAAAGGAATTCAAGAATCCGAGGAAGTCAGGTTTTGGCCGCAGCCCTGCTGATGAGCCTCTTCTTCATCGCTACCTCCCAGGCCCAGACCGACCTTGTGGTCTTCGCAGGGAAGTTCACGTCAACCGATCAGGTCCAGTGGGGCAAGACTGTCCTTCAGCCTGGCGAGTACACCATCATCATTGGGTCTGGCAGCATGCCGTCTCTTGTGCTGGTCAGGGACAGCAAAGGTCGCGCCGTTGCCCGGTTCATGGGGATCGACAGTGGAAAGACAAGTGCTAGGGACGCACTGCTCATCAAGGAAAAAGGTGGACAAATGCACGTGTATTCCCTGGAACTAGCCAGTCTGGGAAAGGTGCTGGTCTACGACCCAGCCTTGGCCCGAGCAGCCGTTCTGGAGGCGCGCGCGCCCCAGACAGTGCCGGTGCTGTTAGCAAAACGGTAGCGAAGCGGCGATCGAGCGCACCTTAAGAGGCTCAATCGCCGGCTTGCCTTGTCCATTGACCGTACACTAGGGCGGCTAGGGCTCTGCTGCACCGGTGGATGGCATATAATCTGACCCGGATTGAGAGGAGCCTTATGGATATCCGATCGTTACAGCGGCCTTTGAAAGACGCGTATCGGGAGGCTCCGGCCAGTTCCCGGATCACTTTGGTCGCACACGGTCGACAAACCGACGTGCCAATCTCTTGCTCCGTGGACCTCGGACGAGCGATCTATGACGCACAGGCGCACAAAGGCGTTGGAGGGGCCGGTACAAGCGCCTGCTCCGGGGATTTGCTACTCGGGGCATTGGCCGCTTGTGCACAGATCACTTGCCAGATGGTTGCCGCCGCCATGGGGATACCTACCGACGACATCGAGGTAACCGTTGAAGGAGATCTGGACTTGCAAGGGACATTGGGAATGTCCAAAACGGTGCCGGTCGGATTTGAAAGTATAAGGGTCAATTTCGATGTCCGTGCGCCGCAGGCAACGCAGGA
>DLMI01000235.1:0-3774 GCA_002478145.1 Acidobacteria bacterium UBA7540
CTAATCCTGGTCGCCGTCTTTGACTGCTTACCACCTCAGCAGAGATGAATTTTGAAATGCCAGCTATTGCGGCTTGGCATTGGGGTCGGGCGGCGATGTTTTGTCGTCCTTCTTGTCGTCCTTTTTCTCATCGGGGTGGCTTTCGTAAATCGAATATTGGCCTTGAGGGCGTTTCAGCTTAATGATGAAATCCAACTTGGCCCGGTCCACGTCATAGTCTTCGCCGAAAGTCTGAAATCCCGAAGCCAGGACTTGCACGCGTAGCTTGCCGTAGGGTATACCGTCAAAGCTGGTCTTGCCGTCGGCGTCAGTTTTCAGCTCGAGGTCGCCCCTGCTTTGCTTGCCGCTCGGGCTTACGGGATGCATGATCACGGCAGCGTTACGCACCGGTTTGCCGTTGTCGTCTTTAATCACGAGAAAGTTCAAGACCGCTGTAGGGTCTTCGGTTTTGTCCCGCTGCGCCGCGGCAACTGCGAGAAGGGCCAGAATCAATAGCACGCAGCGAACGATCTGGCATTTCATTGCCGTCTCCACTTGACTGTTCGGCGATCTCCCTGTCGATTTCATACCTGGACATTCTAGCGACTGCGAAGTGCGTGGGGAAGAGCGCGGGAAGAAACAAGTCGCGGGACTGGGCTTAGGGCTTCACGACCGACCGAGCCTTGCGCTCCGCGCTGATTGGCTGAGATCCGAGCTGCACCAGGTCGCTGGCGACACGAGCGGTGTTGTGGCGGGCGACGCCGGCTTCTTCCAGATAGTCTCCCAGAACAGGGATCACTCCGAGGGCTTCGATGGCATCGAGGTCGGCGGCGATCTGGCAGGCCCCTTCGAGCGCGTACTTCGCCCTGAGCTCCATGGAAACGGGCGTGCGGTTGATCAAAGCATAGTCGAAGATCTGTTGGCCCGCGTGGCGGTTGAGAGCACGGATGTGATCGGCGGCGGTGAGGCCCAGGCTCTCATTGGCCTGCGTCATCAGGTTGCAAATATAGACCTTGGTCGCGGGCGAGTTGACGATGGCGTCGGCAATACCGTGCACCAGCAAGTTTGGGATGAGGCTAGTGAATAGAGAGCCGGGACCGATACTGATGATGTTGGCGCGGGCGATGGCGTCGAGGGTCTGAGGCAAAGGATTTACATCGGCAGGAACAAGGGAAAGTTCTTGTATGCGAACCTTGCTGGCGGTGATCTTGGTTTCCCCCCGGACGCGGGTACCGTCTTCCATCAAAGCTTCCAGCTCGATGTTCGACGTGGTGGCGGGATGGATGTGGCCGCGGGTGACCAGGATTTCTGAAGAAAGGCGCACGGCTTCGGAGAAGTCATGGGTGATTGAGGTCAGCGCGGCTAGAAACAGATTACCGAAGCTGTGGCCTTCGAGGCCGGAACCCTTGTCGAAGCGATGCTGGAAAAGCTGAGAGAGCAGAGCTTCGTCTTCGCTGAGGGCGACGATGCAATTGCGGATATCGCCCGGAGGAAGCATATTGAGTTCCTTGCGCAGGCGTCCGCTGGAGCCTCCATCGTCGCTGACGGTAACCACGGCACAGAGGTCGAGGATGATTGGCGTATCGGGCCGTGCCGCAGCCATCTCCGCGGGCGTCAGAGCGAAGCGTTTTAGTCCCTTCAGAAGAGTGGAAAGTCCGGTGCCGCCACCGATAGCGACAACGCGGAGGCCACGCTCACGCGTAGCTTTCTCCAAGGTCAAGAGTTCGGTGATTTTGGTCTCCATCGAGTGAGTCTCGATTGCCGGCCTGACTAAAAAGATTCGTCTTCCCGGAAGGAGCCTTCCGGCGAAGAAAGGTCGGCAGCGGGATCCGGGTACAGGAGCTCGGTGAAACGAGGGTCCTCCGCGAGGTTATGGAAATCTGTGTCATTACGCGCCTGGTAGCGCAGGCTGGCGTTCAGGTGAAGAGCCTCGTCCAAATGCTTGAGTGAGTCTTCCACGTGTCCGGTGAGACAATCGAGGGCGGCCAGACCATAGATAACGAAATCAGTCTTGGGCGCCTGCTTGACAAGTTTTTCGATGTGCTCGCGGGCGGTAACGTAATCTCCCACATTCATGAGGGAGACCGCATAGTCGAAATGCTCTTCGACAGTCTTGAACTGCGTAGTGGTCGAGCGCTCGAGATTTTGATTACAGATGCTAAGGTGGATTGCCGCCCGGTCGCTCAACTCCTTGCTGCCCCCGGCGAGAACCTTTTGAAACATCGGCTTGGCTTTGTCGAACTTGTGCTCCTGCAGGGCGCGCAGCCCGGCTTCGTAATTTTGCAGGGCTTGGGAAGCGCGCGGATCGTCCGCGATCGATGATTTCTTTGGATTAGCCTTTTGAGCCATGTGGAGAATTTTTCCTGTGCTCGTCGTAATAGGTACTCCTTAGCATGAACCTCGAACAACTGATACTCAAGTATCACTCAAAGGTCGGGTAGAGAGCAATTCGGTTCGAGGTGCGGCTACCTGGTCGGTAGCGCCGAGTTGAAGAAACAGTGCATATCATGAACCTTCTGACGCCCTGCAAACGGAAACTTTTGCGGCAGGATCGTCGCTAATTCACGGTAGCAGTTGCCTCGAGATCGATCTGCTTCCACTCGCCCTTGATGATGCCGGCGCGAATCTGCGTCGCGGTCTTCCCAGCCTGGTGTTGCTTGTAAGAATAGTAGAGTTCCTTCAAACAGGTGGCGCATCGGGCGCCATGCGTGCTCTCAAAGCAGCTATGCAGGCTATTGTGGCCCATGCGGTCGCAGAAGCAATAGCAGGGTTGCTGGTGGAGGACGGCCGGAATCTTCGATGCCAGCTCGTAGGCGTGAGTCTGGTAAGGATACTGAGCATCCGCTCCCCAAAGTTGATCCTTAGCAAGGACGGGAGGGAGTTTGGTCCCTTTTGGCGGAGGACCGTCGTTGTAAGCGGGAATGCCTGTTCCTTCTTCTGCCTGAGGAGCGGCCCAAAGAGAAGTCATCGTCAAGGTAACCAATAAGAGCAAGGCGAGAGTGATCGCACGGTGCACAGACTTGCGTTGAAGGAATCGGGCTTCTGCCATAGCTGTCTCCTAAGCTTTTTCATTTTAACCTGCTTTTCGAAAGGCGGCGAGAGGCAGCCCAAATGCACGTGATAAAGGAAGCGACCGCCGAGGGGGCATGATCTGTATACAATAGGAAAACGCATGTCACAGCCGCAAAGCACAGAAACGCGAATCCGGACGGACCAGTCCCCTCCGCAGGCAGCAGCGGCCGGAACGCCGGATGCCGGACTTCGCTTGCGTCCAGGCCTGGGAGTATGGCTGCGTGATCTGATCCTTTCGCTGGCGATCTCGGCATTCATCATCGTCTTTATTTATCAGCCAGTGAAAGTTGAGGGCACGAGCATGATGCCATCGCTCGAAGATCAGGAGCGAATCTTCGTCAACAAGTTCGTGTACCGGCTGGAGCCGATTTCGCGCGGGGACATTGTGGTGTTTCGCTATCCGCGCGATCCTTCGAAAAGCTATATCAAGCGCGTGATTGGGGTGGCCGGAGATCGCATCCGCATCGACGGTGGACAGGTGTACGTGAACGGCGAGGCTCTGGATGAGGATTACGTGCCGCCCGCCTATGCCGACTCGCGGTCGTATCCGGAGACGCTTGTGCCACCGAATTGCTATCTCGTGCTCGGAGATCACCGGTCGATGTCGAATGACAGCCGCGATTTCGGGCCCGTGAATCAGAGTTATATCTATGGCAAGGCCGTGTTTGGATACTGGCCGATGGATAAGTTGGGGCGGGTGCGGTAGACCTATTCCATTCCGTT
>DLMI01000235.1:3947-4849 GCA_002478145.1 Acidobacteria bacterium UBA7540
GGAGCGAGAATGCAGGCTATCCTTGCGCTGGAAGACGGGCGAGTCTTCCGAGGCAAAGGCTACGGCGCCAAAGGCGAATGCTACGGCGAAGTCGTTTTTAATACTTCCATCACCGGCTACCAGGAAATTTTCACTGATCCTTCCTACTCAGGTCAGATTGTCGTCCTGACGAACCCCCAGATAGGCAACTACGGTACCAACCACGAAGACAACGAAGCGACGCGCCCGTGGATCGAGGGGTTGGTCGTGCGCGAGTTCTCGAAAGTAAGTTCGAACTGGCGATCACAGCAGGTAGCCGAGGAGTACCTGGAACAGTTCAAGGTGCCCGTACTCTCGGATATCGACACGCGATCGCTGGTGCGGCACTTACGCGATCACGGCGTGATGCGCGGCGTGATCTCGACCCTCGAGAGCGACGCCGAGAAATTAGTGGCCAAGGCTAACTCGATTCCAAAGATGGACGGCACTGACTTAGCGAAAGAGGTGAGCACGAAGCGGCCGTACGTGTGGGAAGTGGGTGAGCGCTCGCACGAGCCTGTGGCCATGGTGGGTGTCAAAGATGAGGCTGAGCGCTTTCATGTAGTGGCTTATGATTTCGGGATTAAGCAAAACATTCTACGAAAGTTACGCGGCGAAGGCTGCCGGGTGACAGTGGTCCCGGCGCAGACTCTGGCGGAAGATGTGCTGGCGTTGAAGCCCGACGGAGTATTTCTGTCGAATGGTCCGGGAGACCCCGAACCGTGTACGTATGCCGTGGATAGCATTCGGCGGCTTATGGGAAGGATGCCGATCTTTGGCATCTGCCTAGGACACCAACTCGTCGGTATCGCGCTCGGGGGCAAGACCTTCAAGTTGAAATTTGGACACCACGGCGGCAATCATCCGGTGAAGCAGTTGGCCAC
>DLMI01000235.1:4976-5538 GCA_002478145.1 Acidobacteria bacterium UBA7540
GCGAAGTTGAGCTCACACACATCGACCTGAACGACTCAACTTTGGAAGGTTTGCGGCACCGGAACCTGCCGCTCTTCAGCGTGCAGTATCACCCCGAAGCCGCGCCCGGGCCGCACGACTCGCATTATCTGTTCAAGGAGTTCACGAAAATGATGGAGGAGTGGAAGGGGTGAGCATGGCGGCACGAACACAATTGGCTCCGGTTGCCGTCTATCGCGCCCTCTTCTTTTCCCTTTTTGGCAGTTTAGATCTGTATGCCTGCTCATACTCTTCGAACCCAACAAAAATAGGGCACGATTTCACTGTGGGGGTCTTCAATCAGGGGAATCCAGTGGTTGGTCTCCAGATTGAGTTGAGCACCGATCCCAGATTGGCGAGCCAGGAAAGTCGCACGGTCAAGGTCGTTAAGACCGGTGCGGACGGGCTGGCAGAATTCACGAAGATTCGACGCGGACTCTACTACATCGGTATAAAACACCCGGCTTATCCATATTTAGAAGAACTCCAGGTAATGCGTCATCCTCCGAGAGACAGCTCTAAAACGATCACATTCGAGTGGCCC
>DLMI01000213.1 GCA_002478145.1 Acidobacteria bacterium UBA7540
GGATGTTTTTCCGGGCGCATCCGGATCACCGAGCAGGGGGAAGTTCTCAACTGGAAGTACGCGGATGCGGTCTTGGCGGAGTGGAATCTGGAATTGATGATCGCCGCAAGTTTGGAAGCGCTCACCCGCTCGGGCTCGCAGCAGGCACAGGCCAAGGATCAGGCGCGCTGGGAAGAGGCTATGGAGGAGATGTCGCGGGAAGCCTACCGCGTCTACCGCCGCGACATCGCGGAGAATGCCGAAGTACTGGAATACTTCGAGCAGGCCACGCCGGTCCATGAATTGGATGCGGCGCGCATCGGCTCGCGTCCTTCGCGCCGAACCAGGGGCCGTCGGCTGGAGGATCTGCGCGCCATTCCGTGGGTGTTCGGATGGATGCAAAGTCGCCACGCTGTGCCGGCCTGGTACGGAGTGGGCTACGGAGTCGAGAGTTTCGCCCAGAAGGGGAAAAGCCACGAGCGGCTGCTGCGCGAAATGTTAAAAGATTTCGCCCTGTTCGGGGACTTGGTACGCAACGTCGAACTCGGCATGGCCAAAGCAGATCTCCACATTGCCCATGTTTATTCCGAGCTGGTAAAGAATGCGGGGTTGCGCACGCGAGTCTTCGCCATGCTGGAAGATGAATTTCTTCGGTCTCGGAAAATGATTCTCAGCATTTCCGGTCAACGCGAGTTGTTGGCCCGCAACCGGGTGCTGGCGCGCTCCATTCATCTGCGCAATCCCTATGTGGATCCGATGAGCCTGATCCAGGTTGAACTTTTACGGCGCAAGCAGCAGGGCCAAGAGCTGGCGAAACTGGAATATCCTCTTGGTGCGACCATCAACGGTATTGCTGCCGGACTGCACAATACGGGATAGGCTTAGGTGGCGTAGACCCAATGGACCTTCCGCTAACCACCCGGCCGTCGGGCCGTCTGTAGTATGTTGGTCCACGGTAAGACGCGGGGAGTGTACCCTTCGCGGTGCAGAACCTTTTCGTCTTTATGTGCGTATCTTTAATTGTCTGTGCAGTTCGTATCAAGTGGTCACCACTCTTGCTCCCAATTCGTCATTCCCACAAAGAGGCCCCATGTCTATTCCTAGAGCCATCGTAGGTTTTCTGTTGCTCATTTCGCCCCTGACGCTCCTGACACAAAACACGAACCTCAATCCCGCTGCCACCGCAACTGCCGCAGCCGACCAAACAAAAGACGCCGCTAAACTCGATCACTTCGATCCGAATCTGGTCGACAGGTCGCTGAATCCTTGCGACGACTTCTACAAGTACGCTTGCAATAAATGGATTGCGTCCAATCCCATTCCGGCTGACCAGGTGTATTGGAGCACGGGAGGCGGTTTGGAAATGTGGAACGACAACGTACTGCGCGAGACCTTGGAAGCTGCCAGTAAGAATGATTCCAAACGCAGCGCCGTGCAGCAGAAGATTGGCGATTATTGGGCTGCCTGCATGGACGAAAGTGGTATTGAAGAGGCCGGGTTGAAGCCGTTGCAGCCGGAACTCAACCGCATTGCCGCGCTCAAATCGAAGCAGGAAATCACTCTCGAAATTGCCCATCTGCACCATCTGTTTCACGGCGCATGGGAGCAGGGCGACAATCAAACAAACTCTCCATTTTTCGGCTTCACCGGCGCGCAAGACTATGACGACGCTTCCAAAGTTGTGGCGCAGATCGATCAGGGCGGCCTTAGCCTACCCAATCGCGACTACTACATCAATACCGACGAGAAATCAGCGGAAACTCTGAAGAAATATCGCGCCCATGTGCAGAAGATGCTCGTGCTGGCGGGAGCGACAGAGGCGCAGGCAAGCGACGATGCAGGCACGGTGGTTGAACTGGAAACCGCGATGGCCAAGGCGCAGATGGATAACATCAAGCGCCGTGACCCCAAGAACATCAACAACAAAATGAGCCTGGCTCAAATCCGCGAACTGACGCCCTCCATTCAGTGGGACGTTTACTTAAAAGCGGTGAACGCTCCAGCCAGCGAGCACTACATTGTCAGCTCGCCAGACTTCTTTCGCGCTTTGGACAAACTGCTGGCAGAGCATCCGCTGGAGCATTGGAAAACTTACATGCGCTGGCAGGCCATCCACCATGCCGCGCCCTATCTAACCAAGGCGATGGCCGATGAAGACTTCAACTTTTTCGCCCGCACGTTGGCCGGCCAAGAGGAAGAACTTCCGCGTTGGCGGCGCTGCACCCATTGGGCGGACCGTGACTTGGGTGAGGCCCTCGGCCAGGCTTATGTGGACCGGGCTTTTCCGCCGGAGAGCAAAGCGCGCACGCTTGAAATGGTGCACGCCATCGAGCGGGTTATGCACGACGACATCGAAAGTGTGAGTTGGATGACGCCCGCGACCAAGGAACAAGCCATCATCAAGCTGAAGGGAATCGAAGACAAGATCGGATACCCTTCGCACTGGCGCGATTATTCCAGCGTGAAAATCACTCGCGACAGCGACCTCGGCAACGTGGAGCAGGCTTCGTCGTTCGAATTCGAGCGTTGGGTCGCGAAGATCGGCAAGCCGGTTGACCGTGGCGAGTGGACCATGACGCCGCCTACCATCAATGCGTACTACGATCCGCAATTGAATACGATCAACTTTCCCGCTGGCATCCTGCAGCCGCCGTTCTTCGAGAAGGACATGGATGATTCCGTTAATTACGGCGCCATCGGAATGGTCATCGGCCACGAACTCACTCATGGCTTCGACGATCAGGGACGTAAATTTGACGCTCATGGCAACCTGCGCGACTGGTGGACCGCCGAGGATGCCAAGCAATATGAGGAGCGCGGCAAGTGCATCTCAGATGAGTACACGCAGGAAGTTCCCGACGCCGGTGCCGGGGTCAAGCAAAACGGCTTGCTGACGCAGGGCGAAGACACGGCGGATAACGGCGGCATTCATCTCGCGCTGTTTGCACTTGAAGCCGATCTCAAGAAACAAGGCAAATCGCTCGCCGACAAGGGTCCGGACGGCTGGACTTATCTCCAGCGTTTCTTCCTTGCAAATGCCTACTCCTGGTGCTCGAGCGTACGTCCAGAGGTGGCACGTCTGATCGTCACCACGAATCCACATTCGCTGCCCATCTTCCGCATCGATAACGTGGTTTCTAACATGCCCGAGTTTGCCCAGGCCTTCGGTTGCAAGGCCGGTCAGAAGATGGTTCGGGCTAACGCCTGCCGGGTTTGGTGAGACTGCAAATGCAAGGGCCAGCCTTAGGGCTGGCCCATCTCCTTCTTCAACCTAATCGTCCCCGGCTACCGGTTGATGTCGTCCTTGGACTGCAAACGCTTCACGTAATTTTCTATGGCAGACCTGTTAGCATCATCCGGCACGCCCG
>DLMI01000196.1 GCA_002478145.1 Acidobacteria bacterium UBA7540
CTTTGTGGTCGATCGAGTTTTTGGCAGGGACAGCCGAGACGACGGACTTCTGATAGCTGACTTCTGCGTTTGGCCCCAGCTCAGACCTCCAGGTCTTGCACATCGAGTCGCCCCTCGCGCTGGAGGCGGGCGAAGATCATGGCGGTCTCGCGGATCCCCTCTTCCAGGGGGGTGGCCGGGACCTTTCCCAGATCGCGGCGCAGGGCGCTGTTGTCGAGGTCAGCCGCGATGGGTACGTGTTTGCCCTCCGCCCGGATAAGCCCGCGCGCGCGGGGCTCCACCGCCTCCAGCGTCTTGACAAAGTCCTCCACATCGATGAAGGCACCACCGAGGGCGTAGACGTGGGCGCCGGGTAAATCTACCTCCGCGCTATGAATAAAGACCTCAGCGCAATCCCTGGCATAGAGTATGTTCGTGGTACCGGTGAACCTGATGGTATAGGGGCGCCCAATGATCGCGGCTTTGATGGCCTTGGTCGGTCCTGAGGTGACGCCAAAGTCACGGCCCACGCCATAGACGGTAAACGGGCGGAGTCCCACGCTCGAGATTCCCGCATCATTGAAGTAGACGCGCGCGTTTCCTTCGTTGCATTGCTTGAAGACTCCGTAGTGGGACGTCGGGAGCAGGGGCGCGTTCTCGGTAACGTGGCCTCCCTCGTAGGCTTCTTCCGGCCCATAAACCGCGGCCGAACTGGCGTAAACGAGCCGCTTGACCATGTTTGCGTGCCGGCGCGCCGCTTCGAATACATTGAGCGTTCCAATCACGTTGACCATGCCGCCCCGGATAGGATCAGCTGCGCAAGAGGGGATCTGTAATCCTGCCAGGTGAATGACGTGCGTGACGCCCCTCTCGGAAACGGTCCGGTCAAGGGAAGCAGCCTCAGTCACGTCGCCTTCGATGAAGGTCACGTTCGCCAGTTGCTCCTCTGACACGACGGCACGGAGACGACGGGACTCTTTGGACAGGTCGAACACAATCGGTCGGTCACCACGTTCGAGTAACATCTTGACCACCCAGGCACCGATGAATCCTTGCGCGCCCGTGACCAGGAATTTGCTTTCGGCTCGTTTATTCAAGGCTTGTGGGGTCATTATTGCCTCCACAGGAATTATAAGGGTAGGGCCGTCCCTGTCAACCGCCTGTGGTTACCAAGAATCTCGTCCATGTTGAATCAATTGATGTTGGCGCGGTTCCGCTGGTAAGCTCTCATTCCTATGTTCAGTCTGTTGGTTTCCGCCTTTATCGTCCTCTGTTCCTCTTTCCGGACGCGGGTCGCTTTGCAATTGGAGATCCTCGCTCTGATTCCATAATGTCGTCGGCTCCTTAGGTCCGGTAAGCTTGGTAGGTGTGAAGGACCAAGGCTGGCCGGGAAAGGAGCCGAAGATGTCGATTATAGGATGTGATTTACATTCGCGATACCAAGTTATCGCGATGCTGGAGACGGAGACTGGCGAGATCACCACACGTCGGTTGGAACATGAAGGCGGAGAGGTCAAGGGGTTTTACGCGGGGCTGGGGAAGCCGGCGCTGATTGGGATCGAGGCGACGGGGTACACGCAATGGTTTGAGCGCCTGGTGGCGGAGCTGGGACACGAATTGTGGGTAGGAGATCCGGCGGAGATACGGGCGCGGGCGGTGCGGCGGCAGAAGACCGATACGCGCGATGCCGAGCACCTGCTGGACCTGCTGCTGAGCAAGCGTTTCCCGCGCGTCTGGGTGCCCACGCCCGAGGAGCGCGATTTCCGGCAACTGCTCAAGCATCGGGACAAGCTGGTGAAGATGCAGACCTCGGTGCGAAACCAACTGCACTTTCTGGCCATGAGCCAGGGGGTGTGCCGGAAGCAGAAGCTGTGGAGCGCGCGGGGGCGGCAGGAACTGGAAGAGCTGGGGCTGGGGCCGTGGGCCAGTCGGCGACGGCAAGAACTGTTGGCCTTGCTGGACGGGCTGGGGCCGCGCCTCGAGGAACTGGATCGGGCGGTGAAGGCGGAGGCGACTCGCCGCTGCGAGGCGGTACGGCTCATGGAGCAGCAGGGGGTGGGGCCCGTAACCGCTCTGGCCTTTGTGCTCACGGTGGGTCCGGTGGAGCGCTTTGCCAGCAGTCGCAAGCTGGTCAGTTATCTGGGACTGAACCCCCGCGAGGACTCCAGCGGCGGTCATCAGCGGCTGGGCCATATCAGTAAGCAAGGCAACGAAATGCTGCGTTGGTTGCTGGTGGAGGCGGGGCACACGGCGGCGCGGCTCGATCCCGAACTGCGGCGCGTGTATCAACGCTTGAAGTTCCGGCGGGGCGGGAAGGTGGCGAAAGTGGCCATCGCTCGCCGCCTGGCGGTGCGGCTCTATTGGAGCCTGCGCCGCTACGCCGCCGGTTCGCATGTCCGGTAGCCCGAGGTGGCGCATGGTGGACGCAAGTCCATCGCCGCTCTGATTGGGCGCTGGGCCTCCCGGCAGGCAGCCGGGAGATTGCAGAAAGAATCATGGTGGTGGCGAGAGGGCCACACCGAATAGATGGCTGGTGGAATCGGTCCACCGCAGGATTCGAAGAGGCAAGCCTTGGTCGGGACGAGCCCAAAGAATCCTCTAAGGACGAAGCACTGGAAAAAGCACCAGTGCTTCGTCCCGTTTCCATTGTGGACGCGCTGGGGGCGGCGTCAAGGGTCTTCGATAAACTCGCTGCGCTCGCCCTTGACCCCGCCCCCAGCGCGCGGAGGTGGTAGTGTGCAAAGATATGTGCGCGATAAGCTGGTTTGAAAACCTTCCCCTTTCAGTGTATATTGACATGATGTGAACGAATTCCCAAAACTTGTCTGGGCGGGAGGTGCGCAGTGCATGCCACGATCATCCAGTCGGCTTTAGGGGTAGAGCTGGTGCTGCTTGCCGGTCTCTGGCTATTCGGCGAGCGCTGGCGCTTCCTTCGCCCCTCTGCGTGGCAGGTCATGCGCGAGGGCGGCATCGGGCTCGATGCCTTGAGGGCCTATGTGTGCCTTCTGGCCTAAACTCTTCGAGCGCTTGAATGGACAAAAGGACCACCATCTCGGACATTGCCAAGGCACTCGAGATCTCCACGGGCACCGTGCATCGTGCTTTGCATGATCACAGTCGGGTAAGCGCGGTCACGAAAGCCCGTGTCCTTCAGATGGCAAGGGAACTGGAATACCGACCGAACCTCGCTGCCCGCTACCTGTCTTCGGGGCGGCAACTTCGTATCTCTGTAAACTTGTTGCAGGGTATAACATCGTATTTCCATGAGGTAGCGGCGGGAATTATAGAGGAAGCGAAGTCGATGGGTGGAGAAAACGTGGATGTGCAGCAGCGGTTCTATCCGCGAATTGGACAGGGTGAACAGGAGGCATTTGCGGCGGCACTCGACGCGAATGTAGATGGGATCATTACATGGACCGGGGAGCCCCAGAAGATCAGCACTTTGATGCGACGTGCGTCAAGGAACAATACTCCGGTGGTGTGCGTGACTAGCGATGCTCCGAATTCAGGTAGGTTGGCATTGGTTTCTATTGATACCTTCGCCAGCGGCGCTATTGCAGCCGACTTGATGGGCCTTACTCTCCGTGGGATCGGTAAAGTGGCAATAACGATGGCCGAAGCCTCGACCGTGGAACATGCCGAGAAGCTGAGGTCGTTTGAGAATACGTTGCATTCTTTGTATCCCGGGGTGCACATGCTGCCGCCCATCGAAGATCGCAACATCGCGTCGCTGGCGTATGAAAAATGCTCCAGACTGTTCTCTGAACACCCCGATCTGGGTGGCATCTATGTCACTACGGATGCATCGATTCCGGTCATTCGCGCGGCACGTGACCTCGGTCTTGCAAACAAGATGACGATTGTCGCCACCGACCTGTTTCCAGAGTTGATAAACGAGATCAAATCCGGGGCAGTAAATGCCACGATTTTTCAGCGACCCAAAGGTCAGGGGCGCCTGGCGTTCAAGGTTCTTTATGAATTCCTATGTTACGGCAAATGTCCGCACTCCCGGCTAACACTCATTCCTCACCTGATTACAAGAGGTAGCCTGGAATCAATTTCCCGGCGCCTTCTCCAAGGCAACGGTTTCATCAAGGGGACCACAGATTAACCGTTTGATAGCCAGTGGCCGGAGCATCGAGCAAAGCGCGATTTGCCAGGGTGCGTAACCAGTTACGCATCCTGTGAATTTCGTGCCCGCCCCTGCAAGAGAAATCCCTGTTACCGAGTCGAAACGACGTAACACTCATTGGATCTCGACCCAGTCAAATCACGAATAGGGTATACAAAACCGGCGTTCTGTCATCCTGCGTCCGCGGCGTCCAGGGGGTCGAGGAATCTGCAGTTCCCCGAACCGAGGCAGTTCCTTTGTCCCGATGCATCAGAGATTTCCTCCGGCCTAATGATTAGACCATTGCCTTTTTACATCGGAGAAGGATAAGGGCATCTCGAACTCTGTCAGTCCAATTATATATGGCGGCAGTTTGTCACCGCAAACCTTCTTGTCCATTAATTATCGGTCAAGTGCCACAACCTGCGCTACACTTTTGTGCCACAACATCCGGAACAGTTGGGGTCAAATCGGTGGTCGGGCAACGCGGCGGAGGCCATGTCCTGTAAGGCTCGTAGTCGACTCCCGGTGCTGACTTGGCATCTAGGCGACGTGCCTTGTCGGCAACGGAAAAGCGTTCCGCAGGGGGGCACTTGGCCAATTAGCCGCCAGGTTCGGGCAACACTCCTTTTCTTTTGCCGCCATATTTAATTAGACTACTCGCACCCTTACAGGTCGTGCGTTACCGCTTCCTCGACCCGGGGGCCTCGACCTCGGTCATCGGCCAGAAACTTCGCCAGACCGGCCAGGCCATCAGCAATTGAGGGCGTAGTCTTTGATCCGATTAAGCGATTTAGCACGGAATGGGAGGGTCGAGCATGAAGCACTTCCACTTTAGCCGTCGAGAACTACTGCAGCTTGCAGCCGGGATGGTTTTCATCCCGGAAATATCGGGCAAAGCAATGGGCCGCGGTACGGACGCGGACAGGCTTGATGACTTGCAAGTTGTCCGAATGAAAGCGAGTCCCTTCGCCCTTGAAGATGTAACGCTGCTTGATGGCCCCTTTAAGGAGGCCATGCAGCGAGATGGCGCATACCTGTTGAAGCTCGATCCCGATCGCTTTCTATATTACTTTCGAGTTACTGCCGGTCTGCAATCAAAAGCTCCAATCTACGGCGGTTGGGAAGCCCATGTGGGTCGAATGCTTGGGCACTACTTGTCGGCGTGCTCCATGATGTACGCCTCGACGCGTGATCAGCAATTCCTGGGGCGTGTAACCTACGTTGTAAGCCAGATTGGGGAGTGTCAGCGAGCCAATGGCGATGGCTACGTGGGCGGGATCCCGGAGGGGAAGAGGCTCTTTATTCAAATTGCTGCTGGCGAAATAGAGGCTGACCGTGACGGCCTTAATGGAGTTCATGCTCCATGGTACATGATGCATAAGCTGTTCGCGGGTCTGCGGGATGCTCATCTCTACTGCGGCAGCAAGGAAGCAAAGGGGTTGCTGATGGGGCTCGCGGACTGGGCCTGCAAGCTGCTGGCGAATCTCTCAGATGCTCAATTCCAGAAGATGCTGGCTTGCGAGCACGGGGGCATGAACGAGGTACTCGCAGACGTATACGCTCTCACCGGCGACCGGAAATACCTTGTTCTTGCCGAGCGTTTTAACCACAAAGCGGTGCTTGATCCGTTGATGCGCCGGCAGGATGATCTTACCGGGCTCCATGCGAACACGCAACTTGCAAAGCTGGTGGGCTTGGCCCGACTCTTTGAAGTGACGGGTAAGAGGAACTTCCGAACCGGCGCCATGTTCTTTTGGGAGGAAGTTGCCTGGAAGCGCTCATATGTTACGGGCGGCGACAGTGACCACGAGGACTTCTTCCCCATCGGCGACATGGGTCAGCATCTGAGTGTCGGAACCGCTGAGACCTGCAATGCCTACAACATGCTAAAGCTCACGCGCCACCTTTTTTGCTGGGATGCGAGAGCTGGATATGCAGATTTCTACGAGCGAGCCCTCTACCACCACATTTTGGGTTCGCAGGATCCCGAGACCGGAATGATGACCTACTACTACTCGCTCAAGCCTGGACACTTCAAGACCTTCAGTACCCCTTTCGACTCATTTTGGTGCTGCGTGGGTACCGGAATGGAAAACCACAGTAAGTACGGGGAGAGCATCTATTTCCACAACATGCAGGATCTGTACGTGAATCTCTTCATCGCTTCTGAGCTAGACTGGAAGGACCAGGGATTGAAAATCCGGCAGGAAACTAATTTCCCGGATGAGCACACAACTCGATTGGTGGTAAGTTGCAACAGGCCCGTGGAAGCCAACGTCTGCATCCGGCATCCTCAGTGGGCAACGGCTGGCCTTGAAGTGGCAATCAATGGCAAGAGGTATCCATCTGCGAGCAAACCTGGCAGCTATCTGAAGATCCGGCGCGTTTGGCGGAACGGGGACGCAGTTCAAGGGAGCATACCCATGGAACTTCATCTCGAACCGATGCCAGACGACCCGGCCAAAACTTCCATCCTGTATGGTCCGATTGTGCTGGCGGGCATGCTGGGGACAGAAGGGTATCAAAGTCCAATGCCCTACGCGGGGGACAATCAAAAAGCGTATGCACACGTGCCTGACCCTGATGTTCCTGCCCTTGTGACAGATGGGAGGCCTGTTAGTGAATATGTTCAGCAGGTGGCCAATAAGCCTTTGAATTTCACCCTCGTGCGGGCAGGCAGAGCGAGCGGTGTGCCATTAATGCCTGTCTATAGCGCCAACCACGAGCGTTACACTGTCTACTGGGATTCACGTCGGCAGCAAGGGAGCGCGGAATAATAGACCGTGCGATAACACAAATCAGTGCAGGAGCGGATAAACGACGACGGTGACAGCGGCGGGGGGTGCTGAAGGCCTGAATCGGGCGCGACGGGATACCCCGCGCGCTATATGGACTGGAGCAATGTGTGCGTGCGGGAGCCGAACGCCGGTGACTGTGAATCGGCGCGGCGGCCTATTGACAGTCAATATGACACGCGAGGATAATTTCCGCAATCGGTCAAGCTCTCTAGCGAAGCTAAGAGGGAAGGCGCAATGCAACAGTGCGTCCACTCCCGTCTTGCGTTGCGCACGCTCCTCAAGCTCCGAAGGTGTGCTGAGGGTTGGTTTGCCCGCGAATGGACCGGCTGGAAGCGGGAACGTTTCAGTTCCCCTTTGCGGCGACGGGGCGGAAGGAGTTAGCGGCCTGGGAACTGGCGGTGCTGCTGGAGGGCATCGATTTGAGCCAGGGGAATAGGCGGAAGCGCTACGCCCTACCGGCGGCAATGAAGCAGGAAGAGGCCGAAAAAGCAGGAGGGGAGGCGAGTGCCTCGTGAAGAATGTTTTCTTTTTTGTGGGGAGAGGTGCTTTTTTTCTGTGCCTGCGATTCAGACAGTAAGAA
>DLMI01000228.1:0-18732 GCA_002478145.1 Acidobacteria bacterium UBA7540
ACCGCCACGATCAGGAGCAGCAGGATCCACATGACGACGTGCAGACCCTTATGTCGGGGAACAAAGGCCGCGAGTTGATGGTCAGGGCCGATGGCGGAATGCTCGTTCATGTCAGTGGTCAATCGGAATCTCCTTTTCAGCTCCGAATCCCTCGCAGGGTGCTGCTCGTGAGGGGCTCCGCAAGGCACAGAATCTCGGGCTGGTCAGTCCCGGGCTCCTGAAGGGAGCGGAACTTACCTGGCCGTAAGACAACCGCCTTGCTCCATTGATCCGCAGCCTGAATTGGGCAAGAGAAAACGTAGGCAAGGACAACGGCGCCGCCCAGGATCCATAAGCCTTCGAAGTCTGCTGAAACTCGATGCACGACCACAAAATTTAAGCAACCAATGAACGCCTGTCTGTTCACAATTGCACACTCTCGTAACATGCCCTACGTCGTGGCCGCCATGGAATGGAGAGCGATGATGGAGGCTGGGGAAACGCCGTCTCTGCGCTATTCGTGCAGGACAAAAACGTGCGCAAATCCACTGTTCGGCGACTGCTCAGCGATGGCCTTCTGCGCTGCAACTCCCAGCACGTTTCTCTTTCGTGAAAGGGCTACCACACGAACCGGCGAGCACCGGCGCCGGGGGAGCGGACCCTCGCAGCTTGGACAGAGCTATCGCGACCGGGAGCAGGCGTAGCTAAGTCAACAGGCAGCTTAAGGGGGAGCAGTGGCTGAGGAATCGCCTCCAGCAGAGGTCGGTCCGGAATGGATGAATGAGATGGAGGCTCCGTGCGGGCAGTTTCAGAGGGCGGATCGGAGTCGCCGGGGCGGGAGGCTCAGTTGAAACGTGTCAAAAATAGAGTTGTCTGTGTGTTCCTTTTTGAACAGACCCCTCGAGTCTCGACGTGTAAGCTTTTTCACCACGCCGCACAATGAGGAGATACAACATGGCAAAAGTACTCGTTCTTTACTACAGCATGTATGGCCACATCGAAACCATGGCGAAAGCGGTGGCTGAAGGCGCGCGCAGCGTCGAAGGCGCGGAGGTCACCATCAAGCGCGTGCCCGATCTGGTGCCGGAAGACGTGGCACGAAAGGCCGGCGCCAAGCTCGATCAGGCGGCGCCGATCGCGACGGTGGACGAGTTGCCGAACTACGACGCAATCATCTTTGGCACGCCGACACGTTTCGGGAACATGTGCGCGCAGATGCGCAGTTTCCTCGACCAGACCGGCCGGTTGTGGCTGAACGGCAACTTGATTGGCAAGGTGGGCAGCGTGTTCACGTCCACGGCCACGCAGCACGGCGGACAGGAAACCACCATCACCTCGTTTCACACCACCTTGTTGCATCACGGCATGATCATCGTGGGGGTTCCCTATTCCTGCCAGGAGATCATGAACATGAGTGAAATCACCGGCGGATCACCCTACGGAGCGAGCACTCTTGCTGGCGGCGATGGTAGTCGTCAACCGTCAGAGAACGAAATAAAAATCGCTCGTTTCCAGGGAACCCACGTTGCGGAAGTGGCTAAGAAGCAATCAACCTGACAACCGCTTGGAGAGGGACGCGCCCAAAACCGGCGCGCCCCTCAAGCGGAGCGTTGGACGCACATAAGAGGTCGACGACCCCCGCCGATAAAAAGGAGGCAAACAGTGAGCACGATTACGACGAAAGACGGTACGCAGATCTATTACAAGGACTGGGGCACAGGACAGCCTGTGGTGTTCAGCCACGGCTGGCCCCTCAGTGCGGATAGCTGGGAGGCTCAGATGGTATTCCTGGCCTCCAACGGCTATCGCTGCATTGCCCATGACCGTCGCGGCCATGGCCGGTCGAGCCAGCCCTGGAGTGGTAACGAGATGGACACCTATGCCGACGACCTCTCGGAGCTCATCGAAACGCTCGACCTGAAGGGCGCCGTCCTAATCGGCTTCTCCGCGGGCGGCGGCGAAGTTGCCCGCTATATCGGCCGCCACGGTACGAAAAGGGTGGCCAAGGCCGCGCTGATCTCCGCCGTCCCGCCCCTGATGCTGAAAACGGCGGCCAATCCCGGCGGCTTGCCGATTGAGGTGTTCGACGGGATCCGCCTCGGCTCTATGGCCGACCGCTCGCAGCTCTACAAGGATCTCGCCAGCGGCCCGTTCTTCGGGGCCAACAGGCCTGGCGCCAAGGTCTCGCAGGGCATGATCGACTCGTTCTGGCTCCAGGGGATGCAGGCCGGTCACAAGAACACCTTCGACTGCATCAAGGCGTTCTCCGAGACGGATTTCACCGAAGACCTCAAGAAGTTCGACGTGCCGACGCTGATCCTTCACGGCGACGACGACCAGATCGTGCCCATCGGCGCCGCGGCTCTCCGCTCATCGAAGCTGGTCAAGAACTCGACCCTAAAGATCTACGCGGGCGCACCCCACGGCCTCGCGGACACGCACAAAGACGAGCTCAATGCCGACCTGCTGGCATTCCTTAAGACCTGAGGTCGCTTTGCCGGCGCCGCCCGGCTGGTGGCGCCGGTACCGGGGGCCGTTCCGGTCGGCCTTCCAACAAGCCCTTGCAGCGGACGGGCTGCAAGCGGCGCGCTGCTGAAGGGTAGCGTTACGCTTTTACGTCACCACATAGGAGGCAAAATGATGAGCAATGACAAGATTGAAAGTGCATCTCCGCATGTCCTACCGTCCCTGCCCTACGCGGATAACGCGCTGGACCCCGTAATCTCCGCAAATACGATTGGCTTCCACTACGGCAAGCATCACAAGGGATATGTCGATAACCTGAACAAGCTGATAGCAGGAACAGAGTTTGCGGACCTGCGGTTGGAGAATATCATCACCGAGACAGCCGGCAAAGCTGACAAGACCGCGATCTTCAATAATGCAGCGCAAACATGGAACCACACGTTTTACTGGCGCAGTCTGAGGCCCAAGGGCGGTAGTGAACCACCCCCAGTGTTGAAGCAAAGGATCGAAGCTTCCTTCGGCACCTTGGATGCGTGCAAGAAGGAGTTGGCGACTGCGGCAATGACCCAGTTCGGCAGCGGCTGGGCGTGGCTCGTGCTGGATGGCGACAAGCTCAAGGTGGTCAAGACCGGCAATGCAGATGTGCCGATGACCACTGGCATGAAACCGTTATTGACCGTCGACGTGTGGGAACACGCCTACTACTTGGATTACCAGAACCGACGCGCGGACTATGTCAACGCAGTGCTGGATAAACTGATTAATTGGGATTTCGCGGCAGAGAACCTTGGCTGATGGCAGCCTGAACGGTGGCATGCTTTACCCTAAAACAAGCCTGACAAGGCGCTCCACCCACCGCGTATTGCGGCGCTGCCGGCGCCTACGGGATACCCGAAGCTCGCTGGCAGCAGAGAATAGGTGAACAGACAGCTTAAGGGGGAGCAGTGGCTTGGGAGGCGAAATGCTTGAAGCGGCGCTCTCGGCTTTGCGTGTGCATGGCCGGATCATCGCCTGTGGCGGCATCTCCGGTTACAACGAGGTAAAGCCGCGCCCCGGCCCTTCCAATCTATTCAACATCATTACCAAACGGCTCACCCTGAAGGGTTTCATAGTTCGGGATTGGCTGGACCGTCAAGCCGAGTTCGAAAAGGAAGTGGGAGGCTATTTCAAAGCTGGCAAGCTGAAGCACCAGGAAACGGTCGTGAAAGGAATCGACAAAGCGGTGGGCGCTTTCATCGGTCTTTTCCAAGGGCAAAACGTCGGCAAGATGGTGGTGGAGTTAGCTTGAGCCCGGGCCTCGTGGGTTTTCTTATGAGCGACATCGTTCTGGAAATCAAAGCCCTTACTCGCCGCTTCGGCGCATTTACGGCGGTCGATGCTCTAACCCTTTCGGTCAACGCCGGCGAGGTCTTCGGCTTGCTCGGCTCCAACGGGGCTGGCAAGACCACCACGATAAAAATGCTCACCACGCTGTTGCCGCCCTCCTCGGGTGAGGCGCACGTGGCTGGTTTCTCCATAACCACCCAGGCGGTCGGTGTTCGCCGCGCCATCGGTTATGTGCCGCAGTCGGTCTCCGTGGACGGTTCGCTCACCGGTTACGAGAACCTGCTCATCTTCGCCAAACTCTACGACCTGCCACACCGCGAGCAGCAGGCGCGCATCCGCGAGGCATTGGAGTTCATGGGCCTGACTGCCGACGGCGGCCGCCTCGTGAGCGAATACTCCGGCGGCATGGTCCGCCGCCTGGAAATCGCCCAGTCCACGCTGCATCGACCGCGAGTGCTCTTCCTCGATGAGCCGACCGTCGGGCTGGACCCGATTGCGCGCGACGCTGTTTGGAAACATCTCGTTGATCTGCGGGCCAACTACGGCACGACCCTGTTCTTCACCACTCATTACCTGGAGGAGGCGGAGAGCCATTGTGATCGCATCGCGATCATGCATCTGGGCAAGGTGGCTGCGCTGGGCACCTGCAAAGGACTCGAGGCCTCGCTGGACGGCGGCGGCCACACGCTGAGTGAGGTCTTCGTGCACTATGCGGGCAGCGCCCTCGATTCCGGCGGCACCTTCCGCGACGTATCCGCCGAACGCGCTACGGCCCAGCGCCTTGGCTAGCTCCAATCCTATGACCATCACATTCATCCACCCTTTTACCGGTTTCATTGACAAGACATTTGTCATCACTGAGTTCGAGTTGCGCAAGCTACGGCACGATTTCACGGAACTTATCACCCGCGCCCTCCAGCCCGCGCTTTGGCTGCTCATCTTTGGGGAGGTGTTCTCACGCAGCGGGGCCATGCACACGGGCAACATTCCGTACCTGGACTTCATTGCTCCCGGCATCCTGGCGCAAAGCGTTCTCTTCGTGGCCATTTTTTACGGCATCAACGTTATCTGGGAGCGCGACCTCGGCATTGTGCAGAAATTCCTTGCCAGCCCAACTCCGCGCTCGGCACTTGTGCTCGGCAAGGGCTTCTCCGCGGGGACCCGCACTCTCTCGCAGGCCGTAATCGTTTACAGTCTCTCGCTGCTGCTCGGGGTGAAGCTGAATTGGAGCCCGCTCGCGCTCCTCAACGTGTTGTTTATCGTCGTCCTTGCCGCGACGCTGTTCTCCACTTTTTCGCTTATCATCGCGTGCATTGTGAAGACGCGCGAACGCTTCATGGGCGTCGGCCAGGTGCTCACCATGCCGCTGTTCTTTGCCAGCAACGCGATTTATCCCACCAGCATCATGCCCGGTTGGCTAAAGATCATTTCTCAACTAAATCCGTTGACCTACGTTGTTGATGCCCTGCGCACGTTCATGCTGGCGGGCAGCACGAGCACCTTCGGTCTGAGCACCGACTACACTGTCATCCTCCTGACCACGACCATCCTGGTCATTATTGGCGCCCGATTGTATCCCCATCTGGCAACGTAAAACGCAACTGGGAAACGGTTACCAAAATCATGAATGCTCCAACTCTTTTCGCTCCCGTTGGTCTTGACGCGGTTGAGGCGCCTAACCGGCTCGTGATGGGTCCACTCGCGCGGATGCGCGCGGGCTGGGCGACGACGTCGTTAATGGCTGTTGAATTACGTTGAGGCTTCGGCTGCGCAGCGACGTAGCCCCCTCCCGAGAGCTCCTCGGAGGACGCCAAATTTAGAGATTGAACTTGAGATTTTCGCTGGCTGTGTCCGCTGATGGCTTCACGCTTTCAGGCTCGTCTGTTCCCCAAAGTTCTCTGAATACTTCGACGGTCACCGGCGCGTACCAGAGCAGTGGTTGTTGGCGAATCTCCTCCGGGTTCACACTGTAGTTCCTCGCCACAAACTGGATGAGCACTTATGACCAGATAGGTGAGCAGTACTGAGCAGCCACGGGAAAAGCCGCTGGGGTATAAGGATATCGCGTGGTTCGCGGAGACCACGCCCTTGTCAACTGACCGGGTTGAAACATAAACCAGCCGATGAGCAGGGATCACCCTGCGAAAAGGCAAAAGGAGAAGGCATCATGTTTGAAGAAACGGCAGAACAGGCAAAACGGCACAGCGAGCAGGGAAGTGAATCCCAGCGTGGTTGCGGTTCGCAGCACCGGACGCCGGTGGCGGTCGACGAGAAGGCGGCCAGTGAACGGGCGGTTTACGCCGAGTCGCGAATGCGTATCCGCGTCATTCGTTCGCTGTTGTTGGCAGTAGCCATGCTATTCCTGTCAACCGCGTCTTTCGCGCAAGTCGGCGTAGCCATCACAAGCGCTCCCCCTGAGTTGCCCGCTTACGAGCAGCCTCTTTGTCCAGGCGACGGTTATCTCTGGACACCTGGCTACTGGGCCTACGATTACGACATCAACGATTACTACTGGGTGCCGGGCACATGGGTGATGGCGCCGGAAATCGGTTTCCTGTGGACTCCAGCCTATTGGGGTTGGGGCGGCGACGGATTTGTTTTCTATGACGGCTACTGGGGTCCGCACGTAGGCTTCTACGGCGGGATCAATTACGGCTTCGGCTATTTCGGGGAGGGTTACGAAGGCGGGCGTTGGGATCACGGACACTTTTTCTACAACCGTTCCGTGAACAACGTGAACATCAATGAAATTCACAACGTTTACAACACAACCATCAATAACACTACGGTGAACCACGTCAGCTACAATGGTGGCAACGGTGGAATCATCGCGAATCCAAGACCTGAAGACGCGGCTGCGGCGCGTGAGAGACATATCCCGCCCGTGGCGGCTCAAACTCAACATGCGCAGGCGGCGCGAGCCAACCCGCAGCAACGCGCGTCGGCGAACATGGGCAAGCCAGGCATCGCGGCGACACCCAGGCCAGGAGACTTTAATGCCGGTGGCGCTGTACCGGCCAGACAGGCCGGAAACAGCGCTCGCCCCAGCACTGCCGTCCATCCTAAGGACCTGCCGCCCATCGAACGCCCCGCTCCTCCTAACACGGGGAACCCGAAGCTAGACCAGAAATACCAGAAGCAGCAGGAAAAGTTAATCGCGAAGCAGAACCAGGATCGGCAGAAACTCCAGCAGATGCAGGACAAGGAGCATCAGCAACTGGCGAAACAGAAGGCTAATGAAGCGAAAACGCAGAAACTGGAGCAGCGACACCAGGGACAGACGCAGCAATTGCAGCAAAGACACACGCAGCAGATGCAGCAGATGCAACAGAGACAGCAGCCTGCCGGCGGCGGAGGATCTCGCGGCGGCGGGCGTCGTTAATCGGAGTTTCCTTACTCAAGGGCTTTTGCGCGATGCTGAATATTAAGAAAATTCTTTTGCCGGTTGATTTCCCGGTTGCTTCACTGGGTGTGATTCATCAGGCTGCGACGTTGGCGCGCCATTTCCATTCCGAGATCGTGATGCTGCACGTCGTGACAGCGCAGAGCCATGCCGCCGGTGTGCCGGAGGACAGCCGCGAGCTGGCTGACTGGGAGTTGCTCGAGGCGATCATCAGACAGGCCCAGAAACAGCAGGACCAGTCTCTCGGGCCGGAGCTTGATGGCCTTACCATTCAGCGCAAGTTGGTCAAAGGCGACGCGGCCCCGGCAATTGTGCAGACGGCTCAGAAGGAAAAAGCCGACCTGATCATGATGCCGTCACATAGCTTCACGTTCTACCAGTTTCTTATGGGCTCGGTGACCGCAAAAGTGTTACACGGGACCGAGTGCCCGGTTTGGACTGGTGCGCACGTGCAAGAATTGCCAGTGCAGGAGTTTGCGATCCGCAACGTCCTGTGCGCGGTCGAGTTCGGCCCCCGTGCTGACATAACTGTGTCGTGGGGCGCCGAAATGGCCGCCGAATTTGGTGCTCGTCTTACGCTCGCTAACGTCACTGCCGGGGTGGAGTTGTGGGGGCCCGGCGGCAGCTACGTGGATCAGAGGTGGAAAGAGGAGCTCGTCGGCAACGCTTCCCAGCAAATGGCAAAGCTCCAGCAAGACACGGGCATCAAGGCCGATGTGTTCATCGGCAGTGGTGACGTGCCCAAGGTGCTGAGCCAAGCTGCCAAGCAGACGAAGGCGGACTTGCTGGTTACCGGGTGCTACCCTTATGGCGGTCACCTGCGGACCCACGGCTACGGAATCATTTGCGCGGTGCCGATTCCGGTTCTGAGCGTGTGAGGGCGGAACGTCCCTAGATAAGCCGGCCATTACTGTCATGCTGTGCTGGCACTCCCGCGTTTCACATCCAACACATCCGAAGAAGCGCGATCCTTGCGCCTCCCGCGGAAATTGTGAGGGGACGGCAAGCCGTACCCCTCCGTTCGCAACGCACGAAGGTGATTCATGGCGGGCCTCAGTGTGCTGTTTTGACCAAAGCTGTGAGCAATACTGAACCGACGCCCGCCTTTGCCTGAAGGTATAAAGGTTATGCCTTCATCGTCGGCATAAGAGAAGTGGCGCGGACGGAGGGTGGGGAACGCAAGATGCGGGTTCTTCAGTAGTAGATTCTATCGATCAACACAAGAGACAAAGAGAGGAGTTTTTGTGCGAATGAATTTCAAACCATATGTCTGGGTTCTGGCGGTAGCGGTGGCTACGGGTATCACTGGAGGCACGGTACGCGCTTTTGCGTCTCCGGCAATGAATGGCGCAGGTCAGGACCAGGATTATTCGAAAAACAAGAATTACCAGGTAGGGTTGCGCGAAGGCAAGGTTGACCAAGCGCATAACCGTGACCACTACAAGAAGCACCACTTTAAGAAAGACGAAGACCAGAAAGCTTACGAGGCTGGCTACCAGAAGGGTCACAACCCCGAAAAATAACGTTAGAAATAACAGCCCGGGCTTCTGGCAATAGAGCACGCAGGCATGCACTTTAAGGCGTAGTCTCGGGTGGCGCCGACATTGTTTTTTCATGTCGGCGCCTTTTCTTTGACGCCAGCAGGGAAGGGCACCACAAGGCCAGAGAAGCAACAGCACCTGCTGACCAGCAGCGGTTACTCGACGACTTCAGAAAGCAGTTGGAACCAGCAGCGGAGCAGGCCGGAAGAGGTCGACCAGGATAGCAACGTTATAGCAAATGGGATTCCCGTCCGCGCTCCAAGGTTGCTGATTTCAAGGACGGAATCGTGGCGAGTGACCCCCGACTTAGTCCGGAGTCCCATTAGTAGGGTTCACGCCTTTCTTGCTCAGGTGGAAAGGCAACTCACCGAGCCTTGTCCTCACGGGTTTGTACAGGCCTTTCGGGGTGGTCGCCAGCATTCTTGACACCCTCCACGACCTCGGCCTCGTATGCCTGATCCGTCTCGGCGAGTTCTGCGACGCTCTCCTCGTCAACGTCCGCAGTTTGCGAAAGCCCCTGGGCATCACCCGATTGCCCGGCGCTGTCAGAAGCTAGTTCCTCCGGATCGTTTCCAAGTTCATCGATCTGAGCCTCGTCATTCTGCAATTTACGTTTCACCATGGACACCTCCCGAGAGCGCTAGAATTGAGTGCCGAACAGTGACTACTCAATGGATGAATCTCACCAACAATCGTAGGCGGCGTCTCGGTCGCGGCGACGCTCTTCAGTTTCGCGCGGTCCTTCACCATCGCCCAATGAAACCGGGTATCACGCTGTACGTTCGCGAGATCGGCCCTTCAGTGCTCTGGCGCTTCGCACCCGGCTCTCCGCGTCCCTGCTTGCGGAGAGCTGCTTTGTTTTCGACACCAGCTTCTGAGACTCTTGAACGGTTTCCGCTTCCTTCGCATTCACACGTGCAGTGATCTCTCGTCTTTCACCTGTGTTTGGCATATCTTTATGGTCTCTCATTTCTGCCATGCAAGACGTTCAGTTTTGCACAGACCCGCTACCCTCACCTGTCTGGGTCATATTGCGCCGCCGAACCTTAGTAACTCAAGATGGAATGGAGAATCAACGGTCCCCTCGGATTCGTGGCTATTCCCACTGTTCCAAAATCTCGATCTGCTTTCTGATGGACGCCACCCTGTCGTCTATATCCTCGGCCTCCGCTTCGAGATCGGGAGAGATTGTTCTCAGCTTCTGGGCGTGGTGTTCCAGTCGATTGCCATCATGTTTGAGTGCTTCGATAATAGGCTTTAACGCTACTTTCATGATTGCTCCACTCCTCAAGGAACGTTCGTCCCGGAGCCAGAACGCGGGGAACAGGCCTTCCTCTCCAGGAACACTACATCAGATGATGGCAGATGACGCATTGCACGTCTGTTCAGAATTGCTCAAGGTCTCAGTTTCGCCTATTCCGTTAATCCACGAGAATCAGTATTCCCCGTCGTGAGATTCGGTTCTCGTTGCCGCGACAGTTGCTTTTCTTGCCATTTGAGCAACTCTGACCACCCCTCTGAGCAGTTTTGAACTGCCTTGCGAGTCACATCCCTTTATAAAGGTCGTGTAAGTCAGGATAGCCAACAAGGGAGGATAGGGGAGAATTCTATTGGTAACCGAAGTCATTGGACCACGTTCAGCTACCTTTAGGTGAGAGGCGATGCGAAGCTCAACGCAAGCTCCATGGATAAGCGACTACGATATGTATCTGCTGGAGGAAGGCACGCACTGCCGTGCCTACGAGAAGATGGGGGCACACCTCGGCGAGTTGGCCGGGCAGCGCGGCGTTCATTTCGCCGTGTGGGCGCCCAACGCCAAGCAGGTGAGCGTACTCGGGGACTTTAACGGATGGAACCCGCGATCGAATGCCCTCGTATCGCGCGGAGCAACTGGGGTATGGGAGGGCTTTGTACCGCATGTGGGGCCGGGGGCCTGAGACTTGTCCTAACCCGGCGTAGCCGGAACCAAACAAGTGTCGCGTATGATGCCGAGTGGGCCTCACACTGCTGACAGAACGGTATGCGCATTAAAGCCAGGGTTTCGAAGTATCGGTGTGCAATTCATCGAGTGTGGTTTGGCCCACCTGAAGGGAGAGCAATTTGCTTTCGTGCTGGTGGGTCAAGGCAGCAAGGCCATCGAAGGGCGGAAGATGCTGGATCGTGCCCTGTAGCTGGACCGTCACCGGGCAGTTCTGGTGGTGACGCGCTGCGTCGACAGGAGCTGCTACCTGGAGGCCATGCAGAGCGAGTGATACCGCACTGCGACGGGGTTGCGATCCCACTGGAAGACGCACGAATCCTGTGGCAGCGATGATCCGATCAACGGAAGGAAAGAAAATGAAGAAAGCGACTGCAATCACCTGCGTGTTTCTGGATATCGGCGGCGTCTTGCTCACCGACGGGTGGGATCATCATGCCCGCAAACGGGCGGCAACGAACTTCAAGCTGGACTTGGCCGAGATGGAGGATCGGCATCACCTGACCTTCGACACCTACGAGGAGGGAAAGCTCACGCTGGAAGAATATTTAGGTCGGGTGGTCTTCTACCAAAAGCGACCGTTCACCCAGGCTCAGTTTCGGCGCTTCATGTTCGCGCAATCGAAACCTTACCCCGAGATGATCGAGCTGGTCGCTCAACTCAAGGTCCGGCACGGGCTGAAGATCGTCGTGGTCAGCAACGAAGCGCGCGAACTGAATGTGTATCGGATTCGAAAGTTCAAGCTGGCCGGGTTTGTGGATTCTTTTGTTTCCTCCTGCTTCGTCCACGTCCGCAAGCCCGACGCGGACATCTATCGGCTGGCGCTGGACATCGCCCAGGCGCCAGTCCGGCAGGTGGTCTATATCGAAAACACCCCGATGTTCGTCCAGATCGCGGAAGGCTTGGGGATTCCAAGCATTCTTCACACGGATTACAGGTCCACTTGCGCGAAACTGGCTTCGTTCGGATTGCCGAATGACGAAGGAGTCAGCCATGAAACCAGCTAACCCACGCATCCTGACGATCAATGGAGGCTCGTCGAGCATCAAGTTCGCGCTGTTCGAGGCCGGTGATTCGCTCCGACGGATTCTGGAGGGCGAGATTGAGCGGATTGGACTGCCGGAGGCCACCTTGCGGGTGAAAGGCTTGGACCAGGCGGACAACTTTTCGCGGCCAGTGACGGCGCCGGATCACACGGTGGCGGTGGGCGCTCTGATGGATTGGATCGAGGAACGCGGTGGGCGTGATGCATTTACCGCGGTGGGGCATCGCGTGGTGCATGGCGGGCCGAAGTATAGCAAGCCGCAGCGAATCACTGCGGAAATGGTTGGGGAGTTGCGCCGGCTCAGTGCATTCGATCCTGAGCATCTGCCGGAGGAGATCCAGTTGACCGAGGCGTTTCATCGCCGGTTTCCTGACCTGCCCCAAGTGGCGTGTTTCGACACGGCTTTTCACCATGACCTGCCGCGCGTGGCCCGGTTGTTGCCGATCCCGCGCCGCTACGAAGCGCAGGGGGTGAGGCGGTACGGGTTTCACGGGTTGTCGTATGCGTTTCTAATGGGAGAACTGGCCCGCCTGGCCGGAACGGAAGCGGCACAAGGCCGGGTCATCCTCGCCCACCTCGGTAATGGCGCGAGCTTGGCGGCGGTGCGTGACGGCAAACCCGTGGATACAAGCATGAGTTTCACCCCGACAGCCGGGGTGCCGATGAGCACCCGCTCAGGCGATCTCGATCCTGGGCTGGTTTGGTATCTCGCGCGCACCGAGAGCCTCGATGGAAAACGGTTCAATGAGATGGTCAATTTCCAGTCCGGGCTGCTCGGCGTGTCCGAAACCAGTTCCGACATGCGCGACTTGCTGGAGCACGAAACGCAAGACGTGCGGGCGGCGGAGGCGGTCGCGCTGTTTTGCTACCAGGTGAAGAAATGGGTCGGCGCGTTCGCCGCGGCGTTGGGCGGCTTGGACACGCTGGTGTTCGCTGGTGGCATCGGAGAGAACGCGCCCGCAGTCCGCGCCCGGATTTGCGACGGGCTGGGATTCCTTGGAATCGAACTCGAAGAAAAGCGAAACGCAGCGAATGCGGGCGTGATTTCCTCGGAGACCAGCAGGGTTCCCGTCCGCGTCATTCATACGGACGAGGAATGGATGATCGCGAAGACGGTCTGTCGCGTTTTGGGTCTTGCCCTTGGAAAGGACAAACAAGCATCGGAAGTGGAACAATCATGACAACAACCAGCGTGGTGAGAAATCACGGCTAACACCCTTTATTTTCAATAACATTCCCGCTTTCTACTCGCATCTCCTTTGTTTTCATATACATTCCCGCTTAGCCCCCGAGTTTTCCACAGCCGTCCTTTGTTTTCAATAACATTCCCGCATCGGTCGGTCAAAAAAAGAATTCTTTTTCACGGAAGCAGACTTCCTGTCCAGTTGAAAAAGAGGACTCTTCTGCTGCTTTCATACCTCCTGGATTACGGTTGAGGACTGATTCGCGTGGTCGCATCGAAAAGAGTGTCCGCAAATGCCCCCGGGCGCCCGCACAGCGGACACTCACTATGCTAGCCTATCTTGCTCCGCCTGTCAAGAGACAGAATGCAGCAGTCAGGGTTCAGGGGTCTGGAGCCCGTAGGACGCACGTAGGGCGATTATGAGCCCCAACGGGGCGACCCATCCCAGCCCAGGACAACGCCCTGGTGTAGGGCCGAACTGCGTTCGGCCTATTCAATGTCTCCGCCCTGAAGGGGCGCGCGACGATCATGAGCCCCAACGGGGCGATCCATCCCAGCCCAGGACAACGCCCTGGTGTAGGGCCGAACTGCGTTCGGCCTATTCAATGTCTGCGCCCTGAAGGGGCGCGCGACGATTATGAGCACCAACGGGGCGATCCATCCCAGCCCAGGGCAACGCCCTGGGAATCAAGTTAAAACCTACGCCACAATCGGTATCGAGGGGGAGCACCATTGGGTGGCAAGTTTTCAGAAGGAGCAGCGGAAGTTTTTTGCAGACGTACGCGGTTGATTACGACGAAGGATATGTGTGGGATTGAAGCAAGATCGTGGGTCGCCCCTTCAGGGCTCACGCGTTGAAACGGATTGGGCCGCGTGACCCAGGCCGACGGCCTGGGCTGGGCTGGGTCGCCCCCTTGGGGCTCAACAACTGGAATAGTTGAATCCCGTGCGGAAAGGGCTGGGGAATCGGGGCTCGGGGCTGGGGATTCGGGATCAGTTGTCCGCTATCCGCTATCGCCTTGCCAGCCGTCGATACTGACAACTGAAAACTGAAGACTTATTTTCGGCGGCGTGCCACGTACCGTACGGTGCGTGGCGTGCCCCATGCAGATTGAATGCGTGCGGTTGCCGCTGGGGTGTCGGGCATGAGAAAAGCCCACGGTCGGGGCTGCGCTGCCGGCTAGTAACCTACAGAGGTCTTGCCAATTGCGGCGCAAATTGGGTCCATATGCTTACTGTTGTTATTAATAATGCTTGAGTCGTCCGGTGCTTCGAGAACAATTATCGCATCTCCAATATGCCAGCACTCGGTTCTGTGCACCTCCCTTCTTCCCTGCCACCTCACAAAATCCTTAATCGCCTTCAGTCGCCGCAGCGTTTCTGGGTCTGCCTTCTGGTCCGCTTTCAAGCGATCCCTAATCAACACGAGTTCTTCCAACGCTTCTCTTAGGAACTCTTGGACCGCGCAGATTCCAGGCTTATGTTTGTCGCAATTATCGAAGGTGTTGTCGACTCTTTGCCCCACAAATTTTGGGGGCGGAAGTTGATATCCATTCTTATAGCACTCGACATCATCAATGATAACGTCTACTTGCCGCTCGAATTCTAGCCAGAACTGGCGTATCCGTGTGCGGAGGAACGCTTCGAGCATGCGCTTTTTGAACGATACAGGAATATCCGCCCGCTGCCCAGCCAACTCGTTATCCTCGATACTTGAGAAGAAGTTGGTGAGAGCTTCTAAAATGGTGCTTACCATATGTCGCGCTGGAGTGGCACTCAACCTTTGGACGTAAGCAAAAACTTCCGAGACCTTCTGGCAGTCCAGAGACTTATTGTATAAACACACGAAATATCGGAGCACCCCACGCTTAATCTCCATGCGCACATATTGCGAGGTGTACTTCGGTCCTGATGCCGCCAGTTGCTTCCGGACACGGTCGGCGACGGACTTGTCTTTGAACAAGAGATCAACCATCGCGGTCGTGTCCAAGAACCCGCCCATTCATCCCTCATCTTCCAACGAGAGGTCAAGACCCTTAAATGGCGCATTCAGGTCGAAACCGGCGTCGAAAAGTGATGTGTACAGAAGTGACAAGTCCCCCTCGGTTGGTATTGGATTACGTCTTAACTTCTCGAGGGCACCCTGAAGCACTACCAATTCACCCCGGGAGCAAGGGGCAGAGCGATGCGCGGCCAACGCGCCTAACATCAGAACCAACGCATCGTCAAAGCTCGTATACATTCCGGTGAAACGCGCCAATCTGAAGACCTCGGCGAACGCCAGAGCAGTATGATTCTCCCTTTGAAGCTCATCCAGTTCAGAGATTGCTTTCACAAGATGCGGGAGGCACTCTGCCACACTCTGAGAAATCCGTGCGATTGAAGCGTCGGCGGTAAAGTCCTGCTTCTGCTGAGAGAACACCCTGTACAGTTCCGGAGGATCAATGTGCTGCTTCGCTTGGACCTCTGGGGTCAAGGCATGAGGCGAGCTTGGAAATTCACGCTCCCCAGTTGAGTAGATTGGCATCTCTATCGAACTAGGCAGTATTTGCACAGCCTCGCCATTGGGCTTACCGGCAGTGTCAGGCATATGTCACCACCCAAGGAACACTAAGAGATTCTCGCGTGTGTTTTTCATGGTTGCACGGACGAATTCACTCGCATCTAACTCAGGAGCGACCACCATCTTCTTTGTATAGGCGTCGACGTCAATTACAATGGCATCCTTGTTGAACCCACTGGTTTCGATGACGAATGGCTTTGCCACTTGTATCGTCAATGTGCGAGGCAGATTTGAAATGTGTAGCGTGTGCCCACGGCTGTCATCTTCCACCCTCATTGTGACTTCGTTTACTTTAGTGCCGAACGGTTTCATACGATCCTCTTCGGCGGCCCAGGCCCTAGAATTTCGCATGAGAGCGCTTGCCTCCTCGAGGGAGTTTGTCCGCAAGGAGTGGACATGACGGCAACCCACTCGGGTGAAATTCTGCACCTTCAGATAATTCTGTATAAGATTAGTGAGGCGCGTTGTGAACTCGTAGAACAAGCTGAGTTTGCTAGGGTAATCCTGGGTCACGTAGGCTTTCGCGCTGTCGAAATTGAGAGCCAATCCTTCATCCATCCAGTCACATAGGACAGAACTTATGGTTGCGTTAGTGACATGGATTTTGGGGTAGTCGCGTGCCATGTCAGCAAGGACCTTCCCTGAATTGTCCCAAAACAGGAAAGCGGTCTCGTATCGGACCTCGAACGTGATGCGTTCCAGAGTGAATTCATCTAGTGATAACATAATTTCCCATCCTGAGCTCGTTTAGAGTGACTAGCAGAAGGCTAATACTTGTACCTGGCTAGGTCAAGGGCTGAGTCTATTTTTTTCGGAGAAAGCGTAGCCTGGACCTGTTTGGCCGGCTGGCGCAGACCCCTGATCATTGGGGTCTGCGATTTCTCGAAGGGACCCAAAAGGCAGTGACAAGTGACGAGTGACCAGTGACGAGAAACAGGCAAAATCAGTCGGCTTGTAGAACGGCACACTGCCGGAGAGTACGCCCGCGACGCTGTGTGTCAGGTGCCAGGTGTTAGGTATCAGGTGTCAGGTACTGATGCGGGGGCCGGCCGCTACGAAAAGCTGTCCGCCTCCCGCTTTCGGCCTACTGCCTACCGGCTACTGCCTACTGCCCTAATGCGACCGTCTGCGCCAGCCCGCGATTGACGGGAATGCAGAGAACCTTTGGAAACAAATTGTGCGATAATTGGACGCAGGAGTTGAGATGAAACTGCTGATCACTCTTTACCCGGACGAAGACGGCTTTTTCATTGCTGAATGTCCATCCATTCCAGGCTGCGTAAGTCAGGGGAAAACGGAAGAGGAAGGAAACGTCCGCGATGCCATCAAGGAATGCCTCGAAGTTCAGGCCGAGAACGGGCTGCCTCTGACGGTCACCACGCGTGAAGTGGAAGTTGTGAGCTGATGCCGCCCGTTCCGCAAGGTGAAGCCCGAACCGAAAAAGGCTACATCTCCCAAGAAATAGGAGGCTACTTATGCAGGATGCTTTCGCCGCTCAGACTGTCGAAGCTCTCAGCCAAATCGCAAAAGAACTAAGTGAGATTAAGAACCTCCTGGTTGCTATGGCTAAGGACAAAGCTGCCCAGGAAACCGGGAAACCCAAGGATAAGACCTAAATATTTCAATACACGCGCCCGGAGACCGCCACTCGCATGCGGGAGCTGCTGGCCCTGCTGTTTCTCGGCAGAAAAGTCCAGAGCGAGATTCTTCGCGCAGTTTATCCTGAGCGGACAGAGCGAGATTCTTCGCGGAGTTTATCCTGAGCGGGCAGAGCGAGATTCTTCGCTTCGCTCAGAATGACAGCGAAGCACTCAGAACAACAGCGAAGGACTCAGAATGACAGCGAAGGACTCAGAATGGCAGCATGGCAGGCGAGTACACGGATGCCAGGCTGAGCAACGCAATCGAGCCGCCGGCTGGCGCAGACGCTAAGAAGCGACCCTCTGCGCGAGCGCGCGCGAAAAATGCCGACCCCGCAGGGCGGGGTCGGCGCTACAAAGGCGAGCGGCGCTCGCCCCGAGGCCGAACGCGGTTCGGCTCTACACCGGCCCCCGAATCCCGAGCGCCCCGCCCCTAGTCCCTAGCCCCCAACCCCGAGCCCCCACTCTCGCTATCCTTTTCAAGCCAAGGGGCATCTAATGGAAGGTGGTCAAGATTGAACCAAAAGGTGGTCAATTTTGAACAGACAGGCGCCCTATGGCGGCTTATTGTGATCATGGCTGTACCCGAGGAGAGCCGATTCGCGGTGTCCGTGATGGTGCCGCTCTTACCTCGGCAGATCGAGAAGAGGGGATGAAGGTGCAGAGGAGGTTCAAGAACATGAACATTTTCGGACGTGGCGCAAGGTTCTCAAGGCCTCGATGGGGCAAGCAGATTTTAATTTCCCTGTTGCCGTTGGCTCTGTTGTTCGCGACTTGCCCTCAGAGCCTGTTGGCCCATCAAGACACGCAAGCCCCAGCGCAGGCCACGCAAGCCCCGCCGCAGGCCGCGCCGGCGCCGCCCTACACGCAATCGACTCCGGAACAGTTGCAGCAGTTGGTAGCGCCCATTGCGCTGTATCCGGATTCGCTGGTGGCGCAGATCCTGGCGGCTTCCACGTTTCCCGAGCAAGTCGTCGAGGCCGACCGATGGGTACAAGCGAATCCTAATTTGACGGGCGACGCTTTGGGTCAAGCTGTGGACCAACAACCCTGGGACCCCAGCGTCAAGGCGCTCACCGCATTTCCATCGGTCCTTGGAAATATGGACAAGAACCTCTCCTGGACGTCATCGCTAGGCGACGCCTATTACAACCAGCAACAGGATGTGATGGATGCCGTACAGGTGATGCGCCAGCGGGCGGAAGGAGCCGGCAATCTTAAGACCACGCCGCAGCAAACCGTAACGACGCAAGGCTCGACGATCGTCGTTCAGCCTGCTAACCCCGAGGTTGTTTACGTCCCCGCGTATGATCCGTGGCTGGTTTACGGAGGTCCCATCATGGCGTGGCCGGGATGGTACCCGTATCCCGGAATTTGGTTTGGCGGCCCGTACCTCTCGTTCGGACCCGGCTTCGGAATCGGCTTCTTCGGAGGTTTTGGATGGGGCTGGAATAATTGGGGATTCAATTGGGGTGGCCGATTCGCAACTTTTGGCGGCGGCAGGTACTACTCGCGGAGCACCACGTTTTATAACCGGAACGCCTTCTACCGAGGTGGGGGCGCGCGCGGCGGGGTTTCCAACCGTAGCAGCATCAACCGAGGTGGGGG
>DLMI01000228.1:18849-19243 GCA_002478145.1 Acidobacteria bacterium UBA7540
GCGGCGGAGTTTCCAACCGTCCCGGCGCAACGGCCAGAGCTTTCAACGGAAACAGGCAGGCGGCGCGAGGCTACGCTGCACCCCGCGGTCAGAGCGGCGTCCGCTCGGGCGCCTTCAGCGGCATCGAGAAGGGCGGACAGGCGAAAAGCTATTCGTCGCGGGGAAAGGCCAGCGTTGGTGGCGGCGGTGGTGGAGCAGCGCGCGGTGGCGGTGGCGGAGGAGCACGTGGCGGTGGTGGGCATCATTAATCAAAGGTTCGTTATGTTCTTAGTGGACTGTAAAACTTGGAAATGGAGAGAAGCCATATGCGGCGAACGAAGCTGAACTTCGACAGATTTCAATGGGCCAATCTTTCTATATTAGCCGCTGTCCTTTTGACGGCGTGCTTTCCCAT
>DLMI01000228.1:19329-22364 GCA_002478145.1 Acidobacteria bacterium UBA7540
CAACCGGGCCAGAAAACGTTTTCATCGCCGGAAGACGCGAGCAACGCACTCGTCACGGCAGCGCAGAGTAACGACGCAAAAGCGCTGCTCGATATCTTCGGACCAGATGGAAAGCAAATCGTCTCGTCGGGAGACGATACCGAGGACGCCGAAAGCCGGGCTAATTTCGTACGGAGATATCAGGAAATGCACCGTCTGGTGAAAGAACCGGATGGAAACACTATCTTGTATATCGGCGCGGAGAATTGGCCCACGCCCATACCGCTCGTGAACCAAGGGAATTCGTGGTATTTCGACACCGAGGCGGGCAAGAAAGAAATTTTGTACAGGCGAGTTGGCCGGAATGAATTATCGGCCATTAGCGTTTGCCAGGAGCTCGTGGCGGCGCAAAAGGAATACTACTCCACGAAGCACAACGAGTATGCCAAGGAAATCTTCAGTGATGAAGGGCAGCACAATGGCCTTTATTGGAAAGCTGCGGGGAGCGAACCCCAGAGCCCCGTCGGGCCACTGGTGGCATCGGCCTTTGCTAAGGACTACGCCAAAAGCCAAGACGTCGCTCCGGCTCCTTACCGCGGTTACTATTACCGCATGCTAACGGGTCAGGGGAAAAATGGCCCAGGCGGCGCCAAAAGTTACATCGTCAACGGCAAAATGGCGGAGGGTTTCGCTTTCGTGGCCTATCCGGCGGAATACAGGTCGTCCGGCGTGATGACATTCATCGTTAACGGGGATGGAGTAGTGTATCAGAAGGATCTCGGCGAGAAGACCGATGTTCTCGCCAAAGCTATGAAGGAGTACAACCCCAATTCCAGTTGGCAAAAGGCTGAAGAGGAGCAGGAGGAAACTGCTGCCGAGCAAAAAACCAAGTAAAAGGCATTCTGTCGCGGTACTCACAGCTTGTAGGTCACCCCGCGCCCCCCGCACGGCGTATCGATTGTCCGCCCTCAACGCATCAACCTGAGCCTGCGTGCAAGAAAAGTGTTGTCCGCCCTTCGTTACCAGTTCGGCGGCCATGAGGAAAAGGCCGCCACCAAAAAGGGATGTGCTTGATGACTGTCTCCCGTTCGGACGCGCTGGTGCTCTTTGGCGTGACGGGCGATCTCGCCCACAAGATGATCTTCCCGGCACTCTACGCGATGGTGAAACGAGGCGCCCTCAAGGTCCCGGTAATCGGCGTCGCCTTCCCGAAGTGGAGTCTGGCGCGTTTGCGCCGGCGCGTGACGGACAGCATAAAGCGATCAGGCGGGATCGATAACCAGCGTGCCCTCCACCATCTTCTGTCCCTGCTCAGGTACGTGAGTGGGGATTATCATGACCAGGGTACGTTCACGGCGATAAAAAAGGAGCTGGGTAGCGCTCGGCGCCCAGCGCACTACCTGGCCATCCCGCCCGCGCTCTTCGAGACGGTGATCAAAGGGCTTGGCGCCGCGAACTTGGCCAAGAACGCGCGCGTCATTGTCGAGAAGCCGTTCGGACGCGACCTCGCCTCCGCGCGGGAGCTCAACCGCGTCGCGCGAACGGAGTTCCCGGAAGACTCGATCTTCCGTATCGATCACTTCCTCGGGAAGGAGGCGATCATGAATATCCTCTATTTCCGCTTCGCCAATTCCTTCCTGGAGCCGATCTGGAACCGCAACTACGTGGCTAGCGTCCAGGTAACCCTATCCGAAGATTTCGGCGTGGAGGGCCGCGGCGCGTTTTACGAAACCGCTGGCTGTCTGCGCGACGTGATTCAAAACCACCTCTTCCAGGTTGTCGCGCTACTTGCCATGGAGCCGCCGGCCGGTAGGGGCTTTGGAGCCGTGCACAGCGAGAAAGCCAAGGTCTTCCAAGCCATGCGCCCTCTGAAGCCCGACGACTTGGTGCGCGGCCAGTACGCCGGCTACCGTAAGGAGCCAGACGTAGCGAAGAGCTCTGACGTCGAGACTTTCTGCGCCCTGCGGCTTTTCATTGATTCGTGGCGCTGGGCGGGGGTGCCGTGGTACCTGCGCTCCGGCAAATACCTGGCTGATACCGCGACCGAGGTCCTGGTGGAGCTGAAGCCGCCGCCGCAGAGGCTTTTCGCCGACTCAGCGCCGACGACCGGCCGGGCCAACTACCTGCGCTTCCGGCTCTCCCCCGGCGCGGCCGTCGCCCTCGCCGCTCGCGTCAAGCTCGCAGGGAAGGAGTTCGTCGGGGACCAGCGAGAACTCTACCTGTTCGAAGAGCCGCCGGTAGAGGAATCGCCCTACGAGCGGCTTTTGGGCGACGCCATGGCCGGCGATGGAGCGCTCTTCACCCGTGAAAACGCGATCGAGGCCGCCTGGGCGGTGGTCGATCCAGTCCTTAAGACCCACCACCGGGCTCACCCCTACAAGCGCGGCAGTTGGGGGCCGAAAGAGGCTGACGCGATCATCGCTTCAGACGGCTGTTGGCACAACCCCAGACCGAAGGAGGCATCCGGAGGGTGAGCCTGCCGCGGCTGTCTTTCTGCCCGCCCTGATCGCAGCCGGCCAGGCAGGCCATGCCAACGCCGCAGCGTTCTGTCCAGGAGAGCATTGAACCATGAACACGAGAACTCTTTCCCCGGAACTGCTCCACAAGATGGATGCCTATTGGCGCGCCGCCAACTATCTGTCGGTCGGCCAGATTTATCTTTACGACAATCCGCTGCTGAAGCGGCTGCTGACGCTCGCGGATGTGAAGCACATGCTGCTGGGACACTGGGGCACGACCCCCGGGCAGAACTTCATCTACGTGCACTTGAACCGGGTCATCAAAAAATACGACCTCGACATGATCTACGTCTCCGGCCCCGGTCACGGCGGCCCGGCCGTCGTGGGCAACACTTACCTCGAGGGCACTTACAGCGAGATCTATCCCAACATCAGCCAGGATGAGGCCGGGCTGCGGAAGCTCTTTGTTCAGTTTTCGTTTCCCGGAGGGATTCCCAGCCACGCATCGCCGGAGTGTCCAGGCTCGATCCACGAGGGCGGCGAGCTGGGCTATTCGCTCAGCCATTCGTTCGGGGCGGTGTTCGACAATCCCGATCT
>DLMI01000080.1 GCA_002478145.1 Acidobacteria bacterium UBA7540
CGCTCTTTGTGGTCGATCGAGTTCTTGGCAGGGACACCCAGCTCATGTCGCCGTTTATGTCTGCAATGTAACCATCCAGCGTCACCTGATTGAAAACGATTAATTTCCGCATGATTCTTCTCCTTTTTTACTTTCCGCATTGATTGAAAGCATCATCACGCAATGCACATTCAAAAGATCCATGAAATGCTGAGGCCATATCAGAAGTTCACCATCGAGAACGCTGCAGTGTTGACCCACCAGATCCAGCTGCAAACGCCCATTCAGGAAACTGACCCACTACCCTCGGCACGCTCCGCCTCTACGTGAGCCATCACACAGGCCCCATTGACGAGCGCATCGCGGAGGCCCAGAAGGAATCCGCCCACACCTGCGCAGGCCTGCGGCCAGCCGGGGAAACAGCGCCAAACAGGCGGCTGGGTTCAAGCCGTGTGCGACACGCACGCGCATGGCCCGGAGGAGCAATGAGGCCGATGGGCAATGAGGCATGGCGGGAGCTGATTCGCCGGATAAGTGGGGCTCCGCTCCAAGCGGAGGCTGCGCCTTACGCCGGGCTTTCAGGCCCATGCATCAGCAGGGAGCGGGGCAGCGAGTTCAGGGCAGCGAGATGAAGCCAAGCCAGCCCAACAAGAGGGGAACCATGAGGAAATTCACCGTCGCACAGCGGGAGGAAATTCGCAGGCAAGAAGCCAAGATGCTGGAGAACATCGACAAGCTCCCGCCGGAGCGCCAGCTCATCGCCCGCACTGTGGCGAGGGGCCGCCGCTTGGCGGCGCTGAGGAAGGCGAAGGTGCCAGAGGTCGGGCTGTTCTTCATGGTGGGAAGGAAGCCCTTCGTCGCTGGTCTGCCATGGACGGAAATCCCAAGCGTAGCTGGCTTCAGGACACACTCCGTCGACCACTACGAGTACTGGCGGCGCTTGCAAGAAGTCGGTGCCGCGCCCCGCGATTTGGAATACGACGAGGCAGCTCGCGGGCGCGTCAACTACGAGGACGCGGGCCGCAGGTTCACCCTGTTTGCCGACAGGTGCATCATCAAGAACAAGCGGCAGGTCAGCGCCATCATGAATGAGCTCAACTTGCCAAGGGGCAGAAGGGTCCTGGCGGATGACCACTATCGCTGCCTGATGTGCTAGTATCTGCCTCAAGTCTCCTCCCGCAAGAACCGTAATATGAACCGGCCTGACCCCAGAACCCATTCCTTGCACTAGCGGTTCGTGTCACCGGCAATTCTTGTGGCTGATCGAGTGGGGAAGGCCCACTCGTGCAGGGGTACCTCGTCGCAGCTTCACACGACCCAAGAACAGCTACCCTTTTCGATTAGGCGGGAGGGGATTGTGTCTGAGAAACTTCCTCACCTCGTGCCTGCCAGGCATGGAAGGCTGCGCGCCCATTTTGGTCACGGAAAGAGCTGCCACCGCTGATGCATATACCGCTGCCTCACGAAGGTCTTTCCCCTGCATCAAAGCCACTGCCAGCCCACCGTTAAAAGCATCGCCCGCTGCGGTTGAGTCCACAGCCTTGACTTTGAACGCGGGTACGAACACCTTTTCACCGTCTCCCCCAAGGACGCACGCTCCCCGATCTCCCAGCTTCAGGATGACGTTGCGAGGCCCGGCGCTTTGAAGGGACCGGGCGAGCTGCATGGCGAGAGTGCGGCTCAATCCGTTACCACCTGCACCACAAGGCAGCCTGGTTTCGGTTTCATTCAGCGTCAGGAAAGTCACGGCCCTGAGCAGCGAGGGTGGGAGCTTTCGTGCAGGTGCGGGATCTAACATGAGAGGCACAGCCGATCGGCCAGCCAGGCGCGCGAGTGCTTCCACGGTTTCAAATGGAATCTCGAGCTGTGTCAGGATGATGCCGGCAGAGCGAATTATCGCGGATGCGTTTTCGAGGTCTCGTGGCCGGAGTTCACCGTTGGCTCCCGGAACGACGACGATGCTGTTGTCACCGCGGGAGTCGGTCGTAATGATGGCCACCCCACAGGAGACCCTGGAGCAGTGTGTCACCGCCCGAACCCCAACACCGGCATCCTTCAGGCCCTTGTGAAGCCGATTCCCGAATTCGTCATTGCTGACCTTGGCGACCATGGCCACGGGATGACCGAGTTTCGCTACTGCGACGGCCTGGTTCGCCCCTTTCCCCCCATTGAAGGTCTGGAAGGTTGCTCCCGGGATGGTCTCTCCGGGCGAAGGAATCCTTGGGGCACTGCAAACAAAGTCGAGATTGACGCTTCCCACAACTACAATGTGTTTACGAGCCACTCCTGCCTCCATATCGCCGCGAGGTTTGAGTGACGAAAAGGTCGCAAGGAATCGGGTGCCGATCGCGCTTACTATCTCACCACGGGTGCCAACGCCACGCAGGCAAGGCCAACGATAAAGAACGAGAACATCAGGGCGAGCAGCCGTTTCGCACTCGCCCCCGCTCCGGCGAATTCTTTCCATACAAACACGCCCCAGATGGCGGAGACCATGGTCGCGCCTTGCCCCAGCGCGTAGGATGTTGCCGGATCTACCATCTGCGCATAGGATGCGACGAAGTTGGAGATCGTCCCCACGCCCCAGATCATCCCGCCAAGAATTCCCCAGAAGTGCAGTGCGCCGCTCCCCCGGAAGTAATCGCTTATCGAAACCGATGCTCCCGAGACCGGCTTGCGCATGAAGATGTAGTTCAGCGGGATCGTACAGACCAGCGCCCCGATCGCAAAGAGGAAGCCTGCCGTGTACGGCCCCAGATGATTCTCGCCAGTCAGCGCCTTGGCGACAAAGGGGTAGAACAAACCCATGCCCAGCCCCGCCAGCAGGCTGATGACAATGCCTTTGGTACTCACCGTGAGGTCTTTCGCGAGCTTGCGGTAGGCCAGCGCATCCAGAACAATTGCCACACAGACGAGGATGATCCCCCCGAACAGCAGCAGCGGATTCCCTTTCGGTGTAATGATGTAGTTCAGCACCGAGCCGATCGCCAGCGCCAACCCGATGCCGATAGGGAACGCCACGGCCAAGCCCGCGATGGCGATTGCCGCACCAGCAGGATGTTCGCAATGTTGAAGACGATCCCACCGAGCAAAGCCAGCAGCAGGTGGCGGCCATCGGCGGCGCGGAGATTGATGAGGAAGCTGTCGGGACTCGCGGCGTCCGAGCGGCCGAGCGTGAAGCCCATGAGCAGGGAGATCAGCAGAATTCCCCAAATGTAATCCCAATAGAAAAGCTCAAAGCGCCAATCCTTGCAGAGCTTTTGCGTATTGGCCCAACTTCCCCAGCAGATCATGCCGAGGACCATCATGAAGAGCGCGACGGCGTATACACCTGGAATGAACATCGGTCACATCCTTTGCGGGAGAGGTCCCACCCCCGAATCGTCGCCGTGAATTACTGGGCGTCCATCACACAACGGAAGCCCAGCGCACCTGCCCGGTCCATACTGGGCGCCATCATCAGCAATTTGCCGTGCTGGTCGAGCCGGTACGCCTGGGGAAAATACCAGATCGAGCCCTGCGGCTGGTAATAGTTTCCGCCGCGGAGAATGCCGCCCCGGGTATGCTCATCGACAAACTCCTCCGTCCATTGCCACACGTTCCCCACCAGGTCCATCACCCCGAAGGGGCTCGCGCCGCGCGGATGGACATCTACCGGGTCCGGCCCCCGCATGGTGCGCCCCTTATCCGGGACGGGGACAGCGGCATCGTCCCAGCTATTGCCCCAGGGGTAGAGCCGTCCATCTGCGCCTTGGGCGGCATACTGCCATTCCCACTCGTGGGGCAGACGCTTTCCTGCCCACTGCGCATATGCCCGGGCGTCTTCAAGCGAAACCCAGGTGACGGGCTTGTTTTCCCAACCAGCGGGATACGTGCCGTTCTGCCAGTCACGCAAGAAATTCAGATCATCCTGGGGATGGTAGTGCGCGGAATCCAAGAACTTCTTGAACTGAGCATTCGTCACCGGGTACTTGTCGATCCAGAATGCGGGGATGTGCATCGGCTGATCGTGGAAGCGCCGAGCTGAATCTTCCCAGGGATATTGCACGTCTACGCCGGCGTCGTCAAAGCCTTCGATCTCGATGCCTTGCACACGAAAACTGAAGCCCCCGGCGGGGATCTTGATCATGTCGGCAGGGGGAGTCTCTGCCGGCCGTGTGGTGGCGATCGGCACGATCTGCTGCGGCAAAGTCTTCCATTCGTGCGAATAACTCGCCAGCGGCATCGCCGTCATCTCCTTCATCTTCGTCATCAGACTCTGAATCCCGACGTCCGGCGAAGACCGAGTGGCTAGCAACGCTCCGTAGCCGTGCGCCTCGATCACGAAACTCAGCACGGCTTTGCCGCCGCGATTGCGCTCCGGCTGGACCTCAACTCCATGATAGAGATCGAAATAGCGCTTCCCGTCTTCGGCAGGCACTTCGATCTGCGGTCCGTTGACGTCATACTCGCTTCGATTCACAATCGTCCACATCGTCTCCGGGCCCAACGGCCATCGGCTGGCAAAGACCCCGTAGCGCAAGGTCGGGGCTAAAGGCTCCCAGTCCGGGCTGATGAGAAAGCGGGCAACCGCACGCTCCAGAGTGGCCACCCGGCGGGCCGCCTCGGCATCACGCGGAGTGATGCCATTCCAGATTCCCCAGATGTTCTCCCAGCATTCCCACCCAACGCCGTTAAAGAAGGCAAACTGCAGGTTGTCAGTCTTGTCGCGTTTCCAACGGTCGGAGATGTTCACCATATGCCGAGGTTCGAGCCATTTATACTTATCGACCAAAGGGACGAAGGGATAGTTGTACTGCCCCCAGGTCATGACGTTCCAGGCGAGCGCTTCGTCTGCGGGTCCGCCTTCAGGTTCAAACGCCAGAGGGTGACCGACCTTTTCGGCGGCTTCGGGAAATGCCAGTGGAACCCCGTCTTGCGTATCACCGTTGATGCCATCGGCCCCGACCTCACTCATCAATTTGGCGATGGCGTCGGGCCAGGACATGCCAGGATCATGCGTTCCCTGGTCCCACATCATCATCGGAAACAACACGCGAACACCGCGGCGATGAAAATCGGAGATCATCTGTCGCACTCCACCCAAACCACCCGGCATGGAGCGGATCATGTCGTGCTGATTCCGGTTGTCGATGCCCATGTTCGGATAGGTGGGCCAGATGAGTACTGCGTCAATCCCGCCGTATCGCTTTTCGAGATCGTCCAAATATCGATCAACCGTGTAGCGATGTGCCACCGGGTCGTAGAAATAGCGGTCCTCTACCATCATCTGCGGCTGCAGGAAGCTCGATTGCGTCCACTTCAGCGCCGACAACTCGTACCTCGAACCGTCGTACCCGATGCGGATGCGACGCTCGTTGCGCCAGTGCGAAATGTCGGCGAGCCATGCGTCGTGCTCATTCTGGGAGCAGGGCTTGGACCCTCCTTCCCACGCGCCTCTCATAATCAGGCAATCGGGAGCAGGAATCTGCTGTCCCTGCGGCGAATACTTTGAGTCCTGCGCGCAGAGGCAAGATGCAAACCCCAGAACGAGAAACGGGGCAAGAAGACGGCTCAATCTAAGCGGGGATGTCGACATTCTAGCCCTTTGCTTTCCATATTTTCACCGACACGACGTGGATCTCACCCTTGTCCGCATGGACGTGGGCCTTTACGCTGACGTGATGACCTTCATGACCCTTGAGCGCTTCCGGATTCTGTACCGTCCAAGCCTTCTGGTCCTTGTCATTGGTGAACGTTTTCCCGTCGTCGCTTACAGTGCCATGAAGCGTCATCAGGCTCTTGGTGGTGGTGGTGGTCGTCTCAGTCTTCGTCTCAGTCTCCTGTGCGAACACCGGCATAGCCAGCGAGAACGCAACCGCGAACGTGAACAGCAATATCAAGAGTTTCTTCATGCTAGGTCTAGACCTCCTTATGAATTTCCTTCTCTTCTCTACAGTAATGCCATTCTTTGGCCTGTCTGTTCAAAAGTGCACACCATTCGACAACTTTATTCTGGGAATCCAAACTTAATCGGGATTTTCACCTTGGGTCCCCGAGTGGCTGACGGTGCAGGCAGGGCTTCCATCTTTAAACTCCAGGCAGCGATTCAAGCATCCGCGGCGGCGTGTCTGTTCGAAGGTGCTCACCTTGGCGGGACTTCACTTTGGAACCCGCATCTATCGCTCGTCCAGCCAATACCTCCGAGCGTCCTTTCGGACGGATCTGTTTGCCACCCAAGCTTCGGGTATAGCCGCGATTCCGGTCGCATGACGGCGTACTCGGACACTATCGGACTGGTGGCAGGCACTGTGAGAAGTCGCGAGAATGGTTGATGGACATAGGTAGGCTGTCACCAGCTTTCCCTGTCACACCACCGTACGTACGGGTCCGTATACGGCGGTTCGGCGGGTGGAGCTATCAACGAACCGTCAATCGTGGAATCCCGAGCGAGTCGAAGTAAGCATTGGGCAGTGCCAGCGCGAGGGCCGGGCTGTTGGCCAGCCGCCAAGGACCATGGGCACTGGCCGCCGTTTGGGCGGCCAGGACCGTGCCCACGCCTCGCTTCCGCAGCTCGGCATAACGTGCCCGTCCTCGCTTCCACTGCTTCCAGATCGCCGACCGCAGCCGACGCCGGACCCACTCCTCCAGGCTGGCTAACACCGAGGGCGTCTGGCACTTCCCAAAATAGCCGATCCAACCCTGTAGATATCGGGTTAGTTCTGTCGCCATCTGTTCCGTGCTTCTGCCTCGTGTCTGGTCGGTCAGTTCCCGAACCTTCTCTCGGAACCGGAGCACCGCTTTCGGCGCCATCCGCCGTTTGGGCACCCGCCCCGACGTGAAACTAAAGCCCAGAAACTTCCGCTCCCAGGGTCGCGCTACCGCACTCTTCTGCTCGTTCACCTTGAGCTTGAGCTTTGTCGTGATGAATCGCCTGACGCTGCCCATCACTCGCTCCCCGGCTCGTCGGCTGCGAACGTAGATATTGCTATCATCCGCGTACCGCGCGAACCGGAGACCTCTCCGCTCCAACTCCCGGTCGAACTCGTCGAGCACGATATTGCTCAACAAGGGCGACAGGACGGCCTGAACGCAAAAGACAACTTCGAGTTTGAGCGAGCAGTTGGCTACCGTGGAGAAGGGTTACGAAAGGAGTGAAAAAGGTCTTGACTTGTGACGTAAATAGACGTACTCATATGTCGTATGGCCCGCGCTACCGATCCGCAGAAGGCCGAGCGGCTCAATCGGGCTCGCACCCTACTCCGCGAGCACGCACGACTGCCCCAAGCGGCCGAGCGCCTGGCCCGCGATTGGTCCATCTCCAAGCGCCAAGCTTATCGTTATCTCCACCAGGCGCAGAAGCTCAAACAGCCCGTTCCGGTGGAAGATGCAAAGGTTTCTTTTACGGTCAAGCTTTCGCGGCGTCTGGTGGAAACGTTCCGCACGTACGCCGCCTCGACCGGATTGACCTTGAGCGAGATCGTCAGCCGAGCGTTGCGGGTGGTCCTGCATCGTGGGGGGGGGCCGTGGCTGACCGCCCGCCAGGTCGGCAACGCACGCTGCGGCTGGAATATCAATTTGATCGGTTGTGGGTGGAGAAACTGGCCCAGGCTTATGAATGTTTGGTGCCCGACAAGATCCAGCTCACAGGCCAGGCGGCTCCCCAACCGGCCGCAAGCAACCAGGAGATTCTGAATGGCAAAAATGGCCGTGATTTACGCCCGTGTCTCCTCGGACCGCCAGAAGGAGAACCACACGATCGCCAGCCAGTTGGCCGCCTTGACGGAGTATGCCGAGGCGCACAGTTACCAGGTTCCAGCCGAGTGGCGCTTCCAGGAGGAAGGTTACAGCGGCGCCACGTTGCTGCGGCCAGGCCTGGAAGCTGTACGCGACCTGGCAGCCGCCGGTCATATCGAAGCAGTGCTCGTTTACTCGCCGGATCGCCTCAGTCGCAAGTATGCCTATCAGGTGCTGCTGGCCGAGGAGTTGTCCCGCTGCGGCGTGGAACTAGTTTTCTTGAAGGCGCCCTCGGGCACCACTCCCGAAGATCAGCTGCTGGTGCAGTTCCAGGGCATGATTGCCGAGTATGAACGGGCGCAGATTGCCGAGCGCTCTCGCCGTGGCAAACGTCACCGCGCTAGAGAAGGATCGATCAACGTGCTCTCAGGGGCCCCATACGGTTATCGCTATGTGAGGAAGCGCGACACCTCAGCGGCCTATTACGAGGTCATCGACTCGGAGGCGGCCGTGGTGCGCCGGGTGTACCAGGCATATACGCAGCAGGGGCTGAGCATCAATGCCATTGCACGTCTGCTGAACGAGGAGCAGGTTCCGACGCGGACGGGGACGACACGCTGGGAGCGATCCACGGTCTGGGGCATGCTGCGCAACCCGGCGTACCGGGGCCGGGCATGCTATGGGAAGACCGAACTCCGTCCGCGACAGCGCATCACGCGACCGTTGCGAAAACGGCAAGGGCTGGCCAGCCGCGACAGTGCCAACCACGAACGACCTCGACAGGATTAGATCGAGATCGCGGTTCCGGCTTTGATTAGCGAGGAAACTTTTGCTCTGGCCCAAGAACAACTGGAACAGAACAAACGTCATTCTCCCCGGCGCACTATCGAACCGTCCTTGTTGCAGGGGATGCTGGTTTGTGAGCGCTGCGGTTACGCGCTCTATCGCAGCTCCACACAAACCTCCGCGCGCAAGCTTTATTACTACCGGTGCTTGGGCTCCGACGCTTATCGCCATCTCCAGGGAGCGGTTTGCGACAACCCGCCGGTTCGCCAGGACTACCTCGATGCGGTGGTTTGGAAGGAGTTGCTGCGATTGCTGGAAGACCCCGGCGTGATTCAGGAGGAACTGAACCGCCGGCTGGAAGCATCCAGGAAGGCTGATCCGTTGAAACAGCGAGAGGAATTGTTACGCCGCGAACATGCCAGGGTGGAGAAGAGCATGGACCGCCTGCTGAACGCCTATCAGGAAGGTCTGATAAGCCTGGAACAACTTCGCCGTCGGATGCCGGAACTCCGCAAACAACAACAAGCGGTCCAGGCCGAATTGCAGTCGCTGGAAGCGGCCACTGCCGACCAGGCCCACTGCTTGCGCCTGGCGGAAACGCTCACTGATTTCTGTACCCAGTTGCGGTTGAGGGCGGATACGCTTGCGGTCACTGAACGGCAGAAAATCGCCCGCCTGCTGATAAAGGAGATCTTGGTGAGCAGGGATACACTCACGATCCGTCACTCGATCCGGATACCGAGTGTCGGGCCCGATCCGAGCGGCATGCCCCGCCCGCCTCACACACCTCAACAGCCGCCGACGCCCCAACCCGGCGTACATTATCTTTTGCGTTCAGGCCGTCACAACTGCTCCCTGGGGCGTCCCCAGCTTCGTCTCCGACCACTGACCATCTTCCGAAACTCCCGCCTTCAGCCATTTCTGGATCAGGCGAAGTATCCGGCGATCGGCCACCCGGTGCTCGATGAACTTCAAGGTCCATTCGTGGCTCATGTTGTCGAAGAAGCCCCGAATGTCCGCATCCAGCACCCAGTTCACTCGCTTCCATTGGATGCCCACCGTCGGCGCGTCCAACGCTTGATGCGGGCCGCGTCCGGGCCGGAACCCGTAAGAAAAGCCCTTGAAGTCGACCTCGTAGATCTGGTTGAGGATCGTCACCACGGCCTGTTGAACGATTTTGTCCTCCAGGGCCGCGATGCCCAGCGGACGTTGCCGCCCGTCGGGCTTCGGGATATAGACCCTTCTTGAGGGTTGTGCCCGATACGTTCCACGGTGCACCCGACTGTGCAGATCGACGAGCCGATCCTCCAATCCGGTGGCATACTCCTGCCAAGTTACGCCGTCTATCCCCGGCGAGGCTTGACGCTTCAGGGCGTAGAAGCTCTCGCGGAGTAGTCCGACGGTCAAGTGGTGGAGCAGCGCGGTGAACCGCTCCTGCTTCCTTCCCCTTGCTGCTTGCCGCACACCGTGCAATCCCTGGGACATGCCTTTCCCGCTCTGTGTCGGGGACATGCGCGACGGCACGATGTTCTCCCCAGTCTGTGCCCTTCCCTCCTCCGCATCCTTGGAAGACTGCTCTCCCTTGTTCGGCTGGTTCACAGGGACTACGGCACAGTCCGACTTCTCCTGTACGTGCGCGTCCGCCGTTCGGTTTAGGGCCTTCGCGGACCGGTCTTGATCGCTCGACCAAGACGTACAGGAGATCTCCCGGTTCTCGTGCATGTTGTTTCTCAGCGTGCGCGGGTTCTTAGACTACGCAGGACCGAACCGGCCACTCGCGTTTAGCGTGGTCGTTCGTTTCGCCTTCCTCCTCTGGGAACGGAGTCGGCGTCCTGTTCCATCGGCTTTTCGAAGCTCAATAGCCCGGCCCACCGATAGTTGGGATAGAACTCGGGCGCGTTTGCGCAGCGCTACGTTTCCCGAGGCCCCCCTATAATCCCGGACAGCCGGTTTTCCCAGGTCCGGCTTGAAACCTTGGCCTCTCTTCCATGGGCCTTCCCAGCTTCGCGGAGGTTAAGCGCTGGTACGCATGCGCCCCGGCTTCCATGGTTTGCCCACAGCCTCGTCCCCTCGCATGCGTCGGTTCAACGCCGACTCTGCGTCCGGCCACCGCGCTGCCAATGAGACCGCCAAGTGTCCAGAGTCCCTTCGCCCGATATCGGTGCTACCGTCATCGGGGAGTCGTATTTCCTCTCCTCGGAGGGCGTTACCCCTCCGTCATCGCTACTACGGACTCATGCGCCAGTCCCCCTGGTTCTCCTCTCCTTCGGCCTTAGCTTCGTTCGAGGAGTCTTTGCCGGTTGCTACCAGCCCCGGCTACCCGCGGGACCTTCCCGACGCTATCTCTGCGAATCTTTCCTCGCTTGCCTGGTCCCTTGCCACGGCGGTCCCACCGGGTGCGCTTGCCTGTTTCTTCCCCGATGTCATCGGCCTTCCCCAACAGAGGTGTGGGTCGGCTTCCCGCTTCACCCGCGAACACGATTTTCCGCGGAGCGTTTTTCGACGCTGCAGACATTTCTTAATGTTCAGGCCTCCGAGTTTGCTCGTCTCCCAGATCGCTCCTACCGCTGCGCATACCACCTCAGGGCAGCTGAGAGTTTTACGTCCGGGCATCGCGCGCTTCGTTGCCTCCGCGCGCACCGGATATGCTAACCGTCCGAATACAGGCAATTGACGGTGCGAGGACTTTCACCCCGCAAGATTCGCAGCCTTGTCGGCTGCTCCCCTCTGTCTACGCTTCAGACGGCACCTCGCGATGCCGCCTGCAAGACTCGAGGCCAGGATGGATTCGCTGTTCTCCTTTCCCGTAGGGCTCTTTCATCCCCTACAACATGCCGGTTTATCCCGGCGCTCTCCGAGTCGCCGACAACTCGGGAGTTTGCTCGGTTTAACCAATCCTGGCGCGTTTCTCGTTAGTGATCCGGTCGAGCGACTCTAGCCTCTGCCTTCCACCGGCAGAGGTCTTGACAGTTTCCGATCACCGATCACCGGCTTGCGGCAGTGACTGGTTATGTATAAGCTGTAGGGATTGTGATGAAGCCTTTGATCTTTGCTCTCTGTGTTGTGTCTGCGTTTGGCGGTCTGAGGGCGCAGACGCCTGCCTGGCAGCCATCGCCGGGACATACGCAAGTGCCGATATGGCTGGGGGCGGTGCCTGATGCGCAGCCTGTCGCGGGGCCGGAGGCCGCTACGACGTCGGGGAAAGGGTGGCTGGTTGCCGGGAGGCCGGCGGTTTCCGTGACCAACGTGTCGCGGCCTACGATGACGGTCTATTCGCCAAAAGGGAAAAATACGGGCGCTGCGGTCGTCGTCTTCCCTGGTGGGGGCTATCAGGTTCTAGCCATCGACCTTGAAGGAACGGAGGTCTGTGATTGGCTGACGCCCAAAGGGATTACGTGTGTGCTGTTGAAATACCGCGTGACGGATGTGGGGGAGTATCCGAAATCAGGGCCGTATCCGGAATCACCGATGGCGTTGGAAGATGCGCAGAGGACAGTGGGTCTGGTGCGCTTTCACGCGGCGGAGTGGCATATCGATCCGCACAAGATTGGAGTGCTTGGGTTTTCGGCAGGCGGGCATTTGTCGGCAGCGCTGAGCACGCATTTTGAGAAGCGTTTGTATCCGGCTGTTGATGCGGCCGACAAAGAAAGCTGCCGCCCGGATTTTGCGGTGGCTATTTATCCGGGACATCTGTCGATTGCCGCGGCGGAATGGGATGCCAACCAGGGCGCCAGAAAGTTTGTGGTTCGTCATCCGGGGCATCTGTCGGTTGCCGATAGCAGCTTTGAGTTGAATCCCGATATTCATGTCACCAGCCAGACGCCGCCTACGTTTTTGCTGCAGGCGGAGGATGACCACGTGGACAATGTAAACGACTCGCTGGCTTACTATGCTGCGCTGAAGAAGGCCGGGGTTCCCGTGGAGATGCATTTGTATGCGCAGGGCGGGCATGCGTTTGGGCTACGGCGCACGAAGTTTCCGATAACGGGATGGCCTCAGTTGGTGGAGACTTGGCTGGGGACAATCGGAATGATTCCGGAGTGATTCGTATTTGAGGCGCAAATATGCAATCTGACCGTTACCGTACAAGGACAGAGGTCAAAGCCGAGGTTAGGCTAGCGATATGTTGGCTTGTGTGAATTCATGCGTGACTCCCGGATGACGAGGTACTCGGAAGTTGCTCTGGACAGCGTCGTGAGGACGATTATCCAGGATGCCGAAGGGCGTCGGTCCTGGGTGACGGCGAAGTGTTTACTGATAGTGTTCTCCCGATTCCCGATGATAAATTCCCATCCCACCACTGACTTTTGGGCAATTGACAGCGCTGCGAGCGGATTGGGCCTGAAAAGTCATAGGGCTGTTCTATAAAAGGCGATGTCAAGAGAAATAATCCCCCCTCGACCGGAGGCCGAGGGGGGATTGACCTCGGCATCGAGCCCCTGTAGCCTACTAGGAGCCTTTTGGTTTTGCTCTGGCTCTCTGACCTATCAACTCGGCTCGTCCCGAGCAGCGACGAGGCTGCCTGGCTTTTCCGTCCCCTCAGTTGCATCTTCCTGTCGTGACGACGCCACTCGGCTCCTGAAACTTGACAAGCGAAGCGGTTGCCAACTGGCAACCCATGGTTCTATCTGAGACTCGTGGCCTATAGCTTTCTTGGGTTATCCGAGGGAGCATAGGGTATCGGTAGAGACTCATGTGCAAAGGTGCACGGGGCCTAACAGCACTAGAGATACTTGCCCTCGAACCCGAACGTCTCCAGAACCCGATTGGCCCACCGCCAGGTTGATCCCAGGGGATGGAGCGGACTCTCTACCCGAGACGCTCAAGCCGCTTGCTGTTTCAGTTCTTCAGCGTCGAAACGTGCTCCTTTCTTCCAGAGGATTAAAGTGATCGCCGCAATCTTGCGTGCCAAGGTGAGACGAGCCATCGAAGGCTTCATGCCCTTGGCCAGCAAAGCCTGGTAGAAATCGTGGAAGGGCCCGGCACAACTGCTGGCCTTCGCGGCTGTGCCCTTGAAGATGTTTTTGAGATCATGGTTGTGGTTGTCATTGAGACCACGAAGCGCCGGCTGTTTCTTGGAATGTTGTAACTGACCTCCCACGTAGTGGTATTCCGCACTGCTGTGCGTCTCGAGAGCAAGCCCGCTATAGGCCCACAGTTGCCGCTTGGTGCGGAACCGATGAGGTGTTTGGATCAGCGCGATCAAGAGAGCGGCTCGGATCGCGCCGATGCAAGGAATCTGACCTAGCAATTTCGTCGCCCTATGTTTCCGGCTCTCGGCCAAAAGATCGCGTCGTACTTCTCGGCGCAAAGCCTGCAGCACATCGAGCTGTTGATAGAAGAACTCGGCCCGACGGCGCACGCCGGCTTCTGTGATCTTGCCCAACCATTCCGAACGATGACGCGGTGCATAGACGGATGTACCAGCGCAGGGGATGGCCCAGCTTCGATACAGCGCCTTCAACCGATTCATGACGCGCGTGAGATCCTTGCTGATCGTCAGATAACTGCGGGACAGCTCCTTCAAGGTTCGTATGCCAGTTTCTCCATGGTAGACCGCCGACAGCAGTCCGGCGCGCAACAGCTCGGCCAGCTTCCGCGCATCAATCCGGTCACCCTTGTTGCCGTCTTTCAGCAAGGCATTCTTCCGCGGATTGCATACCACGACCTTCGTGACGCGAGGTTTCAGCAAGTCGTATAACCAAGCGCCCCAGGTTCCTTCTTCAAACGTGACATGTAAACTTCCCCGTAGCCCTTCAATAAACTCCAGAATGGTCGCTGCTTTCGTTTCGACGATTGACTCCATCACCTGCTTGCCGACAGAATCCAGCACAGCAATTGAAATCGTTTCTTTGTGAACGTCCATGCCGATATACTTCGTTTTGTCCATAGGGGTGCTCCTTTTCGTAGGGAATGAGGTCACGCTCAGAACCTACACCAAAAGGGGCGCCCTTTTATAATGCGTATCGGA
>DLMI01000130.1 GCA_002478145.1 Acidobacteria bacterium UBA7540
GCCTTCACAGGCCCACACGAAAAATCAACTTCTGCCAAATGACACCAATACCCATTTCCAGGTCAGTTTGACCTTGAGGGCTAGACGAGTTAGAATCCAGACGCAGAAAGACGGGAAACTTCCGATTTCGGAGGGTTTGATGGAAACTCAGAAATCTTCCTTTATCGGCCTCTTAAAGGTTTGGCTCTGCTTCTCATTGCTGTGGGTGGGATTGGCGCCCGGCCACGCGTGGGCGCAGTCAGCCAACGTGTGCGGTCCCGCGCCGGCCGTCAAGGCGGCCCTCGACCAGTTGCCCCAGCAGACCCCGGCGCTGACGGACTGGCAGTTTCACGAACAAAGCGCCGCCGCCCTTCAAGCCTTGCTGCGCCAGTACCCCGAAGACGTCTTCGTCCAGCGGGCGTACATCGGCTCGATGGGGAGCAGGTCCGACAAGGACAAGGTGATTGCCGAATACAAGGCGCGCTACGAGCGGAACCCCGACAACCCGCAGTTGGCATACCTTTACGGCATGACGTTGGTGGGACGCCAGTCCCCGGAGGCCCTCAAGCTGTTCAGCGCTGCTCTCAAGGCGGATCCGAAATTCCCTTGGCCGCATTTGCAGCTTGTGACCATCTACAGCTCACCGGTGTTTTTGAACAAAGAACAAAGTGCCGCCCACCTCCGAGCCTTCCTCGACGCTTGCCCCGCCTCCCTGGACGGTTACGAGCCGCTGACCCGCATGGACGACAAGGACCTTCTGCGCCCGTATGCCACCAAGTTGCGCACCCTGCTCGCGAGCCGCAGCGACCCCGATGCCGTCGGCGCCTACCGCACGCTCTGGTCGCTCGAGTTCAAGGCGCATTCGGCGTCTGAATATGAGGCGCTGCGGCGGCAGGTGGGCCAGGACCTCGAACGCCTCGGCCAGCTTAAACTCGAGGACAAGCGCCAGTGGTACGAGGCGCTGGAAGACGGCTACAAGCTGGTGAACGATCAGAAGCAATCCGACTGGGCGCAGGAGCAGGTCCAGACCCGTTTCCCACGGCCTTGGGAGCTGGCTGCCGGGTCGAAATGGCAGAAAGACCACCCCTGGCCGGGCGAGGATGCGCCCCCGGACAAGAAACGGGCCTTTTACAGTGATCTGTTGCAGCAGACAGGCCAGTGGGTCAAAGAGCGCCCAAACACAACCTTCGTCTGGATGGAGCGCTTGGATGCCATGGAGCAGCTTGAAGATGTGGCCGCGGCTGACGTGAAGGCGGCGGCGGACCGGGCGCTCAAAGTCGCAATGAACAATGCCGGGCCCGACGGCCCCAACTCCGATGATTACTCCGAGGTGGCCGAGGTCCTCTCCAAGAAGCATCTCGAGCCTGAGCGCGTGGTGGAGTTGGCGCAGAAGGGACTCGCCAAATGGGCAATCGAGTCGAAGGAGCCGTTCAACGATCTCTACGCCACCAAGGAAAACCTCGACGACAGCAAGTTTTATCAGGCTTACTCGCGCCTTCAGGGACTGGAATTCGAGGTGGACGGCTACCTGCAATTGAAGCAGGCGGACAAGGCCCAGCTCTTGTTAACGCAGATGGACGAGTGGCTCCAAGACTTCAAGTCCCTCGCCGGCGACAAGCACAAGAAATCCTATGCCGGTAGGCTCGCGGCCTACTGGGGGCAGATGGCACGCGAAGCGGAACTCCGCGGGCGCAAGCTCGATGCGATGGGGTTCTACGAGAATGCGCTGCTCACCCGGCTCGATGCCCAGCAGAAGCCTGCGACGGGAAAGAAGGATGAGCTCGCGGACAATGCGCATCAACTCTGGGCCAACCTCGGTGGCACGGACGAAGGCTGGAGGCTATGGTATGGCCGCCGGGCCGACGCCTTGGCCAATCAAGCCGGGTTGACGTGGGAGGATGCCAATCTACCCCTGCCTGCCTTTGAACTCGCGGACCTCAGCGGCAAGACTTGGAACGTGGCTTCGCTGAAGGGCAAGGTGACGTTCCTGAACTTCTGGGCGTCCTGGTGAGGGTCATGTCGCGAGGAGTTGCCTCGCTTACAAAAACTCATCGACGAATACAAGAATCGCTCCGACGTGCAGTTCATCTCCTTCAACATGGACGAGAACCCTGGGCTCATCGCGCCCTTCCTGAAGGAGCATCAACTCGCGTTCTCTGTCATCCCGGCGTACAGCTACGTGCGGGAGACGCTCAAGGTGAACGGAATCCCGGCGAATTGGATTGTCGACGCGGGGGGCGTCGTCCTTCTGAAGGGCCTCGGTTACGACGCGACGGAGAAGTGGGTGACCGGCATGAAGGAAGCCATCGCGAAAGTTCAGGCCGCCGCGCCCCCTTCCAACCCTCCCGCACAGTGAGCGTGCTGTCGGGACAATCCCGGGCGCGGTTGTGTCTGGCGACGCGGCGCAAGGCGCAGGGCGAGCGGCGATCTTCTCCTCAGTCACCGCTACCCGGGCGCGGATAAACCCGAATCCTAAGTTGGGCGCCGGTGCCATAGCTTGGGAAGGGTGGGGTCGCCATTAAGATCGGCGACTCGCCGAGGCGAGTTCTAACCCCGCCTCCGGATGTAAACCCGGTTCCCTGCCGCGGTCTTTCATTTCTTACCGGCCTTTGTTCCAGCTTCCGGAGCGGTGCGCCCCACATCCAGGTGACGGTAGTTAAGCATGGCGTTGAAGAGCAGGAAGAAGCTGCCGGAGTTCTCATTCCGCCACATGGGATTGGTAGCGAAGAGCAGGATGTGCCCCTGGCCATGAGGCACGTCCACCACTGCAGGCTTTTCCGCCAGTTCCGGCACCCCGTCCAGCAGTCCGCTCAGCAGCAGGTTCTTGGCGTCGGCAAAACGCAGAATCACGCGCGGAAACTGCTCGGCAGGTGGAATCAGGGAGCCCAAGTACATTCGGACTTCATCCGGGATGTAGAGCTCCTGCTCGCGCGGGGTGCGCTTGGGCTTCTCTGCGGGAGGCATATAGTGGCGGCCCTGAATCACGTCGGGATCAGTCAGCGAGCCGCGGCCGCTGCTTCGATTCTCGCCTTCTTCCTCGCCCCGGCGGCCGCCGAATCCGAGGCCGACATTCAGGATGGGATTGGCGCGGTAGTAGACGTAAAGCTTCTCGCCATAGCCATAGGCTACTGGACTCTTGGCATCTTCAACGTCGGCCAGCAACACGTCGCCCGGACTCACCAGCTTCTGGGGCTTACGAAGCGAGAGCATCTCCGTCATTCCGCCCTCGACGGGCAGAGCCGATGCTGACTCCACAGCCACCAGCAGGCCGCCGTCCTGAACGAATTTTCCCAGATTAGCAAGGCCGGAATAACCCAGGCCGCCCCGGATATCGTCACTCGAATCAAGCCCGGGCGCAAAGAAGCTGGGGGTCTCCGGCGTGTTTTTCCAAGGCATGGGATTGCCGCGCAGGGGGATGCCTTGCAGCATGCCTGCCAAGTCGTCCCAATCGGGCGGCACGATGAGCACGTCGAACAGGTCGCGGAGGTTTGGCGTCTCGCGGATTTTGGTGTCCGCGATGTAGGTGTAAGGGATCTTGAGCTGGTCCAAGCTGATGCGATACCAGCCACCGTCCTGGGTATTCTGCCAATCGTGCAGCAGGGCTACCCGTGGCGCGTCGAGCCCATGATGGGTGACGCTCAGCTTCTCGTCGGTTGCCAAGACGCTGATCCCGAGGTCGCGCGCTGCGGCTTCAACCTGGCTGCGCTCTCCGTTCGCAATAATGAAAGTGCCGCGAGCGAACTTGTGGCCGCTCACCTCGAAGGGCTCCTCGGCCGCCTCCATAGGGACGCTCGCGAGCCGGTAGCGGAAGCTGGCCAGGGCGCTGTCGGTATTGTGGTTGACGAGATACGTCGTGTGGCCGCTCCCCTTCACGCCTCCGGCCACCCTCACACTGCCCTCCACGCGAGTCACAGGCACGTCAAGGATGGCGGTATCCATCACCCGCACCGTCTTGACGTCCGCCAGAGCGCCCAGCGTCCAGCCGGTGTCGTCGTAAGGCCGCGGATCGTGGGGGCTGTAGTACTGGGTGTCGAGCAGCGTGTCGGCGAAGCGGCTGTAAGGCTGATCCATGCGGATGATATAGCTGCCGGCAGGGAAATGTTGGAGGGTAGTGGCCGCGGGCTCCTTCGCTTTTGTCTTTTGCTCCCCACCTGTTTCCTTGGCTTCAACCGGTTTTGCCTCGCCGCGCGCCTCCTTCGCCTCTGCCGGCTTGCTTTCACCGCCGATGGCCGGGCTTTCCACGTTCGGCACGGGCGCGGCGAAGTCCTTCTGGGCGCGGGAAATCTCGATCCCCTGCGATTCGAGGATGTTCAGCAATCGCGCTTGGTCGCCGGGGCGAGGGTCATCGGCGGGCAGCACCCAGGCGGCCGGACCTTCAGTGCGAGCCTTGGCCACCGAGCGTTTGCTCTTGATGTAAAAGTCCTCGAGATACTCCTGGGCATGGCTGGCGACGTTGTACATGCCCAGCAGCAAGCCGCTCTGCTGGAGGTTGATGTTGTCACGCGCGGACCATTTCACCTTGGGCAATGGAGGGTTGGGACGGTACCACTCGCGGCTGGTCGAACGGGCCTCCAGCGAGTGCTCGGCGGTGTCGGCGCCCACGTTGCTGAAGGTTTCGTAGAAACGGCCGATAGAATTGTGCCCCGTCGCCGCCCAGAACATGTAATTGGGCGTCCATCCGTCATAGAAGCCATGCGTCCAGACGCCAATCACGCCTCGGCGCGTGAGTTCTTCCACCTCGTAAAAGGCCATGCGCTGCCACTCGCTGGTGACCATGGGATCGAGCCAGGCGTTGTAAGGGCCGGTGCCTGTCGAGATGTAAAGATAGGGGACGGACTCGTGGAGATCGTGCAACACGGTGGCGTGCCACTCAAGGTAGGTCCTGGTGATGTTCTTGGAAAGGTCAAGCGACAGCGTGATCCCGTCGCGGTTGTTGTCATGCGAGACGTAATGGCCCCACCAGATGAGCGGATAGGTGTTAGCCTCCGGATGGTGCTTGCGGTATCTGTAGACATCCACGTAGCGGTCGTGACCGTCGGTCTCAACCACGGGCGTGAGCAACACAATGGAATTCTCGCGGATGCTCTCGACGAGCGGCGTATCTTCCACCGCCAGGCGATAAGCCAGCTCCATCAGCATCTCGGGCGAGCCGGTTTCGGGCGAGTGAATGCTTCCGTCCGCCCAGTAGATAGGCTTGCCTTTTTGAACCAACGCCGCGGCTTCGGCGTCACCCAAGCCGCGCGGGTCCGCCAGCCGCGCCGTGATTGCGCGGTAGCGATCCAAATTCTGGATGGTGGCCTCGTCGGCGATCGCCACCAAAATCATTTCGCGCCCTTCCTCGCTGTGGCCCATGGAGAAGACGCGTACACGGGGGCTGCGACTGGCGAGCAGGCGCATGTAGCCGTTGATTTCGGCTACATGGTCGAGCACGTCGGGCGCCCCGACGATGTGGCCGAGGTAGGTGTCCGGGGCCGGCACGCAGGAGCTCCAGGGCAGGTGGTCCACAAGCTCCGTGGAGAAGAATGGCTCCGTGGTGTCTTGGCGGATTGCGGCGGTGTAGGCGGCATCGTCCTTCAGCTCACAAGGCGCGGCCGATTGCCCGCCAGACGCAGGTCCAGCAGGAACGAGTGTGAATAAGGTAGTAAGTGCGAACAGCAGGCACAAAAATCCAATCCGATTTCGCATGATTTTCTCCTGTTCCCTCACGCCCCAAGAAGGGCGAGTTTGTTGCGGCCTCTTTCGACGCTCCCAAACCAGCATCGCTTGGTGATCGAATCTCGCCTCTCGTGGCAAGTTGATTGAATTCCGCCCAACGCTTCAATTCTCCCGGGCCTTCGAGACCAGCAGGGGTGAGCGCAGCGAGTCCGCTGGAGCGCGTGCTTAGACGCCCCTGCGGCGACAGCGGGCGGAGACTTCACGCCTCGGCTGCGTCGCTGTGCTTGCGGAACCAGATGAGTTCAATAGGGGCGCCGTTATGCACGATCATGGCTGCGCGGACACCTTCGGACGGAGATCCGGGGGGACAGATGACCTCTTGATCCTGGAGAGCGGCCTCAAGGTCGTCCACTTCGAAGGCGATATGAGGCACAGTCTTGATGAGCTCGTGTAGGGGACTGTGTTTCTCGAATCGCATCCACTCCACGCCGTACGGGCTGGTGCTGAACCCGGAAACGTACAGGCCGAACTGTTCGAGATACGTCTCTCCGGGGCGCGCGACGTCGGTTGGAATGCCCAGGTGGTGATAACGCCAACCGAGTTTCGCGATTGCCGCTGGCGGCTCGTGATCGAGCCGGCGATCCCCGGCCGGGACCTCTAGGGAAGAACCTGATGTGTCGGTCATGGACTCCTCTGACAATTGGTGTGTGCGCGCAACCTGTCACTGGGCACGCCTTGCTCGCGCGCCTCCAAAAGCGTGGATGGTTCTAGTCCCTGCAACCACCTCGCCGCCGTGTGGGATGCCTTTCGGGATGAAGTACTCCTGCCCCGATTTCAGGCTAATGCGTTGCCCTTGGATGAGCAAGGTGTAACAACTGCGGATTCCGGGGCAAGGTG
>DLMI01000060.1:0-3281 GCA_002478145.1 Acidobacteria bacterium UBA7540
TTCGGTGGCGGACACAGAAGGCTCGAGTACTCCGGCGGTATGCCCTCCCCGGGGCAGTCCGACCGGTACTCCAGATTCGGGCCGGCGTTGGATTTCATGTTCACCACGAACAGCTTTTTCCCGTCGGCGCTGACCGTCACCGAGCTTGGATACCAGCCGGTAGGGATACGACCGAGCAGTTGTTGCGAAGCGACATCGATAACAGCCACGGCATTCTCTCCGCCAAGCGTGGCATAGAGACTGCGGCCATTGGGACTGAGCGCCACGGAGTTGGGGCTGGAACCCTTGTAGGGGTAGCCTGGCCGAGCGACTGAAATTCGGCTTTTGAGCGCATCTGTCGTGGTGTCGATTACCTCAATCTCATCCAGATCGCCATTGGCCACGTAAAGGCGAAGCTGATCTGCGGACAGTGCCATGCGATTCGGTTCGCCGCCAACCTTGATCACCTTGAACGATCCTGAAGGGCTCACCGACAGCACCTGGCCATCGCGCTGGCTGCTCACATAGGTCTTAACCGGAGCGCCCTTGGAATCCGATAGCACTACCGGCCAGTAAGGCATTTCTCCGATTGCCGTCGTTTGTCCGGGGGCGAAGAAAACTACTTCTTTGGATACGGTGCGCGTTGACGTATTGATGATTGACAGCGAATCGTTCTGGTAATTGGCCACGTACAGTGTCGAGCCGTCCGGGCTGATTGCCAATCCAGCTGCCAGAGCACTGAACGGCATGAACATGTACTGCGCAATGGGGTTGCTGTTGATCGGCGTCGTGCTGAACAATCCGCCCGTCGGATACTGCTGTACCGGAACGTCGGCGGGCGTGTTATGCCCCAGGAGCACGAACGGAGCATCAGGCACGTAGGTACCATCGGCACTAGCCCCGGTGGTCGTCGACTTAAATATCTCCACGCGGTCGTCAATGCCTCCGGCAACGTAGAAGCGCGTGCCCGACGGATCCCACTGCAAGCCGTGATAGGTGTTGGGGATGTTGATCAGTTGTTTCTGCTTTGGCCGCACGCCACGGACATCGAAAACGAATACCCACTCCGCATTCGGAGTGGTGGTGGATGACGGAATTCCTGTAAGAGGGTCGAGGGCAGCCCAGAGGATCGCAGTACCGTCCGGACCCTGAGTGTAGAAGTCGGTGTTGTAACCCGTAGTGAGGATCAGCAAAGCGGTGCCGTCCGGACTGAGCGCAGTGTTCACTGCGCCATTTGCATTGGCGGAGCCGTCAGGGCGTAGGCCAGTGGGTAGGTTTTGGAAAATTGAGCCGGGCGCGGCAGTAGGAGTAATGTAGAAACCGTTGGGTAGAAGGTTGCCAGCAACCGACGCTGCGTTCCGTATCTGACCACCCGCGAGTGCGGGTAGCATCAGGCAGAGTAGCAGGGCCGGCACAGCGCAAAAGCAAAAGCTCATCTTTCGTCGCATGTTCCCTCCTCAAGAGTTGTTTTCTTGGCCTCGCGTGATTCAGAAAAGCTTGAATCCTAATTTGGTGGGGTCTAGAAAATGGAGGCCATTCTACACCGAATCCCGGCTCTGTGTGGGGTTTTAGAAGGTAAGCCGCGCGGAAAACTGCAGCACGCGGGGAAGTCCGTTGGGACTAATTTCCTGCAATGCTCCGAAATTACCCGGTCCGGAATTGGGGACTAGATAGCACGTCTGATTCAGAGATGAGCCGTCGCCGCAGTTGGACCCTATGGGATTGTATTGCAGCTGATTGATGCCATCGCCATTCTGCACGTAGTAATTGGCATGGTTGAACAGGTTGAATGCCTGAGCCTGAAATTGCAATTCCTTGCCTTCCTTGATCTCAAAGCTGCGGGCCAATCCAACATCAATTCTCTCCAGCCACGGGCCGTAGAAGGAATTCAATCCGATCCCGGGTGTGGGCCCAGCGCCATTGATGCCGGCCGCGGTGTTTGCGGTGTCTTGATTGAAGGCGGTGTCGTTGAGGTCTCCATCGGCGCCGTCGCAATTGCTGAATGACAGGGTCGAACTGGTGCACGCCGGGCTCAACAAACCCGCAAAAGGACGGCCCGAGGAGAACTCCATGACACTGCTCAACGTCCATCCTGAGAGCAGAACACGCCCTTTGTCGGACCCCGTGAGCTTTTCCAGTTCCGGCCGGTACACCGCGGCAAAACTAATTCGATGCCGCTGGTCTAACAGCAAAGGAGCATGCGTATTGCTGAAGTCGAACTGATTATTGAAGTCCATCCCTCTAGCATCACGCTCTTGGCGAAGGTGTAAGAAAATTGCAAAGCAAGACCTTGTGACATGCGCGACTATGCCTTGGCGGGCGAAAAGGATAAGGCGTTCGAGTGGCTGGCAAAAGCCTATCAGGAGCACGACAGTGGGCTTGTACTTCTCAAAGTTGAACCAGAGTTCGACAACATCCGCTCGGACCCCCGCTACGCCGACCTGCTGCGCCGGATCGGACTGCCGCAGTGAGAATCAGTATTTGATTGGTCAAAAGGTATACCCTCGTCACCAACGCGCCTCGCCTGAACTCGGCTGCACAATATCAACAACGTCAACAACTTGAGTTGGCGGCGGTACAGAGCCTTCGTCACCAATCCGTGATCTGTTTACCAGTTTGCAAACGAGGCTTCGGGAAACGCTCCACTTCTTGGAGACTGCGGTCAGAGTCATTCCGCCAACTCGGTCGCGAACGATGGCTGGTCGGTCTAGGTTCATCGGTGCGCGTCCGATCCGCACCCCATCAAGTTTCGCTCTCCGCATTCCGGCTAAAACCCTTTCCCGAATGAGATCGGATTCGAGTTCGGCAATCATGCCAATCAGCGTTAGGAGGAGACGTCCTATAGGTCCGCTCGTGTCAATGTTTTCGCGCCGGGAAATGAAGACGACGCCCAAGCTGTCGAACTCGTCCATGACTTGCAGGAAGTGCTTGACGCTTCTGGCAACTCGGTCGAATGCAGCGACTAGCACGACAGAAAATTTCTTACGCCGCGCATCCGCGATGAGCGCGTCGAGACCGGGACGCCGTGCTCTGCGCCCCGATACGCCCCAGTCCGAATACTCCTGCACGACTTCGAAGCCGCGCTTCGCCGCAAGCTCGCGCAGATCGTAAAGCTGTGACTCGACGTGCTGGTCGGCGGTACTCACGCGTACATAAATCGCTGCTTTCAATGGGTGCTCTCCTGAAATTGAATTGGGTGCCTATTCTTCAAAACTCTTAGTTCACGGCACTTGCTGTATTCTGCCCACTGGACATATTATAGAGGCTTTCCAGCCAAACAGTCAAGGATATTATGTCCCTTG
>DLMI01000060.1:3372-6814 GCA_002478145.1 Acidobacteria bacterium UBA7540
ATGGGCTGGACGAGAATGCGGATCGCCGTGTGCGACGTTTGTGGACATCGGTGGATACCAGAGACCGAGAACCCGCCGAACTGCCCGTCGAAGAAGTGCCGCTCAACCCTGTGGGACAAGGGCGGTGTGGACGGCAGAACACGGCAAGCAAGAATCAAAACGGGGCGTAGCCGTAAGACGGCGGCGAAGAAGAGCCGATGACGCTTTATGCCCTTGGGACATAATATTGTGTGGTTCCCCCCACGAGTTCGGGGATGGTCTGATTGTGTGTCGATTTTTGTCGATTCACCCGTGGGTCTCGGGTATCCGCCTTGCTATGGTCACCAAGAAACATGGCATCTCGCGAGCGAGCGTGTGCCGCCTCATGGAAGAGGCGAACAGCGATAGCACTCTCGTTGCACTTTCTAGTGGAGAAGCTGGGCTAGAGGCTAGGCTCGGCTCTAGCGGGCAAGCGTTGCCGACGGCCAAAGATCAGCACGCCAAAAGGAGCAAGAGAAGCAACTGAGCAATGTCGCCATGTCTGGGTTTCATATAGTAGGCGAGCGTCCCCCTTTTTGTTCCTTCACCAGACGCCGCTGTCACTCTGTTCGCTATTTACTTCGCTATTGGGAGTTGCGCGTTGGCAACTACTTGCCAACCGCCATCTCGCTTCTGGAAGACATGAAGGCTGCGGTGCGACTCCGTGACTTCTTTGCCATTCTCCATGCCCTTGGTGGTTCCTCGGTGCGTCATCACAACAACGTCGGGGCTAAGCATCTCGAACTTATACTCATCTGCCATGTAAGAAGCATTCTGCACACCTGCGCTGACAGCTTTGTTGTCGGCAATCAACTGCTGCTTGTCTTGCGCTTCGCCCTTGGCACCAACCGCCAGTAGGTTGTCGCCGATAATTTTGTCCAGCTTGGCGGTATCGCCCCCGGCTTCGCCCCACTGTTTGTCAAGCGAGATCAGACTCTGTTGAACGTCCTTAGGTACATCCTTGGCTTGGGCGCTGATGACCAGCGCCACAGCGGTACACAACACGGTAATCGCGAGACTGCGCTTCATAGGAAAGCTCCTTAACTGGTTAATTGCGGGTTTGAGCCATCGGGACGTGAATGACTTGATGCCGCCGTGATAGAAGGAGCAAGCCTACCCTGCCGATGGGACTCTGTCAATCGACGCCCAGTAGAAAAACGGCTTTGGGACAGCCAGCCTGAGATCGACAGCAACCAATTCCTCTTCCGTAAGTTTCCCGCGAATCATGTAATCATTATCCATGCTCCGAGTTTCCTCCACTGACCGCGTCTTCATTCTTGCCGGAGCGGGAGTGAGCGCGGAAAGCGGCATACCAACTTTCCGTGGCGTGGGTGGGCTTTGGCGCAACTACCGGATCGAGGAGGTCGCTTCACCGGAAGCTTGGCATCGCGATCCTCGTTTGGTGTGGGAGTTCTACTCGATGCGTCGGCGCGTGGCTTCGGCAGCCAAACCGAATCCGGCGCACTTCGCTCTCGCCAAACTTGAAGACGCGCTGCAAGAACGTCTCTTCGTCTGCACCCAGAACGTGGACAGCCTTCACGAGCAGGCGGGTTCGAGAAACGTCATCCACATGCACGGAGAGCTTTTCAAGAACCGCTGCGACACTTGCAGCCGCGCTCCATTTGAAGATACGAGTCTTTACGATCCTCCAGCCGAGCTTCCCCGGTGCGGCTGCGGCGGTCGGATTCGCCCGCACATCTGCTGGTTCGGCGAAGTGCCGTTTGACTTGGATCGCATCTTCCCCGCTCTGGACGAATGCACGGTCTTCATTGCGGCGGGCACGTCGGGAGTGGTGGAGCCAGCGGCGAGCTTCGTCGCTCAAGTCAATGGTCGTGCGCGGACGATCTACGTCGGAGCAGAGGAGCCTGCGAACACATCAGCGTTCACCGAATGCCATTTGGGGAAGGCGGGAGAGGTGCTGCCATTACTGGCGGATTCTACTCAATGGAATTGATGAGCAGAGCGGCAGGGCACCGCCGCCGATGCAGACCTAATTCGACTAACGAAGTAGTCGCGCATCTTCGGATGGCGCTTGCCATCCAGTACAAATTCTTGTCCGCGACTTACGGACTGAAGCGCGATCTTGTCCCCTTCACGATCCCATCGCGCTTCGTTGCCGTGGTACGAGAGGTCACGTTTCAAGAACAGCGATTCGAATGTATCAGGCAATAGCCACTGTGAGCGCTTTCCACCATTCCTCGTGAGCACGATTCCTTCCCGTTCCGTTTGGAAGGTGCCAGCCTTCAGACCCGATAAGGAGGACACATAAATCCTGTTTGGGTGGACTTCATCCTCGAAGAACTGAACATGCGGGTGATCACTCAGTGAATGGAGACCCTTCGGCAACGGTAGCGAATCAATCACGTGCCCGACTTCCAACCATCCGAACACTATGTGGCGTCCATGCACATCCTGCGGATCAACGTCAGTTTTCCGTTTTGTTCAATTGTCCTTCGGAACCATCCGAAGAACACAAAGAGATCGCCGACTCCCACACCTTGGTTGATAAGGTGTCCTGCGGCAGCGCCGATTTGACCAAATGCGGGTCTCCAGCCCGATGGACGAGAAGTCACCGCATCGCGCCGGAGGTCTGGATCAAGATGTGCGAGTCGATTTGACCAGCGCGGGTTCAGTTCTCTGATGATCTGCTGAAATGAACGAGTTCCAAAGTGGACGTCCGAGTACGAAATGCCGCATCTGTAGGGTATAGGGATGGAGCAGAGGCATCCGCACGGCAGAATCGGGCTTGCCATTTTGCCCGACAGGGCACCACTGTCGATTCCTTTCCTGCTCAAGATGATTTTCATTCGACCACTCGCTCTCGTGTCTGTCTTAGGTTGCTGGTGATTTCGATAGCTCCATATATTCATCCGCACCTACGACCCTCAGCACGAGCCGCACCGGAATCGGGAATCGCCGACGCGTAGGATCGCGCACGACCTTCAGTGCGGAAAGCTGATATTTCTTCCCGCGAGTCTTGAGTTCGCAGCCCCCTGCCGCGAGCACGTTCTTCACCCACTCGCATTGGCTGCTGTAAGTGAGCGCAATGACGAACCCGTTGGGCGCTCGAAAGACATTCACCGGGGTTCGGTAGACCTTTCCTGATTTCCGACCTACGTGAGTGAGGATGCCAAAACCCGGAAGCCAGCCAGCGAACAGGCTGGTGATCCGGTTTGATCCTCGCCAGCCATCGTTTGCGAAACCGCATCATCAGGATGCCCGTGACGGCGATGACAACGACGATGGCTATGACCACTCCAGCGCTCACGGGTTGCTCGTCCTCGCTGCTCGCTATGCCACAACAGCCGACGCTTTCACGACTGATTGCTTCGCGGGAGCCAGTGCGACCAGCACAACACCGACGATTGCGAACACAACCACTCCCGCGAGTTCTCGGCGCTCGATCACATTCCGGTATTCCTGC
>DLMI01000163.1 GCA_002478145.1 Acidobacteria bacterium UBA7540
GGGGGTGCATGGCCGGCGCAGCCGGGGGCGGGCAGGCCATACTTCGAGTCCGTTGCGCACCGAGGGCGCACCGCATGGCTGGCCCACCGGGCGGGCACAACGATGTTGCAGTACAGGGAGAATGAACTTCGTGCCTCATTACTAGGGGCAACTTCCGGGACTCCGATTCTTGCTCCTAATTTCAAAATGAGGTGGACACTGAGATGGAAACAATCATTGACGCACTCCAAGACGTTGTCACGACCGAGCGAGAGGCCGAAGTCCAGTCGGAGTTGACTCAGCCCGACGACGCCACGATTGAAACCCAACTAGCGCAGGAAATCAGGACGCTTTGGTCGGAACATGTTCGCTTGAGCGCCAGCCGCAAGGCGACTTCCAGGGAAATGCGCCAAATCCGTGCCAGCCTAGCCGAGAGGCTGCACGCAATGAAGTCCCTGTTGTCCCGCCCCGGAAGAGGCGGTCAGTGGAGGTCTTGGCTGCGTGAGAGGGCAATCCCCCGCAGCACCGCCGACAGACTCGTCAGTCGGTTCGCCGAAACGCTGGGTATTGAAAATGGAAATGTGCCCACTGAGGCAATTCCAAGCTCGCCGGAGGACAGCGCCGAGAAGCTGGCAAAGTCCGTGTGGCAGCGTGTCGGGAAGTTCCTTTCGACCTGTGAGCAGGTGGTTAGGTTCATCGGCTGCATTGCGGAGATTTCCGGGGTCGGGCACGAGCAGCGTGCGGAAGGTCTGGTAATCTTCAGACCAATACCCGAGGCTGCGGAGGGGGTGCCTGCCTCCGCCCCGGCAACCGGCCCCGCTCCGCAGCCTTCCGCTATTGAGGAGCCAGCGGCGGAGGCCACCGCAACGCCAACGGAGGCCGAGCAGGCTCCTGCTGTTGCCGATGCGGGCAGCGGCGCTGTGGTGTAGCCCAGGAGCAGAGGGGATGGAAAATGGCAATCAGAAAAGCACAGCCCAAGAACCCGAAGGAGTCCGTCGTGGACTTGGCCATCGCCGCCATCGAGGGCAACCCGAACCCGCTGGACATGGACCTGACAGGCATAGACCCGGCTCCCACGAGCCTCGACCTCCCGGAGCAGAAAGCTTTTGGAAGTGACGAGCCCGAATCCCCGCTGCGCACGCCCTATGGTGGATGAGTGCGCCAGATGCGGCCCGCCGTTGTGCGAGGCCTGCCTTTACAATCGTGATACTTGGCGACCACGGGCGTCTCGCATTTGCGCTTGGCAGGCAAATCAAGCCCTGCTGGCCGCTCGTGCGTGCTTTCGGCGCAGGATACTGGTCCCCAAGTTCGCATGAGTTTTTGAACCACCCGGCAGGGGCTATGTGGGCGACGGTCGGGTCCCGCAGGGCGGCGAGAAACTGCTCGGCGTTCGCCACGATGCAGTCGCCGCTCTTTCTCCCACCCACCAACTTTGCGTCCATCCGGGTCGGCGAGTCTCAGAATTTCTCCAATTGGTATTAAGGCTATGAGATTTGATAATTTCCAAATGTGATTTCTAACCCCCCTTTTGGCATTCGGGGCAATGTTGTTCATGTAGGTGTTTCTCTCTTTCAAGAGCGGGAATTGCTTGTTGGCATCGGAGTTCAGCGTCTCTAAGTATCATCTCCGCCTCGGGGTTTTCCCTTGTTGCGGGGGACTTTAGTTCTTCTTGTGCTTCCGACAACTGCTTCTTGAGGCCCGCTATAAGTCCCGAAAGTTCCTGATTCTTTTTGCAGTTCGCTTTGCCCATGGCATTTCCTCCGTTTTGATTGCGGAATTAGGATGGTACACGAACTGACACAGCTAGCATGCACTGTCGAGTTTGTCAACAACCGCAGTGCGTAATCTTCGGTCTACCGGAATTTATATGAGGAGGTACTTTTGTGGAAAACAGAATCAAGGGACCGGCGCACCGTTCGGGCAGTTTGCTCTACCCATGGCAATCTCTTCTTAAGATTGCGAGGGATGGGATTCCAATCGCCAACACTCCCTGGAAAGAGGCCATGTCCAAGTGTAGAAGGGATGAGAACAGGTTCCTCAAAAAAGCACGAACAAAGGGAACGGCCATATTCCTTCCCCTATAAACATTGCCCGTCGAGGGGCCATTATCCCGAGCCACCGCACGGCCCGGCTGTGACCGACGGTCTCGAACTTCTCGGCTGACTCGTGCTGGGCCTCCGAGGGCGGGCATGTGCCGTCGTTCATGCGGACGCTTGCGGAGGCAGCAATCTCCGCCTGCGCAGGCGACTACGCCCTGCTCCGGCCGGTGCTGCTGGAACTCAAACGCCGCTACGCCTAGCGTTCAGAGCACAAAGGGAGACCGGTCATCCGGGCGGCGTGCTTGGCGTGCCTGGCGAAATCATATGCATCGTGTGGGTCATCGCACCGCACCCCCGAGTTGCGTATATCTCGACAGACACAATCCAACTCAGCGGGCGTAGGCTCGTCAGCCAGTCTTTCCCGTTCCTCCTGCTGCCTTTGCACCTCCGCTGCCCTCTCAGCTTCGGCCTTCGCAATTGCTTCGTTCACGGCTGCGAGCCGCTCCTGTGCGCTCGCCACGAGGTTGCTCGTGGGAAACTTGGCGACGACGGCCTCGAACCAAGTCTTGGCGACGGTCAGGTCGCCGGTGGACTGCAAGGCAATCCCCCGCTGGAAGTAATAGTCTGCGGTTTCCAGGAATGGAGGCAGGCCAGCGCCGGGCAACGGCTCCCACCCGTTGGCTGTGGGCCTCATGCCGAACAAAAAGTGAAATGTATGCGGGTCGGCATCCGTCAGGTGTTCCTCAAATAGAAGGCCGTCGAAGCCCAAGCTCGCCATCTTGGCGGCAATGCTTCCGTCTCGGTAGAGGCTAGAGGCGAGTTCTTCCGGCTTGCCGGTGGACACGATGAAACACGGAGCATTCTTAAGTGTGCCGCCGTAACATAAATTCCATTCCCATTCCAAATGAATTTGACCCGCCGAAACTCGCGGCAAGTATGGCTCCAAGTATGGCTCCATGAGTGGCAGCACTTGCTTGAAGAATGTGCCTTCAAAGCTGGTAGGGCTTGCGTTCCAGACCGCAGTGCCATTCGTTGAAATGACTGAGGTGCCGTAATCCACGTATGCCAAGCCGTTGATGAAGTTCTCCGCTTCGCTAAAGCGAGGCTCGATTACAAATTTCCCCGTCTTGTCAATATATCCCCACTTACCATTCACCCTTGCAGCAGCAAGGTTTTCCGAGAAGTTGGAAACTACGTCGTATTGCGGCTTCAGAACCACTGTGCCTTTCTCATCCGCATACCCCCACTTTCCGTCCAATTTCACGGCGGCCAAGCCACAGGAATAGATAGCCAGTTGTTCGTACTGCGGTTTCAGAGAGACCCTGCCCTTGTTGTCTAAAAGCCCCCACTTTTCTCCAAGTATTATACCCGCATATCCGTTTTCAAAAGTGATGGCAAGCGTGTACTGCGGAGGCACCACGAAGCTACCAGCTTTATTGATGTAGCCCCATTTGTCACCGACCTTCGCAGGAGCAAGTCCGTTGCTTGAGAAGTCCCCGGAATCGTCAAAGTGGGGGGAGATTACATAGTTGCCTTCCCTCCCGATATATCCAAGCTTCCCGTTGGTCTTTACCACTGCCAGACCCTCATGGAAATCATTGGCGGCATCAAAATGCGGTGCAATAACCATTGTGCCAGCCCTGTCGATGTACCCGACCTTTCCTTCAACATCCACCCGAGCAAGCCCCTCGGAAAACTTCCAAGCATACTTGAACTTTGGACCAATCAGGTACTTACCTGCCCTGTCGATGTAACCCCACTTCTGCCCCGAACGAACACGGGCGAAGCCCTCGCTAAACTGGAAGGCCTCGTCGAATTGTGGTTTGATGACGTACTTCCCTGTGGTGTCGATGTACCCCCACCTCACGCTGGAATGGACAAGAGCGAGACCTTTCTCAAACCCAGTTGCCTCGTCGAATTGCGGCTGGATGACGCGCTTCCCGGCTCTATCAATGTAGCCCCACTTGAAGTTCTCGCGGACAAGGAACAGGGGGGAGCGGGCATGGTGGAACCAAATTACTCCCACAACGACGGCAGAAACTGCGAAAACAGAGACTACCGCAAGGAGCATAGGCCGGAAACGTCCGCCTCGTAAGCCAGCCATGACGCATTTCATTCTACTGGGTGCCATTGGCTCAGCCCGAAGCCACGGAGCTCTGGCCGCTGTGGGGGGGCGACCCACGGCTAGCGACGTGCTCGCTTCCGGCTCTGGCGTGCGAGACTCGACGATTTTTTGCGGGACAGCGGGTGTTAGGAATGGAGCGGGAGCCTCAGGTTTGCCCCCGTCGGTTGAGCAGGCTCCCGCCGTTGCGGGCTTACTCGCTTGCGGCTGCGGACTCCAAATTTCACCTGTTCCGTGCGGAGCGGGTAAAGGGATTTGAACGGGAGTATCGCCCGCAGTGAGCGGCTCGACATCCCTCCTACAGTGCTTACAGAATCGGGCCTTCTTGAGAATCTTCTCGGCACAGTATGGGCATTCACGTTCGTCACGGACCTCGGCAACAAGCCGGGAGCCGTCACGGGGGCAGGAGTCAACATTGTCAGAGTAAAGTTGGTGGCAAGCGGGGCAGGTTTTCATGGTCGTGTTTGCGACCTCCTGGTGAGACTTCGGGGAAAAGCAATGCCGCAATCGGAGCCTTCACGTTGAGCTGGCGTCCCCTGGGGAGCGGCAAATCACCAGTCCGTTTCTGGTCAATTTCTTACAGTCACCTGCTGTTGATGGTTGACACCGCCACGCAGTCCGTGCCGTGGCAAAGCTCAAGGATTTGCCACGCCGAGACCGACCCGTCAGCCTTCTTCATTGAGAGGTAGGGAAGGTTCTTGTAGTCATATCCACCTGCTCCGTCCGGCGTCATGTGGGTTTGCAGTCTTCCAAGTTGCATGCTGTAGGTGGACCCCACATCAAGTGGAGGGCAAGCGAGATTCGGCCTGCCATGGGCATCATAGCCGCCGAGGCAAACAATGTCCGCCGCAGCGTTGCCACCGGCATATGAATTACCCAGAAGGACAATTCCATGCTCCCCCGTGGCGGTTCCTAAGGACACGACCATACGTTGCAACGGGCCGCTACCGGCCCGCCTATACCCGTTATCATCGGTCGTCGTGATGTTGACCCAGTTCGATTTCAGCACCTTTATTACGGTATAGCTCTCACGTTCCTCCTTTTCTCGCTGGGCGTTGGCTTCCACCGTGAGCAATGCCAGACGGTTGTCGGCTTCTTTTAGCCCTTGTGCAGCCGCCTTTTCGTACCACTCAACTGCCTTCGTTTTGTCCTGCGGGACGCCAAGACCTTTCTCGTACATCCTCCCGAGTTCGAGCTGCCCATCTCTGTTGCCCTGTGCGGCCGCCTTGGTGTACCATTCAACCGCTTTCTTGTAGTCCTGCGGGACGCCTTGACCCATCTCGTACATCACCCCTAAATTTACTATCGCGTCCATCAGGCCGTGTTCTGCCGCCTTGGTGTACCATTGGAAGGCCTTGCTGTAGTCCTGCGGGGTGCCTTGCCCATCGTGATTCATTAACCCGAGGTAATCCATAGCCATCGGAAGCCCCTGCTCAGCCGCTAGCTCAAAATACAGGTAAGCCTTGGTATAGTTTCGGTCCCCCCCCTCCTGCCCCCCCCAGTAAAAGCGATATCCATACTGGTACATTCGTTGTGGACTTATGTTCGATGCGCTCCTGTGAAGCTCCTCCAGCGCCTTTGCGTGGCCCTGGCTCCCGCCACCGGTATTGCCTGCCGACTCCCAGTCGCTTATTTGCTTGCAGGAATCAAAATGCAAATTGTCGTATCCAGCCTCATAAACGAGGTCGAGTTTGTTCACGTAGAGTTCCTCGCACGTGGCCGTGTACACTTTAACCATGCCGTTCGGTTCCTCGGTGATAGGCCAAACTTTCTCGCCATTATCTATCGTCAAGGTTGGCGGCCCTAATTCGTTGGGGGTCGGAAACGCAGCAACACTTGAGAGGGCGGTTAATATGGAGTGTACGTGGGCTAGCTGCCCTGGAGACGCAGAAGCCTGACCATCGACTCTTGATACGCTGGCGTCCCGCCGCTCCCCGCTTTGGGAAAGTGGGCTGGCGCTGGTGACCGTGATTCCGTGGGTTGGCTCCGACCCTTGCTCAAGGACAAACACACGGGCAAGCTGGGCCTGGACCGAAGCATTGTCGAGCCTTGACTGCCAGCCACGCCCGAGCATGAGTTTCAGCCTTGCAGAGCCGCCGCTGCCCCTTTCGAGCTTCAGTTCAAGGCGGTCGTCCTTCAGGTCGATGCCGCTCACCAGGAAGGATGTGCCGCTCTCGAAGCGGCGCACCATCTCCCGTTCCCCGACCTCGGCACGCATGACTCCCCACTCCACCCGGTATGTGACCGCCCCAGTATCGGGATACACAAGAGTATTGACAGGGTAGTCGCCCTGATAGCCGGGAGGGACAGCCCTCCCTCCGAACAGGATTCTGGAGACGACTGTCTTGCCCACAAGCTGGCTTTCCAGGTCCGCCTTTAGGGCCTTGTTCTCTCCAGCCAAGGCGACCTGCCCTGCGGCCATTGCCACGGAGCATAGCAGCAACATGAACTTCAAAATGAAAGCTGATTTTGACCACATGGACCCTCCAATAGAGCCGGACCTTCAGTTGGTGCGGAAGCAGGATGCGCTTCGGCAATCGAATGGCCATCATTGCGGAGTCCGGCCTTGCATCATCCGTTGAGCCTGCTCAACTATCATTTCGTTGAGCAAGGGGGCGTAGGTATATAGGGCTTGGGCGGTCGCAGCTTCACTGGTTGTCGAGAGCATCAGGAACTCGACAGGGCACTGCTTTCCCTCGTCGTTCGGAGGGGTACATGGCGTGGTCTGCTCGCTCTGCCACGATATTACCTCTGCATGTGTCCTTGTATCCGTGTCCGTAGGCTCGCCGAGGGCTTTCTCGAACAGTCCAACGTACTCTTTCCATTCGGGCTTGGAAAAACTGAAATTGAACGACTCCAAGCTGCCGTGGAAGAAAGAGAGGGAGAAGCCATAATTGCCGCTAGTCGTATCACACTGGTCCGGCAATTGGCTGGAATCGTGTTTGCAAACGAGCGATGAGAAGCCTTTCTGTTCGAGGGCGACCTCGACCGCTTCACGGGAGTCTCCGCCCCGCAGACCGAACAGGATGAATGTCTTGTCCACCTTGGGCCGTGGCCGGTTCGGGTCCTTCTTCGCAATACCCTGGCTTTTCGCCAAATGCTCATAATCCCAGAGTTCAATTTGGGCCGATGAAGGTGCGAGGTACAACGTAAGCCGCTGGGAGGGGCAGTCTTTCTCAGGGTCGAGGAAGCACGGGACTGAACCGCCAGTATTCCATTCAAATCGCTTTCCGCCAACCCGCTCGTCCATGTTTTCAATCCAACCGGGAACTGAGTGCTCTGGCGGCGTGCCCGGCCCGAGCACGCTGGCCAACTCCTGATATACAGCTTGTGAGGAAATCGGCGGGTCGATGCCGAGCATCATGCGGAAGTAATACAGCTTGTCGTTTGGGGAGAAGTCCAGGTTGCAGGAAAGCAGGTTGCACTTGCAATCCACCGAACCATCCTTCGTCGGAGCTTCGCAGCTCATGGTCCAGTTTTGTGCTCGCAGGACGGATTCGACTTCCGCCCGAGACTGCCCGCCATGCAGGCCCCTAAAGCCCAGCAACGATGAAGGCACCGGTGGCTCGACCTTGGCCTCTTGCCCAGCGGGCACGTTAGGGCTAGGCGACGGACTCGTCGCATTCACCGCTGGCTCCGGCCCCGACTGGGAGAAATACCAAATCCCGCCAGCGATGACGGCGAGCAGAATCACTCCCAAGACGACGTACTTGACCCGGCTTGGACTCTCTGTCGCAATCTGGAATTGCGGTGGTCTGGCCCCCGTCGGCGGGGGGCCTGCCGCCGCTGCGGACCTGCCCGCTTGCGCCTGCGCAGCCGGAGCTTCCGCCATTGTTCGGGACGGAGCAGGGAGCGGGGCAGGCAAGGGCTGTTGCTCGGAGGTGCTGCTCCCGGCCAGCGGCTCGACGTCCCGCCCACAGTGCTTGCAGACACGGGCCTTCCTGGGAATCCGCTCGGCACAGTAGGGGCATTCACGCTCCTCACGGGCCCCGGCTTCCAGCCGGGAGCCGTCACGGGGGCAGGACTCAACGTCGTCAGGGTAAGCCTGCTGGCAGGCGGGGCGGGTCTTCATGGGCGTGGTTACAGCTCTCCTTTGGGCGATAGGTCTTCGCAGACCTACCGGGATTTCCCATGCTCCTCACCGACGAGGTCGTATCCTGGGTTAAAGCCGAAGATGTCGGTGAGCCGGTCAGTCTTCTCGTTGATGAAATGCGGAATCCCGGTGTCCGGGTCCACGACCCGGACCCGCTGGTAAATGCTAAAATAGAGGACAAGCCGGAGCTGGCCCCTGAATGCCGCACACGAAGAGGTCCACTCGCCCGAGGCGTTCATTCCTCCCGAGCAGGTCCACGGCATGGCAAAGCCACGAGCCTGGAGCATGGCCTTGACAACAGCCTGCGGCTGGCCGATGCGTATGCCCTGAGTCGCCGCCTGGTAGTTCGCCTTGCGCTTCTCAATGAGTGCCAGCTCGGCTTTGAACTTGGCTTCGAATTTTGCCTTCTGCTCCGCCTCCTCCTTCCGCTTCTGGACGCAGACCGGGTCGGCAGCCTGCTCGCCGGGGCTGCGGAAGTCTTCCTTTGTGCAGCGGCGAGTGGCTAACGGAGGTTCGGCTCCCGAGGTCACCATCATTCTTCTTCCTACACCCGCCAGCCAGTCATTTTTTTCTTTGGTGGAAAGGGCTTCGTACGCTGTCTGTGCCTCTTGGCTTGTCACCTTACAGTTGTATTCGCTCCCCGAGCAACTAGCGTCGTTACAGTCCCAACCAGAGACACAATGGGTTGCCTGGCGGAATAGGAAGTGAGGGCAATCTTCGTTCTGTCCAGGGGGGAGTACGGGTATGTGTTCTGTGTCCGCCGCCCATGCCTTGCAGTAGGCCATCACCGAGCGCCAGTCGGTGCAACAAGGTGGAATGCGGGCAGCCGCTTCTTGCGCTGTTTGCAATTCTTGACGTGTCACTTCGGAGCCTCCATGACCGAGCAGGTACTGAGGGCAAACGTATTGTTGGGAGCCGTTGGCAATAGCAATCGGTATGTGTTCCTTGTCTGCCGCCCATGCCTTGCAGTAGGCCAAGATTTCAGCGTCCGTATGGCAACCACCTGCATCGTTCTCGGTCCCAGGGGTTGGAGGCTGGTCATAAATGACCTGGAAACTGTCCACATAAACCTCAGCACACTTGTTCGTGAGGACCTTGACCCTGCCGTTTGAGTGCTCTTTCCCTATGACCTTAACCTTCTCACCGCTCTTCAGGAGCATCTCCGGCTCCTTGGCCTCAAGGAGTGGATATGCCTTAACCTCACGGAACCCAGGGTAACCGACGTGAGCTGGCCGCCTTGGTTCCAGATTCACGACAGCGCCAGCATTAGTGCTCTCCTGGGCTGCACTCTGCCCGAGGGCCATTGCAGTGGAGCACAGCAGCATGAACATGAACTTGAGAATGAAAGCTGTTCTTGACCTCACGAATCCTCCAATAGGGCCGAAAAAGGCGATTGACCTGCATGTGGAATGCGGTGCGGCTGACAATCGGCCGGCTGCCATACGCCGGACCCGAACAGCAGGACGACCAGCACCACGATTCCGACAAGCCCACGCTGGCTGCTCATCTTCGCCTTCAACATTCAGTTCTCGCCCCTACCCAGTAGGCAGTCCGTCCATCCGTAATGATGGATTGCTGCTTGTCTGCATGTCCAAGGATGGTGCTTCCTGGATTCTTGCCCACGTCGGCCATCACTTCTAGTTCCTCTCCTTCGCACTTTTGACCCCACGGCTACCAGCTAATCTGCTCGTGGTGAATATGCACGCAGTAGACTACAAACGAGGGCGTGAATCAAGGGAGATTCTTCAAGGCCCTCGGTACGAAGGTACGGGGGCTCCGCAGGAAGCGTGGCTACTCGCAGGAGGACATGATTTACTTCGGGTTCTCGGCGAGGCACTGGCAGCAAATCGAGGCCGGTCGGCCCATCACCATGACCACCCTGCTGCGCATCTGCGAGGTGTTCGAGGTCCCGATGACAAGAGTGGTGCAGGGCCTGGATGCCGGAATCTACGAGAAGCCATCCGCCGGCCCGCCCTCCCGCAGGCGCTCCTAAGCTCTGCTGCCATTCCTATTCCACGCCCGCCAAACTCTCAGGCACTTTCAATTTCTCCCGAAAAAACTGCTCGGACCGATGTATACCATAGTTGTGGGACCTATCTTCTACATCCAACCCCGCATGCACTGCTTCGAATCCCAGCGCCTCCCAGACGGTCTGGGCTATGCCACTTCGTTCAAATTCATGGACCTCTTACCAGCCTGGGATGAACCCTTCCACCTGGAACCAGCCTCCGAAACATCAGCGGGAGGGCAGCCATGACGAGCGCCACACAGGTTTGGGAGAGGCTTTTCATTGGCGGGATTGACGATGCCGAAGCTCTCGCCGAGTCAAATCCGCTCGATATCACCACTGTCATTACCTTGAGCCGTGGGACGGTGCGGAAGTTTGCGTATGCCGTGAACTACCTCCATTTTCCTGTGCCGGAAGCCCGCCCTATCCGAGGCGGAACGTTCGACGGAATCATCGACGCCATTTGGGAGAACATCCGCTGGGGGAAGGTGCTCGTCCAAAGCCTTGCCGGTGCGAACCGTGCTCCGATTGTCGCCGCCGCATGGATGCACGTCGTCGGCTGCAAGGGCATTGACGCCGCCTTGGTGGATATCGGAAAGCTGCGCACGATTGTACCCAACCAAATCCTGCTGAGAAGCGTGAAGGAGTTACTGTGATGACGAAATGTGCAATCTATGCGAGGGTCTCGCTCCCGACCCAGCACATCTCGACCCAATTGCTCCCCCTGCGGGAGCTTGCAGCAAGGAAAGGTTTCGTGGTGACTGCGGAATACCAGGACCACGGAATCTCCGGCACGAAAGCCCGCAGGCCCGGCCTCGACAGCTTAATGGCAGATGCGAGAAAGGGGAAGTTCACTGTCCTGTTGGTCTCGGCGTTCGATAGAATTGCCAGAAGCACCCGCCACTTCCTCCAGGTTCTCGACGAGCTTGACAGCCTCGACATCCAGTTCATTTCAGCGAGAGAGGCCGTTGACACAACCGGGCCGATGGGCCGGTTATTCGTCACGATGATTGGCTCCATTGCCGAGCTTGAAGGTGCGTTGATTCGAGAGCGCATCCGTCAGGGCATGGCCCGCAGGCGGTTAGAGGGTTATCGCCTCGGGCGGGCACCGCTCGACATTGACCACCAATCCCTCGTCCGTGACCGCCTCTCGGGTATGTCGCTGTCTACCGTCGCAAGGAAATATGGGGTGAGCCGTGCCAGCGTGGTCAGGTTTTCCAAGCTAGCCAGAACGGGCGAGACCACGCCGGTCGGCGGGTTCCTGCCAGCGCCGGTCCTAGCACCAGCCCAGTGCCTGGCCTAGCGCCCACAGGAGAGTCCGCATGGAGGCTCATGACAAGCCGGGAATACTCTTCAGGTTCCGCCGCCCGAGCGGCGTCCCGAGGCGGCACCCGAGCAAGGCGATGACCGAGGCGCTGCGGCACCTCGCCGAGTCTGAGGAGATGCAGCCGTTCATAAGCGACGCCCGTGCCCGACGCCGGAATGTAGTCGTCGAGGTCTTCCACTCCAGCGACGGTCGCCCGCTGTTGATTCACACAACGACCGCACCCAAGCGTGAGGCCTATGGAGGGACAGGTACCGGAGCCGGAGCAATACCGCCTCTTTGAGTTCAACCAGGGCGACGTCAGCTTTCTCAGGGAGGTCGGGATAAGGCCTTGCGTGATTCGCTACCGCCGCCCCCCGCCGCTCCTGCCGTCGTTTCCTGCAATAGCGCCTGCCCGCCTCACCGGGAAGGACATCGAGTGGCTCAAGGAATGCGGCGTGGCGTGGGAACAGAGGCCAGCGGTCCAGCTCTCACTGGACTTCTGCGACCGCCAGGAGACCGTGCAGGAGACATAGATTCTTGCGGAGGTTCGCATGAAGAAGGAATGCAGCAGTTGCAACGGAACGGGCAAGTGCCCGCAGTGCAAGGGCACGGGCCGCCTCGGGTATCCCGGCTACGGCCAGGTGGACGCCTATCGAACCCCCTGCATTGCGTGCCAGGAGTCAGGCGTCTGCCGGGTTTGCCGGGGCACCGGACAGAAATAAGCTGCCCGATGCCGCCAGCCAAAAGGGAGGAGCGGTGAGCCACGAGCATTTCTGCTACGTCGCCGGCCATTACTGGCAGTGCGAGGGGACGGCCCTGCGTGGCGGCGACACGGAGCCTTCCGTCTGCGTGTGTGTCTGCGGCCTCCCGCTGGAGGGATTCGACCATAGCGGGTGCCACGACAACGTAGAGCTGCTCGCCTGCCCCGAGAACCGGGAGGAAGGGCGGCAGAGGATGGAAGACGCCAAAAGGGAACACGGCCGGCAGCGTGCCGAGTTCGGCTTCGACGGGAAGTGGGCGAGGATGAAGGCGCTGCCGGACGGGCCGGAGAAGCATGCGCTCGCCGAGGAAATCGTGGAGTGGCTTTTCCGATAGACGGCAGCCGTGGGCGGCAGCCTGACGGGAGCAAACGATGGAAGCCGGAAACCCGAGCGACGAGGAACTGTGGGACGTATGCCGGAAGCTGCCCACGGACTGGGAGCCATATGGGCAGCGCAGATGGCACGGCCGAAGGGAAGACCGCCCCGACTGCGACTCGTGCAAGTGGTTCACGGAGCTATTCCGCACTTGGCCGGACTGGGGCGTTTGCTGCAACACGGAGTCACCACGTGCAGGGCTGCTCACCAACAGAGAGCAAAGTTGCTGGCAGCACGAGGCGATAACCGAACGCCACTTCCAAGCGGTCCGCACCGCACGCTGCGACTTCATGCGAAGGTTCGAAGAGTTTTTGCGTGAGCAGGCGGCGGTATTCATCAAGGAACAGGTTCACAGGGCAAACGACCCCTCGCCCGAGGCGGAGCCGCCTGTCCGAATGCCGGAACAGATTCGCCAGACTCCGCTCCTCGCCGTGGTTGGCCGTCTGCTGCGACATGCCCACGAGGATTTTGGCCGCCCGGCGTTCCACGCCATGGTGGTAAGGGCCAGAAATGACACGAGGCGATATTGGGAGTTCGCACGATGCTACTGGTCACAGTCGTTGGGAATTGACGTAGATGAAATCGACCTTCCAGAGAACACGTGGGAACTGGAGGAGAAGTTCTGGAGGCGTGTTGACGCCGCCATCGACAAGGCCCTCGAAGGGCGAGTGGCGAGGTCAATGAAGAAGGGGAACAGGAGGGCTGTCTAGCCAGCAAGGACTCCAACCATGCGCATCGTCTGTATAGCTGACACTCACGAACTCCACAGGGAACTCGTGGTGCCTCCTGGCGACCTGCTAATCCACGCCGGTGACATCTCCGTGCTGTCTAAACGCCCCTGGATGTACCGTCACTTCGACATCTGGCTCGGGGAACTGCCCCACCGCCACAAGATAGTCATCCCCGGAAACAACGATTACCTGCTGGAGGACCCGAAAGAACGTAAGGTAATCACGAACGCAATGCTGCTAGTGGACTCGGGCGTGGAGATTGAGGGCATCAAGATGTGGGGTTCGCCGGTCACTCCGCTCTACGGCGGAGCGTTTGGCAAGTCGAGGCCGGAGGACCGGAAGAAGCACTGGGCGCAGATTCCAGAAGATGCCGACGTCCTGATTACGCACGGCCCGCCCTTTGCAATCCTTGACCACGGCGGAAGTGCAGAGCGCAGGGAAGGCTGTCCTTATCTTTTTGAAGCGGTCTTCCAATTCATGCCGAGGCTCCATGTCTTCGGCCATATCCACGCCGGATACGGCACGTTGCGGACGTCGGACACAGTCTTCGTCAACGCTTCGCTGCTCGGTGACAGCGGCAGCCTGAGCAGGGAGCCGATTGTAATTGACCTCCAGGTCCGCTAGTCCGTGCCGTTCCTTGCCCCCCCCACATGAAATCTCTGCGGGAGAATCCCGCCATTGACCTGCTGCCAGCGCATGAACAGTCGTTGATTATGACGAAGGACGAACTCATCGAGAGGGCCTTGCGGGAGGCGGGCGTCTTTCCGCCCTCGATGATGGACTGCCATTACGGCGACAGGCAGGAGTTGACCAGGGCGAAACTCGTCGTGAGGAGACTCGAAGAGATGGGCCTGCTTTCACTTTCCGAGCAGGACCCCCGGCTCGGCGAGAAGATTAGGCGCATTCCTATCGTCGTCGCCGGGCTTCAGCGCAGGCTGCCCGACGGCGATATCGGGACCTGCGGTGCCTTCACGGTCCTCGGCGTGGGCTGCTGCAACGCATGCCACACCGACCCGCTGCACGGGATGAGGCTCGTCGAGCTGCCCTGCTGCGGCTGGGCCTGGCTGTGCTGCACCGTGGATGCGGCAAGCTCCCCCGAGCCAATTCTGATATTCCATGAACGGGAGCAGGAATCGTCCGAGGGGAAGATGCCCACGGGCAAGCCCCGCAATGGCGGCCGCAGGGAAGACTAGCGATGCGGAGCGTTTCCGATGCGGAAGGAGCTAACTCACTGCGGGCTGCGCCGGCCATGCACCCCC
>DLMI01000247.1:0-14577 GCA_002478145.1 Acidobacteria bacterium UBA7540
TGCCGGTGCCACAAACGGGGCAGGCATGGGCTGCGAAATAGCGATCGGGCCTCTTAGCTCCACCAGCATGACTCAGTACCCGCCGATGCAGCGCTGAACCGTCCCGACCGAAGTTCCAAACTGCGCCGCTAGAAGGCGTAGGCTCCCCTGTTGATTCCGGTATGCGTCGGCGATGGGCTTGCTCCCCTGCCAGACGTGCCCAACGCTTATTTGCTCGGAGAGGGTTTCGCGAGCTATGAACTCGCTGGCCGTCGACTGCGCATCGGTCCTGGCTTCCGGCGCCACACATGGACCCAACTGCGCGGCGCCGAACCCCCCCTGCAAGGAGTTACCCTGTACCTGACCGATTTCACCCCCCTGCACAAGACTCTGCGGCTAAGGCTGCATGCGGGCCGGAGAACGTCAAGTTTGAAGTGAAACTAGTGGATCAAAGCCAACAGCCCATGTTCAATCCAGAAAGTGGCAAAGCCGTGGTCTACATTCTCCAGGACTATCCCAGAGGGCCAATGGTGCGCCTATTGACGACGAGAATGGGCGTTGATGGCGCCTGGGTAGGGGCGAATGAGGGTCGTTCCTACTTTGGCTTCGTGATCGATCCTGGAGTGCATCACCTTTGCGTGAGCGGGCAATGGAGTAGGTTGATTTCTCCACCACTTATCGCACTGCATCGTGTCGTGGCGAAGGCAGGGGGAACTTACTACTTCCGCGTGCGGTTCCCTACCTCAGGGTTAGGAGGATTTAATCTCGGCCTTGAGGCTGTGGATGAAGACGAAGGGCAGTTCCTGCGACAGACTTCTATGTACAGTACCTCGCATCCCAAATAGAGCGGATTTGCCGAGGGGGAGCAGCAAGCTGGAGGAACGCGATTACGCCCCCTCCGGGCGTGAACGCCACCGGACGGCAGAGCCGGTGCGGGCTCAGCATTGACCGCGAGCGTCTGCCAGCCGATGAGAAGGCCAGGATTTGAAGCTGAAAGCTGCGGACCTGCAAAACAGGTCCGCGCTCTGAAGCTTGCCAAGGAGAGACTCCAGCCACAAACCGGCTTCCAGCACCGAAAGAGAATTCCTAACTCATTGATGTGGTTGGTCGGGGCGCGCGGATTCGAACCGCGGACCTCTTGCGCCCAAGGCAAGCGCGCTACCAGGCTGCGCCACGCCCCGAAATGGAATACCATTTCATTTTGCCAAGCTTCTTTCGGGGTGTCCAGTGCGAATCACGGCGTCGGGTGCTGCAAAGGCGGTCCCGCCGCAGCGAGTATTTCTGAGCGAGCCGGGATCCCTCTCTCTCCGAAGAACGCGCTCCCGATGCGGTCAGGAGGAGAGAGCACACCCGTTCTCAGTGCAGTCCACAAGGCCGCACCGATTTGGCGACCTGGTGTATGATTCTCCCAGCCCCGAGAGGGGAAGGAATCGTGTTTGTTGAGGGCTTTGAGAAGGGGGTGCAGAATGGCTCGAAAGAAGATCCTGATGCTGGTTGGGGACTACGTTGAGGACTATGAAGTCATGGTGCCGTTTCAGGCTTTGCAGATGGTTGGGCACACCGTTCATGCGGTCTGCCCGGATAAGAAGGCAGGAGCAACGGTCCGGACGGCCATCCACGACTTCGAAGGCGATCAAACCTACAGCGAAAAGCGGGGGCATAACTTCGCGCTCAACGCCAGCTTCGACGAGGTGAAGCCGGAGGATTATGACGCTCTGGTAATACCGGGTGGACGCGCGCCCGAATACCTCCGCCAGAATGAGAAGGTTATCGAGATTGTGCGGCACTTCAGCGATGCCGGCAAACCCATTGCGGCCATCTGCCATGGGGCTCAGATTCTTGCCGCCGCCGGGATATTGAAGGGCCGAACCTGCAGTTGTTATCCCGCCGTTTCGCCGGAGGTGATGACGGCAGGCGGCGCTTACGTTGACCTGCACATGGATGAAGCGCACCTTGACCTAAACCTTGTCACGGCCCCGGCATGGCCTGCTCACCCGGCATGGCTTGCAACGTTCCTGCGAGTGTTGGGGACCAGAATCGAGCCCTAAGGGCAGTGACGTGTGACGAGTGACAAGTGACGAGCAGAAAGCAGACGACAGGCGGTGAAAGGGGAGTGACGAGTGACCCGCCGCGGCGGGACGAGGGACGAGCAAGAATTCAGGATTCAGGAACTGCGGCCCCCGCGCCTGCTCACTCCTCATGCCTGAGACCGGGCAGCTACTCTTCTGCCTCCTGACTTCTGACTCCTGCTTGTCACTTGTCACTCGCTTTGGACATGGACCGTGTTTATGCGGTGAACCTCAAGGGCATTTTCCTGACCTGCCGCGCCGTGATTCCCGAAATGCTGGCGCGGCGGTACGGCCGGATCGTGAACGTGGCTTCGATTGCCGGCAAGGAGGGAAATCCCACCCTCGTTCCTTATTCCAGCAGCAAGGCGGGCGTGATTGCGCTCACCAAAGCCCTCGCCAAAGAGGTTGCCGACCAAGGCGACATCACCGTGAACAGCATTGCCCCCGGGGTGGTGAGGACGAAGATCCTTGATACCATCGCGCCGCAGACGGTCCAATACATGATCAGCAAGATTCCCATGGGGCGCACCGGGAAGATTGAAGAGGTTGCTGCGCTGGTTCATTTTCTTGTTTCATCGGAGGCCTCGTTCACCACCGGGCAGTGCTACGACATTTCGGGCGGGCGGGCTACGTACTGAATCCATGAATCTACTTCCATGCCAGACACAAATGTTGGTAATGTTAGTGGTGTATGCGTTTTGAGATATTCGTTGCCCTGCGGTACCTGAAGGCCAAGCGGAGACAATCTGTCATCTCCGTGGTCACCGTGATTTCGATTCTAGGGGTCATGGCTGGCGTATGCGCGTTGGTTGTGGCTCTGGCGATTAACAACGGTTTCCAAGAGGAATTGGAAAAGAGCCTGCTGGGCGCCACCGCCAACGTCAACCTTCTGCGGTCCAAGAACGACGGGATCAAAGATTACGAAGCACTGACCGCGCGACTCGGCCGCCTGCCGCATGTGGCGGCCTGCGCTCCCGCACTCTACGGAGAAGTCCTGGCTTCTTTTCACTCCCGTGCTCAAGGCATAGTTCTGAAAGGTGTTGATCCGCAGCGTGAAATTCACGTCGGTGACCTTCTTCTGAGGCTGCGCGAGGGTACACTCGAGGGCCTTTCACAGACCTTTGCTGACGCTGACCCCATCATTCTTGGCAAGGAGCTGGCCAAGTCGCTCGGGGCGTATGTGGGCGACACCATCCTCATCACCAGCCCCCAGGGTTATTTGACTCCCCTGGAGGTGGTTCCAAAATTCCGCCACTTTCGGGTAGTGGGCGTGTTTGACTCCGGCTTCTATGACTTTGACGCCACCTGGGCGTTTACCAACCTTCCTGCGGCGCAACGCTTGTTTGATTTGGCCGATGTGGCTTCCGTGATTGAGTTCAAGGTTGATGACATCTACCGGGCCCCTCTCGTGGCCGAGCAAATTCGGGAGGCCGCCGGCAAGGGATTTGAGACCACCACCTGGATGGAGCAGAACCGCTCCCTGCTAAGCGCTCTGCGTCTGGAGCGCCTGGTGACCATTCTGACCATTGGCCTGATTGTGGTGGTCGCTGCCCTCAACATCTTCATTACTCTGGCCATGATGGTGATGGAGAAGAACCGGGATATTGCCGTACTGATGTCCATGGGCGCCAGGAAGAGGCAGGTGTGGGCGGTCTTCACTCTTCACGGACTGCTCATCGGCGCCTTCGGGAGTCTGCTGGGGCTTATTCTTGGATACGGGACTTCCTGGCTTGGGGGCCGTTACAAGCTGGTCCCGCTCCAGGCGGACGTTTACGCGCTAGCCTCGGTACCTTTTCATGCTCGCCCCTGGGACGGAGTTTGGATTACCCTGGCGGCGCTCAGCATCAGTTTTCTGGCGACGCTTTATCCGTCACTATCAGCGGCCAGACTGGACCCGGTGGAAATCCTGCGTTACGAATGAAGAGATTGATTCATCGGGCCCAATGACCCGATGGCCCAATGACCCGATGACACGATGGCCCGATGGCCCGATGACCCGATGACCCAATGGCCCGATGACCCGATGGCTCAATCGTCTGCTGGCGCGCTCTTGCGGACCGCCAATCTTACGAAGATTTTCCGCTCCGGCGACGAGGAGATCGTGGTCTTCGACGATCTGAATCTGGAAGTTCGCGAGGGAGAATTCGTCGCCTTGGTGGGTGAGTCGGGAACGGGCAAAACGACGCTGCTCCATCTCCTTGCCGCTCTGGACACTCCGACGAGGGGTGAGGTATACTTCATGGGGCAGAGACTGAGTGAATTTCGCCAGGAGGAACGCGCCGTCTATCGCAATGTGCGCGTCGGTTTTGTGTGGCAGATGCACTACCTCCTTCCGGAATTCAGCGCGCTCGAAAACGTAGTGATTCCGCAGTTGATTAGCGGGCGTGACTTTTCATTGGCCAAGGGGCGCGCCAGGGAACTGCTGGGCGAAGTAGGGCTCGCGAATGCTTGCGCGCGACGCGTGGGTGAACTTTCGGGGGGTGAGCAACAGCGAGTCGCTTTGGCCCGGGCGTTAGCCAATCAGCCGGCTGTGCTGCTTGCCGATGAGCCGACTGGCAGCCTTGACCAGCGAACCGCCCAGCGGGTGATTGAGCTTTTGGAGAAACTTCACCGGGGTCATCGTTTGACTTCGGTCTTAGCAACGCACAACCAGGAGCTGGCCCGGCGTGCGCAACGAATCTTGCGCCTGGCAAATGGAAAGCTGACGGAGATGGTAGTTCCGATGGTTCAATGACCTGCTCCCCCCCGGGGCGGTTAGAAACTGGGGGGAGGGTTCCCGAGAGGACTGAGGAGCTATGTTTGAGAGGTACACGGAAAAGGCACGTCGCGTGATCTTTTTCGCCCGCTACGAAGCCAGCCAATTCGGCAGCCCCTATATCGAAACCGAGCACCTGCTGCTGGGATTGCTGCGCGAAGATAAGGCGCTGACGAACCGTTTCCTGCGCTCCCACGCTTCGATTGAGTCCATCCGTAAACAAATTGAGGGACGAACGCCTGTGCGCGAGAAGGTCTCGACTTCTGTGGACCTGCCCTTGAGCCAGGAGTGCAAGCGCGTGCTTGCCTTCGGGGCGGAAGAGGCTGAGCGCCTCTCGCACAAACATATCGGGACGGAGCACCTGCTGTTGGGATTGCTGCGGGAGGACAAATCGTTTGCCGCCGAGATGTTGCACGAACGCGGGCTGCGTCTCTCCGTGCTCCGCGAGGAGCTGAGCCGGGCACAGAACGAAAAGGCTTCGGCGGCGCGCCCTAAGGAGACATCCCTGCTCTCCGAATTCAGCCGCGACCTGACCCAGTGCGCGATGGAGAACCAACTCGACCCCCTGATCGGTCGCGAAGCCGAACTGGAGCGGGCGGTCCAGATCCTGTGCCGCCGGACGAAGAATAACCCGGTCCTGATTGGGGAGCCGGGTGTCGGCAAGACCGCCATCGTGGAAGGTTTGGCGCAGCGAATTGCGGACGGCGATGTGCCTTCCTTTCTCGCCGACAAGCGAATCCTGGCGCTGGATCTTTCTTTGATCGTCGCGGGCACGAAGTACCGCGGGCAATTCGAGGAACGCTTGAAAACCATCATGAAGGAGTTGATGGAGTCGCAGAACGCTATCATCTTCATCGACGAGCTCCATACCTTGGTGGGAGCAGGTTCGGCGGAAGGCTCGCTGGACGCCGCTAATATCCTGAAACCCGCGCTAACCAGGGGTGAAATCCAGTGCATCGGCGCCACCACCCCGGGGGAATACCGCAAGTCGATAGAGAAGGACCGGTCCCTGGAGCGGCGATTCCAAGCCGTGAAGGTTCCGCCTCCAACGGAAGCCGAAGGCGTCAAGATCCTTTTCGGAATCAAGGACCGTTACGAGAAGTTCCACGCCGTCACTTACACCGATGAGGCCTTAAGCTCGGCGGTGTATCACTCCAGCCGCTATATTCCGGATCGTTTCCTGCCGGACAAGGCGGTGGACCTGATTGATGAGGCGGGAGCGCGGGTGAAGCTTCGCCAGAGTTCCTTGCCCGAAGAGATGATCGACGTGCAGAAGCGCATCAAATTCGTCGTTCACCGGATGGAAAATGCCATCGCCAACCACGAATTCGAAAAGGCGCGCTTCTATTCGGACGAAGAACGAAAGGAACGCGAAAACCTCAGGCTCCTCCGTGAAAAATACAATATCGACGAAACGGCCATGGGCAGCGTGACCCGCGAGGACATTGAGGATGTGGTCTCCCGCTGGACGGGCGTCCCGGTGACCTCGATTAAGGAAGAGGAGAGTTCGAAGCTGCTGAGGACGGAAGAGGAACTGCACAAGCGGATTATCAGCCAGGATCGCGCCATCTCGGCCCTGGCCAGGGCCATCCGCCGTTCCCGCGCCGGCCTGAAACCTCCCGGCCGACCGGTGGGTTCTTTCCTGTTCCTCGGGCCCACCGGCGTCGGCAAGACCGAAATGGCCCGTTCTCTTGCGGCCTTTCTTTTTGGGAGTGAGCGGGCGCTGATTCGTTTCGACATGTCGGAATTCATGGAGAAGCACTCCGTCTCGAAGCTGATCGGGTCTCCTCCCGGATACGTGGGTTACGAAGAGGGGGGCCAACTGACGGAGCGGGTCCGGCGCGCGCCTTACTCCGTGATTCTCCTGGACGAGATTGAGAAGGCCCACCCGGATCTCTTCAACATTCTGCTTCAAGTCTTCGAAGACGGACACCTGACCGACGGGCTGGGGAATACAGTGGATTTCAAGAACACCATCCTCATCATGACCTCGAATATCGGGGCTCGGTATCTGCAACGCCGGACGCACCTGGGGTTCCAGTCGGCGGCGGAGGGTGCGAGCGAGAGGAAGGCTGAAGATATGGTGTTGGCCGAGGTCAAGCGGCTGTTCAATCCGGAGTTCCTCAACCGGCTGGATGAAGTTATCGTGTTCAATGCGCTCAGCGACAATGATCTGGTACAGATCCTGGACCTCTTGGTGGCGCAGATGAATCAGAATCTGGAGCACAAGAACATTTCGATTACCTTGTCCCGGGAGGCGAGCCAGTGGATTCTGGAAAAGACTTGTGAGGACCGTTCCTATGGCGCTCGCCCCCTGCGCCGGGCGCTCCAGAAGTACGTTGAAGACCCGCTTTCGGAAGCGTTGATCCAGGGGGAGATTCAACCCCCATCAGTTCTGGAAGTCGTTGTTGAGAAGGAAGGCCTCTGCTATCGGTCGATGAATGACAAGCTCGTCGCGGCCACGCCACTCTCACGTTAGTGCGGCCCGTCCTTGGCAAAGCAGGAAGCAGAAATTCCACGTCGTCTGTGCCTGCCGGAGTTTGGTCCTGAGAGGGATGTAGGGATTGCTCCTGCGATTTCGAGTCTTTGGGCCAACTTCTGGTGAGTTCCCGGCATCGGACTCTCTGAGCTCGATCCAAAACGAGGGGGAAGACCGTTTCTTGAGGAGAAGTTCTGCCACGTGTAGACGAACGAGGACACGGTTTGGGTTGCGGTTCGTCGCCTTGCTATTGAGCTTGCTTTCTGGCCCGGCGCTTCAGGCGCAGAACCCCCCAGCGGAGCAGAAACCACCCTCATCACCAGGCGCTCCACCGCCTGCGCAGCCAACCCCAGGGACTCAGCAGAACCCGCAAGCCAAGCCCTCGCAGACCCCGCCTGCGGCTCCCCCACAGAAACTCCAACTTGAAACGCCCAAGGAAGCGCCTGCTCCGCAGAAAGCTCCTGAACTTACAACTCCCGGCGCGCCTACGCAGCCGCAAGCCCAGCCCACCGCCCAGGCAACTATTCAGTCGATTATTTTCCGAGGGAACCGACGCATTCCTGCTGCGACCTTGCGGGCCCGCATTTTCTCGCATCAAGGCGACGTGTATAACGAGAACATTCTTGACCGAGACTTCATGGCTCTCTGGAATACAGGCTTCTTCGATGACGTTCGGTTGGAAGTGGTGGATTCCGAAAAGGGCGGGAAGATCGTTACTTTCTTCGTGCGAGAAAAGAAGCTGGTCCGGAGCATTGATTACAAAGGATTAGGCAGCGTTCAGCAATCGGACGTGCTGGATGAATTCAAAAAGCGCAAGGTGGGCCTATCCATCCAATCCCAGTACGATCCTGTGACCATTAGACGAGCTGAGGTGGTTCTCCAGGAGATGCTCGCGGCGCATGGGAAGATGTTTGCTACCGTCCGGCACCGCACGCGGAATATTCCGCCCAACTCCGTGGCTCTGACGTTTATCGTGGTGGAAGGCCCCAAGGTCAAGGTGGGCAATGTCCGCTTCAAGGGAAACCAGGTTTTCTCTTCTCACGAACTTGACCGCGCCATGAAGTATTCCAGAGCTGCCGGCGCTCCACCCTGGTTCTACTGGTTCCATAAGACTTACGATAAGGAGAGGATTGAGGCCGACCTCGAAAACATCCGCGACCTCTACAGGGACCACGGTTACTTTTACGCTCTGGCGAAAGAACCGGAAACGAAGATGGTGGACACCCGGCGGCGTTATCCGTTCTTCTTTTTCAGTTGGGGCCGGGGCAAACGGGTGGACCTGACGATCCCGGTGGAGGAGGGGTTGCAGTATCGCTTGGGCAGGTTTGTAATCCGCGGAAACAAGCTCTTCACGCAACAACAGTTGGCGCCTATCCTGCGGCTCAAGCCTGGAGATCTCTTTGCGCTGTCTAAGGTTCGGAAGGCCATCGAGAACTACACCAAGCTCTATGGCCAGTTCGGTTACATCAATTTCACCGCTTCTCCGGACATCGAGCCTGATAACAAGCGCCGAGTTATCAACCTGGCGCTGGACTTCGAGGAAGAGAAGCAGTTTATTGTTCATCGCATTGAGTTTTCCGGCAATACCAAGACTCGCGACAAGGTGATTCGACGGGAATTGCTGATAAGCGAAGGGGACATGTTCAACTCCTCGTTTTGGGACCTCAGCGTCCTCCGGGTGAATCAACTGGGATTCTTTGATACGGTGAAGAAGGAGGACTACGAGATCACCCAGGACGCCAAAAACAGCACGGTTGATATTACTTTGAAGGTCAAGGAAAAAGGCAAGAACTCCATCGGGTTTTCGGGCGGGGTCAGTGGCTTGGCGGGGAACTTCGTGGGGATCAATTACGCCACCAACAATTTCCTGGGGCTGGGCGAGACCTTGAGCGTTCAAACGGAGTGGGGGACCTATCAAAAGATGTATTCGTTTGGGTTCACTGAGCCGTACGTTTTTGATCGCGCCATGACAGTGGGGTTTACGGTCTACCACAGCAATTACCGCTATGACCAACTCCGCCAATTAGCTTATGCTTACGGCCTCAGCCCCTCACAGCTCGCGACCTCCCCCTATGGCCAATACTACGCGCAGAATTTTCAGCAGAATTCCTCTGGTTTCACGGCGTTTACCAGTTACCCTTTGCGGCGCACTTTCGCGCGCCTCGGGTTCACCTACAGCTACTCCTATAGCAGCATGCAAGCGTTCAATGCGGCATCCGAGTCCTTTTTTGAGGCTATCAATTTTCGTGGGTTGGCAGGTCCTTCGGCTCTGAGCGGCATCGTGTCCAGTTCCATCATGCCCACCTATCTTTATAACACCATCAATGATGCTTGGAACCCCACGCGGGGAAAGTACTTCTCTATCGCGTTGATGATCTCCGGATTGGGAGGCAACGTCTATACCGCTACCCCGTCCTTCGAATTCAAGTACTTTCATCCTGTCCGCAATAAACGTTCAGAGAAGCCGCAAGCCTTCGGCATGCACGTACTGGCTTCAACCATCCAAGGATACGGTGGCCGTGTTCCCCCGCCTTTCTCGCGCTTCTACATTGGTGGCGAGTATGACATCCGTGGTTTTGACATCCGTTCAATCAGCCCCTTGGCTTTCTTTCCGGCGACCGGCCAGGTGTGTAACCGCGACAACTTCGGCAATCCTATTCTGGCTACCGGCGCCAATGGGCAGAAGGGAACGACGTGCGGGTCGTACACCTCATTCCCGTACTACACGCCGATCTACCCCGGCGGTGATACAGAGGTCATTACTAATTTTGAATACCGCGTACCGATTGCAGGTCCGGTCACCATGGCAGCTTTCTTAGACGCCGGGAGCGCTTTTGTCTTGCGAACGAACCAGCTCCAAATTGACACCTCGATTCCTTCCCTGCAGGCATTGAGCACCGAGTACCCGTACTTCACCCTGCCGACAAGACTCAAAATTATCTCAGCGACCAATTTACGTCCCCGGAGCTCAACGGGACTCGACCTGCAGGTCATTCTGCCGATTGTCAATGCGCCGTTTCATCTCTATTATGGCTATAACTGGCTCCGGGAGGATAACGTTCTGGTGGTCCCTCCCCAAGTCCTGCCACCCGAGACTATGTTTCCAAATCAGGCCACCTATGAAGATGCGTTGAACCTCTTTCGCGGTTTTCGCCTGAAGGAGCGCAAGGGGAGAGTAGGGTTCACCGTGGCACGCACCTTTTAGAGACGAAATGAGTTAGAATGTGTTTTCGCAATTAGGACTCTACTTATTTGAAGGAGATCGAATGAAGACTCGAGTTTCCACCATTACTCTTCTGCTTTGCCTGGGAACGGCCCCGGCGGGTCTGCTCGGTCAGAGTTCGGGGACCTCAGGCAAGATCGGGCTCGTCAATATCCAGGAGGCAATTCTGAGCACGGCGGAGGGAAAGAAAGCGATGGCTGAGCTTCAGAAGAAGTATCAACCTCGCCAGCTAGATGTTCAGAAGCTCCAGCAGGACATACAGGCCATCAACGACCAATTGCAGAAACAGGCTGCCACGCTTAGCGACGACGAGCAGCGGCGCCTAAGCCGGGACCTGGAGGAGAAGCAGAAGTTTTTGAAGCGCACTACCGAGGATGCGCAAGCAGACTTCGCAACGGACAGGGACGAAATGTTTCGCCGCATCGGCCAGAAAATGGTGAAGCAGATTGATGATTACGCGCGGCAGAACGGCTTCTCCCTGATCATTGGAAGCGACCAGGTTCCCATCTATTACGCGGCCAAGGAAGTGGACCTGACGGATTCAATCGTCAGGCTCTATGACGTAGCGAACCCCTCTGATGCCCCGACTTCGGGCCGGCCAGCTACGCCTCCTGCGACGCATCCCGTTGCGCCTTCAACCGCTAAGCCTGCCAAGCCAGCGGCCAAGCCGAATCCCTAGAAAGGCATGGCTGAGGGGATATCCTTGCCCACTGCCTGCGCCGTTCCGTAGGGGGGGTGGGGTGTGCCCGGACGACGCCCGCGAACGTACCTTTCTAGCTCTGTCCTTTTGGTTCTGCGTGGATATTAACTCGGAGGATCTGGGGGAAGGCTTTTCGAATCCTAAACTCGAGTTCTTCTGTAATGTCGTGCACCCGAGCTATGGGTAGGGCAGGGAGCAGCGTGCAATGGCACCGGACGAACACGTTTTCCGCTGCTTGGTGCGCCTCGATGTCGTGACAGTCTAAGACGCCTGGAATCTCTCCGGCGATCTCCATCAGCTTGGGTTCCAACTCGGCCGGCGTAAGCTGGACGGCGTTCACCGCCTCCACGTTCTTGGTGAAAGGCTCGAGGTGGATGTTCACCTCGCACACTTCCGGAAGGCCTTGTTTGATGTCCTGCTCGAGCACTGTGGCTTGGTCGTGGGCTGTGTCCAGCCGTAGACTAGGCTCCACCTCGAGATCCAGGATTACGTTGATGCACCCCTTCACCTCGTAGGCTGTCACTTCATGAACCTGGAAGTTTCTGCGGTTGGCGATGGAGCGGATTTTCTCCACCAGATCCCCCGTGGGTGGATCGCTGGGAGTGGTGTGAATAACCACGTCGGAGTCGGGAAAGAGTTCGTGGACCGCGGACTCCACCAAATCCGCCACCGCTTTGGCGTGCTCGAGTGACGTGTTGCTATGAAGTGCCAGCCTCAAGTCCACAAAAAGACGTGGCCCACTTTGGCGGGTCCGGATGCGCTCCAGCCTCAGAACTCCCGGAACCCGTGAAACAGCTTCGGCAATCAGGCTCGAACTGCCTTCCGGCGAAGCGTCAACCAATGCCGCCACGGTCCTTTTTCCGAGCTTCAGCGTGATGTAAACAACGATTCCAGCCACCACCAGTGCGGCAACCGGGTCAGCCTTGCGGAGCCAGCGGATGTTGCTTTGGTTGGAAACGTAAACCAGGATGAGACCCAAAATCACCACGCTCGAGCTATAAACGTCCGTGGAGAAGTGCAGCGCATCGGCTTCCAGAGCTTGGCTATTGTATTTTCGCGCCACCCGGAAAAGCGCCCGGGATCGGAAAGTGTCAATGGTGACGGCAATAAACATTACGCCGAAGGCCGCGAGGCTCGGCTCCACATGAACATCATGAAAGAAGAGCCGGCGGATGGCTTCCCAAATGATCCATGCGCAGGTCACGAACAAAAGGGTGGCCTCAACGAACGCGGAGAGGGATTCGATTTTGCCGTGGCCGAACGGGTGGGCCGGGTCGGCAGGTTTGTCGGACACCCGGACGGAAATATACGTCACCACCGCAGCCACCAGGTCCAAGCCGGAGTGCATGGCTTCCGAAATGATTCCCAAGCTGCCCGTCAAGAGGCCCACCGTCAGCTTCATCGTGATCAACAGGACGGCAGCAACCACGGAGGTCAAGGCAACAGCCTGTTTTTCCTGCGTGGGAATCGTATGAACCATGTTTGCCTCGCGGGTCGCCATCCCTCTTAAGGCATTATAGAACGGCTGGGATAAATGAGAAACCTCGCCCAACAACGTTTCGCCAGGTGAACTGATACGGGTCGTTCGACATTCGTAGAAGGAAAGGTCACCGCCTGTCATTCTGAGCCCTTCGCTGTCATCCTGAGCGCAGCGAAGGATCTCGCTCTGCGGAGCGGATGGGCTCAGAAGGGCGTTACAGGCGCACCCCAGCCTTTTCAAGTCTCCACCTGCATCGCCTCGAGGGCGGCTTGGAGTTGGCTCAGAGCGTGTTGCTTTCCTTGCCGCCGTGTCACTTCAATCCCTTGGGCCAGTACCTTTCGGGCTTCGTCCTGCCGGCCCTGGTGAAGCAGGAACGCTCCCGCCTGATAGTAGGTCGCTGAATATTCCGGATGGTGCGAGAGCAAGTATTCGAAATGTATCCAGGCTTCCGCCGGCTCCAATTGCGAGAGTTCTAGGGCGAGGCCGTACCGGGCAAACACGTCGTCTGGATTCTGGCGCAAACTCTCTCGCAAGAAATTGAGTCGATTCGTGCCTTCCATTTCGTAAGCGCCTCCTTAAGGTTTATCTTGATCACAATGGGCCGAGATTCTGCAAGCCCGAAGATCCTTGAGCGATTAGCCGGCTTGCGGATTCAGGTTGCATCCCTCCCGATGCTCGAATAGTATATGCAACGCAACCGAACTGGACAAAGCCTTCCAGGCCTCTGGCAGGCGGGCACAAGGGCGTAATCGAGTCTGCCTGGCAGGGTTAGTTGGGGCGCCAGAGCGAGGTTATTCGCGCCTCAAGAGAGAGCAGAGCATGAGGAACCAGAAGGCGAAAACCGTGGCCGATTCCCTTACGGAAACGGTGGAGATGGTTCTTCCGAACGATGCCAATACTCTTGGAAACATCCTCGGCGGCAAAGTTATGCACCTGATGGACATCGCTGGGGCGATCTCAGCCCGCCGTCACTGCCGGAGTCTTTTGGTAACCGCGTCGGTAGACAACCTGGACTTCGTTCATCCGATTAAGGTCGGCCAATTGATTGCCCTGCGAGCTTTTGTCACGCGCACGTTTAACACCTCATTGGAAGTCGAGGTCAATGTCTTTTTGGAAGATTGCCTAACCGGCGAGCGCCGTCAGACCAGTTCAGCCTTCATCACTTACGTGGCTGTTGATCAAGACGGTCGTCCGAAGAAGGTCCCCCCCATAGTTCCCGTTACGGCAGAAGAGAAACGCCGTTTCCGGGAGGCGCTGGAGCGACGCCACCGTCGGCTGGCGCTGGCGGCCCGCGCCCATCGTCGATACTTCGAAAAGGAAAAATAGATTCAGCTCGTGGAATTCTTGGAGGCCGGTCAGAGACCCGCCCCTGATAGATGGAGAAGCATATGAAGAACAAACGGGAAAAGATCTTCTCAGGAACACCTTGGGAGCCGAAGCTGGGTTATTCCCGCGCAATCAAGGTCGGGGACATGGTCTTCGTCTCCGGAACAACGGGGACAGACCCTTCCGGAAAAGTTCTGGCCCCAGGAGACATTTATGCGCAGTCGGTACAGGCAATTCGGAATATCGAGAGCGCCCTCAAACGCCTGGGCCTTGGCCTGGAATACGTGGTGCGCACCCGGATCTACGTTACCAAGATCGAACTCTGGGAGGAAGTGGCGAGGGCGCACGCGGAGTCCTTTGGCACTGTCCATCCTGCGACTTCGTTGATCGAAGTCTCACGGTTCGTTGACCCGGAGATGCTGGTGGAAATCGAAGCTGTCGCGGTTAGTTGATTAGCTAGGAGTCAGAAGCCAGAAGTCAGAAGTCAGAACGAATACGATTCCCCTCCGTAATCCAGACTGCCCTCGCCCCCTTGGGGGAGACGGTCTGGAGTTTGTACATTTGTG
>DLMI01000247.1:14737-17950 GCA_002478145.1 Acidobacteria bacterium UBA7540
TTGGGGGAGAGGGTGGCCCGCGCCGGCGCTTTCTTCAGCCCGTCAGCCGACGGGGACGGGTGAGGGGGTCGAGCCGCCACAAGCCGCAGACTCTGTGGAAAGCGAAAGTCTACGCTCAAGCCGCCGGTCACGTGAAATGTGCCACCTAAAACCCGCTTTTTCGGTGTAATCTGCGCATTCTTGCGCTCAAAATCGAGTTCGTTTTGAGTTCGTTTTTTGAGACTTTTGTTGATTCTAAAGGACTTGTTGGGTTCGTTCCCTCTATTTAGTATCTTTTTTGCATTTGCTTGCCGTTTTGCGCCCCCTGCGGGCCGCTTTCGAGTCTCCTTCCCGCACTCTCTGCCGGCGCTCTCCATAGGTCAACCAGCATAGGCTACCATAAATCTAGCCTCTTGTCAAGAGGGAAGCGCGGGTAGGGCTGACCATATATCGGCAGGCTCGCTGAAAGCTGACGGCTGAGGGCTGACAGCTTCGAAGAGACCACCACCATCATCATCTCGAGGAGGGAGAAACCGCCGGGGCGATTGGCGCTGCTCGCCTCGGGCGCGTCTATCAGACGACCGATTGGTGCGACCTCCACAGCGACCCCCGACGGGGCGCATACATCGCGACGAAAAGCGTCGCGACGTATGCGCCTTGGTCGGCACGAGCCAAAAGAATCCTCTAAGGACGAAGTGCTGGAATAAGCACCAGTGCTTCGTCACGTTTCCATCGTGGGGCGTGCTGGGAGCGGCGTCAGGGGTCTGCGATGAACGCCTGCGGCGCCCTTAACCCCGCTCCCAGCACGCGCAGGTCGTCGTGTCCCTTGACAAAGCCGACGAGATTATAGATGTGCCACCCGCGTATGCAAATCAGACCCTACAATCAGCATGCTTGGCTCCTTGCCCGGAAATCCTTGGCCAAGCACACAAACCAAGTTGGCCGCTCCGAAGGAGCCAACGACTCTATGGAATCGACAAAACGGGACCGCGCTACCCCTGCTTCAAAATCTTTGAGTGAGTGCGACCCATCGCCATGCCGACTGTCTCGCAACCTTTGAGTGCCAGCTGGGGCGGTGGACTCCAGGGGCTGTGTGTTGGTGTACTCTAAGTCGAGGCAGGAGCATAATGACGATATGAACTCGTCACCAAGGCAGACTCGACGAAGCAACATCACTCTTTACGTACTCGTTTCGCTCGTTTGCGTTGTATTCGGCCTGCTGGTTCTGGGGGTGTTGATTTGGAAAGCCCAGGAGCTGACCGCCTTTGGTTTGACGGGGAACCTTTTTTACGTCGTGCTCTTGCTGGTCGGCCTAGCTACAGCGCTAATCCTCTTTGGAGTGCTTCGCTCGTATGCGTCCTACAGCGGTAGGTACCTCGGCGGGGTCCTGGAACTTAGTGGACCCGTTGTCGGCTTCGCGCTCGTGGTGATTGGAGGATTCGTTCTGGTGCCGAATTTAGCCACGTTCCCCTTGACCGTGTATGTCCATGGTGAACGCGGCCCGCAGGACGTGGTTCTGCGAAATTCTGGTTATGTCGTGCTGCGGCTTGGCCCGGAATCTCGCCGGGAGCCTATCGGGGGAGATGGACAGGCTTATTTTCCGGCGATCCCTGCCAGCTTTCGGGGGCAGGAGGTGCCTGTCTGGGTCGAGTCCCAAGAGTTTGAAGTGGTAGGCGTCCCCTTGTGTCGCCTTGTGGGCTCTAGTGTTGACGTTTCTGTCCAGAAGAAGGGTGGTCGCGTTTCTGGTCGAGTGCAGGACGAGCAGGGCAATGCGATTTCGGGTGCGGAAGTCAGGGTCGCAGGTCTTTCTACGTCGACTGACAAAGCAGGCCGTTTCGAGGTTGCAATTCCTGGTGATCGGATTCGGCCGGAACTGGAACTTGACGTTGTCGCTCCTGGCTACGAGCCAGAGTACTACAGCGCAGTTCCGAACTCCAACGATGCAGTACTAGTTCTGAAACGCGCGAAGTAACAATCATGCGCCTCCGAACATTGTTTGCAATTCTGATCCTGCTTGGAGGTTCCCGCGTCCGGGCATCCACGGTGAAGGGCGTGGTGATCGCAAACGAGCTGGGGGGCACTCCCGTTGACGGAGTACAGGTTAGCGCGGTCGAAGGCGCGAATCCAACGGTGACGAAGAAGAATGGCACTTTCACACTCGAATTTCCCCAGAAGCGACCAGGCGAAACGATTCAGCTCGTCGTGCAGAGGGAAGGGTACGTTGTCGTCAACGATATCCAGTTGGAACTGGTGCTGCCCACAGAAGCGGCCGCTAAGCCGCTCACGCTTCTTCTGTGCAGAAAAGGCGATCGAGAAGAAATGGCCCGTCGCTTTTACAGGCTGAAGAGTTTCGAGACGATCGAGGAATCCTACAGGAAGCGTCTCAAAGAACTACAAGAGGCGCAGCGCGTCAACGCCACAGCCATCGAGGAACTTCGGCGGGAACGTGATCAGGCCCGATCCGCTGCGGCGAAGGCGGCCGACGAACTGGCGAAGCAAGACCCCGGCAAAACTTCTAAGCTATACCGCGAAGCGATGGGATTCTTCCTGGAGGGGAAGATTCAGGAAGGAATCAACGTCCTCGACGATGAGGAACTGAAGCGCTTGCTAACAGCAGCAAGAGAGAGGGAGGCTGAAGCCGAGAAGGCGATCGAGCAAGCGAGTCAGGCTTGGACACTCAAGGCCCGACTCCTCACGCTTCAGTTCCGGTTCGACGAAGCTGAGCTAGCTTATAAGGCGGCAATCGAAGCATCCCCCGAGAGTCTCGAGGCGAATTTCGCCTTTGGCGTTTTCAGCGAGGAGTTGAACCGCTACAACCAGGCCGAGGTCGCATACGGCAAATGCCTGAAACTGGGGCGACAGCTGGCGCAGAGGAACCCAGACACGTATCTGCCGTACGTGGCAGGCACGCTGAACAACCTGGGGAATCTTGATCGCCACCAGAACCGGATGGATGAGGCTCGGCAGGCCTACGAGGAGGCGCTGAAGGCCTTCCAGGAGCTGGCGCATAAGAACCCGGAGACGTATTTGCCGTACGTGGCACTGACGCTGAACAACCTGGGCGTTCTTGATCGCGACCAGAACCGGATAGATGAGGCTCGGCAGGCCTACGAGGAGGCGCTGAAGGCCTTCCGGGAGCTGGCGCAGAAGAACCCGGAGACGTATCTGCCCGACGTAGCATTGGCGCTGAACAACCTGGGCGGCCTTGATCGCGACCAGAACCGGATGGATGAG
>DLMI01000048.1:0-25916 GCA_002478145.1 Acidobacteria bacterium UBA7540
CTATATTATGTAACGCTCATTAGATGGCCTCCGAGGAGCCGATTCAGCCTCCCGTGATATAAGGCGCAAGAGCAAAGAAGTCCAAAAGCTCTATCACGAACTGGAGGTCAAGCTCGGTCGCCCCGTCACGGACGAGGAGATGGCCGCCGTGCAGGGAATGAATCTAGCCCAGTGGCACCGTGAGCTAAATGAGCTTCAGAGTGCGGGGCTTGATTGTGGTGCGCGCACCCTCTCAGCGGCGCCAACCTCCGCACAGGCGTCCATCGAGCCAGCATTCCTGGCCGGTGATGATCCCAATCCCTTCGACCTCTGCTACCGGAACGAACAACTGGAAATCCTTGATCGTGCCGTTTCGCGGCTGCAGGAGCGTCGACGCCAAATCGTCACGCTCTACCATAAGCAGGGCCTAACCATGATACAGGTTGCCGAGCTTATGAGAGTTGATGAATCGCGCATTTCGCAGCTCCACGCGGCGGCCATGGTCCAATTAAAGGCCAATGTGGATTCTTTATTACGCCCAGCCCAGGCTGAAACCTCAGAAACCGGCACTCTGCCGATCGCGGCGCGCGCTCTGGCCTAACGCATGTTCATCGGTGTGCCCCAGCATTACAGATTCGACTGTGCAGAGCAACGGTCGACGGGCCCAGCGTCCATACCCAATGGGGGCATGTTGCTGGCCAAGTTTTTTTAACCGGTCGACTCTTGTGAGAACCAAAGGTAGCGCAAGGGGCAAACGAGGCAGGGCATCGGTTGGGCGCAGCCTGACAATCTCCGTTCTATCGGGGACGAAGGCCTCCGCTGAGTGCGCATCACACTTACGCTGCTGAGAAGGGCAATGCCGCAGTTAGGGCCATCCGATTGATTTGCTTGCATATGCTGGCCTTGTTTCCATGAAGGCTTGATGCGACGCTCCAGTCCGAGAACGCGTGGTCGCGGTCTGGTCAAGATCACCCACGAAAGCTCTGAGTTAGTTATGGGCGCAGATAGCTATAAGCGTCTCTGCGTGGGCTTTGCTAGGGCAAGCTCATGCACGCCTCACCATGCACTTTCTAAGCGCTGATTTTTCAGGCGTTTCCATGACGCGACAGGGCCTCCCGTTACGCCCGTTTGACACGAAGACCAATTCATCTTACATATGGCATTGGGATTCCTACATAAACACCTCCGCGGCTCCACCAACCCGACCGATGAACAGAACTAGCATCCGGGGTTGACTAACCCTCCCGATTTGCCTGCGGCCGCAGATCGCATATTCAAAGGGAGCGTTACGGGGCGCAAGGTCCCACACGTCCTGGGCAGATTTGTTTCACGAACCAGAATCCTGTACTGGAAGGCCGCTGTTGGAGGAAGCATGATTGAAGAACAGACACGGGCTCCTGAGAGCGCTCACTGGGAGAGTAATGGAAGAGACGAAGGAAATGGAGGAGGTGAGTTAGCAGAAAGTGTCCTTTCGGTAAAAGTGCAGCCGGTGCCTGCTGCTTCGGGCCTACCTAGGAGCGAGCAACCGTTTTTCGAACCTGTTCTTGACAGTGAGGAAGCAGCTGAGCTTCTGCACATTCATCCAAAGACCCTTCAGAGATTGGCTCGGAATGGCGACATTCCTGGCTTCCGGATTGGAAAGCTTTGGGCTTTCCGAGCTTCGGCATTGAATGAGTGGCTTGAAAGCAAAGCGTCGAGCTGATGCCAGGGTTTTTGGCGGAGGCTCGACTTACGGCTGGCGAATGCGATAGTCTGTGCAAAGCCATCCGTGCCGCCTAACTGAAAGGAGAGAAAATGTTGAGGCGAGCACGACACCAAAGAGGAAGTCTGAAGCGCGTAAGACGCAAGTCTGGTGAGACTGTATGGGTTTTCAGGTGGTACGAAACCGAAATCGACGGCAGCAAGAAATATCGCAAGGTGGTGGTTGGTTCGGCCGAAGAGTTCAAAACCGAAGCCAGTGCCGAACAAGCGGTAGACGCTTTGCGTTTGACTATCAACCAACAAACCCCTCGTCAGCAGCTCCAGCCCATCGGTTTCGGAACCCTGGTTCAGCACTACCGGGAACACGAAATGCCGGATGTTTTCAACAAGAGACAGCCGGGGAAGATCCGCGTGGAAGCAGAGGGCCGCAAATCCTATGCAACACAGGCGACCTACGAGGGTTACCTGAAAAAGTGGATTCTACCGCGATGGCGTTCATATGGTATTGCCGATGTGAAAGCCGTCCAGGTGGAGGAGTGGTTACGCTCGCTACCGCTAGCGGCCGGCAGCAAGGCCAAAATCCGAAACATCATGAGCGCCTTGTACAGTCACGCGATCCGCTGGGAGTGGGTTCGGCACAATCCCATCACGTCTGTTCGTCAGAGCGCGAAACGATCGAAGGTTCCAACCGTGCTTTCAATCGAGCAGATTCAGGCTCTGTTGGAGCACTTAGAGGAGCCATGTCGCACCATGGTTCTACTGGATGCGGCCACTGGGTTAAGAGTCGGAGAATTGCTTGGTCTCAAATGGGCGGACGTAGATTTCGAGAAGCTCGAGATCAATGTAACCAGGTCTGTGGTCAAGCAAAGGATCGGGCCCTGCAAGACAGAAGCCTCACAGAAGCCCATCCCGCTCGATGCAGAATTGGGAGAACAAGTTTTGAACTGGAGGCTGAAGTCTCCCTACAACAGGCCGGAAGACTGGGTGTTCGCCAGCCCACACAAGCGCGGCAAGCAGCCGTACTGGCCTGGGTCACTTTTTCGAGTGCATGTACAACCTGCACTGCGAGCCGCCGAGATCAGCGGCAAGGTGGGTTGGCATACTCTGCGACATAGCTTCGGAACACTTATGAAGGCAAACGGCGAAGATATCAAGACTATCCAGGAGTTGCTGCGCCACGCCAATTACCGTGTGACCGCCGATGTTTACACGCAGGCGATGACCACCACGAAGCGCGAAGCGCAGGCCAAAGTCGTAAGAATGATTCTGCCGGGAAAGAGCGTCCAAAAGGTGGGCTGAATGCGGTGTTCCTTCCTTATCGAACCCTTTCGAACCCTCGGGTGAAAGGGGCAATCTCAATAACTACTTTAGAATGTTGGCGTCCCCGGCGGGATTTGAACCCGCGTTACCGCCGTGAAAGGGCGATGTCCTAGGCCGGGCTAGACGACGGGGACGGGAGCCTCGAAAGAAAGTCAGAAGGCAGAAATCAGCAAGCAAAACGCATGAACCTGAGAGCAACACCCTGACAACAGCTTAACAACAGGTGTTGGCGGTCAGCCTGGGCGAAGGGTAGCGCGGACCTGATTTGCAAGTCGGCGGTTCGCTCGTATTGCCCAGCAAAAGCTACCCCCGCGGGTCGGGGCGCTACCCGCATTAGGCAGAAAATCGTGCGCGGCCACAACCCTTATTATGCTATCAGTGGGGCTTTAAAGCTGTCAATTATTCTTCGGTGCTGCGCGTCGCAAAAAGTAGGTCGGACTGCCTAGGTAGGGCGGCTGATGTTTCTGGGCCGGCAATCTTTTCCAATTCCGGGTAAAACTCCTGCAAGGTTTCGGGAACGCGCACGGGCTGGTTCCTGAGCAGACTGACTAACTGCAGCGCGTTGGCGATGGCTTTGCCCTGAAAATGGTTATTGGTGATGACGAAGGTGACTTCAGTGCGCTGGGCAATATTTTGAATGCGCGCCGCCCAAGGTTCCAGCTCAGCTTGGCTGTAAAGGTAGTTGTAACGTTCCTCCGGGTGCTCGTTGGAAGTGAACCAGTGCTCGTAGTTGCGCCCGTGCAGGCGGACGTATCCCACCGGGGCCGTAGCGCGCGCGCTGGGAGCAATCGACTGCCCGATCACCGGCTGGTCGATATTGCAGAAGCCCACGCGCAGCCCGGCGAGCCATTCAAAGACCTCCGGCTTGTTCCATGAATTGTGCCGCACTTCGAGCACCAGCGGGTATTCCATGAACTGCATGATGAGTCCGCTCAAGTACTCATGGTTCTCGGGTGTGTTCCTGAACGACCAGGGAAACTGCAACAGCAACGCGCCAAGCCGTCCCTCGGTCACCAGTGGCGCCAATCCCTGCTTGAAAAGCTTTTCGTCCTGGAGGTTGGCATTGCGTTCGTGCGTGAACCGCTTCCAGAGCTTGGCGGTAAACTTGAAGTTGGGGTTAAAGGCGATTCTTGCTGCCCACGCTTTCACGACCTGCGCCCGTGGGGGAGAATAAAAGGAAGTGTTGATCTCGATGGTGTCAAAGAATTGAGCCAGGTAAGCGGCCTCGTGGAAACCGCGCGGCTTGTGGCGAGGGTAAACGATTCCCTCCCAGTCGGTGTACGACCAACCGGCAGGTCCAACCAAGATGGCGGGGTTTGAGGGAGCTCCGTTCATATTCGCCTTTTCTTCGCCTTAAAATTACCTCCAACGAGACGTTTTGTCAAGGGATTTTCGGGCGGGGGGTGCCGGTGTGATTTGGAATGGGGATCCGCTCGAGCCGCCGATCATTGCCGATTGCTGATTGACGATTGACGATTGAAAAAGTGGTGTGGCAACTCGTTCCAATGTTCGTCAGAAATCAGCAATCGGCAATCGACAATTCCAGCCATCCTGGGCCAAGCGATGATCGTAGAAGATCTTCGCCGCACGACAAGAAGATGAAGACTAGCGCATCAGGCGAACGCGGCACTGATGATTTCCAAGTCTACATCTGCGAATTGGTGCGCGACCCAATCGGCGTGCTGGAGTTCGGCCTGAGGACGACTGTGGGCAAGGGCCAGGCATTTCATGCCGGCGGCTTGCGCGGCCACAACGCCGAGGGGCGCGTCCTCGATGGCCAAGCATTCGCCGGCTCCGAGCAGTGGTTCATGCAGTTGGGGAAGCTCCTGGAGGCGGGTGAGGGCTTTGAGATATATCTCGGGGTCAGGCTTCGAGCGCTCGCAGTCGTCTGCTGTCGCCATAACCGCGAATTCTTCGCGCAGACCCAACTTTTCCAGAAGATGTTCGATCTCCGCTCGCAGGCTACCGCTGGCGATGGCCAGCGGGAAGTGCCGGGCGGCGCTAAGGATAAACTCCGCAGCGCCCGGGATGGGTGGCAGGCCGTCGTGGATGATCTTCTCGTAGGCGTGCGCCTTCCAGGCCAGGAGTTCATCGCGCCGGGCGATGCTGAGGGAGCGCCCGTGCGTGCGGTAGAGGTGCTCGATAACGGCGCGGTCATCGAGAGCGAGATAATCCCGGTAATATTCTTCTTCGGAGAGGGCCCAGCCCTCTCGAGCCGCCATCTCTTGGAAGAGATTCATGATGAGCGGTTCGCTGTCAACGAGGATGCCGTCAAAATCGAAGATGATGGCGCGTAGCAAGAATGTTGGTCTCCCGGGAAATCCGGATTCCCTAATGGTGACTCTACGGACGGTCGTCATGATACACTTGATTAGAAAAAGGCGGCAAGCGACGGAATCGACCGATGGGCGTACAGTTTCCCATAGGCAGTGACGAAGGCCAGCCCGCGCGCATCCATTAAGTTGGGGCTGGATAACATTGTGGGCTGAAACCATGGGCCATGAATTGAGCATCCCGATTGCGTTTGTGGCAGGGGTGGTGTCTTTTCTCTCACCTTGCGTGCTCCCACTTGTGCCGGGCTATATTTCAATGTTATCCGGGGCCACGATTGAGGAATTGAAATTCGGGACGAGCCCGGCGCTGATGGGACGTATTTTGCGCAATTCCGTCTCCTTTGTGGTGGGTTTCTCCCTCGTTTTTGTGACCCTCGGCGCTTCGGCGACGGCGGTGGGGAAGTTCCTGCTGGCGCAGCGAGCCACCTTCAACCTTGTCGCAGGCATTGTCGTTATCGTGTTCGGATTGCATCTAACCGGCTTGGTGAAGATTCCGCTGCTTTATCGCCAGGTCCGGATTGAAACGGGCGCGCCGCGCCGCGGACTTGTGGGCGCTTTTATGCTGGGGTTTGCGTTCGCATTCGGCTGGACGCCTTGCATTGGTCCCATTCTAACCGCCATCCTGGCGCTGGCCGCGCAGCGGCACACGGTGTTCCAGGGGATGTTCCTGCTGGCCGTTTATTCGGCGGGCCTGGCGATTCCGTTCCTTCTGACCAGCGTCGGTTTGGGCCAGTTCCTGAAGATCTACGGTGGTTTCCGGAGGCACTTGCATGCCGTCGAAGTAGCTTCAGGCGTGCTGCTGATTGCGCTTGGCGTCTTAATGGCGACCAACAAGTTTACAGTGATTTCGAGATATTTTTCGTTTCTGAGCCGTTTCACGCTGTAAGAAAGCTGTCAGCCTTCAGCAATCAGCTTTCAGCGATGAGCTTTGAGGGCTGATGGCTGATGGCTGACCGCTGACGGCTTATTATGGAGAGAATTTGCATCCCATACTGTTCACTGTGGGTTCGCTGCGATTCACCACTTACGGGGCATTGATGGTGCTTGGTGTTTCGGGCGCGGTCTGCGTTATCCTCCGGCTAGGACGGCGGGAAGGATTGGACTCAGGCCAGTTGCTTGACTTCAGCACCTGGTTGCTGCTCGTGTCGCTCCTCGGCGCGAAGGTGCTGATGGTGCTTTCCGATTGGCATTACTACCGGCAGTATCCGGGAGAGATCTTCAGTTGGAGCACCTTTCTGGCTGGCGGGGTTTTTTACGGTGGCCTTATCGCTGGGGTCCTCTTTGCGGTTTGGTATATTCGGCTTCAGCACCTACCGTTCTGGAAGGTCGTGGACATTTACTCTCCGGCCATTGCCCTGGGACTCGGTGTGGGCCGTATCGGTTGTTTTGCCGCAGGATGTTGTTACGGGAAGCCCACCACCTCCGCCTGGGGCGTGGTCTTTACAAACCCTTTCAGCCACGAGATATCCGGAGTGCCGCTGGGAGTTCCGTTGTACCCCACTCAGCCTATCATGTCGTTGACCTCGCTTTCGATCTTTGCAATTCTTATGTGGAGATACTCGAGGAAATCCCGCGATGGCGAGATTTTCGTGCTTTATCTTGCTCTTTATGCGGTGGCCCGATTTTTCATCGAATTCCTGCGAGGCGACGAGGACCGCGGGTTCGTCTTTCATCATCTCCTGTCTACATCGCAGTTTATTGCGATTCTGGCCTTCGCGACGGCAGTGTGGATGGCTCTAATCCTCCGCCGCAAACCTGCGCGGCAGGGGGCAGGGGGTGTCGAAACCACTGGGGGCGTAGCGCGCGGGAAACCCCGGGATAAGAAAGTGTGTGAGGACGTGGCCCCATCGGCAAGGGTCAAGGCTGCACCCCTGCCTCAGGCGCCGAAAAGGGCTCGGCATTAAGGGAGATGATATGGATTTGAATGAACCCGAAAGAGCTGCGGGCGGCGGGAAGACCGAACAACCGGAAGCCGGCGGCAAGGTGAGGAAGTTCGCGAGCCGAGGCAAAGTGCTGATCGGTGCGGTGCTGGCGGTGACCGTGGTGTCGGGTCTCTATCTTGTCAACCGGTACTGGATCGCCCCCGCCCTGCGGACGCAGGCCATGAGCGGCGGGGATCATCCTGGTGCGCCGCCCGTTTCACTGACGGACATCGGCGGGAAAAAGCTGGACCTGGCTGACTACAAGGGCAAGGTGGTGGTGCTGGATTTCTGGGCTACCTGGTGCGAGCCGTGCCGGATTGAGATTCCGGGACTCGTGGAAATGCAGGACAAATACGCCAAACAGGGCTTTTCGGTTATCGGCATCTCTCTCGATGATGAGCCTGGCCCTGTAGTGGAATTCTACAAGGAATTCAAGATGAACTATCCGGTGGCGGTCGGCAATCAACGTGTAGGGGAACTCTATGGGGGAATCTTTGGGCTGCCGACGACGTTTCTGATCGGCCGCGACGGACGCATTTACGCCAAGCACACCGGCGCGACAAGTCCCGCAGTAATCGAGGATGAGGTTCAGCAATTGCTGGCCATGAGTCCAACCGCCGAGAACATGGGCTTCAGGCCGGGCATGGCGGCGGGCACTTCAACCAAGATTGAACTTGGCGATCCCGCCGCCATCGATTCGGAAATTCCCGGCCTGAACCTGACCAAGCTGACCGCCACGCAGAAGGAGTCTCTGAAGAAGCAGCTCGGCGAGCTGAAGTGTCCGTGCGGTTGCAATTTGCCGGTGCTGAAATGCCGCCAAGTGGACCGCGCTTGCAGAGTCAGCTTGAAGATGGCGCAGGCGGAGATGGAGAAGGTTCTGAAATCGGGAGTCTGAAGCCCCATGATCCCGGTCGTGAGGGCCTGTCGGGATGTCAAATTCAAAGGGACAATGATGAAGAGGCCAAAGCTGAATATGAAAACGTTTTTTTTCACTTGTATTTTTGTTTGCCTGGCCGCGCCGGTGGCTTGGGCACAGACGCCGGGGCAGGTGGTAAAGGCGAAGGTCGCGATGGCGTCGCCAGTGGCGCGTCCCAATTCCATCGTCAGGGCGGCGGTGGTGGTGGAGGTCGTCCCCGGCTACCACATCAATGACCATCATCCTAGCCTCGAATATCTGATCCCCACGGAAGTCAAACTGGAGCCGAACCCGCAAGTGACGGTGAAGGACATTACTTACCCGAAGGGTGAGCCGAAGAAGTTTGCCTTCTCCGATGCTCCCCTGTCCGTGTACGAAGGGACGGTCCGGGTTGACGTGGCGCTCCAACTTGAGCGCAAAACGCCGCCCGGGAATTACGAGGTCAAGGGACAGCTCGCCTATCAGGCCTGCAACGATCACGCCTGCCTGCCGCCGGCGAGCGTGCCACTATTATTCTCCTTCAAAGTGGTAGGCCGTGGGGCGCCCGCAAGGGGCTCGCAGTAGAATGCCGCCAGACAAAACGAGCCTGAATGAGCCAGGGCCGGCCAGCCCGCCGGTCTCGTCGCGCGGGGCGGTGATTTATCTTTTTGTCGCGATGGCGGTGCTTGCCGCGTTTGTTTGGGCGCTGAGGCCGAACCGGCCGAACGTCAAGCCCGCCCCACTGCGCCCTCAAGACGCCGCTTGCCCTCAACTGGACGGCGAATTCACGCCCACGAATATCACGGAACTGCCCGGCCTGGAACTTGATTCCCTCAGCAAAGTGCGTCGGAACCATGTGCTCCTGCGACTCAACATGGAGCCCTGCCCGTGCGGCTGCAACACGAGCATTGCATACTGCCTCCTCAGCCATGCGCGCTGCGAGAAGTGTAAGGAGTTGGCGCAAAAAATCATCGCAGAAGAACGCGACAGGCAGCAGCCATGAGGCCGAGTTTGTGGAAACTTGTTGGAGGTGTCGCCCGTGGGGGTGGAGGCGACAATATTCAGCCTGGAACGGTATAATAGGAAATTGCCTGAGAAAGTGTGGTTACGTGTCGGAGGTTAGCACCGATGTGGAAGTTCCTGAAATTCTTGAGAAATACGAGGGAAGTCCTCATCACGGCGGGGGCGGTGCTGGCCGCAGCAATCGTCGTGGTCGAGACCTACCAGGCGCTGAGAAAGAAGATTGACGCTGCCGGCAGTTCCTAGTTTTTCGTGACCCAAATCCGCGCAAGAACGCCCCCTGCGTTTGAGGCCCGGAGGGCCGCTCCTGCCCTGCGGGATAGCCCAGGGCGCAAGCCCTGGGAACGGCCGCGCCTTAAAGAGACCGGTAGCCCCGTCGGGGCGTAAGAGTCTCCGCTTTCGAACCTTCTTTCGCCCCTTCCGGGGCTAGCTCCCTTGACCCGCTCGCAACCCAGGGCTTGCGCCCTGGGCTAAATTCTGCCGCCCCTGACGGGGCTGAGGCGGCGAAATCCCCGCCACAGCGAATGCTTCTTCTGACGCGAATCTCCGTCAGCAAGTACTAGCGGCCTGACGAGTCTGCGCGCAAATGAGCTGCTGCCCGGTGAAGGCGCTCCACCACGCGCCTTTGCCCCAGAGCGGCCATTACTTCAAACAGGCCCGGGGCCACCGCTTGGCCCGTGAGCGCCACACGCGTGGCATTAATCAGTAGACCTGCCTTGACCCCTTTCTCCTCTGCCAACGCACGCAGGCAAGCTTCCGTTGCGGTGAGGTCGAAGGGTTGGGCACGAGCAAGCCGCGCGCCGAGTTCATCGAGCAACTCGGGTAATTTTGCATCCTTCCAAAACTTCTTCTGCGCCTCGGGGTCGTATTCGAACTCTTCACTGAAAAAAGCGCGACCGGAACGCGAAAAATCTTTAATGCTCCGCGCGCGAGTTTGGAGCAGACGGGCGGAAACTTCGAAGCGCTGCTTTTCCTCCTTGCTGAAGGCATCCTGCCAAAGACCGGCAGCCCTCAATTCCCGTTCAACCCGCGCCAGAAGGCTCTCCGCGCGGAGATGCCGGAGGTACTCGCTGTTCATCCAGGCGAGCTTTTCCGGATCGAAGACAGCATTCGATTTGGAAACGGCCGTGAGCTCGAACTCCCGCACCATCTCTTCACGGGTGACGATCTCCTTCTGAGCGGGCGGCGTCCAGCCCAGAAGTACGAGGAAATTCACCAATGCTTCCGGCAGGATCCCCATCTCGCGATAAGCGCCCACGGAAGTCGCGCCATGGCGTTTGCTCAGCCGTTGCTTGTCCGGTCCGAGGATCAATGGCAAATGCGCAAACCGCGGCTCCGGCGCTCCCAGTGCGCGGTACATCAAGATCTGCTTGGGGGTGTTAGAAATGTGATCGGCGCCGCGCACCACGTGGGAAATGCGCATGTCGATGTCGTCGGCCACGACGCCCAAGTGGTAAGTGGGATGACCGTCCGAGCGGAGGAGAACGAAATCTTCAATTTCCTGGTTTTCGAGCTCGAGGTGGCCGAAGACCTGATCGTCAAAACTGGTCTGACCGGTGGCCGGGACACGAAACCGGAGTGCGAATGGACGGCCTGTACTTCGCCGCTGTTGCCGCTCATGCTTAGAAAGATGGCGACAAACGCCGTCATATCTCCAGGGCCTCTTTTGCGCTTCCGCTTGTGCGCGCTTGGCCTGCAGTTCTTCCGGCAGGCAAAAACACGGATAGGCGTGAGCAGAGTTTTCCAGCTCGCTTGCCATCTCGCGGTAGCGCTCCAGGCGCTGGGACTGGTAGAACGGCCCTTCATCCCAGTTGAGTCCCAGCCATTCCATGCTCTCGAGAATTGCGGTGGTGAGTTCAGGCTTGGAACGGTCGGCGTCCGTGTCTTCAATGCGCAGCAGGAACACGCCGCCGTGATGGCGGGCGAAGAGCCAGTTGTAGAGAGCGGTGCGCGCTCCGCCCACGTGCAGATATCCCGTCGGGGAGGGTGCAAAACGAACTCGAATCTTGGACATGGCGGATGCAACCGGTGAGCCCGCGCAGGCGTCCTACAGGCGCGCGCGAACTCGACCGTGGCAACTCACCATGCTAAGTCATTGGGAGCAAGATGGGAAGTGAGAGTTTGGCTGGGTTGTTGCGATTCAGATTGGTGCGCAAGTCCAGCACTCAATAGGCGCGGCGCTTTCGAAGAATCCAGCTTTAGGGCAGCGTAATCATCTCATGCCAGTCGGCGCCGGGGGATGTGTAGGTCTTCGTGCCCGCGATCACGCCCTGATTGTTCATCCAGTGATAGTCGGAAACATTGTCGATCTTGTACTGCTTACCGGTGCTTGGGTCCACCACGTCCACGGTGCCCAGAATCACGTTTTCCTCTTTGCGGCCGTTTTCATCGTAAACTTTTGATCTTGCCTCGTAGCCTTTGACGATCATGTCCGAGGTTTTCTGCTGGTCCTCGGCAATCTGCTGGCGCGCGCGCGCCTGGATTTCCTGCGAACGGGCATTATCCTGCTGCACCGCGTTGCCTGCGATCTGATCCTCCCGTTGTTTCCATTGGGCGTTGATCCCCATGGAATTGAGGACGTGCCGGCTGATATCGTCGGCCTCCTGCTGGCGCTCGACGCTGGCAATGTAACCGTACAGGGCCGCAACATACCAGATGCCGTTGCGGCCCGGAAAGGGGAGAACCGTCGCCGCCGCATAGTAGCCGCGCGCTTCGCGGCCATTCCAGGTGCAAGAGAAGAAAACGCCAGCCGCGGTCACGCGCGGATTCGGCGCACCTTGAGCTTGTGCCTGCTGGGCGGCGGAAGCAGCCAGGTCCTGGCGTTCGTTCTCGGAGAGAACCTGCACATCACCGCAGTCCCGCCTGACCGAAGTTGTGACATATTCGCGTATGAATTGCTGCGCCGTTAGAAAGCTACGAATTTGCAGCTTGGTACCGTCGCCCAAAGACGTATACCCGCCTTCGCGCATGCCGGCGCGCGCGTACATGCGACTCGGCATGGTGTAAGTGCCGATGTTCGCGTCGCCTACCGCGATGCGGATCTGGCGGTCGGGCGAGAGCAGAACCAGACTCTCTCGGATATCGGTTGCGCTCTGGCGAAAAGCTCCGCCCGAGACGTTCCATCCCTGCGGCACCGACGCGTTGAAAGCGCCTTCGCGCGGATCGCTCCATTGGACCCATGACACCTGCTCGGCGGCCGCGACGCTTTTCACGGGCGCCCCGCTGTCAGCTTTCGGACCCGGTACGACTTGGAAACTTTTTAGAATGCCGGCGAAGGTGTCCACCGAAGCTGGATAGAGAGAGGACGGCGCGCTCACGCAGAACAGAACAATGGTGGTGCCTTCCGGCGAAGAACTCCATCGCATCAAGGCGGCGGCGCTGGTCTGGCCGCGCGCAAACACACGAGCCGTATTGCCGGCCAACTTTGGCGCCTCCCAAGTCATCTTGGCGTCCACGCGGCGCGCGAGTTGTTGCACTACCGTTCCGGCTCCGCGGGCGTCCAACTGCTGCTGCGGAATGAACATCGGCCAGATGACGGCCTGCTGGCCTTGTGGACTTTGGATGTTGATTCGTCCTGGTTGCCGGTCGGTGTGCAACTGCCAGCCCACCGGTACATTCACCGAAAAGCCCATAGGATCGTTATGCGCAATCCACTGCACCGGCGCGGGCGGTGAAACAGATTTCAGCGGAACGGCCGTGCGCGCCGCAACGGTGGCGGGAGCCGGCGTCGCGGGCTGAGCTTTCAGTTTTTTCGAAGGAGCGGTGGCACGGGCGCCGGGCACGGGCGCCGAAGCCGCGGTTTCTTTCGGTGCATTCTGCGGCGCGGGCAACTTCATCATCGCCCGGATAACGCGCTCGCTGACCGGCGCGGATTTCAGTTGAATGAGCTGATCCGCCGTCAGATCAAAGGACGCGTGCTTGGCGCGGATCTGCGCGAGAATGACCTGCTCGCTCACTCCGGCTTTGGCCAGGGTAACGACATCTTCTACCGTCATCGGGGAGCGTTTTTTGGCCTGGCCTGCCGGTGAAACTCTTGCGTCAGTCTGCGCACATCCCAGGCAAGCAGCCGCCCCAAGGGCAATGAGAAACGTGATGAAATTCCTGAAATTCCGTCTTTTCATGACTCACTCCCTGGATGAGTGCTGTCTTGCATTATTCGATTATTCGGAAGGAATAGATCTTCCCCGATCCGCTGGTGGAACCGGGCGGCAAGAACCCGTATTCTCCCGGCCCGGCGCTCGCCGGAAAGGTCAGTTCATACACCCGGCTCGCTATTTTTTTCCCATCAAACGGTACCTGGTCGCGCTGCGATCCGCTCTGAGAATGCAGGAAGCCGCCCGTGATCGTGCGGAATTCGCGGTTATCTTTGTTGGGATGCAGGCGCACCAACTGGTACTCAGCCAAGTCGGTGCCCTCCGGCGCCACGATCAAGAACTCCAGCGGAGTCCCAAGGCTGGTGTGGCTGTTCGCCCCCTGCACGTGACCGTTCACATCGCCATGCCGGATGCCTGCCGTCGCGATGGCCTTCAGCGCCCCTCCAGTTTTCCAGTACACAATCTCAGGTGAAACCTCAGCCCACTGGCCTTGCTTCTTGGCGTACACACCCACTTCGGTCGGCAGCGCCGCTTCAGCCGCCTCGGGCTCGGCGGCGACGGGCGCAGGCGCGATATGAGCGGGCGTTTCCGCTTTCGAAGGATCCAACATGACCTCGACAATCCGGTCGCTCACGTTAGCCGCCTTCAGAGCAATAAGCTGTTCCGTTGACAAATCGAAGGCTTGGCGGTTCTTCCTGATCTGCTGGATGATGATGTCCTCACTCAGGCCTGCCTTGGTGAGCTTGATGACATCTTCAACCGTTAATCCGCTGTTGGCCGTCCCTGCTTTGCTATGAGACGCTGCCTGTCCGGCCGCTACCGGACTGCACACAAACAAACCGATCCACAGGGCGGCAAAGATCACGCTCCAATTTAATTGCCTCACGAGTGCCACTCCCTTTTGTTTTCTCAAGACGACTTCCCCTGGGATTTCCGTTTTGCTCCCAATTGCCAATCGGTATACGAGTATACACCCGGCTGTTTCTCGTCGATCCTTTTCCGTTGCGAGTTTACCTTGTCGCCACCCCCAGACTGCGTCCGGGACGGTGGTTTCGCCCGTTTGACAGAACCCAAAACCGCGACGTCCTGCCTTTTCCGAGCGTTTCAACGAACACCTCCCTACGCCATGCCTGCTCTTCGATCCGGTCTTAACCGTGCGAGCCCGAACCTCGTCCAGAAGCCGACAGTGCCACTCCCACTGCCTGACCGGCACCGGGTGCATGGACCCATCACAGCGCACGGGCGGTACTGACATCTCGGCGGGCGTCGCTGCTCACGTCTGAACCATGCTCGTCTGGTTGCGAGCGTTATGACGTATTATCGGTGGCTATCCGGTCTGCCAGAATCTCTGCCCCGCAGCACACCACTCCTGCTAGCGGGTTTGGGAGAAAGCGGCTTCCGAGTGCGGCTGCCCGGATTTCGCTCTCTGGCGGGTGCCTTGGCGGCCAGCGGTGCCCCTTGGGAGTGTCCGATATTTCCTGTCTTTCGGCCCGCTACCCGCCAAGGTCTCAGCGGCGCAGTAAGGTGAGACGAATTGCGTCGCCGGCAGGGATTATCCCTTGTTCTTGTTATCGGCAAGGTGCGTCAAAACTTGAGTTCATTATCGTTGCGTAAAGTCGTCTGTGTAGGTGGCGAATTCCGGATAGGCGCCGGCGCCCAACTCATACAAGTCCATGCCTTGCCGCTCGCCCTCTGCTGGCACGCGTTGCGGGTAAAACCGGTTCAGAAGCCAGTTCAGGCAGTAGGTCAGCGGCAATACAAAGCCGAGCAGTGTGGCGACGCCCACAAGCTGCGCTACGAGCTGGTTTGAATCGCTGCTTCCCGACCAACTCGAAGGGCCGCTGACCACATTCAGCACACGGCTGGGGAGGTGAGCGAAAAAGCCCAGTGCCAGGATCCCCCAAATGCCGGCTACTGCGTGCACCGAAATCGCCCCTCCGGGGTCGTCCACTGCCATCCGCAATTCGAACCATTCCACCGCGAAGATGACCAGAGTGCCAGCAACCAGACCGATCACGATCGCCGCCGTCGGCGTGATGAAGGCACAAGCAGCGCTGCTGGCCACCAACCCGCCAATCCAGCCATTGGCGCTGAGCGAGGCATCCGGTTTGCCGAAGCGGATGCCCGTGATCACCGCAGCCATTAAGGCAGACGAGGCAGCGGCAAGCGTGGTATTGACTGCAATAAGGACGGTGCGTCCGGGTTCGGCGCCGGTGAATAGCATGGCGCCGGCGCAATTCAGCCCCAACCAGCCCAGCAAGGCGAGCAGACAGGCGAACAGAACGAGGACGGCGTTGTGGCCGGGGATGGCAGTCGGCATGCCTTCGAGCGAGTACTTGCCCCGGCGAGGGCCTAAGATCCAGGAAATGGCCAAGGCGGTCAGGCCACCCACCACTTGAATCGAGCTAGCTCCCCCGGCATCCACAAAGCCGCGGCCAAGCCCGTAGTTGACGCCGAGTTGCGCCAGCCAACCTCCGCCCCAGACCCAGTGCGCGAATAATGGATAGGTCAAGCCGGCCAGGAGGGCCGTGGAAAGACAGCAGGCACGCAATCGCCAGCGGTCGGCTCCGGCGCCCAGCGGGATCAGCGCCGCCAGCCCAACGCTGAGCATTTGCAGCCATGCCGCCAGCGAGGCGGGGGAGCCGTCGAGTGGCAACCCGCGTAAAAAAAGTGGTTCGGCCGCGATCCAATTCCATTCCTTGCCGGCCACGGTGAACACGTGCGCCGGCCGTCCGATGAACCCTTGCCAGGCGAACCCGCAGATGACATACACTAGGGCTGCGACCGCCATGACACACAGCGAAGCCAGCATCGAGTGAGCCGCGCTGCGCGAGCGGCCCAACCCGGTATTGACAAACGAAAGCCCGGCCCCGGCAAAAGGCACCAGAAGAATGCAGAGAATGCAGAGTGCCATCGCTGTTTCAGAGAGCGCAGGAACAGACAGAGCCGTCACCCCCTTTCTCCCCGCAGCAGCAGGTGGGAGCGGACGACCAGGACCAGCCCCATCACCTCCACGCCCATGCCGGCCAGAACGAAGCAGCCTCGGGGCAGTGCTGACGCAAGAAGCACCACCGCGCTCAGGACAATCCCCCATCCCGCCGGCAGTAACAGGAATCCTGCGAGTTTCATGCGATAATCCTCGGGCCAGGGTGGGTCTGATCAGCCCTGGCTATTGTCTTTGCTTCGGTTGACACCGTAGAGTCCGTGCCCTCGACGGGAACACGAGGAGGAACCCCGAGCGGGCGCCCGGCTCGACCGCTAACTCGACCTTCAGCGTAGTGCTCGCGGCGGAGAGCGTCCAATCATTTTTTTCTATGGTGCTGATACTACTTTCAGGTCTGTCATGCTGATCCCGCCCTGCGGGAGAAGCATCGCGGCATTTTTCCGCACTGTTTGAGCTTACAAATGCGGGGATTCTTCGTCCGCCGCGGCGGACTCAGAATGACAGGCGGTGGCGTTTTCCTCTACGAATGACGGACAATCCGTATGAGAACCGAAATGTAATCGGCCGCCACAAAAGAGGAAACTTTCTTCACCGGGAAAACCCGTATCCAAGCTTTTGACCCATAACCTCACCATGGGCAGGATATTCCCTCACCCTTCTGCGTAGGAACGACGATTCGTTCGCCAACCTTTGTTTATGGCCGCGAAAAATCCTGCTTGGCCAAGGGATTTTTATGCGGCCTACAAAATCTTATTGTTTGACCTCTTATACTTAGTCTCGTAAGGTTATCTTGCTGGCCATTACCCGCCGGGCGCATGCCAGCCCGTTTTTCTTCACGGGGGTAAGGTACAATGATCCAAGCACATCGGGGACTGACCGCCGAGGACAGCGGCAGTATTGCCGAGAGGCGCGGCCCCCTGGAAACTTCCATGCTGGATGTGGAGTTCGCGCATCTATCCGATTGCGGGCGAGTTCGTGGACACAACGAGGATTATCTTGGCTACGTGATCCCCGCGACACCGGCGCAGGTGAGGACTCATGGCTGGCTGTTTGCCCTGGCCGACGGAGTCGGCGGACAGGAGCGGGGCGAGGTTGCTTCTCGTACCGCCGTGGAGAGGCTGCTCGCCGGCTTCCGTGCAGCCGCCGGAGGAGAAGCGCACACTGCGTTACTACCGCGTCTGGTGCAGGAAGCCAACCTGCTTGTCTACGAGACGGGAAGGGCTGCGAGCGCGGGTGGCGTCCCCATGGCAACCACCCTCGTGGCTTGCGGTCTGCGGTTCGATCGCGTCGTGGTAGCTCATGTGGGCGATTCGCGCTGTTATCTCATCCGGCGCGGTCAGGCCAAGGTGCTTACACGCGATCACACGGTCGCCAGCGAGCACGCGCGCCTGGGATTGCTTTCAGCACGGGAAGCCGCTGAAGCGCCGACCCGCCACCTGCTCACCCGGTCCTTGGGAACCGAACTGTTCGTGGGCGCGGAGACCAGCGATAACCAAGTGCTGGCTGGCGATGTGCTTTTGCTTTGCTCCGACGGGCTGCATGGCGCCGTTCGCGCATCGGAAATGGCCCACCTCGTCGGCCATGGCGGGGACTTGGACGCGGCGGGGCAGAAGCTGGTGGCTCTTGCCAATCAACGGGACGGCAGCGATAATATAAGCGTGCTGCTCATCCGCGTTCGGAGCGTCGAACGCGTGGGCATGTACCGGGGGCGACCTTACAGGCTTCGCTGATTCAGGGCTCGCCGCCGGCCTTGCGCCGCTCAGCCGCGCTGCCAATGACTCCACTCCATCCTGGCGATCAACTCGATCACTACCGCATTGAAAGCGTCGCTGCACGCAGCGGCATGGCCTCGATCTTTCGCGGCACGGATTTGCGCACCGGACGCCCGGTCGCTATCAAGGTCCCGCATCCCGAGATGGAGTGCGACCCGGTTTTCTTCGACCGCTTTAATCGCGAGCAAGAAGTTGGCAAGAAGCTGGATCACCCCGGCGTAATGAAGGTGCTAAGTGAGGATGGCCGTAGCCGCGTCTACATGGTCATGGAGTGGGTGGAGGGGCGGCTGTTGCGTCAAATCCTCAATGAGCAGCGGCAGCTTCCATCCGAGCGCGTGGTGCGGATCACACGCAAGATTTGCGAGGCGCTGGAGTACATTCACAGCCAGGGGGTCGTACACCGCGATCTGAAGCCGGAAAACATCATGATCGACGCGGAAGACAACATCAAGCTCATTGACTTCGGCATCGCGGCCCACATTGGAGCGCGGCGGCTGACTTTCGCCAAGTTCACACAGACTATGGGAACGCCCGACTACATCTCCCCCGAACAGGTCAAAGGCAAACGCGGCGATGCGCGCAGCGACATCTACGCTTTGGGAGTCATGCTTTACGAAATGCTCACCGGGAAGGTGCCGTTCACCGGGCCCAATGCCTTCATCATCATGAACGACCGGCTGCTGAACAACCCCATCCCGCCGCGCGAAATCGATCCCACCGTCTCCCCCCAGTTGCAGGAAATCATCTATCGCGCCCTGGAACGCGACCCCAAGAACCGCTACGCCACAGCCCGCGAATTTGCCTGGGACCTCGAGCATCAAGACCAGGTCGGAGTGGCTGACCGCCCGGAGCTGAGGGACTGGAAACGGCGGCGCTCGCCGTGGCCGAGAAGAATCTTCTTTTATGTGATGCTGGCGCTGATTCCGGTGATCATTTTTGGTTTGCTGCTTTACGTGGCGCGGTACTCCCACTGAGCCGGAAAGCGGAAACTCGAAAGTGGAAAATGGAAAGTGGAAACTGGAAACCCACAATCTGCCTACTGTCGTGCTGATCCCGCTTTGCGGGAGAGGCATCCCCTTTTCGTGGTATTGGGGATGGCCTTCCTTGAGACAGGTTAAGATTGAGGTCTACGCTTGCAGGGGGGCTTTACATAAGGTGTAATAGACTGCATGGACGCGAAGGGGCAAGCCGCCATTGAAATTCTGAAAAGGTTACGCGGGGAGGGTTTTCAAGCGTTCCTGGTGGGCGGCTGTGTGCGCGACCTGGTGATGGGCTTCGTTCCCAAGGACTATGACATCTCGACCGACGCTGCTCCGGGGCAGGTGGTGCAGCTTTTTCCGGAAAGCCTGACGGTAGGGGCTCAATTCGGCGTGGTGATTGTGCCGCGCGAAGAAGGCAACGTGGAAGTGGCGACTTTCCGCAGTGATGGACGCTACACCGACGGGCGGCATCCGAGTCAAGTCCGGTACGCAAAAACTCCGCAGCAAGACGTCTTGCGACGCGACTTCACCGTTAACGGCCTTCTTTACGATCCGCTGAAGGAGGAGGTACTCGATTACGTGAGCGGGCAGGCGGATATCCGCGCGCGTCGTCTCCGCACCATCGGCGACCCTTATGAGCGCTTCAGTGAAGACCGCCTGCGAATGCTGCGCGCGGTGCGTTTTGCGGCGCGGCTGAAATTCACCCTGGATGCTGCGACGGAGGAAGCTATACGGAAACAGGCGGCGGAGATCCGCCAGGTGAGCGCCGAGCGGGTGCGGGACGAAATCCTGAAGATCCTCACCGAGGGGCAGGCCCGGCAGGGTTTCGAACTCCTGGATGTGACGGGTTTGCTTCAGGAGGTGCTGCCGGAAATCAAGCGCCTGCAAGGGGTGGCCCAGCCCGCGGAGTTCCATCCCGAGGGGGATGTGTGGGTGCATACGATGATGATGCTGGAGGGCCTGCGCTCGCCCACCCCGACGCTGGCTTTGGGAGTGCTCCTCCACGACGTGGGCAAGCCGCCTACATTTTCCGTCCGCGAACGCATCCGGTTCGATAACCACGTGGAAGTAGGAGCAAAGATGGCGGAGGAGATTTGCAGTCGCCTGCGGCTTTCCTCGCGCCAGACGGAACAAGTGGTCGAACTGGTGAGGCACCACCTGCGCTTCAAGGATTTTCCACGCATGCGGCGCTCCACCCAGGTTCGTTTCCTGCGCCTGCCTGGATTTGAGGAACACCTCGAGTTGCACCGGCTGGACTGCCTGGCGAGCCATGGCGATTTAAGCACTTATGAAATGGCGAAGCGTCTGCTGGAGGAGATACCCGCCGAGGAAATCCGACCGGCGCCGCTCCTGCGGGGCGACGACCTGATTGCCCAAGGGTACTCGCCAGGGCCGATTTTTAAGGAAATCCTTCAGGCGGTCGAAGATGCGCAATTGGACGGCAAGATACACACCCCCGCCGAGGCGCTAGGCCTGGTGGTAGAGCGGTTTCCCCCTTCCCGCCCCTAGAAAAGCAGCCGTCAGCCATCAGCGGTCAGCCATCAGCAATCAGCAGGAAGCGAATGGAGTGATTCCAGGAACTGAGAACTGAGAACTCATAGCTGAGAGCTGATAGCTGATAGCTGACCGCTGCTTTCTGTGGGCGGACCGGCAAAGGGCTTGACGTGAGGCTGGAAACCTGCAAGCGTTAACCCTTGGAGACGAACTAGACTTTTCCTTGCCCGCAAGCATCGAAAGGTCTAAGGGCTTTTGGGAGGATTCGAGAAATGAACATGAGGCTAACCATGAAAATGACCTATTTGCTCGGCATTCTAGCTGTGACGCTTGTGGCGTTGCCTGGGGCGGCCCCGGCACAAGACCTGGTAAAGGAAGCCCTAAGCGGATTTCCGACTCAGACGATTCGGCTGGAATTCTCAAGCCCCGCGAAGCTGCGGGGCCTTCCCAATTACGCGAGTCTCCGCACAAGGTACGTGGGGCCGAGACTGCGCAAGCTTGTTGATGAGCTTGGGCAACTCGGCATCCGCGAAGAGGACATCTCAGGTCTGGTTCTCGGCTGGCAGCCCGGAAGCGCAGAAATGGGATTGTACGGCTTTGCCACCGGCCGCTTTAGCGCCCAAGCGATAACGCAAAGCGCTGAGCAGCGGAACATGGCGGCCACGCCGGTGGCAGGGAAGCCAGCCTACTGCCTCGAGGCGGGGTTGGCGGGGACATGCGTCGTGGTGCTCCAGGATTCCCTCGGAGCGTTTGGTTCCCTGACGGCGCTTACTTCCATGCTGGAAGCGCGCGAGGGCCAGGTTCCCAGTCTTAGCTCTGACAACCGCTTTCCAAGTCTCGTGGCCGGCGCGAACAAGGACGCGCCGATCTGGGGCGTGGCCGTGGGTTCTGCGGTGGCGGATTGGTTCCGAGGTTGGATGCCCAACCAGGGGAACATCAAAATGGACTGGAGTAAGGTTTTCGGAGACGTCAACTCCCTTACCTACAGTGTGGCAGCCGGTGACGACGTCACCCTGGGCTTGAAGATGGACTGCAAGTCTTCGGAGTCTGCCGCCAGCTTGCGGCAGGTCCTGGAGGGATTGAAATTGGTTCAGAAAATCGCGTGGGACAGCCAAAATCCGGGCAAGCCGAATCCTTACCAGGCGATGGATGTAGGACTAGAAAGCAACCAGGTTTCTCTGAAGCTCACCACGGGGTATTCGGAGCTGGAGCTCGCCAGCGGAGCTGCGGGAACGGCGAATTAAGCGGGCGGTTCCCGGCGGTCGAAGGTCAGGCCTTTAGCCCTGCCGTACACTGGCCCCTCCCTCCTCCCCATGGTAGAGGGGCTGAGGTGCGCGCCTTCGCCGCGTCCTCTTTAACCTCTACGGGAGGACTTCATGAGCCCTCGTTAGGGTCTCATCCTTTTGCTACTTACCATTACTGGGTTTGGCTACCCTATCCAGTCGGGCGGTTCCTCAGGCGTTCAGATGGGCAAAAACACATCCTCACAGGTTCCTTAGGGGCGAACTTCCACATGACTTCATCTCCCAGCCCCCAAAACAGTACGAAAGTGCTACAAAGACCGAAAATTCCCGAGGGTGGTTTATGTTGTGGTGTTATCCCTACAAAAACGCAAGATAATGTACAAACCGGGGCGAAACCTCTGAAAAAGCCTAAGAACTTTCTAAGAAACCCCCACAACTTTGGAAAACCGCTTGACAACCCCCAGCCCCAAGGGTATATGCGTAACAAGAGACAGTATGTAGTCGCTTTTTTGGTTAGTGCTGGTCTTTAGAAGCCATTGGGGGGAAGAATTCAGTCGCGGGGTTGAACGCATGGCAGAAACCAGAGAGGTCATGGACATACGGGAAGCGTCGGAGTACTTGGGAGTATCCCGCGAAACGCTTTACAAGTATGCCTATGAGGAGAAGATTCCTGCTTTCAAGTTAGGTAACCGGTGGAAGTTCAAGAAAACGCTCCTGGACCGTTGGATGGAGATGCAAAGCACGCAATCTGATCATGGTTCCACGCGGAAGTAACGCCTGACCGCTCGATAGGGAGCAAAGCCGATGTTTGGAATGGGGAAAGCGAAGGGCTTGGTAGGGCTGGATCTCGGATCAAGCGCCGTCAAAGCCGTCGAGCTGAAGAAGCGGGGAGATTCTTACGAACTGGTCCACTTCGGGGTGGAGCTTCTGGGACAGGACACTGTGGTCGACGGCGCGATCATGGATGCCCTCTCGGTTTCCGCCGCCATCGAGAGAATTTTCACCGAGAACAAGATCAAGACTCGGAATGTCGCCACTTCCGTTTCCGGCCACTCCGTGATCGTGAAGAGAATTACGGTCAGCGTGGCGAACAACGAGGAACTGGACTCGGCCATACCCTACGAGGCCCAGCAGCACATCCCGTTTGACATCGCAGACGTAAACCTGAGCTACCAGCCGCTGGGGGAATCTTCCTCCGGACAAGGCATGGACGTTATGCTGGTGGCGGTAAAGCGCGAAAAGATTATCAACCATACGAATGTCCTGAGCCAGGCAAACAAAACGCCCTGGGTGGTGGATTACGACGGCTTCGCGATGTTTAATGCCTTCGAGGCCAACTGCGAGGTCTCGCCGGATACCATTGTGGCGCTCCTCAACATCGGTGCCAGCATCACCAATATTGTAGTGGGACGGGGAGGAACCCCGTTGTTTGCACGGGACGTTCCCGTAGGTGGCAATCAGTACACGGACACCCTCCAGAAAGAACTCGACCTGAGTTACGAGGATGCGGAGAAACTGAAGCAGGGGCAGGCAGTGGGCAGCATAACACGGGAGCAGAGAGCTCCCCACCTTCGCTCCGGCTCGGAAATCCTGATGCTGGAGGTTCAGAAGACCTTCGACTTCTTCCGCCAGACGACTTCGGCGGAGAACACCCAGCAGATTTACCTGGCTGGGGGAACGGCGAAGATTGAAGGGTTGGTGGAGCAGTTGAAAGAGGAATTTCGTGTTCCGGTGGAAATCATCGATCCTTTGCGGAAGGTGAAAATCGATCCCGAGAGGTTTGACCGGGCTTACCTGCAAGATATTGCTCCCTGCCTGTGCGTGGCAGTGGGGCTGGCGCTTCGGAGCTTTGATTAGTCATGATCAAGATTAACCTGCTGGGAGTGGCCGCGCCGAAGCCTAGGGCAGCCGCTGCGGCGCCGGCGAGCAAGGCGGTGCAGTTGGGGGCTCTCATCGGCGCCCTCGTCGTGTGCTTCGGGATCGTGGGCCTGTTCTACATGATTTGGAGCGCGTCGATTGACACCTTGAATGTCGAACTCAGAAAGCAGCAGGCCGACCAGGCGCGCCTGGCTGCCATCAAGCAGGAAAACGCGAAGTACGAACAGGAGCGCCGGCTTCTCGAGCAGCGCATCAATACCATCCAGGTGCTCCAGGCCAGCCGTGTGGGACCGACAGAGTTCATGAATGCCCTGGGTAGTGTGGTGAACAAGACCACCAATGACCTCTATCTCTTTTCCGTGGCTCCCCAGGGTGAGCGTGTGGTGATTCATGGGCAAGCGGCTTCTGCGAATTCTGTTGCCGCCTTGCTCTTTTCCTTGAAGACTTCCGGGTATTTCGATGACGTGCAACTCAGGCAATTATACGAAGATGATGTGCAAGATCTAGTAAGCTACAAGTTCAATATGGACTGCGCATATAAGTCGCCTTTGGCGGCAGCTTCCCTGACGCAGGCTGGCGCGGGAGCGAGGGCAGCAACTCCCCCGCGGCAGCCAGGAATGTAGGCGGAGAGTGTAATCACGATGCCCAAGAGCTTCAATGATCTTCCGGCGGCTGTACAGATTGCGATTTTTGTGCTGAGCGCAGTGCTTGTGGGAGGCGCAGTTTTCTACTTCTACGTCCTTCCGCTCAAGGAACAGCGGGACAGCGTGCGAAATGAAGTAGACAGGCTTACGGCAGAAAACAAGCTCAACCAGATTTTCGAGCAGCAGCGAAAACAATACCTGAATCGAATTGCGCAACTGGAGAAGCAGCTTGACACGCTGCGTTCGATTGTCCCGGAAGAGCAGGCAACGGATGATTTCATGAGGATGGTGTTTGAAGACGGGAGAGCCAGCGAGGTGAATATCCGCACTTTTGTTCCGCAGGCCTTGGAGCCGAAGGATATTTACACGGAGATGCCATTCAGCCTGCGACTCGACGGCACTTACTTTGGGTTGCTTGGCTTCTTCGCCCGCTTGGCTAACGAACAGCGTATTGTCAGTGTTTCCGGTCTTTCGTTGGGTCCCCCTGAAGGGGGAGGCATGGGAGCGTTCAAGCTTCATCCCGGCGAAACGGTGGGGGCGAATTGCCTGTTGACAACCTACTTCAGTCGGGTTTCGACAGCGGCCCCGTCTACACCTAAGAGATAGGGCAGGACGAAGACCATGTTTAACGGCAGGCTTCAGCCCGAACGCACGGTCCTTGCGGTCAGTGGGCTTTTCATGTGGGTCGTCGCTCTCGGCTGGGCGGCGGGAGCAGGGCGGGCTGGACAAACCCCAGCTACCACGCCGCCCTCGACCAACACAGTGAAGACCCAAACTCCTTCCCTGTCCCCCAAGGTCATGCTCAATCAGGCCCTGGTCCGTACGTCAGGCAAGTCCTCAATAGAAGCGCCGGCCAAAGCCGAGGGCGCCGAGTCGCCGCGGACGAGTATGACAAGCATCCTGTCTACTGCCGCTGGGCGGCGAGATCCTTTCAAGCCGTGGATGGCGACTGTCACGAGTGGCCACGCGGCGGCAAGTGCGGTATCCGGGTCTCTACCGGCAGGCATAAGAGGATTAGTAATCTCCGAACTGCGAGTCGAGGGGATCGTAGGCCTGGAATCAGCGAACAACATGATCGCGGTGGTAACCAACTACACCAAACGAGCTTACTTCCTGAGAGTAAACGACACGGTGTACAACGGCGTCGTCAGCAAGATCACGCCCGAGGCCGTCTATTTCAAGGCGAACACACTCGACCCGAGCGGTAGGGTAGCTACCCACGAAGTGGCAATAAAATTGGGTCCGGCTCCTGGAGAAGGAAGATGAGACGATTATCCACCATTTGGCTGGCGATGACATGGCTGGTGGCAGGGATGCCGCATGCACTTGCGGGCCACCCATCGGCGATTCCGGGGCGCGCTACGCTAAACTCTATTACGGTCGTCGACCCGTCCGTCGGCAGAGAAGTCCTGCTGCAAATTGACGGTGATTACTCTTTCAAGACTATTCATACCCCTGAGGGCGCACTTTACGTTGAATTGCAAGGCGCCAGGATTGGCGGTATCTCCCCGTCGGCGCATTGGGCGAGCGGACTTCTTGCAGGTTATCAGTTAATAGAATACACGGACGCAAGCGGCGAGCCTGTGGTGCGGGTGGAGTTTCAGACCCGAGGCCCGGAGTCGCTCATCGCCGTGCAGGAAAGCTCCGGCCTGCGGCTTCTGTTGGCCCAGAGCGCGCCAGCCTCCGGCACTCCCAC
>DLMI01000048.1:26059-61235 GCA_002478145.1 Acidobacteria bacterium UBA7540
AGTCGTCTCCCGGCAAGCCAGCCCCCGGCACTCCCACCCCGCCTGCCAAGGGAGCGGAGTCGTCTCCCGGCGAGACAACAGAGGGGCCAGCGTTAGTTTCGGACATCTTGATAGGACCCGGGTCTGCAGGGGGAGTCACGATTGATGTGGCCACGACAAAGCCCACAACATTCCATGTCCTCCAACTTGACCACCCCAATCGTCTTGTGGTGGACTTGGAGGGGGCGAGAAATCGGTCTCGCCGGAAATCGATTCCCGTTTCCTCCCCAGTGGTGCAGGGCGTGAGAGTGGGCCAGTTCCGAGAGAAGAATCCTGAAGTGGTTCGGGTTGTGGCCGATCTGTCGGGCAACCCAGTGTTTGACGCTCATGCCTACGCGGGCGGGGTGCGCATTGAGGTGAAGCCGCGTTCCATGGCCGCCCCCCGGGCAGTTGCACCGGCGCCAGCGCCAAAACTCGAAACTGCTGCAAAGCGCGATGAAAGGAAGCCTATTCAACAAGCGGCCGTAGTCCCTGCGCACCAGGTTCCTGCCCCGCCCGCGTACGTGGCCGCGAGCGCCGCCCCCGAGCCGCAGACCGAGGTGATTCCAAAGCGACCGAGTGCGGTCGTTTCATCCTCGGCAATAATCGAAAAAACTCCGAAACCCGACTACAACGGCACCCTGCTTGCCTCGGAAGGCAACAGGGAAGTGGCCGCGGCTCCTCGGCAAACACCCCACGCTGCCACACCGGAGGCTCTTCGGGCTGAAAGGGCTGCCCAAGTCCTGAACGTTGAGACCGCATCAAACCTGTCGGCAGCCCAGGGCACAGTCCCGGCAGCTTCAGCGTCCCCCAATGAGCAAAAGCCGGCCTACACGGGTGAACCGATTTCACTGAACCTGAAAGACGTCGATCTGAAAGATTTCTTCCGCCTCATCCACGAGATCAGCGGTTTAAACATTCTCGTGGACCCGAATGTGACGGGCTCCGTCACCACGGTTCTGGACAGCGTGCCCTGGGATCAGGCGCTGGAGGTCGTTCTCAAGGACAATGGCCTGGGCAAGGTCCTGGAGGGCAACGTTCTGCGCATCGCCAGGCTTGAGACTCTCATGGCGGAGGATGAGACTGCGAACAAGATGTCTAAAGCACGCCTTGAGGCGGCCCCGCTGGTGACGGTTTTTCGGCCGGTGAATTATGCCAAGGCTTCCGCCATTGCTACTCTCTTGAGAGGGCGGGGAACAGGAAGCGAAGGAGGCATCGGGGCACTGAGCGGGCGTGGGTCCGTCCTGGTGGATGACCGCACCAACACGCTCATCGTTAGGGATATCGCATCGCAGATCCCGATTATCGAGGGGATTCTTGCCAGACTGGATACCAAGACCAAGCAGGTGGCCATCGAGACTCGGATTGTTCTAGCCAACTCATCTTTTCAGAGAACCCTGTCGGCCGCCTTGGTAGGAGCGCTCTCGAATCGTTCGGGTTCTACGAGTGGCGCCGGGCAGACGGGGTCCGGAGCCAGCGTGACCCCGAGCACGCCTGGGACCTCACCCCCAACCTTCACTATTCCTGCGAACCCCGTTACCGGCTTTGGGACAGTTGCGATTACCAACTTCTCGCAGCGTTACATGATTGATGCGGCGATCTCGGCGGCAGAGATTCGCAGCGAAGCGAAGACCATCTCACGCCCGAGCATCATCACGCAGAATAACGTTGAGGGGATGGTCCAACAAGGCACGCAGATTCCCGTTCAGACCAGCATCAACAACACAATTTCGGTGCAATATGAGAACGCTACCCTGCAGCTCACCGTCACCCCGCAGGTCACGGACGACGGCCACATCTTCCTGAAGATTGCCGTCCAAAACGCTAGTCCAGGCACCATCGTAACCGGTGCCGCCGTGAGCATCAATATTCAACAAGCGACAACTCAGGTGCTTGTTCCGGATGGGGGGACCGTAGTGTTCGGCGGGGTGACTGTAACGCAACGCACGAACTCCGTCACCGCGATTCCCTTGCTTGGAAACATCCCGCTTCTCGGGCATCTCTTTAAGTCGACTAACGTCCAGGACTCCGACCAGGAGTTGCTCTTCTTTGTTTCCCCCAGGGTGCTGACCACCTAGAAGGTGGAAGGGGATTCCGCAACCGTTTGGAAATATAAGAGGACCTAGCGCGGACCTGTTTTGTGGGTCCGCGCTTCGTTTAGCAGGATGCTGAAAAACGTTTGTGAACACTGTCATTCTGAGGCCCCCGTTCTTTGGGGGCCGAAGAATCCCTGTGGTTTCTTTGAACGGCCAGATAGTGAATGTTCCCTGCGAACTGCGGAGATCCTTCGCCGTCCCGATCAGATCGGGACTCCTCAGGATGACACTACCTGGGCTAGGCGCCGCGTCCGCAGAATCCCGACTCCCGAGTTCGGATCTAAGCCATGAAATCAGATTCGTCGCTCAACCCACAGGCTAAGAGGCAAAACTCTCTCCGGGCAGAGATGGAGGAGCAGAGGCTTCCTTGCTTACTGGTCACGAACCTGACGAACATCGCCTATTTGACCGGCTTTCGAGGGAGCGCGGGTGTCGCACTTTTCACCTCTCGTGAAGGGGTCCTCTGGGTGGACCCGCGTTACGCACTCCAGGCTCAGGAACAAGCTCGAGGTGTAGAGGTGATTGAGGAAAGGAAAGGACTTCTCAAGGTGGTTGCGGAGCGGCTTAAGAGGAACAAGAATCGGCGTGTTGGCTATGAGGATGCGCACCTTACTTGCGCCGATTTTTCACGGCTCGAGCAGGGCGCAGGCTGGCGAGTCAGGTTCGTCCCGGTGGCAGGCTTGGTGGAGCAGCTCCGGGCCGTGAAAGACGAGGAAGAGATCGCGAAGATTCGTGGTGCGGGGAGAATTACGGTGGAGGTCTTTGAGAAAGTGTTAGGGGACGTCAGGCCAGGAGTGAGTGAGTCCGAGCTAGGCGCTGAAATCGAGTATCTGATGCGGAAGAAGGGTGCGGAGGGTGTGGCGTTCGAGACCATTGTTGCCTCCGGGCCGCGCGCCGCGCTGCCCCACGCGCGCGCCTCTTGCAAGTTACTGAAAGAAAATGAATTTGTTATCTTCGACCTTGGTGCTATACTTGCAAGTTACGCTGCTGACATGACTCGTACTGTGTACCTCGGGGAGCCGTCCCGGCGTGTCCGCAGTCTCTATAACGCCGTCGTAGAAGCTCAGGAGAAAGCGGTTAGGTCTGCGCTCCCTGGAGTCCGAGCCGGGGATGTCGATGCAGTCGCGCGGCGTGCTTTGGCGGGCCGTGGCTTGGCCCGCTTCTTTACCCACAGCACGGGACACGGCGTAGGAATGGATACTCACGAGATGCCCCGGCTGGCCCGTGGCGAAAAGGCCCGGCTTCAAACCGGCCATGTGGTGACAGTTGAGCCTGGGGTTTACTTGCAAGGCTTGGGAGGAATCCGCGTCGAGGATACCATCTTAGTGGGGCCTGCTGGCCCGGAAGTGCTGACCCCAGCCCGCAAAGATCAGTGGGCCGTGGAATAGCAGTCGGAGAGTGAAGCAGATGGCCGGAAAGAAACCATCCCGTAGCGTCGAAGGAACCGAGAAGGTCTGGGGACTCAAGGAAATCGAACAGCTCATCGACGTCCTGATCGATCGTCAGGTGACTGAATTCGAGATGGAACAGAACGGCGCGAAGATTCGCGTCAAGCGCGGAAACCACCCAGTTTCGAATCCGGTGCCCCCCGAAGCTTACCTGTCTATTCCTGGTGCTCCTACGCTGTCGCCTGTGCCCGCTTCGCCTTCCCCTCCGGCCCCAGAACCACTACCAGTCGCAGAATCCCTAACAGCCGATACACCTGCAGAATCCACTGAAGATTTGTACGTCATGAAGTCGCCCATCGTCGGGACCTTTTACGCGGCCCCGGCGCCCAACGCTCCGCCATTCGCTAAGCCAGGTGATGTCGTGCAGTTGGGCCAAGTGCTCTGTATCATTGAAGCTATGAAGCTTATGAACGAATTGGAATCTGAAGTGGCAGGAGAAATTGTTCGCATCTATGTGGAAAGTGGCCAGCCGGTGGAGTACGGGCAATCCCTGTTTGCTATCAAGCCCTCACGGAAGAAGTGAATCGAAACGAGCAATGGGAAACTGGAAAACGGAAACTGGAAAATAGAAACTGGAAACTGAAAGATGGAAACCTGCGAAGCTTCTTGGTGGCTGGTTTCGGTCTTCACAGTCCCATATTCAAGGGCCTACTAAGAGCTAACCAAAAGACGCACTAGTTTCGATTTTCCAGTTTCCAGTTTCCGTTTTCCAGTTTCCAATTTCCATTTTCGATTTTCCAGTTTCTGCTGTGCACAATGTTTAGGAAGATCCTGATTGCCAATCGCGGTGAAATCGCCCTGCGGGTAATCTGCGCCTGCAAGGAGCTGGGGATTGAGACGGTAGCGGTCTATTCCGAAGCCGACCGGTACTCGCTTCACGTGCGCTTTGCGGACGAGGCCGTGTGCATCGGCCCCCCCCGCAGCGCGGACAGTTACCTCAACGTGGCGAGCATCATTTCCGCTGCAGAAATCACCGGCGCCGAGGCGATTCATCCTGGATACGGGTTCCTGGCGGAAAGCGCTTACTTCGCCGAGGTTTGCCAGGCCTCCAACCTGACCTTCATAGGTCCCCGTCCAGAGGCCATGCGGATGATGGGGGATAAGAACCAGGCGCGCCGGACGATGGCGGAGCTGGGCCTGCCTGTCATTCCCGGCTCCGAAGTCATTCGATCGGAAGCGATGGCGCTGGAAGAGGCCGAGCGCGCAGGGTATCCGGTCATGGTGAAGGCTGCGGCGGGCGGGGGAGGACGCGGGATGCGCATTGTCCGGACGCCCAGTGAGCTGCCGCATGCCATTCAAGCTGCCCAGAATGAGGCCGCGGCCTCGTTCGGTACTCCGGATGTTTACTTGGAGAAGTACATCGAATCGCCTCGCCACATCGAGTTCCAGGTGATGGGCGACCAGCACGGCAAGGTGCTGCATTTCGGCGAGCGGGAGTGTACGATTCAGCGCCGCCACCAGAAGCTGGTGGAAGAATCTCCTTCTACCCAACTTGACCAGCAGGCCAGGGAGCGCGTGGGTGCCCAGGTCGTTCAGGCCTTACAAAAAATTGGTTACACCAATGCGGGGACGGTCGAGTTCCTGATGGACGAGAATCGCAACCTTTACTTCCTGGAGATGAACACCCGCATCCAGGTCGAACACGCGGTGACCGAAATGGTGACGGGGGTCGATCTCGTGAAGATGCAGATTCACATCGCGGCAGGCAGCCATCTGGACTTTGAGGGGAAGACGATTGGATTGACCGGACATGCTATCGAGTGTCGGATTTGTGCCGAAAACCCGGCAAGCTTTGCTCCTTCAGCAGGCAAGGTGACGGCCTTTCACCCTCCCGGCGGGACAGGCGTCCGAGTGGATACTGCCGCCTACGCCGAATCCGTGATTCCCCCCTATTACGATTCTCTTATTGCCAAGCTGGTGGTGTGCGGCAACGACCGCGCGGAGGCGATAACCCGTATGGCCCGGGCCCTGGAGATGTTCATCATTGAGGGTATATCCACCAGCATCCCCGTACACCAGAAAGTCATGGCTGATCCGGATTTTCGGGCAGGGAAGTTTGACACGCACTTCCTCAGGCGTTTCATCAAGAACAGTGATGATATCATTTAGAGTTCTTTCCGATAGCGCCCATGGGTTTTTCGATCCCACGCCTCTACGCCATAGTCGACCCCGCCAGGGCGGGCGGCCGTCTGCCAGCCGTGGTAGCGAGGGAACTCCTTTCGGCAGGCGTCCGGTTGATACAATTTCGTGACAAGCATGCGTCGTCCCGGCAACTCTACGAGACTTGCGCAGAACTGAAGGAACTCCTTCGGGACTCTGGTTGCAGCCTGATTGTGAACGATCGGGCTGACGTGGCACGGGCGACCGATGCCGACGGGGTTCACTTGGGCCAGGATGACCTGCCAGTCGAGATGGCACGCCGCGTTCTTGCACCGGACAGATTGATTGGGTGTTCCACTCACTCGGTGGGCCAGGTCGTTGAGGCGGACCGCTCGACGGCCGATTACATTGCCTTTGGTCCCATCTTCCCTACGGCCAGCAAAGAAAACCCCGACCCGGTGGTTGGGTTGGAGGGCTTGCGGGAGGCGCGGCGGGTTACTCGGAAGCCGTTAGTCGCGATCGGTGGGATAACTCTGCACAACGCCCGTGAGGTTCTTGCGGCGGGCGCGGATTCGGTGGCTGTGATTGGTGACCTTCTGAATGGACCTGACATCCGAGGACGGGCGCGAGAGATCTTGGGGGTCTTGAGCGACTAACCGATGAGCAGGGAATCAGGATTCAGGAGATAGAAGCAAGCGTGGCGCAGGTATCACTCTGCTGGATTCACGATGGATAGAGGCTGAAAGCTGATGGCTGATAGCTGAGCGCTGATGCCTGACGACGGACTCCTCAAGATAGATGTTTTCAAGCGCGATGCCCGAACCCCGGCCCAACATGGCAACTTCCGCTTCCCTGAGCGCGACTTCCCAGACGCCTTCCTCTGAGTTGGTCAAGGGCCTCCGCCTGTACGATTGCACGACGATTGTCATGGGCTCGATGATCGGCTCGGGGATTTTCATTGTAGCCGCTGAAATTGCTCGCGAAGTGCGGTCCCCGGGCCTTCTGCTGCTCTGTTGGGTCGTCAGCGGAGTTATGACCGTCGCGGCAGCGGTAACTTACGGTGAATTGGCCGGAATGATGCCCACCGCCGGCGGGCAATACGTTTACTTGCGAGAGGCCTTCGGACCGCTTTTTGGATTCCTTTACGGCTGGACCCTTTTCCTGGTGATCCAGACCGGGACGCTGGCCGCGGTGGCGGTGGCTTTCGGGAAGTTCCTGGGCGTTCTGGTACCCTGGGTTTCGACGCAGAATCTTCTAATTGATCTTGGACGCATTGAGGTTTTTCACCATTCGGTTGCCGCGACCCTTTCTTCGCAGCAACTGGTGGCGGTTCTTTCTCTGCTCTTCCTTAGCGTTCTAAACATCTTCGGGTTGCGCCTCGGGGCCTGGGTGCAGAATGTCTTTACCACCCTCAAAGTGGCCACGCTGTTAGGGCTGGTGGCTTTTGGGCTATGGTGGTCGCATGTTCACCCCGCGGCGGCTGTCCAGAAGCAAAGCCTATGGGCTGGTGTGCATTGGGACCTGACTACGTTGACCGTTCTCTCCGTGGCCTTGGTCGGGCCGCTGTTCTCCTCCGATGCCTGGAATAACGTCACCTTTACAGGCAGCGAGATCGTCAACCCCAAGCGCGACCTGCCGCTGGCACTGTTTGTGGGTACAGCCACCGTGTGCTCTCTGTACGTGGCGTGCAACTGGATCTATCTCCGCGTCCTGCCATTCTTGGGAAGTCCGCTGGCTTCGGGAGCGTTAGGACGCGGCATCCAATACGCTGCAGAAGATAGGGTTGCGACCGCGGCGGTACAGGTCATGCTGGGGGGTAAAGGCGCGACTCTGATGGCGGCGGCAATCATGATTTCAACCTTCGGCTGTATGAATGGGCTGATCCTGGCGGGCGCCCGCGTTTACTACGCCATGGCCAAGGATGGTCTGTTCTTTCATGCCGTGGGCAGAGTGGATTCCAAACATCACACCCCAGCAATTTCCCTCTTAGTCCAAGCAGCGTGGGCCGGGCTGTTGACCTTGACCGGGACTTACAGCGAATTGTTGGAATACGTGGTCTTCGCGGTGGTATTGTTCTATGCTCTGACTATCGCGGGGATGTTTCAGCTTAGGCGGACACGTCCCGAAGCGCCGAGGCCTTACCGGGCCTGGGGCTATCCAGTGTTGCCGGCAATCTATATCGCCTTTGCCTTGTTTGTGGAGTGGGCGCTGCTTACGCACAAAACTGGACGCAGCCTGGCCGGGCTTAGTATTGTTGCCGTTGGGGTGCCGGTTTTTTTCCTTTGGCGTCGACGCGGAGGAACAAGGTTCCAGGTGTCAGGTTCCAGGGGTCAGGGAAGCTGCGACGGGTGACAAGCGGCATTATGAAAAGTGAATGGTGAATAGTAGATTGTGAATTGTGGACGGAGAGTTCGCTTTCCGGGCCAGGTCCGGGGCCACCGGGGGCTAGGGGTCGGGGAAGTGAAACCCCCACCAGTCTGGCTTGTGCTCGTCACTCGTCACTTGTCACTCGTCACTGTTTTTTGAAAGCTGACTGCTGACACTTAGGGGAGATGCAATGCCGAGTATCTGGACAAAGAAGAGCATCGACGAGTTGAAAAAGGATGCGAGCGACTCTGAGCACGGCTTGCGGCGCACGCTGGGGCCGCTCGCCCTGATGTCTCTGGGTATCGGGGCGATTGTGGGCGCGGGGATTTTCGTGCTTAGCGGGGTTGCGGCCCAGCACACCGGTCCGGCGCTAGTGGGTTCAGTGATCCTCTCGGGCGTGGGTTGCGCTTTTGCGGGCCTGTGCTACGCGGAGTTCTCATCCATGATTCCGGTGGCTGGCAGCGCCTATACTTACGCTTATGCGACAGTGGGGGAATTCCTGGCCTGGATCATTGGCTGGGACCTGATCCTCGAGTATGCCGTGGGGGCCACGACCGTCTCGATCGGATGGTCAGGTTACCTCGTTTCCTTCTTGCAGAAGACGCTTCATTGGCCTTTTCCCGCCGAACTGAGCAAGAGCCCGTGGGAGACTTTGAGGCTGGCGGACGGAACGGTCGTTCATCCGATCTTTAACCTCCCCGCCGCTTTTATCGTTATCCTCATCACCACTTTGCTTATTATCGGGATACGTGAGTCCGCCAACTTCAACAGCCTTATTGTTATGGTCAAGGTTGGGGTGGTTTTGCTCTTCATTTTCTTCGGAGCGCTGTATGTCCATCGGGCCAACTGGCATCCGTTTCTCCCCGCAAACCAGGGGACGTTCGGGGAATTTGGCCTTACCGGTGTGCTGCGTGGGGCGGGCATCATTTTCTTCGCTTACATCGGTTTTGACGCTGTATCCACGGCAGCCCAGGAGGCTCGCAATCCGGAAAGGGACATGCCGATTGGCATTCTTGGATCGCTGGCGATTTGCACGCTGCTCTACATTGCCGTGGTCCTGGTGCTCACGGGGATCACGCCTTTTCGCCAGCTCAACGTCCCGGATCCATTGGCGCTGGCGATAGATTCCACAGCGGCGCGTTGGTGGCTTTCGCCCATCGTGAAGATCGGTGCATTGCTGGGAACAACGGCCGTAATCCTGGTGATGATGCTGGGCCAGACACGCGTTTTCTATTCGATGGCTCACGATGGCTTGCTGCCAAGGCCATTCGGCAAGATCCACCCCCGGTTTCGTACCCCTTACATCAGCACAGCATTGACGGGAGTATGCGTCGCCTTGGCAGGGGGGCTCTTGCCCCTGAGAATTGTGGGCGAGTTGGTCAGCATTGGGACGCTGCTGGCTTTTGTCATTGTGTCGGGATCGGTGATGGGAATGCGCAGAATGCACCCCGAGATTCGCCGGCCTTTCCGCACACCCTTCGTGTGGTTCGTCGGACCCATGGGGATGATTGTTTGCTTGGCACAAATGGCGGGACTTCCCGGCGACACTTGGTTGCGTTTGTTCATTTGGATGGCGATTGGTCTTTGTGTTTACTTTGGTTACGGTCGCCGGCGCAGTGTCCTGCAAAACCGGGAAAGGCGGCGCGAGCTCGAGCAAGCTGCCGCGTCCAAGTAGTTCGTAGAGGCGGGCTTTAGCCCGGCAGTTTAGGTTTCAAAGGTTTGCCCGTCCCGCCTCGGCGGGACGGGCGCTACGAACAGCGCAGGGTTTCTGCTTATGTTCACTGCGTTAGCCAAAGCTCTTCTTCGGGAATACCGCACGCACCGCATGGCGCGTTTCACCGTGTGGGTGTTGGCTTACGGGGCTGCCTTGTGGAGTGTGGATCGGCTCTCCAGCGGTGCTCCGGCAGCGCTTTGGGCTTTGTTCTGGCTCGCGGCTATACCCTGCGGCGTTTACTATCTGGGGCGGCTCGTGATATTCATCCGGCGCCGCTTGCTCTGGCGGCTCCGCCGGCGGCTGGTTGTTACTTATGTATTTATCGCTATTGTCCCCATCGTCTTGATTGTGTTTCTGGTGTGGCTGGGCATTTACATTGTTAGCGGTCAATTCGCTGCGTTTCTTGTCGCTTCGAACTTGGGCGAGCACTTCGATGAGCTACTGCAAGTTAATCGTGCTGTGGCTCACGAAGACCAACTGAATAGTACTTCCAGGGCGGCGGAGACGCTGGACGGGCTGCGGAACTTCTACGTCAAGGAGTTGCATCAGCACGCCGCAAGTTATCCGGGTCTGGAGATAACCCTTCGGGTTGGATCGCAAGTTCGAGCGTTTCGCTTGGACGGAACCAAAATCCAATCCCCTCTGACGATTCCCGCTTGGTTCAAGCAGGAGGAGTTCGCAGGGATTGTAATGGACAGGGGTCATCTCGCGTTGCGTTCCATCGAGCGCGGCCCTACGGCAGCGGGCAGTCTGGTTGCTATCCTGTCCCAACCCATCACGCCGGAACTGCTGGATATGGTGGGAGAGGGCATCGGACCGGTCGGGGTGGTAACGGGGCGGCCTGTGCAAACGGAATCGGGTCTGCCAAGCTCGAAACCACCCTTGGTTTTGAGCACCTCTGAGGGAGACTTCGCCCTCTCAGGGAGCATATACTCGAAGAATCTGAAGCTTCCGGAACCTGTAAGTCGGTTTGACTTCATTGTGAGGGGGGCTTCGTCACTGGACCCGGTTTCCTGGGAGGGCGGGACGCAACAGAAGTTGACCGCGCCGGCATTCGTTTATGTCAGCTCGAGAGTCATAGCCCTGAGTCGACGCCCTCTTGAGACGCTGGGAGAGTTTTCCGAAGTCTATGTATTCGTGTTCAAAGCAATCGCCGTTGTCTTCCTCGTTATCGAAGGCGTCGCGCTCTTCATTGGAGTCCGCTTGACACGTTCGATCACTCATACGGTAGACAAGCTTTATAACGCTACGGAGCGAGTGAAGAAGGGTGATTTCTCGTATCGCATCCTGGTTCCTTCAAATGACCAGATCAGCGCGCTGGGGGAAGCCTTTGACAGCATGACAGCCTCGGTGGAGCGCCTGCTGCGGGAATCCGAGGAGAAACTTCGTCTTGAAAGCGAGCTCGAGATTGCGCGCGAGGTCCAGGCACAGTTGTTTCCCCGGTCTGCGCCGGAAGTTCCAGGCCTGGCGCTTTATGGAGTCTGCAAGGCGGCGCGCTCGGTCAGCGGCGATTATTACGACTTCCTCAAGCTGGGCGAAAACAGGGTTTGTTTGGTGCTCGGGGATGTCAGTGGGAAAGGGATTTCGGCAGCCCTGCTCATGGCAGCCATCCAGTCTGCTCTTCGCGCGCAGTTCTACGATGGCTTCGGGCCCACGAGCGGTTCTCACACATTGGCTCTTTCGACCGCAGCGGTGGTCAGCAGGCTGAATCTCCAATTTTATGAGAACACTCCCCGGGAAAAATATGTGACCTTCTTTTTTGGTGTGTACGACGCTTCAACCCGCACCTTGACATACACGAATGCAGGTCACCTGCCTCCTGTATTGCTCCGCCGCGGGAAGGTCGAGCGGCTTAGGGAGGGCGGTACGGTGGTCGGCCTTTTCTCTCCGCTTGCCTACGAGCAGGCGGAAATTCAAATTCAGCCGGGGGACCTGCTTCTGGCCTTCACCGATGGGATTACTGAACCCGAGAACATTTACGGCGAGGAGTTCGGGGAAGACCGCATGCTGGAGGTGGTGCGCCGCGCCCGGAACGCTTCGCCCCAGATCCTTGTGGAAGAAATCTATCGCAGTGTGAGTGATTGGACCGGAAGCCCTGAACTCCAGGATGATATGACGCTGGTTGTCGCGAAGGCTTCGGAGTGAGCCCGGGTCACGGCACATTGCCCAACCCGTGGAAGTTCGATAGACTGGGGCAGCTAGCCAAGAGCTCCGCGCCTGGCATCCGGAGTAGGGCCGGGGCTCGCCCCGGCCAAAGGCCGACCCCGCCTCGCGGGGTCGGCCCTACCTTTGATTCAAGGAGTTGTAGGTTGTCTCTGCGGAACCGTGTGGCCTTGGTAACCGGCGCCTCGCGAGGCATCGGGAGGGAGATTGCCTTCGCTTTGGGCCGGGCGGGGGTTCGTGTAGCCATCAGCTACCGAACTAATAAATTGGGCGCTCAAAAAGTTGTCGACGAATTGCGCCGCGTGGGAGCCGAAGGGGTAGTTTTCCCGACTGACGTTACAAACTCCGCGCGCGTGGCGGAATTGATTGAGGCGATCGTCAACCGATTTGGGCATCTGGATATTCTGGTCAACAGTGTGGGTGTGTTCGATTGGAAACCGGTTGTGGAGTCGACCCCAGAGGAATGGCACTCCGTGGTCGCCTCAAACCTCTTCAGTGTGTTTTACACGACCAAGTTTTCCGTGCCCGTAATGCGGCAGAAGCATTGGGGACGAATTATCAACCTGGGGGCTGTGGGAGCGGAGCGGGCCTTCGGACAAGCCAAGATCTCAGCCTACTCGGCAGCCAAAGCTGGGCTGGTGGCCTTTTCGCGCTCCGTGGCGCTGGAAGAGGCACGCAACGGAATTACCGTGAACGTTGTAAACCCGCCGGTAATCGACGAAAAGGCATTATCCCTGGAGGAAGCAGAGAAGTTGATAGACGCCAGGTTCCCGGTGGGCCGTCCCGCCACCGGCCGCGACATCGCGGAGGCTGTCAAGTTCTTCGCTTCCGAGGAAGCCTCCTTCATTACCGGTCAGGTTCTTAGCGTGAGCGGTGGCTGGATGCTTTAGGGGCTGTCCGTGGTCCGTGGTTGATTGCAAGCCGGACGGCACGACGCGGCCGGTGGCTGCGACCAAGACGAGATTCTCAGTGTCCTCTGTACCTTTCAAGCTATAACACAGAGAACACGGAGGATCTCAGTGGTCTCTGTGTTGAGGCTCCTCTGATCAAGGAGCACACAGAGAAATGTTCGCGGCCTGAGAGGGAAATGAGAATTAGTGCTCCAGGGGGCCGAAAGGGGGCAACGGACCCGCTGCGGCGGGACGACTGACGACTGAGAACTGATAACTGAAAACTGACAACAATAGTTTCTTACGATGAAAATCCTTACTGCTGCACAGATGCAACGCATCGACCGGCTGACCACCGAGCGCTACGCTGTTCCGAGCCTAACGCTAATGGAAAACGCCGGACGAGGTGTGGTGGAGTATCTTGAGGAGCGCTTTGCCCCACTGGAGCAGCAACGGATCGTCATTCTGTGCGGGCAGGGAAATAACGGCGGCGACGGCCTCGTGGTGGCCCGATTGCTGCGCGATAAAGGGCTGAAGCCAAGGGTGGTCCTGTTCGCGGACCCCCAGAAGGTGCAAGGCGACGCGGCCGTCAACCTCGAGCGGCTGGCGATTTCGGCGATGCCCGAGGTCGTCGAAAGTCCCGAAGCTTGGCAACGCATCAAGCTGAGCCTGAAAGGCACGACGTTGTTGGTTGACGCGCTTCTGGGAACGGGGCTCTCCAAGCCGCTGGGAGGCCTGCTCCTGGAAGTAGTTCGCGAGGTCAACACGGAATTGGCCGCCGCGCAGGTGGTGGCGGTGGATTTGCCTTCCGGCATCTCAGCCGACACGGGGGAGTTGATCGGCGAGCACATGCGTGCCGGCTTTTCCGTCACCTTCACCGCGCCGAAAATTGCACATGTCTTTCCACCGGCGTGTGAACGTGTAGGGGAATGGGTCCTCGGGCAAATTGGAACACCGCCCGAGGCACTCGAAAGCGATTCGGAACTCTTCTTGAGCTTGGCCTGCCGCGAAGACTTTGCCTGGATCGCGCGGCCTCGAAAGCCCGGCGCTCACAAAGGCAATTTTGGCCACGTCCTGATTCTGGCCGGGTCGGTAGGGAAGACCGGGGCAGCCGCGCTGGCTGCCATGGCCGCTTTGCGGGCTGGGGCGGGGCTTGTGACCGTGGCCACCGCCGCAAGCGCTTTGCCCATTGTCGCGTCGCTGGGAATGGAATACATGACGGAGCCGCTTCCGGAAACAGAGGCGGGCACGATTGCGCTGCGCGCGCTCGAGCAGGGGCGGTTGGACAAGTTGCTGGAAGGTAAGTCCGTTCTGGCCCTCGGTCCGGGGATGGGCAGTGTCCCCGAAACGGCGGAATTGGTCCGCACCCTGGTAAACCGTCGTCGCATCCCCGTAGTCTTGGACGCCGATGGTTTGAACGCCTTCGCGGGCTGCATGCATACCTTCCACACCGGGGGTGATTTACCGGACGCTGTATTGACGCCCCACCCCGGCGAAATGAGCCGCCTTGCGGGCTTAAGAACTACGGAAATCCAAGCGCACCGTGTCGAGAGCGCGCGTGAGTTCGCCCAGAAGCACCAGGTGAACCTCGTGTTGAAGGGCTTTCGCACCCTTACGGCCGCGCCTGACGGGACGGTTTGGGTGAACCCGACGGGCAATCCCGGGATGGCCACCGGTGGGACAGGTGACGTTCTAACGGGCCTGATTGCGGGGCTTGTGGCACAATATCATGATCGGCCGATGAGCGAGGTTGCAGCGGCGGCCGTATACCTGCACGGCTTGGCGGGAGACTTGGTGGCGAAAGAACTGGGGCAGGCTTCACTTATCGCAGGTGATTTGCTCGGTGCGTTGCCGCGGGCGTACAGGGCAGTGACGAGTGATGAGTGACAAGTGACAAGCCACCAACCCACCTCAACTGCTTTTGCTTTTCACTTGTAGGAAGTAACGAGTAACGAGCCAACAACCAACGCTCGCGAATTGTTCTTGCTCGTCACTTGTCACTCATCACTCGTCACTAAGGTTCGGTCAATGCTACTCCCTGCGAGAGCTCTTGCCCAACGGGTCACCCATTCGCCCGAGGAGACAGTGAATTTCGGACGCGAGTTGGCTAAGGAAGTCCAGCCACCTTGCATGGTATTGTTGGAAGGAGAATTGGGAAGCGGCAAGACGACGCTGGCGAAGGGGATCTTGGCCAGCCTGGCTTCCATCCCTGAGGAAGAAGTGACAAGCCCCTCATTCACGCTGGTGCATGAGTACGGTCCTGAAGGCAAGATTTACCACGTGGACCTTTACCGCATTGAGGGGGGGCGTGACCTGGCTACGCTGGGGCTGGACGATTTGCAGGGCCCGGACACGACAGTCCTCATTGAGTGGGGGGAGAAGTTCGGTGAGGATATTCCGCGACCCTGCATCCGAATCCGCTTGGAACACCTGGGGCGCGATGAACGTCGAATCACGGTCGAGCGCCTGGAAGGGTAGCCCGCGTCTCGCACCACGCTCTGCCGTTTTGAGTCGGGCGACCGGAAGGGCGGGGTTTTAACCCCGCCGCAAGCCAGCTCCGAATCTTCTGTACGTCTCGCGCCCCGCGCAGTCCCGCGCCTGCGGCACTGCGCGGGGCGCGAGATAGGGAAATAATCACAGGCGTTGGTAACGGCGGGGTTAAAACCCCGCCCTTCCCCGTTCGTGATGAGAAATTCCAGTTAAGGGCAATCTCAGTAACGGAGAAAAACAAATATGACGGAAACAGGACCCACGCCCTGGGGGCTGATTGTCGGTTCATCGAGCGGTTTCGGCGCTGCTACAAGCCTCGAGCTCGCGCGCGCCGGGCTGAACATTTTCGGTGTGCATTTTGATCGGCGCTCCAATATGCCTCAGGTTGAGCAGGTTATGGAGAGCATTCGGGACGCTGGCCGGGACGTCCTGTTCTTCAATATAAATGCTGCGGACCCTGCCAAGCGCACGGAAGCTTTGAACCGGATGCAAGAATACTGGAGCAAGAAAGGCGGCGGCAACTTCATCAAAGTCTTTCTTCATTCCGTCGCCTTCGGGTCGCTGAAAGCCTACCTCGCGGATTCTCCCGAAGATGAAATGACCCAGATGCAAATGGACATGACGGTGGATGTCATGGGGAACAATCTTGTCTACTGGGTCCAGGATATGTTTCGCCGGAAGATGCTGGGGCGCGGCAGCCGCATTTACGCCATGACGAGCGCGGGCGGGCACAGCGTGATTCCGAGTTATGGCCCTGTCTCAGCGGCCAAGGCGGTCCTCGAGTCCCACATCCGCCAACTGGCCTACGAACTGATGCCTCACGGTATCACCGCCAACGCCATCCAGGCGGGCGTGACTCTTACCCCTGGTTCGAGCAAGATCCCTGGAATCGATAAGCTGGCAGAGTTTGCCCGAATGCGGAACCCTGGAGGGCGCCTGACTACACCCGAAGATGTGGCCTCCGCCATCGTCGCCTTGATGGACGACCGCACCCATTGGATTACGGGTAATGTCATCCGTGTAGATGGCGGCGAGGATATTGTGACCTGATAATGACAGCCGTGCATCGGATAGCAGGTCAGTTCGATGTAGAGGCGGCTTTACGCCGCCATTTGGCGAGGTGAACTCGCCGCTACAACTACCATGCGTGGCGCTTTTGACGCGCTATAGGGAATCTGCTAGCATTACAAGTGGTGAAGGATTGCTCCCCCGTAAGAGGGCACAAAAGCGAGTTGGTATGAAACTCAAGAAGGTCTTGCTCGCCAAGCCGCGCGGATTCTGCGCTGGTGTGGATCGGGCTATTGACGTGGTTCACATGGCCCTCGAGCTTTTCCAAGCCCCCGTTTATGTGCGCAGGGAGATTGTCCATAACAAGCACGTGATCCAGTCTCTCGCCGCCAAGGGAGCCGTCTTTGTGGATGAGATTGACCAGGTCCCGGCAGGGGCAGTGGTCATTTTCAGCGCCCACGGTGTTTCGCCGGCGGTCCGAGCCCGGGCTGAGGCAAGACATCTGCGAGTAATTGATGCCACCTGCCCTCTGGTTACCAAAGTTCATACGGAGGCTCTCCGATTTGCAAGAGAGGGCCGCTCCATTGTTCTCGTGGGGCACGCGGGGCATGAGGAGATTGTTGGGACCATGGGTGAAGCTCCGGAGCACACCCAGTTAGTCGGCAGCGTGGAAGAGGCAGAAAAAGTTCAGGTTTCGGATCCCGATCGTGTCGCCGTCACCACGCAAACGACGCTCGGGGTTGACGACACCCGCGAGATCATTGAGGTTCTCCGGCGGCGCTTCCCCAAACTGGTCAGCCCTCCCAGTGACGACATCTGTTACGCCACTCAGAACCGGCAATGGGCGGTCAAGCTTCTGGCCAAGGAAGCGGAGGTGATCCTGGTTCTCGGCTCCGACAATAGTTCTAATTCCAGGCGTCTTCGAGAAGTCGCCGAGATGTCGGGAGCACGCGCTTACCTTATCGAAGACGCGTCGAAGATTGACCCTGCCTGGCTCGAAAAGGTTCAATGCGTCGGCATCACCGCCGGCGCCTCGGCTCCTGAGCACCTCGTTCAGGACGTGGTTGCCTACTTCAAGGGTTTGGGAGTGGAACAGGTCGAGGAAATTGAGCCGGTGGAAGAAAAAGTGACGTTCAATCCTCCACCCGAACTTGCCCGCGCCATGGCGAAGCGCGGGACGGCAAGTTAATCAGACTGTTTTCTCACGTGAGTCGCAGATGGACTCGAGCGGGCACTCCGCGCACCGAGGCTTGCGCGCCTGGCAGACCTTTCTTCCAAACCAAATCACCTGGTGGCCAAAGGATATCCATCGTTCACGCGGCACAAGCTTGATCAGATCCTGCTCGACTTTCTCCGGAGTGTTCTGGGTTGAGAGCTTCAGCCGATTTGCGATGCGGAAAACGTGGGTGTCCACGACCACGCCCGTGGGTATGCCATAGGCAGTGCCCAGCACCACGTTGGCTGTCTTTCGCGCCACGCCCGGCAGGGTCAGCATTTCCTCCATTGTCCTGGGGACCTTGGCGCCAAAATCGGTCACCAGCTTCTTGGCCGTTCCAATAATGTTCTTGGCCTTGTTGCGGAAGAACCCCGTGGAGCGGATTTCCTCTTCCAGAACCGGCTGCGGCAATGCGGCAAAGTCTTGCGGGGTGGGGTATTTCTGGAACAGTCCGGGCGTGACCTTGTTCACCCTCTCGTCGGTGCACTGGGCGGAGAGTATGGTGGCCACGAGGAGTTGGAAGGCATTCTCATGCCGCAGGGCGCACTGGGCTTGAGGAAAGAGTTGGTCCAGCGCCGAAAAGATCTTCTCGAGGCGTTCGGGCGAAGCATAGTCCGTCTTCGGCTTGGCTCTCGCTTGGTTTTTGATCGACTTGGCTTTGCTGGGCATGGTCGCTCCGCCTACCCTCCAAGGAGGTCCAAGACTTCCGCCAGTTCACGATGGATGCAGGTGAACGTGGGCGTGTCACGCAGGGTATAACTGGTAGCCTCGCTGTGGCGAAGTTCCATCACCAGATCCACAAAGTGCTCGGGCTTGTCACTTTCAAACGCCACGACAAACTCCTGGTCGTCGAGCCCGAACGAATAAGTGGTGTTCAGCCTCACCGTCGGATACTTGTGGCCGATTTCGATATGTTCGTCCATCATACCTTGGCGGGCATGTTTAGTTAGCCGGTACCAAGCCTTGCTTTTGACGAACGGGTAAACGAACAGGTACTTGAACTGGCCGGGGACCAGTCGTAGGCGAGTTCCCTCCTGGCCCTGGTGCGTGTGCTTATCCACGTAAACGGAGCGCTTGGTCATCGACAAGTAGGAATAGGGGGTGGTCAGGTACTTGCCGAGCTCCGTGGCCAGAAGTTGTGCGCTCATTTCCTGAAGCTTCAGCGGGTCGTTGCCAATGCGCCAGAGCATGAAGTCACAATCGCCGCGGATGCCCACCAGCGAATACGCGACCACGAGCATATCTTGTTCGTAGCTCTTCACAACCTCAACAAACTCACTCTTCCCCTTCTTGCGCTCTTCTGCCGGCAGCCGCCGCCACACCGGGTCGACCTTGTAGAAGGCGAAGTTGACGTACTGACGGCGATCCTCGCCGCTCGCTTCCTGACACTTCTGTTCCATTAAGACTTCCGCTCCCGCTCGAGGCTAATGGTTATTGAATAGGCGGACAAGTGCGGCACAAAGCTTCCATGGGACGCCAGCCTGCGCGGCATCCTTTGGGAGTCCGGTGACAGGAGCCCTCGCGCGGCCATGCACGCCTGTTTCCGGTTTCTCGCGCCAGACAAGCTCTCAATATAGCATGAAAGGCCATGGGTTCGCCTGAACCCCGAAGTACGGACCTGATGCCCTTTATTCTGACTCCTTCCGCCATACTCACCAGTCTCACCGCCACCTGCAAGCGCCTCACGCCCGACCCCTTCGCCTACCTACCCGACCTCTTCGACGTATCAGCCGCCATCCTCAAAGCCGCCCGGCCGAGTTGCTTCCCGACCAGTGGAAGACAGCCCGCCAACCAGCCCCTATATCCTAAGGCGGCGAAATTCTGTTACCTCGGCCGAAAAATGCGCATCTGATAATTTGGAGACGTTATGTAGGCAGAAAAACCGCAATGCCCCGCGACTCGCTTGAGATTCGGGGTGGCGTTGCTGCGACAATTCAAAGTATAATTCATAGTAGACGCGGGCGAATTCTGCGCATCCGAAGTAATTGATGTTTCACAATTGGCTACGCTTACAGCGTGTCGGCTTGGCCCTGCTGCTTATCTTGGGCGTCCCATTCACTGCTCAAGGGGCCCTTCCTGGCACCCAGAAACTTCGAGGAGAAGTTGTAGACCAGAACAGCGCACCCATTGCGGGCGCGGTCTGCACCTTGCGGGGGCGAACTCTGCCCGAGCAGGGGCGTCGTGTAACTACTGGTGATAAAGGGATTTTCGAGTTTAGCGGGCTAATTCCAGGAACCTACGGGGTGACCTGTGCCTCGGTGGGTTACGAACCGGTCGCCAAGACGGACATCCAAGTTACCGAAAACGAAGAACTCATAACCCTCCAGATCGAGCTTCCTTACGAGGTTGTGGTCCACCAGAAGGTGGAAGTTACTGCCCAAGCCCCCAAGGCCACAGCGCAAGCGGCGGCTCCGCCCGCGACCCTTAGCAACCAGCAGATCAAATCCCTGCCCCTCGTTGTGCAGAAGTTCACAGCCGCGTTGCCGATGATTCCGGGTGTAATTCGCACCCCAGATGGCAGGCTCGCAATCAAGGGCGCCATTGAGAACCAGGGAACGCTGCTGGTGGATTCCGCCGAAACGGTTGATCCGGTGACAGGCAGCTTTTCCATTGACGTTCCCCTCGACGCGGTGGAATCGGTGGACGTTTTCAAGAGCGCCTACCAGGTCGAGTACGGGCGTTTTTCCGGCGGGCTTACGACCGTCCAAACCAAAGCACCCGCGAGCAAATGGGAGTATGAGCTGAATGATTTTGTGCCCACACCGCGTTTCCGTTCCGGACACTGGGTGGGAATTGAGAGCGACACCCCGCGCCTTTACTTCTCGGGGCCATTGATGGGGGATAAGTTCACCTTTTCCGAAGCCTTCACCTACGACTACTCCGATCAGCCCGTCCGGGGCTTGGCTTGGCCGAACAACGAAACCCGTAAGCAGGGATGGACTTCCTTCTCGGATTTCTATTACACCTTTTCGCCCCAGCACTTGACCAGTGTCGACGTCAAATTTTTCCCCGTGCGGCGGCAGTTTGACAATATCGATTCCCTCATTCCGCAGACGGCTTCCGCCGACTACGGCCAGAGCGGTTACTCGATCGGGGCGCACGATCACTATCTGTTCAAAGGCGGCGGGATATTGACCACCCTGGCGCAATTCACGGATTTTGACAGCTACTCGCACGGCCAAGGCGCGCAGGACTTGCTGATAACTCCCACGGGCTGGGAGGGCAACTTCTTCAACGCTTGGACACGCAGTAGCGCTCAGCAGGAGGCACAGGAAAGCTACCTACTCCCTCGCAAACACTGGCTCGGCCAGCACGATTTCACAGTGGGGGGCGGCGTCGTCCACCGCGCCTATCAGGGAACCAGTATTTACCACCCCGTGCAACTGCTGCGGGCCGACAACTCCTTGGCCGAGGAAATTGATTTTGGGCCCGCCGGCCAACTCACCACCTCCGACACGGAACTCGCCGCCTTTGCCCAGGACCACTGGACTTTTAACGACTACCTTTCCATCGATTACGGACTGCGGTTTTCCGGCCAGACACTCGGTGAACCCGCGGCCATTTCGCCGCGCGGGGGCTTCGTGTTCTCGCCACGCAAGAAGGGCAAGACGATTTTCCGGGGCGGCGCCGGCATCTTCTATGACCGCTTGCCACTTCTCGCCGGAGATTACACCCAGAACCCCACCCGGCAAGTTACCCTTTTCGACACGAACGGAGTGGCGCTTGGTCCTCCCATCGTCTACCGCCCCTTTTACGAGGAGTTTAAGGAAGGTGGCAGTGAGGTTGTTCCCTCCGAAGCGCACCTTGGAAGCACACCCTACAACTTCACATGGAATGCGGAATTCGATCAGGAAATACGCCGTGACATCATCGCGCGCGTCAGCTTCCTGACCAGCCGCACCTATAATGAGTTCACTGTCAATCCCGTAGCCCTTTCGCCGACCAGTGGCTTGTTACTGCTTTCGAACCTGGGCGCGTCGCGCTACCACGAGTTTGAAGCCACGCTGCGCCTGCGGCCTTCCGATAAGGCGGACTTCAATATTTCCTACGTCAATAGCCAGGCGCGCGGCGACCTGAACACCATGGCCTCCGTCTACGTTCCCTACGAGCAGCCGGTTATCCAACCGAATCTGTTCGGCACGCTCCCCACCAACGTCACCGACCGCCTGGTGGCCTGGGGGCGCTTCAAGCTTCCGCAGAAGTTCATCGTCAGCCCGCTGCTCGATTGGCACTCGGGCTTCCCTTATTCCCTTTACAGCGCTTTGCAGAATTACGTGGGCCCCCCCAACAGCCTCCGCTTCCCCGCCTTCGTTTCTCTTGATGTGCAGGTCTCCAAAGATTTCCAGATTCCTTTCATTCCCTGGGTGCGTACACACGCCCTGCGGGGCTCGGTCCGCATCTTCAATGTCACAAACCACGGTAACTACCGCGATGTATACAACACCGTAACGTCACCCTACTTCGGCAGCTACGCCGGCTTCCAGCATCGCTTCTACGACCTATCTCTCGACGTCGTGTATTGATAGGCGCCTGCCCGCTTGGGCGGAGAGCATCGCAAATCCCGGTCCTTCGCTGCGGGTGGGAATCTGTTACAATTTGGCTTATCAAGGCGCTCGAAACAACATGGCCACCAGTTACAAATCGGACCACGAGGGCTACCCCAGGTAGGCGCGCACGAGATAGGAGATTCCTATCAACAATAGCAGGACATTCGCAGTCAGGAAGATGTGTTGTTTGAAAGCCTTGTGCAGACCAGCGCCCCAGGCCAGGAGGAACGTGGAAAACACCGCGGCCCCATAAAATCCCACCAAGCCCCCGACAAAAAAAGGGACCACGTGCCCGTAGCCACGAACCCGACCTTCCGCCAGGATGGGCCCGGCAATGGTGCCCCAATAGATCCAGGTGCCTGGTGCGGCCACCTCCGCCAGCGTGGCAGCGGAAACACCCGCGATCGTATACCCTGCAGAACTCGCCATTTCTTCCTGCGTTTTGCGGCGCAATCCCCAGAGTGCGTGGCTGGCAAAGCCTATCAACACCAAGCCCCCCACATACGCAACATAGTGGACGATGCCAAAGGGGATGAACCGGAAGAACAACAAAGTCACGAAGAGAAAGGCGGCATCGACCACGAGGGGCGGCACGATCAGGACGAAGATGGCGCGCGCCCAGCGGCCCAATCCCACCTGCGTCAGGGCAATCATCTGCAGAGGGTTGGGAAGCATCCCTCCCACCATTCCCATGCCAGCGCCGAGGATAAGTAGGTCCATAAGAGCGACCGGCGATGTTATGCGGTCGGACAGAGAATGTAAAGCGCCGCGAGTGCCAGTTCGGCGGCACAGAATCTGGAACATGGAATTGCCTGAACTGACAAGGGTAAGTTTGGGCAGTAGGTTTTTTAACTTGGAGGACCTTCGCCGCTCCTCTCCGGTTCTGATATGATTCAGGGCGAATGGAAAAGCGCAAGCAGCCAGATAAAAAGTATGGAGATCTGAAGGGGAGTTCATGACAACTTGGAAGATTACACTAATGGCGAGTTTGATCGGAACGGCGGTAGGCTTTTGGGCCTGGAAACTTGGCTTGACAAGAATGGTCTGGCCCTCACATCCTCAGCTTGCAGGCGTTTTCCTTACCCTCATTGCCACAGTCGCGGTGCAACTGACCTGGCCAACGGACAAGTCTAAGACCCCGAAGAATCCAAACCCCCGCTGATTAGAACCGCTGTGGAAATCAGACTGACCCACTACCAATTAAGCAATTCCAATTAAGCAATTCCATTGCGAAGCTCCCGAGAACGCGGTAGAGTCCCACGGGCCGGGAGATCATGTAACCAAGGCCGCCCTTTGAAACGTCAATGATTAAAGTTGACGGTAGTCCGGACCGTTTCGGGGAGAGAATGCGCTGGGGGAACCCCTCATGAGGCAGAGTTCAGCAAAATCCCAGGGGGCGCGAAGCCAAGAAAATTCTAGTCTCCCCCCAATCCTGGCCTCGAACGGGGAGGGTGTTTTTGTTGGGAAAAGCGCTGGTTGCACTAAGAGTTGGTGCCAAACGTCTGCATTGAGGAGCCGCGATCAATGAATATTCTCGTAGTGGGTGGGGACGGGTATCTGGGTTGGCCGCAGTCAATGTACCTGTCGAGGCAGGGCCATCGTGTTGGTATTGTCGACAATCTTGCCCGGCGCGCCTGGGACCTGGACTGTGGAACCCATAGTTTGACGCCGATCCAGATTTTGCCCGAGCGTGTTGCTCTGTGGAAGAAGTTAACCGGTCGCCAAATCGAGACTTACATCGGGGACGTCCAGGATTACGATTTCCTCGCTGAAATCATGCCCCGGTTCTCCCCCGACGCAGTGGTGCATTTTGGCGAGCAGCGCAGCGCCCCGTATTCCATGATCGATCGCGAGCATGCCGTATTCACCCAAACCAACAACGTCGTCGGCACCCTGAACCTGCTTTATGCCCTGAAGGAGTTCAGCCCCAAGGCGCACCTCGTCAAGCTCGGCACCATGGGGGAATACGGAACCCCCAACATCGACATCGAAGAGGGATTCATCGAGATTACGCACAACGGCCGGAAGGATGTCCTTCCCTACCCGAAGCAACCGGGTTCCTTCTATCACTTGTCAAAGGCTCATGATTCTCACAACATCATTTTCGCCTGCAAGATCTGGGGGATTAGCTCGACGGACCTTAACCAAGGTGTCGTGTACGGTGTGAAAACGGACGAAACGGTCCTCGATGACGGCTTGGCCACGCGCTTTGATTACGACGGTATCTGGGGCACCGTCCTGAACCGGTACTGTGTGGAGGCCGCGACAGGAAGGCCGCTCACCGTATATGGCCGAGGCGGGCAAACCCGCGGCTTCCTGGATATTCGCGACACGCTTCGGTGTATCGAGCTCGCCATCCTGAAACCGCCTCAACCCGGTGAGTATCGGGTCTTCAACCAATTCACCGAGCAGTTCAGCGTCCTTGATCTGGCCAACTTGGTGCAACGGACCGGCAGTCGCAAAGGGCTTCAAGTCACTATCGACCATCTGCCTGACCCGCGGGTCGAGGCAGAGATTCACTATTACAATGCCAAGCATAGCAAGCTGCTTGATCTGGGCTTGGTCCCCCATAATCTCTCCGATGTTCTGCTCGATTCAATCATGGATGTTGTAATTCGATACCGGGACAGGGTGAGAGGAGACACTTTGCTGCCACGAGTCAATTGGCGGAGCACTCGCAATCCATCCTCTTACCACACCGCCGGGTTGCCTTCGGCTGAATCTGCCGACGCCGAGAAGCAGCCGATGCAAGATGCGCGGGAGCGAACCTGACCATGGTTGACAAAGCCTGAGTGAACAGCATTGCAGGTTGCCGGGACTCCTTAAGAACTCAAATGCTTAAACCTACCGACGGTCAGCGCCCTCGGGTTCTCATTCTCACTCTGCACCATGGGTTAACTCACGTGCAGATCTCGCGCGCACTCGAAAAGGGCCTTCTCCATTTGCGGCCGAACCTCAAAGTGGAGGTTGTGGATGCGCTGGCGCATTGCGCACCGTGGTTTCGGGCCTATTACAACTTGTACGAGATCCCACTGAAATACTGGCCAGGACTTTGGGATTACATCGAGAGCCACCAGTTTGGGGGTGAAACCAGCGGGCCATGGTGGCTTTATCGGTTGGGCGCCCGCCCGTTGTTCCGATACATCGAAGCTTTTGCGCCCGACGTGGTCGCTGCCACCGAAGTCGGCCTCGGGGAGATCGCCGTCATACACAAGCGCGAAACCGGGGCCCAGTATTCTCTGGTCGCCATGCAGACCTTCGCCTATGAGCGGCCATGGGCACAGCCGGAGGTTGATCTGTTCGTATCCTATCCCGGGGAAGTTGCTGCCCAGATCAGAAGCCTGGGCGTGCCGCCGGAAAGGATCCTCGAATGCGGAGTCCCCGTGGACCCGGCATTCGGCTCGTGTTCCAATCGGCCAGCGCTGCGCGCGCGCCTCGGACTTCAACAGAATCTTCCTCTGCTCCTGGTCAATTTCGGTGGGTCGGGAAAAGGAAAACCGCGGGAGGTTGTATCCGAACTCCAGAAGGTTCAGCAACCCTTCCAGGTAGTTTTCATCTCCCGGCGTGACGAAAGCCTTCGAAAAGAACTTCTGCGACTTACCGCGGGGATGGCCCACGCGCGGGTTCTAAGCTGGGTGGACAACATGCACCAATGGATGGCGGCGGCTCACTTGCTTGTCAGCCGTGCCGGGGGCGCCATCGTGGCTGAGTCTCTGAACTGCGGATTACCGATCGTGGTGTTCGACGCCCTCCCCGGCAACGAACGCCGATTCTGCCAATTGATTGAAGAATGTTGGCATACAGGTTACTGGGTAAAGCGGCCCGGTGAGCTCGCAACTCGGATCGACCACCTGCTTCGACGGACGGAAGAACTTGAGCAACTACGCAGCAACGCGCTCCGGCATGCTTTTCCGGATGCCGCGCGCATCGCCGCGGAGGCCATCTTGCATCTGCGAGAGAAGCCTGAGGACGAGAGGCTCCTGCCCAAGCTGGACGAACAATCCCAAGGTTGACGTAGGAATCCGGCAGGAACCACTGCACAGCCACGTGCGACGCGAGAACAAGGTGGCGAAATTCTGGCTTGAACCCGTGGCGCTTGAACGTGCCGGGGGCTTCACAGGCTGCGCGAAAACGCCTCCTTGCTGTCATTCTGAGCGAAGCGAAGAATCTCGCTCTGCGCCAGCCGGCGAATAACAGCGCGGCGCGCGAAGGTCTCGCCCGCGCGGAAAAAGCCAAGGCCGCCGAGGAAGCATTGAGGTAACACGGGGCAAAGGCCCGAAGGGCCGATCCCGCCTTGCAGGACCCCTGCCGGGGCTGTGGAACGGCTACCCGAAACTGCAACACTTCGTTAGCGAACTTCTAACTCAGGACGCTAGCTTTCGCTCGCGCAAATCACAGTCATAGGGATAGAATTAGAGAGCAATGCCGACGGTTCTCAGAATGCGTTCCTATCGGTTTTTCTTTGTCTCTTTGGATAGGAGCGAACCGCCGCACAGCCACGTGCGACGCGAGAACAAGGTGGCGAAATTCTGGCTTGAACCCGTGGCGCTTGAACGTGCCGGGGGCTTCAGCCGGGCGGAACTGAATGTAATTCTGAAGCTCGTTGATGAGCATCGCGAACGACTAATGAGGAGCTGGTATGAGTTCTTTGGCCGTTGAAGTCCAGGAGCCCCGGGGTAAATCGGTAAAGGTGAGCGACGAAGAGCTAACGATTGATCTGGTGGATGGGCGGACCATTATGGTGCCTCTGGCCTGGTTCCCCCGTCTTTGGCATGGGACGCCGCAGGAACGCAATCATTTCGAAATCTTCGGAGACGGCGCCTACATCCACTGGCCCGATCTGGACGAAGATCTGACCGTTGCGGGTTTGTTGGCGGGGCAACGATCGGGAGAAAGCCCTCAATCTCTAAAGAAATGGCTGGACTCTCGGAAGACGCGAAGTAAGCGGCGGGGATGACACACGAGATCGCGGCGGCTTATGCCGACGAGGACGCCGCCCAAGGCTTGAGGATGTAGCGCAAGGGTTTGCCATGACCGCATATACGCCAAAAGGCGGCATGGGTCCGCCGCCCGCGACCCGCTGTCATTCTGAGCGCAGCGGAGCGGAGCGAAGAATCTCGCTCTGAATTTTTCCGCCCACAAACGGCAGGGCGAGATGCTCCGCGGCGTTTTCCTCTGCGGATGACGAACGGTGGGTATCAGTCCGCGACAGGCTCGGGAGGGTGGAATGAGATCCCGAAAAACGCTGACTCTTCTCATGCTGGCGATGGGGCTGGTCTCTGCCCTGTCTGCCTGGGCGCAACAGAAGCCTTTCACGCAAGACCAGGTGCAAGGCCTGGTGCGGGACGGACTCGCAGACGAGTCGGGCGCGAAGCTGATCGAGCAGCGCGGAATTGATTTCGCGCCAGCGGAGGATTTTCTCCAAAGCCTAAAGGCCGCGGGCGCGAGCGAGGCATTTCTTAAAGCGCTGCGCGCGGCCAAGCGGCCCGAGCCAGCCAGCGCGAAGAAGCCGCTCAACCAGGTGCAGGTTTTCGCGCTGCTCGCCGGGCAGGTAACGAGCACCCGCGTGGCGTTGCTGGTGAGAGAGCGGGGCATCGACTTTGAGCCCACGGATGACTACCTTCAGGAAGTCCGCTTGGCCGGTGGTGAGGACGAACTAATTAGCGCACTCAAGGCAGCCAAAGTGACGAAGCCCGCGACCGTTGACCCCGCCGCGCAGGCTCGGCAAGCTGAAATTCGACGGCACGTGGCGCGAGGAGCGGAACTCGCAAAGAATGGGCACTGCGCGGAGGCTGAGCAGGAATATCGCGCGGGGTTGCTATTTGATTCTCAAAATGTCGACCTCTATGTAAGCCTAACCTATGTCCTCGGTTGCCAGAAGAAGTGGGATGATGCCTCGTTCGCAGCCCGCGAAGCACTGCGACTTAACCCTAATAATGATTGGGCGCATGTCAGCCTCGGCTACGTCCTCGCGGGCAAGGGCGACCGGGATGGAGAAATCGCTGAAGAACGCCAAGCGCTGCGACTAAATCCCGATAATGATGCGGCGCATATCAACCTCGGCTTTGCGCTTGGAAGCAAGGGCGACTGGGATGGAATGATTGCTGAAGAACGAGAGGCGCTGCGCTCGGATCCTAATCTCGCAGCGGCGCACGCCGCAGTCGGCGAGGCGCTCGGACACAAGGGCGACCGGGAAGGTGCGATCGCGGAGTTTCGCGAAGCATTACGCTTGAACCCCAATGATGGCGAGGTGCACTTGGGCCTCGGCCTCGCACTGGAGCAGAATGGCGACCTGCAGGGTGCTCTCAAGGAATACCGCGCGGCATACATGCTTGACCCCAGGAACGCGGACCATAAGCAGAATTACGAGCGGCTGTTGCAGCAAGGGAATCAGTGACGAACAGCGCGTGGCAAGGACGGACGTTCCGCTCTTCGGACCCCACCCGTCGCAAGAGAGGCGTTGCGGCGCATGACTTTGCGCTAGGATAAAATCCCAGACAGGAGGAGCGCGTGGCAGACGAAATGGAATTGCTTATTGCGACCGTGACATGCCCGAAGTGCGGTGGAGAATTTCAGCTTCTCGACACCCCCTGCTATGAACCAGGGAAACAGCCCCGAAAGTTCCCCGGCCCGGATACAATAACGTTTCCGTGTTGCGACGATGCGCAAACCGTTCAAGCTGGGAGCGTAAAATATCGCCCCAAGCGCTAATTCATCTAGGGGATGGCGCAGGCCTGTTTTTCAACCTCCGCAGCTTTTCTCAATGACCGCGCCCAAGAACCGCGAACATCATCATGAGGTCCGCGGTACGATTGCCTGGTTTTGAAGGGAGAATCGTCGTGAGAAAGAAGCACCTTTTCGTTGACAATGGTCGGCCGCACGGGACGGTAGTGCTGAACTGGCACGGCACTTCAGAGCGTGACTTCACCGAGTTTGCAGAGGCTTTCCACGTCGTCGCCAAAGAATCCGTGGCAGCGCTCCGGAAGAAACCACAATTCGGGCTATACGGAAACCCGGCCGAGGATTTCCGAGCGTATCCCGTCGTGTTTCTCTACCGACACGCTCTTGAGTTGTATATGAAAGCGGTGCTTCTCGTCGGCTCGCCCATGCTTTCAATCAAAGGGCAGCAAGAGGTTGACCGACAAAAATTGCTCAAGACGCACAAGCTCGACGAACTAATGCGAGAATTGGAGCGCATCTTCGACGCTTACGGCTGGGAATGGGATCTCGGCACTGAGCACTTTCGCACCCTTGACGAGTTCCGCGCGGTCATCGCAGAGTTTCAGGAGGTCGATGCTCGCTCCTGCGCATTTCGATACCCAATCGACACCAAAGGTTCTGCCCTGCTCGGATCGCACTTGCGCTTTAATATTTTCGAGTTCTGCGATGTCCTCGACGAGTTGTTACCAGCTTTGGAGGGCGCTGCCATCGGCGCGTACGAAGAACTCCATTCGACCGATGGCTGGAGCGGGTAGCGGTCACTGCTCTCGTGACCGTGGGCTTTTCCTTCGATGACGAACCCACGGTCAATTCCAAAGAGGAATTGACCGTGGCTACCTCCGGGTCAAATGACCTCAGGCGCGGTTCGACCCGTAATCTCTGCGCTTGTAGCTTCCCACCTTGCGCAACTCGATCACCAGGTAGGGGTAGGGCTTGCCCTACCCTTCCTGGTTCGGCGGCAATGCACGCGGAGGGGACGGCAAGCCGTCCCCCTACTGCGAAAGGCCTTTTGGACATCGGGGTCCAGCCTGGTAGCGCCCTGATTTATCGGGGCGGCTTTTCGCACCGGCCGTCTTCGAGGGCCGCGGAATCAACAACACAGGTCCGCGCCAAGTTTGCTGTCCCCCCCGCGCGGCCCCCTGGATGTCGCCGCAGGAATCCACACTTGACAAGTGACAAGCTTCACTTTACGGTGTATCCTTGTGATTAGGAGCTTCAAACACCGGGGCCTCAAACGGCTATACGAACGCGGCGACCGAAGTGGGATACGGCCCGATCTACTGCACACGGTTGAGGACATTCTTGCCCGCCTCGATGAGGCCGACGCGCCGCAGGCACTTAACCTTCCGGGTTATCGCCTGCATCCGCTCAAAGGTGATTTGAGCGGCTTCTGGTCAGTGACGGTGCGGGCCAATTGGCACGTCATTTTTCGTTTTCAAGGCGCTGATGCGTTCGATGTTGAACTGATTGATTACCACTAGGTGACGAAAGGAGAGACACCATGCCCATGAAGAACCCACCCCATCCCGGGCGAAGCATAAGAACCGCCTGCCTTGAGCCTTTGGGCCTGTCCGTGACGGAAGGCGCGAAGGTTCTTGGCGTCACCCGGCAGGCCCTCAACAACGTGGTGAACGGCAAGGCCGCCATCAGCCCGGAGATGGCGATTCGCCTGGCCAAGGCGTTCGGCAGCACGGCGGAAACGTGGTTGCGTATGCAGCTCGCCTATGATTTGGCAGCCGCCCGAAAGGACGAAAGCAAGATTAAGGTTCAACGACAGCACTTCGAAGAACTGCACGCAAATTGAACGATGCCAATAGGCTCGCCAGCGGGTAGCTACCGTCAGGGCCCTTGTGACCGTGGGCTTTTCCTTCGATGACGAACCCACGGTCAATTCCAAACACGAATTGACCGTGGCTACCTCCGGGTCACAGAACCTCAGTCGCCGCTCGAACTGTAATCTCTGCGCTTGTAGCTTCCCACCTTGCGCAACTCGATCACCAAGAAAATGCCGACCTGAAGGTCGGCGCTACAAAGCGCGAAAGGCCTTGCGAACATCGGGGTCCAAGAGAACGAGATTTGTACCCGCCTGGTGATTGCCAGACAAGAACGCCGTAGTTTCCACCCCTAGCCCCGAAGGGGCGAGCCAACCTAGCCCAGGGCAACGCCCTGGGAATCAAAGAGCGGTCGCAGCCCCAAGCCCTGAAAGGGCGAGCCACTGGATCGCCCCTTCAGCGCTCGCGCGTTGAATTGGAAAGGGCTTGTTACCCAGGCCGATGGCCTAGCCGGGGGGTTGACTCTCCATCACGATGCGCAGAATGCGATTAATGCGCGTCTGGTAGCCCTTGCCCTGACCCTTGAGCCAATCGAGCACGTCCGCATCGAGACGAATCGTCAATTGCCTTTTCGCCGGGGGCCAAGCCGTCGTGGCCTTTTTGAGAAACGTCCTATCGAGCGGGGGAATGTCCGAATAGTCAATATCGGCATCCCGCATGCGGTCAATTCGTGCCAAGTCGCTTTTGATAGATTTTTTGTTCACGCCGGTTCCCCTTTCTCATCGAGATGATGCGCGTTCCCTCATCGCGCGGCGAATGGGCTATGACCACCAGTCGCCCGGCCAGTAAGCCCAAAGTGATGAGCCGTTCTTCCCCGTAGTCGAAGCGGTCATCTTCGAATGTGACGCAAGGCCCGGAAAACACCGATTCGGCATCCTCGAAGCTGAGGCCATGCTTGGCGACGTTCTTCCGGTTCTTCGCTTCGTCCCATTCGTATTGCATTTCCGCTTCCTTCCCTAATATAGCTCTTTTTGTAGTTACACGCAAGCCTGAACCTCGCCCTCAAAGTAGGCGGCGCGGGCTTCGCCGAAATCGAGGACGTGCAAAGCAAGTAGCGCAGACCTGTTTTTCAAGGTCTGCGGCTTTTCTCATCGACCGTGCCCAAGTGCCGCGGACCTACGGAACAGGTCCGCACTACTCACTCAGTAATCACCCGAGCAATGGCCAGGCGGCGCGTGGTAGCGCCCACGCGTGTTAGAATTGGAACCGTCGCCTGGGAGCCAAACCATGCCAAAGGGAAAGCGTCAGGAAAGGGTCGCGCCTGTGGACGAAGTTCCGATTCGGTTGCGCATTGAATCGCTCGAGGAAGGCGGCTACGTGGCAACGAGCCCCGATGTGCCCGGCTTGGCCGCCGAAGGGCGTAGCGTCACGGAAGCGGTCTAGATTGCCCAGGGACTGGCGCGAAGGATCGTCGAGTCCTGCCGCGATCACGGCGACCCACTTCCTCCCGCATTCAAAAAATCACACCCAGTCCTGCCCGACTTCGTTGTGCCCGTCGGCATCAGCTAATGGGTCGCCTCGCTGCGTTAAAGTAACGCGAAGTGGCCCGCAAGCTGCGCGCCTTCGGGTTCACCTTTGACCGCCCCGGTCCGGGTAGTCATGAAATCTGGCGGCACGCTGTCACGGGCCGCAAAGTCACCCTTCCCCACCATGTGCGCGATATGGCAGAGGGCACGCTTCGCGCTGTCCTGCGCGAAGCCGGTATCGACGTTTCTGAATTCTTGAAAACATAGTAGAAACCTGCCCGGGCAGGTACGCAGCGGGCAGCCACGGTGTCGCCGCGGCCTACGGTCCGCCAATCTTGATGGCGGACGACCTCTCGTGACCGTTGCTTTTCCTTCGATGACGAACCCACGGTCAATTCCAAACACGAATTGACCGTGGCTACCCCCGGGTGACACATCCTCACGCGTCGTTCAAACTGTAATCTCCGCGCTCGTAGCTTCCCACCTTGCGCAACTCGATCACCAAGTAGGGGTAGGGCTTGCCCTACCCTTCCTGGTTTGGCGGCAATGTACACGGAGGGGACGGCAAGCCGTCCCCCTACTGCGAAAGGCCTTGCGGACATCCGCCATTCTCTACACCAGCTCGATCGTTACCCGGCGCCCAACCATCGCCGCCGCCCGCTGAAGGGTTGAGAGCGTGATGTCGTTTTTCGGATCAAGCAGACGGTTAACCTGTGTCCGGCTCGTCTTGAGCAGCGCCGCCATCCGCGACTTGGATATTTTCTTTTTCTTCATGGCCTGGGCGAGCTGCCACGCGACGACCTCCTTAATCGCCTGTGCTTGCGCCTCTTCAAAGATGCCTTCCTCCTTGAGGAAATCATCGACGCTCGAACCCATGTGTTTCCTGCTCATTGCTCCAACTCCCTCTGACGCCTACGTGCCAATGCCCAATCCTCATCCGGCGTTGCCCGCGTCTTCTTGATAAAACCGTGCAGTGCCACGAGGCGCCCGCGGTAGAGACAGAGCAGCACGCGCGCTGTGCGCTTCGTCGGTAAGTCCGTCCGGACCTCCCACAACCCGCTCCCCAGCGCGCGGCACAGCGGCATTCCCACCGGCCACCGCCATTGCGCCCGCAGAAGGTCTTTCCCGACGGCCTGACGCTCGGCTTCCGGCAATCCCTTCAGCCATTCCCGCACGGGCTCGCTTCCCGCCTCGGTGCGGTAAAAGATCAGCGGGATTTTCTGCGGCTCCGGGTCGTCTGGCATCATGCACCTTATATAGGACACTGTACCTTATAGTGTACAGATGAGCAAGCTTATTTATTGGATAGCGGCCACGGTCACTGCTCTTGTGACCGTGGGTGTTTTCTTCGATGACGAACCCACGGTCAATTCCAAACACGAATTGACCGTGGCTACCTCCGGGTCACAGAACCTCAGTCGCCGCTCGAACTGTAATCTCTGCGCTTGTAGCTTCCCACCTTGCGCAACTCGATCACCAAGTAGGGGTAGGGCTTGCCCTACCCTTCCTGGTTCGGCGGCAATGTACACGGAGGGGACGGCAAGCCGTCCCCCTACTGCGAAAGGCCTTGCGGACATCGGGCTCCAAGAGAACGAGATTTGTACGCGCGTGGTAGCGCAGGGCCCGCGGTCGTAGGTCCGCCAATCTTAATGGCGGACGGCTTTTCCAGCGGTGCGGGGTTTTGCCGCGCCGCGGCAGCGCTGACCTTTAGGTCAGCACCGGATGAGATCGCACAAATGCCGACCTGAAGGTCGGCGCTACAAAGCAAGCACCGTCCCTATTCCGTTCCTCACCTTAAAACTACGGATTGTTGCCATATTGCACTGTACAAGAGTCTTGCCAATTCGCTAAACTACACGCATGGAAATTACCATTCACATCCCGGATGACTTGGCGCGCTCACTCGGGCAGTGTGGCGGCGATTTGTCACGCCGGACCCTGGAAGCGCTCGCTATTGATGGCTACCGGCGAGGTTCCCTAACCCAACTACAGGTCGGGCAACTTCTCGGCCTCTCGCGGATCGAGACCGAAAACCTCTTAGCGCGACACGTTGCTCTATATGACTACGACCCAGCCGAGCTTGACCGCGAAGCGCGAGCATTTGAAAAACTCTCTGACCGAACTCGATAGCTCTAACAACTGACGATGACGGTTGTCTCCAACACCTCCCCCCTGCGCTATCTCGTTGCAGCCGGTCAAGCCGATCTCCTTGCCAAGCTTTTCGGCACAATTCTCATCCCGACTGCCGTCGAGCGAGAAATTCTCGACCCTCATGCGCCACCTTCCGTGCAGCACTGGATGGCACAACGACCGACTTGGCTTAAAGTTCGTGAGGTTCAAACCACACCCGATGCCGAATTAATCGGCCAACTCGACCCCGGTGAGGCGGAAGCCATACAACTGGCGCAGGAGCTTCGAGCTGACGCACTCATTATGGACGAACGCCGGGGCCGTCAGGTGGCCGCCGGGCGAGGCATAACCGTGATCGGAGTGCTTGGAATGTTACGTGAATCCTATCGCCGAGGATTTATCGACAACCCCATTGCTGTTGCCGCCGAACTGCGCTCTCTTGGGTTTCGTACATCTCGTGCGCTCACACGGCGCTTTGAAGAACAGATCCGTGAAATGGAGCATCACCAGCCGCAGAGAAATTCCGAAAGCCAGTCGTAAATTCGGCACTCATTGCGAGCTACGGATTTGGGTTTGATCCGGATTTTGATTCGGCCGCCAAGCCGGTAGCCACGGTGATCGCTCTCGTGACCGTGGGCTTTTTCTTCGATGACGAACCCCCGGTCAATTCCAAAGCAGGTAGGGCAGAGTCTCGTTTTTCGGAGACCCTACGCTCTGCCTGCGAGCGGCAATTTGAGATTGCAGGGTCCAGATTTCACAGATGCAGGCCGGCGACTAATAGGCTACAGGTGTCGCCTATTTAAGAAGGGCACGAGCCGCCAAGTGTGGCATAATGATACGCATATGCTCTATCCCGCATATGCCCAGGGATAGTTCTAACCCCTTGAAAAGCATTGGGATAATCTGCCGCGGAGGGAGAACAGTGCAAGAAAAATGAGACGCATCGGAAAAATGGAAATCCGTGCGCCGGG
>DLMI01000035.1 GCA_002478145.1 Acidobacteria bacterium UBA7540
TGCTATATCAGTAACGTCCAAAAAGTCTACTAATACAATGGACTTTGTGGAATAATCGTGTCCTTATGAAAATTTCACAAAAGGGACTTTACGCGCTGCAAGCCATGATGATGCTGGCACGCCGTTACCGCCAGGGTGCAATTAAGATCCGCGAAGTCGCTTATGAGGAAAATCTTCCCGAGAAATTTCTGGAACTGATCCTCCTCGAACTGAAGAACGCGCGCATGGTCGAGAGCGTGCGCGGAGCGAAGGGCGGATACCAGTTGCGGCGCGATCCTTCTGATATCCGGCTGAGCGAGATCATGCGGTTGATCGACGGCCCTCTGGCGCCGTTTGGCGATGCCGAGCAATTACGTACGCTGATCGACCGGGATTTGCCGCACCGTGCGCTTTACCAGCTATTCCTGGACGTGCGCGATGCAGCCGCGAACATTCTGGAAAATACAACTTTGGCCGACCTCATTGCAGACCCGGGCCCGCACGCCACTAAGGGCAAGCGCGCACCCAAGAAGAAAGAAAAAGGCGGCATCCTGCCCATGGTAGTCGGGGGACAGAAGGGTGTGTAGACAGCTTCTCGTCGGGATCATGCTCGCTTTGGTGGCGGCGGTTCCGACTTGGGCGCAAACCACCATCCGCGTGGGTGCATTTCCCAACATCACTCACGCTCAAGCCATGGTGGGCAAAGCGAACGGATGGTTCGAAAAAGCTATGGGCCGGCAAGTTAGAGTTCAGTGGACGAGCTTCAACGCGGGTCCATCCGCGATCGAGGCCCTGTTTGGCGGCGCGATCGATATGACTTACGTAGGCCCGAACCCGGCGATCAATGGGTACGTGCGCTCCAACGGTGAAGCGGTGCGTGTGGTGGCGGGAGCGGCCAGTGGAGGAGCCTCGCTTATCGTGCGTAACGACAGCGGAATTCAGAAGCCGGAAGATTTCCACGGCAAGCGTGTCGCTTCGCCTCAATTCGGCAACACCCAGGATGTAGCGCTCCGCAACTGGCTGAAGAGCCACGGCATGAAGACCACAGACAAAGGCGGCGACGTCCAGATTATCCCCATGGCAAATCCTGATCAGCTCACGCTGTTCCTGAAGAAGGATCTGGACGCGGCCTGGGCTCCCGAGCCCTGGGCGACTCGCCTGATCCACGAAGGGAACGGGCGGCTCTTTGTCGACGAGCGCACACTTTGGCCGAACGGCCAGTTTGTCATCGGATTGTTAGTAGTCAACACGAAGTTCCTGACGGAACATTCCGACCTGGTCAAGAACTGGATTCGAGCGAACGTCGACCTTACTGACTGGATTAATAGCCATCAGCCGGAAGCCAAGAAACTTTTGAATCAGCAAATTCAAGCCGAGACCGGCAAAGCTCTTTCCCCTACGGTTCTCGACGAGGCCTTTGCTCGCATGCAGGTTACTTACGATCCCTTGCATAGCGCGCTCACGACCGCGGCACAACAGGCGTTTGACGACGGATTTCTCGGTCGGCAGATGCCAGATCTCTCTCGCCTTTACGACCTGACGCTGCTCAATCAGGTTTTGGCCGAGAAGGGAAGAAAGGCCGTTCAATGAGCACTAACGCCCATAATTTTCCCGGGCAGATTCCGCTTCCTATCGATCCTCGTACTCCATCGCGCGTTAGTGGTTCCCGTGGAAAAGCAGGGTTGGCGACAGCGCTACGTCCCTTTCACGGGGTTTCGCCCGCGGTTCCCAAAGTCGGCCTGAAAGACATCTGCCTGAGTTACCGGACGCAAAGCGGCGAACGTATACTCGCCCTCGACCACATCAATCTGCAAGTGAAGGCGGGTGAATTTCTCTGCATCGTCGGACCCTCTGGCTGCGGAAAATCCACACTGCTCCACCTGATCGCCGGCCTGCACCAGCAGACTTCAGGGGAGGTTCTGGTGGACGGAAAACGGGTTGAAGGCCCAGGCACGGACCGCATTCTGATTTTCCAGGAACTCGGCCTTTTTCCATGGCTCACGGTGGGGGATAACGTTCAGTTCGGAATGAAAATGAAGGGCATCGGCAAAGCGGAAAGGGAAGAGAAGACCCGCTACTACCTGCGTCTCGTACATCTATCGCAATTCAAGGAGAGTTACACTCACCAGCTTTCCGGGGGCATGCGGCAGCGCGTAGCTCTGGCTCGCGCTCTCGCTACCGAACCTGATGTGCTGCTGATGGACGAACCCTTCGCCGCGCTCGATGCCCAGACTCGTGACCTTCTTCATGATGAACTCGAACGCATCTGGGCGGAGACCGGGCGCACCATCATCTTTGTCACGCATAACGTGCGGGAGGCGATACGACTCGGTGACCGCGTGGTTCTCTTCACCTTCCGCCCCGGGCGCGTGAAGCGAGAATTCCCCATCGACCTGCCGCGGCCTCGCACGTTGGAGGACCCGAACGTGGCGCGCGCGGCCAGCGAGATTCTGGGTGAGTTGCGTGAGGAAATTAACCGCTCCCTCGAAGTGGAATATAGCGTAGGCGTGAAACCCCACGTAGAAACGAGGGTGCAACCATGAAGCGTGCCGCGCGCCTGATTGTATTTTATGCAGGACTGTTCGGCTTGTGGACGCTGCTAGCCGAACTGAAGATCTGGCCGCCCTATTTGTTTCCCACGCCCTCGGGTGTGGGCGAGGCTCTATATGCCGGATTCCAAGATCATAGCTTCTTGATCGCAATCGCCGTCAGCATGCGGCGCGTGTTGATCGGCTACGCGATTTCGGTTGTGCTGGGCATGATTCTCGGGCTGGGTCTGGGCACGAGTAGATTTCTCGAAGAAACCATGGGCGGGTTGCTTGTGAGTCTCCAGAGCTTGCCCAGCATCTGCTGGTGGCCTCTCGCCCTGCTCTGGTTCGGCCTTAGCCAAAACGCCATTTTATTCGTGGTCGTCATGGGATCACTGCTGTCCGTCACTTTGGCCATGGAAGACGGACGCAAGCAGATGCCAAAAATCTACGGCATGGCGGGTCGCAACCTCGGTGCCAGCGGATTTCAACTGTTCTGGCATGTGCTCTTGCCCGCCAGCCTGCCTTTCATCGTTTCCGGTCTGAAGCAGGGTTGGGCTTTCGCCTGGCGCTCGCTGATTACTGCCGAAATGCTGTATTTGAGCCTGGGCTTAGGTCAAGTTTTGATGATGGGACGCGACTTGAACGACATGAGCGCCGTCATCGCCGTCATGATTCTGATTATTGCTATCGGGTACGTGGTAGATGGCCTGGTGTTCAAATCCATGGAGAGCCGACTGCAGCGTAGGTGGGGATTGACGTCCTCAACTTAGGCCTCCCGGATCAGGAAATCTCCCCCCCCCGCGTTCCCTGATTTAACACTCTGTTAACAAATGGTGTATAGATTATTTGCTGAATGACTACTAAAGTAGATTGTAATAATTGGAGTATATGGACATTGCTGTGGTTTGAGACGTGAACGCGAAGTTTTTAACCCACGAACTGCTCATCGCGAAAAGTTTCAGTGGCTCCGCAGTAAAAGCTGTTCGACCAAAACTCAAAAGGAGAGGATTGAAATTCCATGAAACCGATAATCAAGAGGTCAATCGTCACGGCTCTTGCGCTTGCGGCTCTGACCGCCAGCGCCTGGGCAGAAACGCCGGCGTCAGCCGCTCCAGCCGCCAAGGACGCTGCCGCCGCCGCCGCACCAGCACCTTCCGCAGTCACAGCTGCTGATGTCCAGGCTCTGAAAGATGCTCTGGCCGCGCAGCAACTCCAGATCGATCGGCTCACACAGCAGTTGCAGCGGCAGCAGGACCAGCAAGCCGCGGCCGAATCTGCGAGCAAGGCCGATTCGAAACCCGTCCCGCAGCAACAAGTGGCCGAGCTCGCCACTGGTTTGGCGGTTCAGCAGGAGACCGCAACCCCTGCCGCCAACCCGCAAGAACCGTCGCCCAATGCGAGCCCAATGGAGGGGCCGCTGACCATACACTTCAGAGGCATCAACATCACCCCGGGCGGATATGCCGCCGCCGAATTTGTGCGGCGCTCGCGAGCCCTCTCAGCGGATTTGCCCACGCCCTTTAATTCCCTGACCATGCCGGGAGCCTCGCAGAGCCAGGTGTCGGAGTTTTTCGGCTCTGGCCGCCAGTCTAAGATCACCACCTTTGTCAACGGCCGCCTGAAAAACGTGGATCTCTCCAGCTACGTATCCGCCGACTTCCTTTCTGCCGGCGTTACCTCGACCTCTACCTCAACTAACAGTTACACTCTCCGTCTGCGCCAGGCGTGGGCGCAGGCCAAGTTCGATAATGGCTGGAGCTTCCTCGGCGGCCAGGCCTGGAGTCTGGCGACGGAAAACGGGAAAGGAATCTCTCCAGATGACGACCTAGGCAGAACCAACGATGCCCGGCCTAAGACGATCGACCCGTCCTACAACGTTGGCTTTGTTTTCACGCGCCAGTATGGCATCCGCCTAACCAAGACCTTCGGCGACAAGGTTGCATTCGCGGTCGCCATGGAAAACGCGCAAGGCACTCTTACCACGCACGGCAACGGAGATAATTTCCTCCTCGGCCAGGCGGGCGCAAGCAACAGCTACAACACCACTTCAACTTATACTTTCAACCCTTCACCCGACCTCATCGCGAAAGTCGCCTTTGATCCCGGCTTTGGGCACTA
>DLMI01000140.1 GCA_002478145.1 Acidobacteria bacterium UBA7540
CTATATTATGTAATACTCTTTAATCGCCTTTCTGGACCGTTCGGACAGCTACCATCCGCTATTTCGCAGGCTATTCTCCAGCCCGCCCCGCCTGGTCACTTCGGCGCTGGTCATCGCCGAGGGACATGGCTGGTTTCTGCGGCGATACGACCGGAGTCGGGCCATCCAGTTTCTCAACTTCATTGACGATCTCTCAGTCCTTGCCATTCAGCGTTTCGATCATGAGGAATTGACCAAAACCAGCAGGCTGGTCAAGAAATTCGGCGATCAGTCGCTGACGCTGGCCGACGCTCACGGGCTGGTCATCATCAGCGAGCGGCGCATCTCCACCTGCTGGTCCACCGATCGCCACCTCGGATTGACGAGCGCAAAGCTGGTTATTTCCTCGGCGTGCCCCTAGCCGCGATGGGCTGGCGCAGGCCCCGATGCATCGGGGTCTGCGATTTGGCCATCAGCGTTATCGGTGCTGCGCATCCGTGCGCAGTCCCTCGCGGGCCTGCGAGCATTCGGAGACATCACATAACGATGCCTGCACCCGCGTTTAGCGGGGACTGTCCACGGCCGCCGACATAAGAATCAACGTCGGCACCACTCAGAATGACATGGGGCCAGCTTCTTCGTGGTAGGGTCGACCTACGGCCGTGGCGTTTGCGCAGTTCGGCTGGGATGGCGAAACGATTCCGAGCCTCGCGTGCTCAGCAAGCGCAACGGGCCATGACCAATTGGTGGGCATCAGGCGGCATTTGCCGCATGCACCACTCTTGACGCTTACAGAGAATCAACTGCCGGGGGCAAAGTAAGGAGCCAGCTTATCGTAGGTGGTGAAGAGGTCTTCGGGCTGGATGCGAGTCTCCCCGATGACCGTCATGAAACTGGCATCTCCCGTCCAGCGGGGTAGTAAGTGCAGGTGCAGGTGATCCGCCACGCCGGCGCCTGCACATCTTCCCAGATTCATACCCAGATTAAACCCTTCAGGGTGATAGCAATCTGCTAATGCGGTCTGGAGCCGCCGCGCCAACTCCATCATCTCGACGAGCGTAGCGGGTTGGACTTCCTCGAGGCTGGCTATATGAGCATACGGGATGACCAGCGAGTGACCGGTGGTATACGGATAGACGTTGAGAAGGACGAAGTTAAAGCGGGCGCGGTATAGAAGCAGGTTCGCGCGGTCGCGCGAAGGCTCGGTGGCAACCTTTTCGCAAAAGACGCAACCGCCCGTCTTGCCTGCCTGGCTGACATAGCGAAACCGCCAAGGACTCCAAAGGTAGTCCATAATCCGCATGCCGTCCCGAGAGGCGAGGGTGCTCGCTAAGAAGAGGCCGAGCCCGGAGGCTCGGCGGGCGGTGCAGCCGGAGGCGAGGAAGGCGTCGCGGCCACCGCAGCACTGTTGACGAGATCCTTCAACTCCTTGCTGGGATTAAAGTATGGAATTTTCTTTGCGGGCACATCCACACGCACGCCGGTCTTTGGATTGCGCCCGATCCGGGGCTTGCGCTGCCGCGTACGAAAGCTGCCGAAGCCCCGTATCTCAACCTTATCACCCGCGCGAAGCGACTTCACAACGCTCGCGAAGATCGTTTCGACGATGATCTCGGAGTCCTTGCGGCTCATCTCCACGGCCCGCGAAACATCCTCAATCAGCTCTGCTTTGGTCATGTTTAACTCCTGGTGCGAAGTGTCCGGGACTGCCGGCCTTTGTTCGCGTCGCTCAGAGAGCTTCGCCGATGGCTGAACAATTTCTGGCGTGACCCTTCTTGTCGAGTCACGACTCTACTGCCGATGATGAAGACGAGTACTCCAACGGGCTAATACCTGCCGAAGAGAGTGCTTCCGCCATGGTGGATTTTCTCACCGGTTCTTTGGGTTTCTCGAATTCCGCCGGAGCAGCCGCCACCGCCGGCTCCTTCCTGCTTAACGCGATTTTTCGTTCACGAGGGTTCAGGCGAATCACGCGGAATTCGAACTCACTCCCAACTTCGAGCTTCGCGCCTTCACTTCGGCCATGCTCCTCCTCAAACTCGGAGACATGACAGAGACCCTCAATCCCTTCTTCGAGCTCGACAAACGCGCCGAAAGGCGCTACCCGGGTCACTTTACCTCGCAGCGAATCCCCCACACGGACCTTGGAGAAGAATGCTTGCCGGGGATCTTCCTCGAGCTGTTTCAAACCCAAGGCGAGGCGCCGATTCGCGGGGTCCAAAGCCAGAACCACGGCATCCACCGTCTGCCCCTTTTTTAAGATTTCAGACGGGTGCTTCACATTCTTGTTCCAAGACATATTTGAAATGTGAATCAAGCCGTCGACTCCGTCTTCGATTTCGACGAAAGCGCCGAATTCCGTCAGATTGCGAACCCGGCCGTGCACCACCGAGCCCACCGCGAATCGGTCTCCCACCAGCGCCCAGGGATCGGGAAGAGTCGCTTTCAGGCTAAGCGAGATGCGTCGCTTCACGGGATCGACGTCCAACACTCCGACCTCTACGCGCTCCTCAAGCTTGAGGATTTTGGAGGGATGACGCAGTCGCTTGCTCCAGCTCATCTCCGAGATATGAATGAGTCCTTCCACGCCAGGCTCGATTTCGACAAAAGCGCCATAATCGGCAAGACTCACCACGCGGCCTGTTATACGGTCTGCGGCATGATAGATGGCCGCAACCGTCTCCCACGGATCGGGAGTAAGCTGTTTCAAACCCAGAGAAATCCGCCCCTTTTCGGGATCGTGCTTGAGCACCTTCACCCTGATTTCCTGACCCACCTGGACGACCTCCGAGGGGTGTCCAATTCTTCCCCAGGAAAGGTCGGTGATGTGGAGAAGCCCGTCGATCCCGCCAAGGTCAATAAAGACGCCGTAGTCGGTGAGGTTCTTGACCTTGCCGACAACTTCTGCCCCTTCTACCAAGCGTTCCGCCAACTCAATCTTGCGTCGATTGAGCTCTTCTTCAATCGCAGCCTTGCGGCTGACCACGACGTTGTTCTTCTTTCGGTTAACCTTGATGACCTTGCAGGCGATTTCCTGGCCCTTGAGTTCATCCAGGTTGGCGTGCACCCGCACGTCGGCATGGGAAGCCGGAAGAAATGCGGGAACCCCAATATCCACCATCAGGCCGCCCTTGATGCGATCCACAACGCGGCAGGTGATATTGCTCTGGTCCTGGAATGCGCGCTCGACCCCATCCCAAGTCTTGCGCCGTAAAGCCTTCTGATAGGAAACGGTGACAGTGCCGGAGGCCTCGTCGTAATTCTCAATCCAAAGGTCAACCGTATTACCCGGTTCAATTCTCAGATGTCCGTCCAGCGTGAGGAACTCGCTGCGCGCTACCTGCGCCTCGCACTTTAGCCCAACGTCCACCACCACTTCGGTCTCTGTGATTTTGAGCACCTGGCCCTGGACGATTTCACCCGCGGTGATCGAGGGAGTGGATAAAGCCTCCATCCCCTCCATGAGACTTGCCACTTCGCTGGCTTCAGGATTCCTCGCTTGGGCATCCGTTAAGTCGTTCTGGGCTCCGGGCTCAGTCCCTGCCTCTTGCAAACTACTACCCTTTTCGTCAGCGGACATCCGCCGGCCTCCTCTCCAGGTACCCGACGCAAGCCTACAAAGGAAACAGTATTCTACCGTTGCGTCGAAAGGGAAGTCAATGCGAAGTAGCAACCCTAAGACAGCGGACATCAAGCCCGACACCAAGTAGGAGTCTATTCGGCATGGAACTTATAGGCTGCCTGTTTGATGGCTTTGCGGTAGTCGTCAGAGTTCATTTCAACCAGCTTGCACATTTCGTAGAGGCGAGACCGGAGAGTCACTCCCAATTGATTCAAAGTGAATTCAACGTTGGGGACGACGTCGCCCGATGGGGCGCGGACTTCACGACGATCTGTGGACTCACCGAAGGGAAGCGTGGTGGTGATGAGAGTGACCTTCTTGTGGTTGTAGCGTGAGTTGATAATGTGCTGCAAGGTCTCTTTCACCCAGTCACTGGGGTTCGAGGATGCCAGTTCATCCAACAACAGCACTTCCACATCCAGCACCGGCTGGAGAATTGAAAGCTCCGAGTTCTGGGAAACCGGGTTGTAACTGTCCCGAATAGCTTTCAGCAGGTCGTGGAAATCATAAAAGAGGCACTCCACGCCTTTGCGCAAGATCAACTCCCTCAGGACGGCGACGGCCAAGTGGGTCTTTCCCACGCCCGTGGGGCCGACAAAGAGCAGGCCAAAGTCCGTCGGATATTCCTTGACAAAATTCTCGGCGTTCAGCTTCGCCCATCTCAGGTTCTGGTTATCCCTACGAATATCAAAATTCTCAAAGGCGCAGATCTCATATCTTTCTGGAATGTGCGCTTGGCGGAGCAGAAGCTCCGCGCGCTCCACGTCATAGCAGTCGCACCGGGTCACCCGCCGGACGCCGTCGATCTCCATTGGCTTCCAGCCCGTTCCCTCGCATTGGGGGCAGTCTTTTCGAGGCATAGACGATCCTGAAACTGCATTGTAATCCATGCCCGGCCGTGAGGAGGAGGAATAATACAGTTCAGGGGGTAGGAGTATCCGCAGCCTGGGCTTTCCAATTCCTTTTACTTCATTACGGTGCGGGTTCGGATCAAATAGGGCGGGACGAGGCGCACCAAGGCGTTCTGGATGCCCTCCTGGTCCAGGGGCGGACGGTTCAAGATCACCTTCTGCGCATACTCGACGAAAGCCTGCATCTCCTCCTGCATCTTCTGCATGCGGTCGCGCATGTTCAGGATAATCTCAATTCCCGCCAGGTTGACCCCCAGGTCGCGCGCCAAGTTCAGGATGGTCTCCAGCCGTTCCAGGTCTTCATCACCATAGAGGCGGGTGTTGCCGTTGGTGCGTGAAGGCACCAGTAACCCTTCCCGCTCGTATAAACGCAGCGTTTGCGGGTGAATGTTGTACATCTCCGCCACCGCGCTGATCATGTAACCGGTCTTGCCACGAGTTTTTCTGCCGCGAGGGCTCATGGAACTCTCAACTGTACTTCTTCAATTCTTGCCTCGGGTCTTCCGGGTTCAGGCGCGCGAGTTCGCGGAGAATTTCCCTGGTCCTTTCATCCCCCACTCGAGGAACTACAACCTGGACCTCCACGAACTGGTCCCCTCGCGCGTCGCTGCGTAGCGAGGGTGCGCCCTTCCCGCGAAGTCGTAGCTTCTGGCCGCTCTGCGTTCCGGGTGGAATCTTAATCGTGGAGGGCCCCACCAGGGTCGGCACTTCCACTTTCGCTCCCAGAGCCGCCTCCGATAAGGTCACCGGGACTTTAACGTAAATGTTGTCGCCCTTGCGTTCGAAAATGGGATGCGGCTCGACCTCGGTGACAATGTACAAGTCACCCGCAGGCCCTCCGTGGAGGCCGGCATTTCCCTTTCCCGGCACGCGCACGCGAGAGCCGGTATCGACGCCGGGAGGTATGCGCACCTCGAAAGACTCGGGTTTTCGTACGAAACCCGATCCGCCGCAAGCCTGGCAGGGGCGCCGCTGGCGGCCCGTTCCGCCACACTGTGGGCACGTCACGGTGAATCGCATGGTGCCTGCTTGGCGTGTGGCCTTTCCCGTTCCGCCGCAAACCGCGCAAGTGATGGGAGCGCCTCCCGCAGATCCCGTTCCTTTGCACGTCGGGCAGGTCTCCTGCCGCCCGATGGTTATCCGCACCTGCGTTCCACGAATGGCGTCCCAGAACCCAAGGTGCATGTGATGTTCGAGGTCGCCTCCCTTTTGTGGGCCCTCAGCTTCCTCTTCATGCTCGCCGGAGCGATTGAACAACTGCGAGAAAATATCCCGAAATCCTCCACCGAAGCCTCCGCGCTTTTCGGGTTCTGCATCGATGTTGTCGAAGTTCGAAAAATCAAAGCCCGAGAAATCGACCCCCGGAGCGCCGGCACCCGTTGAAGCACCCGGCCCAGGGCCGCCGGGAGGAATATTGTCGGAATAGAAGCCGTATTGGTCATAGACCTGGCGCTTCTTGTCGTCACCCAGGATTTCGTAAGCCTCGGATAGTTCCTTGAACTTTTCTTCTGCCGTTTTGTTTCCCGGGTTGACGTCAGGGTGGTACTTGCGCGCCAAGCGCCGGTACGCCTTGCGGACTTCCTGCGGCTTGGCCTCGCGGCTGACGCCCAAGATCGCGTAGTAATCTTTTTGTGTGCCAACGGGCATGAATGACTCACCAAAATTGGCGTGGAGGTTTGCGTGTCCGCCGTTCACCTTCTGGTTCTGCCGCAACCTTGGTACGTTAAAATTGCTTCAACTCTTTCGCCGCAAGCAGCATGTCGAGCAAACAGGCGTCATCGCGCCACATAAACAGGTTGCGCTGAATCCAAGATATATCGGCGACGAATGTAATTCTCGCTCCGCTCGATGGCGCTTCGCTCTACCAGGTCGACCTTGCGACCCAGCACTGTCTCCAGTTCGTTCTGCATCTCGACCACGTCCATCAGACTCCACCGGGCCTGCGGCTCAAAGCTCACTAATACGTCGATGTCGCTGGTCGACTGGAAATCCTCCCGCAACACGGAACCGAACAGGGCAAATTCAGCAATCTTCCATTTCCGGCAGAACTCGCCCACCTTCGCTTCAGGCAACGCGATTTGGATCATGGCATGATCCTGATTCTTTGTACCGATCGGTTTCTCCTCTGCAACCTCTGTCCTAGTCCCTAACCCCAAGCCCCCGGCCCGCGGCTTTCAGTTCTTCATTTTCGCCATGATCGGGTCCAGGTGGTCAGGGCACCGGGAGCGCAACCATTCCTGTAAATGGTGCTGGATCTCCCTGGCCACAGGAGTATCCATGATCGCTTGCTCCAAACCTAGCTCCATGAATTGCCTCCAGTGGCATTGCGGGCATTCCACTCCCATTTGGGCTCGGTGTTCCATAAGAGCAGTTCACAGTCGACAGTCGACGGTCGACAGTAAGAACGGACGTGAGGCAGCCTCTCCGACTTTCATCCTTTTGCCCGTAGACTGTTGTCCTGACTCTCCTTCCGAGGGTTAGCTTTTCAACCTTAAACTGTGCCTCTCAGTATCCATGGCTTCCGATCACTTAGCTGTCGACTGTGGACTGTCGACTCCTTCCTCTCAGTTCTTCTTCTTGTCGTCGCTATCCACCACTTCTGCGTCGATCACTTCGCCGTCGCCCTTCGATTTGCCCGCTGGACCCGCGGCTCCGCTGGCCGAGGTTGAAGCTCCAGGGGCGCTGCCAGGGGCCTCTTGCGCCGCGCGCGCGGTAGACGCCTGCTTGTACATCGCTTCTGCCAGCTTGTGCGAGGCTGAGGTCAGTCGGTCCACGGCCGCGTTGATCTTCGAGATGTCGCCTTCCTGGAGCGTTTTCTTGGCATCTTCCAGGGCGGATTCAATGTTCTTGGCGTCGCTTTCAGAAATCTTATCGCGGTTTTCCTTCAGCAGCTTCTCCACGGAGTACACCATTGAGTCGGCCTTGTTCTTGACTTCGATTTCTTCCTTGCGCCGCCGATCTTCATCCGCGTGGAGTTCGCCTTCCTTAGTCACCCGCTCCACTTCCTCCTTGCTGAGCCCGCTCGAAGAAGTGATGGTTATCTTCTGTTCCTGACCCGTGCCGAGGTCCTTGGCGGAAACGTTCAGAATGCCATTCGCGTCGATATCAAATGTCACCTCAATCTGCGGGATGCCCCTCGGCGCAGGCGGAATTCCCACCAGGTGGAACTTGCCCAGCGTCCGGTTGTCGCGCGCCATCGGGCGCTCGCCTTGCAGGACATGAATTTCAACCGAAGTCTGGCTGTCCGCAGCCGTGGAGAAGGTTTCATTCTTTTTGGTCGGAATCGTGGTGTTGCGTTGGATGAGCGGAGTCATCACGCCGCCCAGGGTTTCAACGCCCAGCGTCAGGGGAGTAACGTCCAACAGCAGCAAGTCCTTCACTTCGCCGCCCAGCACGCCCGCCTGGACCGCCGCGCCCACCGCCACCACCTCGTCCGGGTTAACGCCTTTGTGCGGCTCCTTGCCATAGAAAATGTCCTTGACGATCTGTTGCACGCGCGGGATGCGCGTGGACCCGCCCACCAGCACCACCTCATCAATCTTGTCGGGAGTCAGGGAGGCGTCGGTAAGCGCCTGCTTCACCGGGCCCACGGAACGTTGGAAGATGTCCTCGCACATCTGTTCGAAGCGCCCCCGGGTCAACTTCAGGTTCAGGTGCTTTGGACCCGATGCATCCGCGGTGACGAACGGCAAATTGATGTCACTCTCCAGAACCGTCGAAAGTTCCATCTTGGCTTTTTCAGCAGCTTCTTTGAGGCGTTGCAGCGCCATGCGATCCTTGGAAAGATCGATGCCTTGGTCCTTGCGGAACTCGTCCACAATCCAGTCCATGATGCGTTTGTCGATGTCGTCGCCACCCAGGTGCGTGTCGCCGTTCGTGGACTTCACCTCCACGACGCCCTCTCCAACCTCAAGGATTGAAATATCGAAGGTCCCGCCCCCGAAGTCGTAAACGGCTATTGTCTCGTCCCGCTTTTTGTCCAAGCCGTAGGCCAGCGCGGCCGCCGTGGGCTCATTTACGATGCGCAGGACTTCCAAGCCAGCAATCTTTCCGGAGTCCTTGGTGGCTTGGCGCTGAGAGTCATTGAAATAAGCTGGGACGGTGATGACCGCCTGTGTCACCTTCTCGCCAAGGTATTGCTCAGCCGAATCCTTCATTTTCTGAAGGATCATGGCGGAGATTTCCGGAGGCGAGTATTCCTTACCCTGGGCGACCACCCGAACGTCACCATTGGGTCCTGACACAACCTTGTACGGGACGGTTTTGATTTCGCTCTGCACCTCATTGAACCGACGACCCATGAAACGCTTGATCGAATAAACAGTATTCTCGGGGTTGGTGACGGCCTGCCGCTTTGCCACTTGCCCAACCAGCCGTTCGCCGGACTTGGTAAAGGCCACGACCGACGGGGTGGTGCGTCCCCCCTCAGGGTTAGTAATGACAACGGGATCCCCGCCTTCCATTACTGCGACCACGGAGTTGGTAGTCCCAAGGTCAATTCCGATTATCTTGCCCATATCCTGAATTCCTCCTCAGTGGATGAGTGCCCAACCAGGGTTCACTACCACATTCAACAGTTTAGATGGAAAAATCCATCCATTAGTTCCACCCTATAATGAAAGTTGAGTGCGCGAATGTCAATAGAAATCTGCACTGCCTTTTCAAACCGTTAAGAATAAACCACTTGCCTGAAAACTTAGAAAATCGCTCAAAATGGGGTTATTTGAAGCTAGCAGGGCTGGACAGCATTCTCGCTGCGAATAAACAGACTACCCCAGTCTGGTTTTGGTTTATTATTGAATCCAGGGAGGTTAAACATGCCTAGGAAAACTCACCAGCCCCAATATACTGCTGAACACGCCGGTGCAGGGGTTCGCGCAAAGCTGCCAGAAATCGAGACTTGGCCCAACCAGTACAGTGGCTATGAGATCACGATTTCGATCCCCGAGTACACCTCCATCTGCCCGCGGACCGGACTGCCGGACTTCGGGACCATCACCCTTCATTACCTTCCCGACAAGCTGTGCTTGGAGTTGAAGTCATTGAAGTACTATATTCTTGCGTACCGAAATTTAGGCATTTTCTATGAGAACGCCGTAAACCGCATCCTGGATGATGTCGCCCGCGCCTGCCGCCCCAAGTGGGCTGTGGTGCGCGGCGAGTTCACCGCACGCGGCGGCATGCACACCACCATCGAGGCCCGCTACCCGAGGAAAGGTAGATCGTAAGTGCGAGGTGTCGCCCAGCAACGTTCCAGAGAATACGGTGGTGGGTCAGTTTGTGATCCGACGTTAGTCTTCGGGTTTGTCCGCAACGGCAGCCGCGCTGCGGTAGGGTGGCCGGGGTTTCTTCGGTGAAGTCACATAGGCATGCGGATCATCTTCGGGTAAGTGTGGCTTTCTTCTGAGAAGGCGTTTGATCTTTTCGACCGCCGCGCTGAGTCGGCTATCCTTGGAGTGCGCCATAATCATTCTCGTTCACCTGTAATCGTATCATTTCCTCACCGCAAGAATTTGAAGTCCATACTGACCCACTACCCAGAATCCTGCTTCCCCGCAGGCGCCGCGGTTTACACACTTACCCGTTAATCTAAGTCAATTTCCTTGAGGGGAGGTCCGGCAGGCACGTCTTTGGTCTTCTCGAGCGCCTCTTTGAATCGTCGCTCCAGTAGTTCGGATTTGATCTTTTCCTCTTCGGCGCTTTGTTTGAAGAGGCTTTCGCGGCGCTCAGCTTCTTTCTTGAGGAGTTGAGAAGCGTGATCCAGGTCGGGAGCTTTGGCTGGTCTTGGCGGCGGTTCGTGGAAGAGAACCTTACCAAGCTCTGTATCCACTTCCAGCCGCGCCCCGCAGCATGGACAGACAACTTCCGCCGTTTTTGGCCTCTGCTTATTCATCCTGATTTCTTATGATATATGCCGGAAGGTCCCCAGTCAATCCACGGATCTACGCGTGGCGGCAAACGACTCGCCACGTAGGCCCACCATTGCCAGCCGGAGCTTGTTCATTTGAAGACGCACGGCGGGATTCAAGCTCCTCGGTACGAGAACCAGTTTAAACAAGCTTTTTCAGACGCACTTTGGAAGGGCGCTTCTGGTCCTAACTGTCTCAAGGATCGCCGAAAGTCAGCGGGCAGCCCGCGATACGTTCCAGGACTCTGACCGGGGCCTTTTCAGGCAAAACCAGGGCACTCTTCGAAATGATGAAAGTCTGTTCCAGAGCGAACTGTCCGGAGAGAACCGCATGGCTGACCATGTCCGTAAACGCCAACCACGTGGATTGGGGCGGAAACTCCCATTGCGTCCGCGAGCACATTTCCTGGAATTCCTGGCTCGCCTTGAGGAAGTGATGGAAGCGCAACATCCAGTCGTCGTAAGGAGACCGCGCCAGGCTGTGAAGTCCCGCCGCTCGCGCGAGCTTTGTCAGGACCCTCTTTGGCCCGGAAGCTATTCCCCTGGGAAGCGGCATTCCGCCAGCTCCAGCGAACCGCGCTACGAGATTCTCGAAAGTCTCGGAAGTCACCCACACCCGAGGCTCGGTTGGGCTGATGTTGCTAAACACCCGTAGGATTCTATTCCCATTGGAGGGCCGGGTTGGAAATGAGTCCACATGCAGGAGGTCGTTACGCGCGCGTAGGCGGATTTGCCGGCCTGCCTCCTGCTGCGGCCGAAAGCTGGCAAAGTCCGCCGTCCCCAACCCCGCATAGGGAGACAAGAGCTGCCGCGTGAACCCAATGACCTTTTGGGAGTACTGCCGCATGATCGCGTGCAGCCTTTCCTTGTCGGAGTTGCGTCCTTGGGCGTACCCCGTAAGCCGGTCCGAGAGCGGACGGTAGGCAATGTTCTTGTGGTACCCCGCATTGCTCTGTTTCTGGCCCAGCAGGAACTGCACTTCGCCTTGAGGTAATTCAAAAGGAGTTTTTGCGAAAAAGAGGATGTTTCCTTCTTCCAGGCGGGCACAACACCACCGCCCGTGTTCTTCCGGCGGTACATCCTCCAAAGCATTCGGCAGTTGGATGAGCTGAGTCATCTTTCTCTCCCAAGTTGTAATGCGGCCAATGCCCCGTATCTTCTCATAAGGTTAACCCGAAACCTGTCGAATTCCAAGAGGGTCGTGCTCAAACCGAGCCTTGACTTGTTGTAAGGCATCGGGTTATGTTTCTAGATTGCCCTTGAGGGCCGAAATCTAACAGGGAGTATGGCCGTTTGAAACGGACCTTTCAACCTAACCGTAGGCGCCGAGCCAAGACACATGGATTCCGCGTGCGCATGAGGACCCCGGGAGGCCGCAACGTGTTAAAGCGTCGGCGTCTAAAGGGCCGTCATCGCCTGACTCCATAAGAGCTCATTTGGCATCTCAAGCTTTTCCCAAGAGTTTCCGGCTGCTCCGCCGAGGCGATTTTCGGCGAGTCTATGACGAAGGGCATCGCCGGAGCGCCCCATTATGCACGGTCTTTATTCGACCCAATGGGTTACTGCAATCTCGTTTTGGGGTCACGACACCAGCGCGCCTGGGAAATGCCGTATTGCGCAATCGGCTGAAGCGCCGTTTGCGAGAAGTATTTCGGCTGCACCGCGCACACCTGCCGGGCGGCTGGGACATACTGGTGAATCCCCGCGAGTCGGTGGCAAAGGTCCCATTTCGGACTCTGGAAGGGGAAGTTCTGAGGCTTTTCCCCAGCCAGCTTCCTCCGGGAGTTTCCGAGGAGTTGCGCGCCAAGTGAAGTTCATTACGCTGGGTCTGATTAAGTTTTACCAGGCTTGCCTTTCTCCCATCATACCGTCTTCCTGCCGTTTCTACCCATCCTGTTCAGCTTACGCGTATGAAGCGGTTGAGAGGTGGGGCGCCTGGCGGGGAATTCATATGGCGCTTGGCCGGCTCATGCGCTGCCGGCCATTTGGGGGCCAAGGGTTCGACCCAGTGCCCTGACTTCACGTTTGAAGTTGCCGGGTCCAGCGTGTTCGTTTCGTAGGGGCGGTTCGCGAACCGCCCTTACGGTCGGGACCCCGAGGCCCGGAAGCTGAGATTTGAGGACATTCCGTGGACCAAGAAAAACGGGTGCTGGCCGCATTCGCACTCTCCTTCGTGATGCTGTTGCTTTGGCGCGTTTTCTTTGTTAAGGAACCGCCCCCTTCGCCATCTTCCAAGTCCATTTCTACGGCGCAGACCCAACCGGCTACGGAGAAAACATCCGCCGCAGCAGTAAGCCCCCGGCTTCCTCCATCCATTCCGGTTATTGAAGGCAGTAAGCCAGAAGACATCGTCGTCGAAAGCGACCTTTATACGGTGACCTTTTCCACGCGGGGCGCGGTCGTGGAGAGTTGGATACTCAAGAAATATCGCGACGCAAAAGAAGCCCCCCTGGATGTCATCGATGACGAGGCGTGCGGAAAGCTCGGCTTCCCCATGAGCCTGAGCGTTGGTGATGGCGAGCTCGCGAGCAAGCTGAACTCAGCGCTCTATGTTGCAACGCCCTCCGGCGTGACGCTGAAGGCACCCGTCAAGGTCGAGTTCACCTACAGCGATGGCAAGGTGCAGGCGCACAAAGCTTTTACTTTAGGGACGGGTTATGAGGTCCACGCCGAAGTGAGCGTAGTTGAAGGAGGCCGCTACTTGCCCATGGAGGTCGCATGGCCGGGCGGGTTTGGGGACCACTCCTTGCCGCCCGCTGTTATCAATACCCTGACGCAAGGTGTTTACGGTTCCCTAGGTGATTTGAACACGGTGGCGCAACGGAAACTGACCACCGACCGGTTGGTCCCCGCCCCATTTCAGCTCGCGGGCTTGGAGGACCGCTACTTCGCAGGAATTTTCCTGCCCGATTCTTCGGACGAGACCTTTCGGTTTGGCCGGCAGACTTGGACACCCACGGACTGGAAGGGGAAGGATTCTGATAGGCCCAGCCCGCTCTACGCACAGTTGGGGCAGGCGCAGCCGAAGCCTTTGGCCTTTCGGATGTTCGTGGGGCCGAAAGACCTGGAGGTGCTGCGCGCCGAAAAGCCCCCGCTGGATTCCCTGGTGGACTTCGGATGGTTCGCCTTCATTGCCAAACCTCTTTTCCTTGGCCTGCGCTTCATCTACGAGCGCTGGACGCACAACTACGGCTGGGCGATTGTGCTCCTGACCGTGTTTATCAACTTCGCGTTGTTTCCGCTGAAATTGAAAAGCATTCGCTCGGGGCAGGAGATGCAGCGCATTGCCCCGCTCATAAAGAGCATCCAGGATAAATACAAGGGCACCAAGTTCAACGATCCACGCAAGCAGCGCATGAACGAGGAGGTCATGAAGCTCTACAAGGAGCACGGCGTCAATCCCCTGGGCGGCTGCTTGCCGATGGCTCTCCAACTCCCCTTTCTGTACGGCTTTTACCGGGTGCTTGACCTGCCTATCGAACTGCGTCACGCTCCCTGGATACTTTGGATCACGGACCTTTCAGCGCCGGATAGATTCCATCCCTTTGGGATTCCGCTTCCTATTCTGCCCACGGTTATGGTCATCACCATGTTCATCATGCAGAAAATGACTCCGGTGGCCAGCGCTGATCCCTCCCAGCAACGCATGATGATGTTCATGCCGATTGTTTTCGGCATCATGTTCTATAATTTTGCCAGCGGCCTGGTTCTCTATTTTCTGACCGCCAACATCGTGGGGATTTTGCAGCAAGTTATGATCAACAAATTGATGCCGATCCCCCAGACCCTCCCGGCCCCAGCAAAACGCCCGAGGTGAAAGACCGGCCTTCAATGGATACGCAGCCTGTCGCGCAGACCTCAACCCACGGGCTGGAGAACTACCTTGCAGCCATTGACTCACTTCTGAATCAGATCATCCAACAGGGCGGGTTTGCGCTCTCCTTTGCAATTCACCCCGTGCTTCAGGAGTCATCGGACCTCGAGTCGCCGGAGTATGTAGCAGATTTTACGGGCGCGGACGCCGACCTCCTCTTGGAGCGGAATGGCGCCCTTCTGGACGCCCTCGAGCATGTAGTTCTGAAGGCGGCGCGATTGCGGGAAGAGCACCTCGGCAAAATCGCCTTCGACTGCAACGACTGGCGGCGAATGCGCACGGAAGAACTAAAACTCACTGCGCAAGTCGCCGCAGAACGGGTGCTGGAGAGCGGCGCTCCCTTTGCCTTAAGCCCCATGACCCCGCGGGAGAGGCGCATCATTCATCTGGCGCTGAGAGACCGGCCGAACCTCCGCACCGTAAGCGAAGGCGTGGGCCCCGAGCGCAAAGTCGTGATTCTGCCGGCCAGACCTCCCACCCAGGACAGCGGACGCTGAGTCGCCAGTCTCCGCATGACGCATGAAGACACCATCGTGGCCGTTGCCACGCCGCCCGGCCGCGGCGGCCTGGGGGTGGTGCGCCTGTCGGGAAGTCAGGCGATCGAAATCGCCACCAGCCTCATCCGTTTCCCGAACTTGCCGCTGGAAACCCAGCGGGCCACGCTGGGCGAGTTTTGCGATCCGCAGGGCGGCAGGGTTCTGGACCAGGTTGTGGTCACTTGTTTCCGGCGCCCTCACTCCTACACGGCGGAAGACGTCGTCGAGATTTCCTGCCATGGCGCTCCGGTAATCCTTCGATATCTGGTGGAATGCTGCCTTAGCCGAGGGGCGCGCGCTGCCGAGCCGGGCGAGTTTACCATGCGGGGGTTTCTGAACGGGCGCATCGACCTGACGCAAGCAGAAGCGGTCCGCGACCTTGTCGAGTCGCGCACGCTCTACCAAGCCCGCGTGGCGGCACAACAACTCGAAGGCGCGGTCTCCGCTCGCCTCAAACCGCACAAACAAGTTTTGCTCGAACTCATTGCCAGGTTGGAGGCCGGCATTGACTTTGCCGAAGACGATGTGGCCGTGATGGAGTGGCAGGAAATACTCGCCCGCACTGGCAAGCTCCGCACGGACCTCGAGAGGTTGGAGCAAGGCTACGCCTACGGCAGGATTGTTCGCGAGGGACTGACCCTGGCTATTGTGGGTCGCCCGAACGTCGGCAAGTCGAGCCTGTTCAACCGCCTCTTAGATGAAGAGCGAGCCATAGTGACTTCGACTCCGGGGACAACACGGGACCTGGTGGCCGAAACCGCCAACCTCGGAGGCATACCGTTGCGTTTCGTGGATACGGCGGGCATCCGTCACACGAAGGATGAGGTGGAAAGGATCGGCGTGGAGAAGTCCTTTCAGGCCATCGCCGATTCGGACCTGCGGCTCCTGGTGGTCGACGCATCCGAGGGATGGACCGACGAAGATTCGAATTTGTTAAGCAGAATGCGCCCACTGGGTGCGCTACTGGTAGCCTGCAACAAACTCGATCTTCCGCCCAAAATCTCGAGCGCGGATTTGGATACGTTCTTGACGGCCGACGCGGCTCCGGACGCATTGCCGGAAATTGGTAGGGGCGGGGTCGGCCCGCCCGCGGGAGGGCAGAGCTCTCCCCTACCAGAGGTGACTCCTGCGCAGGTTGTCTGGACCTCCGCATTAACCGGCGAGGGAATTCAAGAACTCGAAGAGAAAATCCTGGAGATCGCCGCACCGGCGCGCGACCTGGGCCCGGAGGGCGAGCTCATCACCAACTTGCGCCACCAGCAACTCCTCAGGGATTCGCTACAGGCGCTCGCCAAGGCCCGTCAGGCTGCCGAGCAAAACGTGCCCCACGAGATGCTTCTACTTGATCTGTATGAGGCCCTTCGCCCGCTCGATCAAATCACCGGCGCGACGTATGTCGATGACGTCTTGGATATCATCTTCTCGACGTTTTGCGTGGGGAAGTAGCGCAGGTCCCGCTCTCCGGACCCAGTCCTTCTTCCCCACCTACCACCTACCAGACACCTGACTCCCGAACCCAGCCCTTCTTCCCCACCTACCACCTGCGGCCTACCACCTACCGCCAACGACCTACCACCTACCAGACACTAACTACCTGTGTTTTCAATAATATTCCCGCTTTTAACGGCTAAGTGACTTTGTTTTCAAAGACATTCCCGCTTTGCCCTGAGCTTTGGAAAGACGACCCTTTGTTTTCATAGACATTCCCGCTTAGTTCGCTCACTTTTTGAATTTCTATGGTCGTCGTGGCAAAGGGTAGGCAGGGACAAATGGTCGATATGAAAAGAAGGATGAGGGAGTCATCCGGGAAGTCTCGGCGGTCATGGCAGAATAGCCTAGCATCACACGCTAGGCTATCATATGAAACGTAGGTAGTCAAGAGTCCTTCCTGAGGTGTGTTGGCAGCTCGCGCCGGGGGTGGCCACGCACTACGCGCCTTTTGCTACGGGTTTGGCGTGGTGGTTGGCATGTTTCGCCCGTTTTGCATGATACTGGCGGTGTTTTTCATACTCGCTGAACCGTGATATCATCTCAATATGGCCAAGAAAAACGTTAGGTTTACTGCGGTCAAAACTGTGACCAAACCCGCCACTGTTAGGTTTAAGACTAAGTCAGGCGAAACAGTGTCTTTCAAGGCGCTCAAGACCTTCAGAATGAAAGAGGACGTTCACTTCCGCGCCAGAAAAAAATGAAACGTATCTATTTAGATAGCAATATTCTGATTGCATACTACTCGACAGATAAGGCGGAAGAGCCCAAGAAGAAGATGGTAGAAAATGCCTTAGCCGTCTTCGCCGAGCTAAAGGACGTTCAGCTTTGTACTTCCATGTGGACGGTAACCGAGATGGTCAATATCTTGGTTTCTCAGAAAAGGATGGATCGCGGCACTGTTGCCGAAATCGAGAGTCAACTTGTTAGCGAGAGGCGTCTTGCTAACCTTAAGATATATTTCGCTGAGGTCAGCCCCCAAAAGGACTACGACTTTGCAGAATTCTTCTACCACGTGCGACAAAGTATCCTGAAGTACCACTCCGGAGTCGGAGACGTAATCCACAGCGTCATCATGAAGAATAATGGCATCACCGAAATCTTGACGTTTGACGAAAAGGATGACTTCAAGCAGATACCAGATTTAACTGTGCTCCATCCAAAAGACATTAAGATTGAACGATTAGGCTAAACTCTAGGCACAGCGATGTTGCCATCAATTCTGCACCTTCACTCTCTCCGATTCACCGCAGACATGCAAACTACAGCATGTCTGCGCCACCCGGCGGCACTGCCGAGGGCCGCGACAGGGAGGCAAATATCAAGGTTAAGCGCAACGTGGCAAAGCCGGCCAGCGCCGACAAACAGGCCACGCTTTGAACAGGGCCAGCACCAGAACCCGCCACCCGCGGCGAGCAGGCGTAGCGCAGACGTCTTCTCTAGGTCGGGGCTCTTTGGGGGATTCTTGGACGAACCGGGGACCCCCAAATCGGGTCCGCGCTATTTCGCTGGGTGGAAAGTTGCTGGAGATGGAAGAAGTCGTTACAATGGAAGCAGTCGCCGCCCCGGCTCGCCGCCGGCAGTTTTGTCTTAGGCCAGCGAGGACCGGGATTACCCGGCTCGACCTGAACGGGAGGTAGCCGCCTTCTCTCGACGCCACATCCATCCCAAGCGCAACTGAGGAGGAACATCAAATGGCAAAGACACACGCAAAAGCCACAGTTATTGAAATCCCATTGGTGGAAAACTTACTTCAACAAATCGCACATTGCCTTGCTTATCTTGTACTTCAGACAGATGCCTTGAAAGGCAAGTCGAATAACGATCTCATACCCCTATTGGCGGGCCTCGGCTTTGACAGAGGTTCCATCGCTTCAGTTCTCCAGACCACAGCCGGAACGGTGTCTGTCCGCCTGTCACAGCTAAAGGCCAAGTCGGAGGGCAAAAGCGCATCCAAAGGGAAATCCGAGAACCAAGGCACTACTGGAGAGTAGTTCAAGAACTTACCTGGAGGTCTCCGATGAGCGACGAAACGAACCTGGTAGAAATCAACCGCAAGTTGGACACACTGATTAGGCTTACCGCCTACCGGACCGTCGGGACAATGACCCTCTCTCAAGGCGCGCCACTTCTGCGTAGGCTGGGCTTCACGGCGTCGGAAATCGCGGCTATCTACGACAGCACTGCAAACGCCGTGAATGTCCGACTAGCCGAGGCGAGGAAGAAAAAGAAGGACAAGTCGAAAGGGGTATAGCCTGTGATTGACCGCAATGTCAGGCGCGGGCTCTTCGACAAACTGAAAGTTTCGCCTCAAGCATTGAGTCAACGGGCCAGGCGCCTGAAGGACAAATATGGCCCGATGACCACCGACGAAGCAGTCTACGTCATTGCTCACCTCGAGGGGATAGACCTTGCAAGGTACTTGTCGCTTGAAACCCTTGACCGTATTCGCTCTCTGGTCCCCAGAGATATAAAACCCCACCCGGCCGTGTCTCAGGGTGCCCCGCGAGAGGCAATCTCAGCAAAGAAGCGGAAAACCGCTATATCCTATCCTTTGGTAAAAGAAAGCTTCATCCACCAAGCAGTTGTCATCGGGGAGGAAGCATTTCCGCAAATTGTCGTACTTGAGAATTCGATACGCGCCCTGATTGAGCGGACACTTTCAGCAATAAGGGCAGACTGGTGGACATCTCTCGTCCCACCCAACGTACAGAAAAACGTTCAGCGGACCACGAACAAAGAGAAAAAGTACCCCTATCGCGAAAAGCGCGGCAGCAAGCCCCTGATGTATTGCAACTTCGCAGACCTCAAAGAAATAGTGATAGCTAACCATTCGGCGTTTCGCAATGTGATAGTTGACCCTGGATGGTTCGAGGCCAAAATGGGCGAGGTGTATATGGCGCGCAACAATTTGGCGCATAGCATTCTGCTCACAAAAGACGACACGGCGCGCATCGCTTTGTTTTATAGGGATTGGGCAAGGCTGCTTGAAGCCGCTGGTATCAAGTAACATCATTTGGGCACGGCGGCCGGGTGGCGCATACATGCTGCTGTTTGGCATGTGTGCGATCAGTGAACGCCCAGCCGGAGCCGGGCCCGCTGACAGGAATGGCCCAAGCCGATGGCTCTTGAACGGCGCGAGAGTCCGAAGCCATTATTGTCATGCTGTGCTGCCACCACCCCTTTTTACATCGCACACATCGCAAAGGACGCGACGTATGCGCCACCCCGCCTCACCAAGCGATAGAAGGCTTTCAGTTTGTCTTCAGGTTTATGGGGTTTGCGGATTCCGGGGCAAGGTG
>DLMI01000113.1 GCA_002478145.1 Acidobacteria bacterium UBA7540
GGTCTGGAAGGGCGGGGCTTCAGCCCCGCCGTTACAAGGCCTTCCTGATTATTCCTGTGTCCCGTGCCCCGAGTAGTCCCGCGCCTGCGGGACTGCTCGGGGCACGGGAGCAACAGAGGGCGGGAGCCGCGATTTTGGCGGGGCTGAAGCCCCGCCCTTCCGGCAGCCCACTAAGAGCGTCCAGACGTGGTCAGAAATCCGGGCTATGACCGAGAATTTTCAAGTCCTGCTGCGCCCTGAGCCTCCGCGCATTGTTCATGCGTGGAGCAGGTGTTTTGCGGGAAGCTTCATGATATAGCGATTCGGTGCTTTTGCTCAAGGGCAGGGTTCTTTAAAATCGAATAGGTTGCCGAAAAACCCTTCGCCGCTCTTCGTAGAGGCCCTGGGTGGCACGGGCGTCTCGCCCGTGGATGGGTCAAGGGAGGACCCAAAGCTCACGGGCGAGACGCCCGTGCTACATTGGACGGAGCAAAGCATGGAGGTGGTGCTATGAATCCGCACAAGCCTAATCGTCGGGAGTTTTTGGGCAAAGCGACGCTGGGAATTGCCGCAACAACTGTAGGCGTTCCACTGCTGGAGCAAGCGGTGTCAGCTCCGCCGCCCGCCGCTGGGGCAAGCGAGATGCCTTACCGCACGCTGGGACGCAGTGGCGAGAAGGTGTCACTTGTGGGCCTGGGCGGTTACCATATTGGCGCCCAAAAAGACGAAGCGGAGAGCATTCGCATCATTCGAACCGCCGTCGATAAGGGTATCAATTTTCTTGATAATTGTTGGGACTATAACCACGGCGAAAGCGAAGTGCGCATGGGTAAGGCCTTGCGGGATGGTTACCGGAAGAAAGTTTTCCTGATGACCAAGGTTGACGGCCAGGTGAAGGATGTGGCTGCAAGGCAGATTGACGAATCGCTCCGCCGCCTGCAAACGGACGTGATCGACCTCCTCCAGTTCCATGAAGTCATTCGCCCCGGTGACCCCGACCGCATTTTCGGTCCCAACGGGTCCTTCGAAGCGGCTTTGGAAGCGAAAAAAGCCGGCAAGCTCCGCTACATCGGTTTCACGGGGCATAAGGACCCGGACATTCATTTGAAGATGTTGGATGCCGCCTTCAAGCGCGGGTTTACCTTCGATGCCGTACAGATGCCTTTGAATGTTATGGATGCCCACTTCAAGAGCTTTGGCGAGAAGGTGCTTCCCGTTCTGACCAAGCACGGGATCGGCGTGCTGGGAATGAAGCCCATGGGCGACGGATTCATCCTGCGGAGCAACACGGTGACGCCGCTAGAGTGCCTGCACTACGCCATGAATTTGCCCACGTCGGTTGTCATCACGGGCTGCGACAGCCTGCAAATCCTCGATCAGGCGCTGGAAGCGGCACGAACCTTCAGGCCTCTCGGGGAAAAACAGGTCGCCGCAATTTTGGCCAAGACTGCGCCGCTTGCGGGAAAGGGCGAGTTCGAGCCCTTTAAGACGAGCAATCAGTTTGACGGGACAGCCCACAATCCACAATGGCTGGGTTAGTCAGTAGTCAGTGGTCAGTTGTCAGTAGTTAGTTGTCCGTGGTCAGTTGTCCCACCACCGCAGGCTCACACCCTGGGTCCCGCAGACGGGATCGGTCCTCTGGGCCTGCAATTTGAACTCGCTTCTGTTTTCGAGTTTCCATTTTCCAGTTTCCACTTTCCCGCCTCAAAAGGGAATTTCTTGCTCGCTCTGGACTTGCAAGCCTCCGGGCGTGATGGTGTAGATCGTTTGGTGGCGTGGGGGCTTTCGCCGGTGGGCCTGTTCGCGAGTGTATTCCTCTTCTCTTAAGTAGCGAATCACCACTCGATCCTTCTCGAACTCGATCTTGCCATCGTACACATCGTCGGCTTCCCACAAGGACTTCAGGTTCTGACCATCAAACGAGTAAAAGATGGCGGTCAACCGGGGTTGGCTCTTGCCCGGTCGGAAGCCATAAATAAAGAACCGCAGCGCGTCTCCCTCCGGCTCCTGTGGGAACGCGTAATGGAGGTCGGTGCGCGGCACAAAGTTCGTGACCGTAGCGAGGCGGCTGTGGCCCAGCCGGCTGGAAAAGATTGCGACCACGTTCAAGCGGTCATAGTCACTCCAGCCCAGAGTATATCCTGCGCCAATCACCACCTGACCTTTCCACGGTTGGGCGAAGGCCGCCGGCTCTCCAAAGAGGGGGTAATGGAGCTCGGAGAAGGCCATTTCCAGTTGGCGTCGCACCTCCACATCGGAAGGTGAGCGATCGGCCATCCACTCCTGGAGATGATCGAGCACCAGCTTCTGGATTTCGTCCGTGATGGGCGTGGAGTCCTCGAGCATCACGCCGTAGAGTTGTTGAGCCAAGTAGTTCACGTGGCCCGGTAGATCCGCGGGGGGCGGGGGAGGCGTCTTTTTCTGGCCTTCAGCCGCAACACTCACAAGAAAGCTGAGCGCCGCGGCAAAAAGCAATAAGGCGTACCCTGCCCACCCTGAAAGCGGTTTGAATCCTAATCGTTTCTGGTTCAAGCGAAACACCTCCGCCGTCTTGATGCCTCAGTCTCGGCCACGGCAATGAATGTCAACCCGCGCATACATATAGGGTAAGTACCATGCGCGGCTTTGCCGCCTGCTGTGCGGAAAGGCTTCGCCTTTCCGTGGCGCCGCTCCCTGCTCAACCGTCTTCGCTCAGGCTGGAAGGCTGAGCCTTCCAGCCCGAGCCGGCGAGGAGGAGTGATGCGGGCGTGGCCGGAAAGCCAGAGGCTTTCCGCACAGCAGGCGGCAGAGCCGCGAGAAGTCGGCGGCGCTCCAGCGCCCGAGACTGAGGCATCACCCGCCGTCTTGTCTGAGATCCACCGCTCACGTCTGAAGCCTGTGAGGCCTACGGAATCCGGAGCTAACCCCGCCTTAATGCGAATCTGCTAGCCAAGAGGATTGGCCAGGCAGACCTTCAAGCAAGCGGTTCGCTCCAGATATTCAAACGCCTCAAGACTCTCCTCCAATGGAAACACTTTCGAGAGCAGAGGTTGCACCTTGACCTGCCCCCGCTGAAGCAAGTCCAGGGAGGCAGAAAAGTTCCCGCAGCGCGAGCCGAGGAGCGTGATCTCGTCCACCACGAGCTTGGTGGCATCAAAGGGCGCGGGGTCATGGAACGTTGATTTCATCACCACTGTACCTCGCGGCTCAACCAGGCGGAAAGCTTCTGCGAGGCCGCGTGGCGAGCCGGTGGCTTCCACAACCACTGGAACGCTGGCCGCCTGCAACTCACTCTTGCTGTCGGTCATCACCTTGACGCCCCAAGGCCGCGCCAAGTCGAGTTTCCAACCATGCTTGCCCACGAGGATGACCTCGGCTCCAGCGCTTTTCAAGACTTGGGCTACCAGGAGACCCAACCGGCCGTCCCCAAGAACCACCACGCTCGTGCCGGGCTCGAGGCGCATCTGCTCGAGAATCTCGGCGGCGGCGGCTAGAGGCTCGACAAAGACTGCCGCCTCATCCGGAATGGTTGCGGGAACTCTGTGGAGATTCCGCAAGGGCAGCGCCACGTACTCGGCAAAGCAGCCGGCACGGCTCACGATTCCCATAACTGTGCGGTGAGGGCAGTGGCGGGTCAAGCCGCGGAAACACCATGAGCATTCACCACATGCGATGTTGATTTCGCCCACCACCCGCTCGCCGATCCACGCTGAGTCAGCGCATTCCACCACTCGCCCGACGAACTCATGACCCATTACACCCCGGAAGGCGGAGTAGCCTTTCAGGATTTCTGTATCCGTCCCGCAGATTCCCGCCAGCGTGACCCGAATTAGCGCCTCGCCAGATTTGGGGATAGGCTTGTCGATATCACGCAGGGCCAGTTTGCCGTCAAAGACAAGGGCTCGCATAACAATATCATTTGGCTTTGGAGTGCGGCAGCTTGCTGCCGCTTTTCCCGCACGGCGGGACCAGCATGCTGGCCGCCGGACTTGCCGATTCTGCTCCTGAGAGGCGCGCGAGCAAGCTCGCGGCGAAAAGAGCGGCGGCAAGCCGCCGCACTCCAAAGACTGTCTACTCAATCCTCTCCAAGGCTCGGATGAGCTCTTCGTCCTGTTCTTCAAACACGGTTCGCAGGTCAAGGAGCAGAGCGTCTTGTTCAACCCGGGCGATAACAGGGGGCGAATTCTGCCGCAAGAATCTTTCGAGCTCCTGGGCACTATGGCGTGAATGCGTCAGCGCCAGCAAGGCTGTGGGAAGCGCCTGCGCGGGAGTTGAGCCTCCGCCAATCAGCGAATCGCCATCCTGGACTCGAGCCGAGAATTGCGGGTGGGCCGAAATCCTTTCCGCAAGGCACGCGGCACGCTGGTGGATTGCTTGCCTGGAAAGCTGGATCATGCGCAGAGCCGGGATGGCCTGGGTTTTTCCCTGGAGGTAAAGAGAAATGGTGGCTTCCAGGGCCGCAATGGTGAGTTTGTCAACGCGCAAGGCGCGGAAGAGCGGGTTCTTGCGGATTCGTTCCAGTGGCTCGCGCCTACCGGCCAGGATTCCGGCCTGTGGGCCGCCGAGCAGCTTGTCCCCGCTGAACGTGATCACGTCCACACCAGCACTCAGGCTGGCGCTTGCGGTCGGCTCATCCCGGATGCCATGAGGCGAAAGGTCAACCAGGCATCCGCTGCCAAGATCCTCCATGGAGATCAGGTTATGGCGTTGCGCGAGCTCCACGAACTCTGGCAGAGAAGGACGCTCCGTAAAGCCCAAAATGCGAAAATTGCTGGGGTGGACTCGCAGAAGCACGCGGGTTCGTTCACTAATTGCCGCCGCGTAATCGCCGATGCGGGTGCGGTTTGTGGTTCCCACCTCGCGAAGGATGGCGCCGCTCTTGGCGCACACGTCGGGGATGCGAAAGGACCCGCCTATCTCAATGAGCTCACCCCGCGAGACAACAACCTCCGCCCCCTCGGCCAGGGTGTTCAAAGCCAGGAGCACGGCGGCGGCGTTGTTGTTCACCAGCAGCGTCTTTTCCGTCCCGAGAAGCTGGCAAAAGAGCCGGTCCGTGTGCGCGTCCCGCTTGCCCCGCGCCCCGCGGTCCAGGTCGTATTCCAGGTTGGAATAGCAGGTGGAAACTTCCGCAAGATGGTCTAGTGCTTCGCGCGCCAGAGGGGCGCGGCCCAGATTGGTGTGCAAGACCACTCCTGAGGCATTGATGACGGCTCTCAGAGAGAAGCGTGTGGCAGCTTCGGCCTCGATGACAATCTCCTGTTCCAGCGCCTCGAGGGAAACGCTTGAAAGACTGCCCTCAACGATCCGATCACGGAGACGCCGGAGGACCCGGCGCGTGCACTCCACCACCAAACGGCGGCCCGCGTGCGCCTGGAGATCTTTCAGGGCCGTTCGGCCCAGCAGCTCGTTCACAGCCGGGATCTGGCGGAGCAGCCCGGTTGTCGCTGGCTCGGCATCACCCTCGGAGTGTACCATTGCCTTCTAAATCCCAGCGTCATTTGAACATAGTTGCGCGGGAGCGTCAACTTTCCGATTGACTGGCCTAACTTCAGCATGGGTATAATTTGGATTTGCGCGACATGCTTGAGGTACCTCTGTGACTGTTGATGAGGAACTGAGCAAACTCGAAGACGACCTTCGCCGCCTCAAGATTGAGTACGAGGTGTACCTCAACGGGAACTCCGACCGCCCCCCGCGCGATCGAGTCTATCGCGTTGAAAACTTCATCAAGCGTTACACCGGCGATCAGTCCAACCTGAACTTCGGCCAGCGTTACAAACTCAACAGCTTGGCGCAGAAATATGCCGTCCAGAACCAGCTCTGGAAAAGAAGATTGATGGAGAAGGAAGAAGGGCGCGGCCAGTTCGCGCAACAGCGGCGCGAGCTCGAAGCGTTGACCGCTGCGAAGACGGTCCGCGTAGTTTGCTCGGACCCGGATAGAGAGCCGGAGAAGGTTGACCGGATCTTCAAAGCCATGATCAGCGCCCAGCGTAAGGTAGGTCGGAAAGGGGAGAACGTTGACCCAGCGAGATTCCAGAAATACATTCGCGACAAGACCAAGCAAATCAAGGCTTCGCTCGGCTGCGACAAAGTGCAGTTTTCCGTAAGCGTCGAAAACGGCAAGGTGAAATTCAAGGCGGTCAAAGCATAGCAGGAACTTCTCGAGGAACACTCATGCGAAAAGTCTCGCGGGCGCTGATCAGCGTTAGTGACAAAGCTGGAGTCGTCGATTTCGCGGCCGGCTTGGTTGAATTGGGGGTCGAGATATTATCCACGGGCGGCACAGCTAGGCTGCTCCGTGAGAGCGGCCTCAAGGTTCGGGACGTCTCGGAGGTGACCGGCTTCCCGGAAATGCTCGATGGGCGAGTGAAAACGCTCCATCCCAAGGTCCATGGCGGCATCCTTGCTATTCGCTCCAATCCCGAACACCAGAAACAGGTTGCGGAGCATGGAATCCAATTCATTGACCTTGTGGCGGTGAACCTCTATCCCTTCGAGAAAACGGCGGCGAAACCGGGAGTGACACTCCAAGCGCTTATCGAGAATATTGATATTGGCGGCCCTTCCATGATCCGGTCGGCGGCCAAGAACTTCCAGGACGTCACCGTGGTGGTGGATTCAGCCGATTTCTCGGTGGTGCTTGGGGAACTGCGCGGGAACAGGGGAAGCATTTCACGGGAGACCCGCGCCCGCCTGGCACGCAAAGCCTTCGCCACTACGGCAGCTTACGACGGGGCCATTTCCACCACCCTGCAGCGCTGGGCGGATGGCGCCGCCCTGCCGGAGCGTCTCCACTTGAACTATCGCAAGACGTTGGAATTGCGCTACGGCGAGAACCCTCACCAGCGGGCGGCGCTTTATGTGGACCCTGCGGCAGGAGGGCGCGGCCTGGCCGCAGCGCGCCAATTGCAGGGGAAGGAGCTTTCTTTCAATAACCTCGTGGACCTGGAGGCGGCCTGGCGGCTGGTGCGGGAGTTTGACGAGCCGACTACCGTCATCATCAAGCATACGAATCCCTGCGGCGTCGGCTCCGCAGCAACCCTTGCGGAGAGCTACCAGCGCGCGCTGGAGGTGGACCCGGTCTCTGCTTTTGGGTCCGTCATCGCTCTTAATCGCCCCATGGATGCAGAAACCGCAGAGGCAATGTCCAAGTTGTTTGTCGAAGCCATCGTGGCCCCAGGATACGAGCCCGCCGCCTTGGAACGCCTGGCGGAAAAGAAGAACCTCCGCTTGTTGCACATGTTGACGGCCGCAGGTGAAGAGGAGGGATTGCAGCTCAAAGCCATCGGGGGAGGATTGCTGGTCCAATCGCCAGACACCTTAGGCGCCTGCCCCCAGGACTGGAAATGCGTCACGGAGCGTCAACCTACCGAAAGCGAAATGCGAGGCCTGATCTTCGCCTGGCGGATAGTGAAGCATGTGAAATCGAATGCCATCGTTTATGCGCGTGAGGGAGTGCTGGTGGGCGTCGGCGCCGGCCAGATGAGCCGCGTGGACTCCGTAAGGCTGGGCGCCACCAAGGCGCGCGAGCTGAAACACTCCCTGGAAGGAACCGTGGTTGCCTCGGACGCTTTCTTCCCCTTCCCGGATGGGGTGGAAGAGGCGGCGCAGGCTGGCGCTTCCGCCTTTGTGCAGCCGGGGGGGTCGGTTCGGGATAAGGAAGTGATTGAGGCAGCGAATCGATTGGGACTGGCCATGATGTTCACCAGCGTACGGCACTTTCGGCACTAGAAAAACGAGCCTTCAGCCGTCAGCTTTCAGCTAGCAGCAGACTTATTAACAGTGAATAGTGAATTGTGAACTGCAGAGGCAGAGTTCGCGTTGCGCACGGCGGCCCGGCACTCTGAACGCTACGCTCCTTCAATTCATAATTTACTATTCACCATTCAGAATTGCCCTGCCCGTTTTTTTCAGGCGCTGAAAGCTGACGGCTGATAGCTGTCTAAGACTTCGGAGCGTAATAGCCTTCGCGGGCGACGACGCGGTATTTGACGACTTTCCCCTTCGGGCCGACGATCCGCAAGGGGTTACCCTGGTCATCCACCAGGTCAACCTTCAATTTGTGGAACTTCCCGTCCTTCGCAGGGTTGGTGGGAACGAAACCCAAGCCATATTGAAGGCGAAGTTGCCCCGAGATCTGCTCGAAAATTGACGGCAGTTCGCCTTCGAAGCGAGGAAAGTAAGCCTGACCACCTGAATACTTGGCCATAGTCTCCAGCGCGTTGCGTGCCTGCAAGGCGCCGATACCCTCTCCACGGGGAGAACGCACCGTCATAAACTCCAGGATACTGACCGGGTAAATCGCAGTGTCAGAGGATTTCACAATCTTCAATATCTCATCGTAAGTCAGTTTGCTGAACGTATCGAAGCCGGTACAGATGAGGAGGATGGCCTTTCTCCCCTTAATGTCTTTCATGCGGTCCAGCGTGAAGGAAAGAGCATCGTACACGCAGATCTCGCTGAAGCCGGGGATTCGCAACGTGTCCAGCGCCCCGCGCACCTGACTGCGGTCTTGTGTGAAATCCGTCAGGATCTCCGGCTTCAAATCGAAGGAGACCACCGCAGTCCAATCCTTTGGCTGAATGAACTGGAGATAGTTGTAAGAGTATCTCAGGGCAAGATAAAGAAAGGCCCAATACCTATTGCTGAATTCAATCACCATGCAAGTGGTCATGGGGGCTTGAGCAGTGCCGAAGTTGGAAACGGTCTGTGGAACGCCATCGTCGAAGAGTCTGAAATTCTTGCGGGAAAAATTGGAGAGGGGATTACCGTCTTTATCGAGAACCATCACGTCCACGTTCACGAGATTGGTCGTGGTTGACAGGGTGAAAATCTCATTGGGATTGATGCGCTCCGGCTTCTTTTCAGTTTCCGGCGGCGGCTGGGTTTTCTTGGGAGCCAGGACGGTCGGGCCAACCTCAGGGTTAGGCCCCGTCGATGGCTGCTGCTCTCCATTGGATTGGGCGTACCAGTCCGAGGCGGAACTGGCGAACAACAACAGGCCAACCAACAACAGAATCGCTTGTCGTGAACAACGGCTTCTCATTGCGCATCACCCCCCGGTCCGCAGGGACCATCCAACTCTTATGATGCCACTCACCCCCCTCTCGGTCAACCGGAGTGAGAGGCTGGCTCCTCGAAGAGCGCGGAACCCCAGAAACTACGGCGCGCTGGGAGTTTCGCCAGGACTCGAGTGGGTGGAAAGGGCAAGAAGAATGCGCGGCGCTTGGTGTTGCATGCCCGGGGTCAAGAGGGTTGCAGCCCAGTACCATTGTACTGTTGCAGAAGACATTCAGTTGGGTTATAACCATAGCGAAAGATGTGAGAGGAGGAGATTAGCGGATTCAACCAACTGCTTGAAAAACAGGATGGAGTGACAAAATGTCGGGCGTCCTAGCCTGCTCAGAAATGTATTGACTTTTGAGAAATAAGGGCATAGGCTTTCCCACATGCTGGTTCTATATGAGCCGGCAAACGTGTTTCTTTGGGGAGAGCCTATATGAAGAACCTGGTTTTGACGTTCCTTCTTGCATTGCTGGTGGTTTTGACAAGCGTCTCCATCCGGCGGATGGTCGCTGGAACTCCGACCCTCGCAGGACAGAAGCCGACGCTGGTTGCCATTGGCGGTGAGCCTGTTCCATGGCCGCCACCGGCGCCGAAGCCGACGACGAAGCCGTCACAGTAAGTTCCTCCGAGTCGCGTGAGCGATCCGGAGGATAGTGGTTTGAAACCGCGCTCTCGGATCGCTCATGGACAGCGGGATAGTCAGCTACGGATTTCAGTACGGCTGCATATTAATTGAGGCTGGCCTGATTGTTTTTGTGGCTCAGAGCAGCCACCGAAACCGGTTTGTTAGTGTGTTGTTATACCTTTCCTGCCTGCTCGCCGCCGGTCTAGCACGCTCCTACATCCTGCACAGATTCGGCTTGCACTCGGCGCAATACTGTTACGTTTACTGGACGACAGATTTCCTGCTGGTCATCAGCGCCTTCATCTTGGTGTGCCTCTTTTTCCGACGCGCGTGCTTGCACCAGGAGAAGATGTGGCCCTTCGTTCGTTTGTTGCTCGTGTTCATTTTCGTACTGGTCGTGGGCATTTCAGGCCTGATTTTCTCCCGCAATTACAGCCACCTCTTCCTCCAGTTCATTGTCGAGTTCAATCAGAATCTATACTTTGCTTGCTTGGTTCTAAATACTCTGCTGTACCTCCTGCTGCAACAAATCGATTCTGTTGACGATCAACTGGGACTGCTGGTTTGTGGAGTGGGCATCCAGTTTGCTGGTCCGGCGGCAACTTTGGCGCTGATTCACCTCACCACTGGCGAAGGCTTTGCCCAGTCGTTGGGTTCCCTTGCCATGCGCTTCTGCACTCTCGGAATGCTTTTGGTGTGGACTTATGCGATCGTACCCGTTCGAGGCAGGGCAGTCGTTACCCGGAGTAAGGCGGCCGTCCTGGCCGAGGTCACTGCGCATTTGAATATCTAAATTTAGGTGAAAGGCAATGATTCTTGCTGCGCTTATCCTGATACTCTCGACGGCGATGTTCTTCTTCTATTTCCAAGTCACCTGCCAAAAGGTTCTGCGACGGCAGTTTGACCGGGAATACTTTCAATCCATCGTAAACGCGAACCGTTTGGAGTTTCCGTCCTTGCGAAAGTCGCTGGAGGAATTCGGCGCGCCGGTTGATTATCCCCGGCTGCGCATGATGCTCAAATGCGACTTCCTCGCCCTGACGTACCTCCTTAAGAATGCCGCGAATGTGAACCAACGTTACTCAAACGAGGAACGGCTCTTGATCCTGTACTTCCGCTGGCAGTTCCTTTCGCTGGCAGTGCGACGTTTACTAAAGGTTGGCGAGAAAAAGGCAGTCCTGAGACTGACTTCAGTTCTTCAATACTTCGCTAATGTGGTTGGCCAGCGCGTGAACACAGTGAGGTTTGGGAACTTGACGGCAGCCGATTATCTTCTCAACCTCTAATCCAACCCGCCCCGCGGCTCCCCTGGGCCGCGCCTTCCTAAGGTGTCGCTGTACCCCTTCACATCATGGCAGTGAATCGCTTGGACGCCGGCCGCGCGCAAGACCTGCGGTGGTCCAAGATCGTGGGCGCCCCTGGACCCGCCCCGGAGTTTCCTCGACTCATTAAGCAAATAAGGCTTCTGCGCTGCGGGGTTGGGATGGCAGGTAGTGTCCTAATTCGACTGTAGGGCCGCCCCCCGCCATGGCGGGGCGGCCTGGCCGGTCCCGCCTTGCGGGACTGGCCCTACATCCCATATTAGGACATCACCGGATGGCAGTTGACCTGGACCTTTATTAGGTGTATGAAGCAGACAGGTGAAGTGTTTGGCCCCATCGTTTGAAAGGCCAGGTGCGACTGCGATGAAGACGGTTTTGCGGGTGGCAATTCTGGTGTTGTGCGCTTTGACGGGACTTGCAGTGACCGGTCACGGCATAGCGGAAGCGGCGTTGGTTCACGCGCCTGGCCATGAAGACATCATGCGCCATCTCCTCGAGGGAAGCATCTCCATCGCCGGTGGGGCCTGCGTGGTTGCGGTTGCCATTGCCCAACTCGAGTGCTTACGCACCCACCGCAAGAGCGGCGACATCCTGTAAAGGAAGGACCTCGCTCTCCAACTTATGATTTCGGGTTTAAGCAGGCAGCAATTCACTAAACCAGAAAGCGTCACGCCGCACGGTTTCCCCCAGCTTGAACTTAATCCTCTGGGGGAAGATCGGACCGTCGAACACGAAGGAATGAAACTCCCCGTTTTCTCCGCAGGGATCAACGCCGGCGGGCAGGCGTTGCAGGAACTCGGGATCGAGCATCTTCCCGGCAAAGCTCTCATCCAGGTGTCGCGAATCGGCACAAACAACGACCGCTTTGAACCCCAGTTCAACGAAAGAGCGGACGAGCTCGGCAGAGTCCTTTTTCCAAATCGGGAATATCCCTCTCATCCCGAGTTGCCCAAGATTCTTCTCTCTGTATCGTCTGAGGTCCTCGAGAAAGATGTCCCCAAAGGCCACCGAAACCACGCCCTCACGGCGGTACCGTTCCAGGACCGCCCGCATCCTGGCTTCGTATTCTCCGTTGGTCGCGTCCTTGGGAATATAAATCTCCTCGAGGGGCAAGCCGATGGCTTCTGCCTGGCGCTCCAGCAACTCCCTGCGGACCCCGTGCATGCAGACCCTGTCGTAGCCTTCCGTGACGGTACTCAGCAGGGCGGCGACTGAATACTCCCCCCTCTGTTGAATCTCGTAGAGCGCTCGCGCACTGTCTTTCCCACCGCTCCATGACATGAGAATGTGCTCCGGTAGTTTTCTAACTCCAGTTTGCATGATTCACCTCAACGAATCAGTTCTGTTACGGCGGGGAAGAGCAGGCTCAGTTGGTTTGCTGCTGATTCCTGTGCCGCCGCGGCGCGTCAATCCGCAGGGAAGGTAAACTTCACGCCGGCAAGGAAATTCAAAGGTAAGGCCGGGTAACCCAGCACTTCCTCATACTTCTGGTCCAAGAGGTTATTCAGGTGGCCATAGATTTCAACTCCGCGGGTCAAATTGTACGAGAAGCCACCATTTAGAACCACATAACCCTTGTCGGGAAATAAGCACGGGAGGCCAAACGAGCAAGCGTACACACCGTCGTTGGGCTCCAAGTCAAGGGTCGGCCCCCTCAGATAGGCATTGGTGTTCAGCGTCAGGCGGCGGTGCTGCCAGGTCATGTTGAAGCCGCCGGAATTCTTGGGCCGGCGTATTAGCTCCTGCCCGACGTGGAAAGGCGCCTGAACCAGCGACGAGCCGTCAAGGGTCAGTATAGCAGTGCCGAGCAGCGTGTATTCTCCCGACACCTGTAACGAGCGGGTGGGACGTAGGCGGAACGACGCCTCCAGCCCTTGCGCGCGCGAGTTGCCGAGGTTATCCGAGATGAAAGTGCTGAGGTTGGTGAGTGATCCGCCGAGTGTCACAATTTGGTCTTCGAATTTGTTATAGAAGTAGGTAAGGTCCAGGAGCGCCCTACTGTCGAAGAACCTCTGCTCGATGCCGCTATCGAAGCTGACACTCTTCTCCGGCTTCAAATGAGGATTGTCAGTGAAGGCCAGTTCATAGCCGTTCGGGGCGCGAATGCCCGTCCCGAAGCTCCCGTGCAGTCGCGTCATGCCGAGCCAGGGTGCGGAATCAGTTTTGCGAGCCGTGTACGCTGCGGAAACCCGCGGGTTCAGTTTGGTGATGGAGCTGGCGGGAATGAAGGGACGCGCCCCGTAATCGCCGGCGGGGAGGGAGTGCGTGCTCAAGTCGTCCAGTCGCAGACCCGCCATCACGAACAGCCGGGCCGAGGGGCTCCAGCGGTCTTCCACAAAATACGCCAGGCTGGTACGAGGCAGCAGGAACGGGTTGCTGTTCGCGTCGGCCACATAAGTGTTCTTGAACTGCTCGCGGTTGTATTCAAAGCCCGCCACGAGAAAATCCTTGTTGGAGACTGCCACCTCACTCCGCGTATCCAGTACGCCGCGAAGGTTATTTGAGAACGAGTCGCCGTAGGACGAACGGAAGTAGTAGTCGTTCGTCGCCACGCTGCCGGTCACCACCTGCCGGAAGCGGGAGGAAACCTGCTCCGTGTAGCTACCCTGGTAGCCGAAAAGGTTCTGTTTGTTGCGCGAGTAGGTATCCTTGCCGGTGAAAAGGCCGTCGGGGTCCGAGCCATAGGGACCGGGGTCCCCCGCATCGTTGGCGTTGCCAAAGAAGTGAAAATCAACCTGTCTCCGCTCGCTGCGCCGGTAGCCGAGGCTCAGGATCGCGCTCTGGTTTCTGTAGCGGTCATTCTGGACGACCCCGCCCGAATCGAGCCGCGAGAGGTCGTAAGCCCAGCTCAGATCGTGGGTCAATCCGCTCCCGCCTGTCAGGAAGCGACCGGTAGTGAAACTTCCCCCTTCCGCCTGCACTTCAAAATGCGGCGGACCCTCACCCCGTCGGGTCACAATGTTAACAACCCCGGTAACGGCATTCGAACCGAACAACGCGCTTTCCGGACCACGCGTGACCTCGACATGGTCCACGCCATCTGCGGGCAAGGGGGCAAAGTCAAAGTCGCCGCCAAACTCGTTCAATTGAATGCCATCAACCATCACCAAGTTGTAGTTGGAGTCCCCTCCTCGAATGAAGACATCGGTGACGCCCCCGCGCCGGCCGCTGTCGTCCAAAGCAACCCCGGGAACCCCGCGCAGCACATCAGTGACGCTTTGCGCGCCACGGTCGTCGATTTCTTGTTCGGAAACGGTAGACACTGAAGAGCCAAGTTGGGGCGCTAGCGCGCCTTCAAGAGACGCCGAAACCACAACTTGCTGCTGGACGGCGCTTAGCGCCAGGTGCAAATCCACGCTTCGAGTCTGATCCTCGCCAACCTCCACGTCCGCCGTCGAGGCGGAAAACCCGGGTGCATTGGCCACCAGCCGATAAGTTCCCTTGGCAAGTCCTTCAAACTGGTATTCCCCTTTTGCATTCGTCTGGCGCTCATCAAGCGCGGTAAGCGATTGGAGGAGGCTGACGCGCACATTGAGTACCGCTCGACCGCTAGGGTCATAGACTGTTCCTTTAATCGTGGCGCCGTGTGCCGCACCGCCGACGAAGGGAATTGAAAGAAGTCCCAGAAGGATGGCGAGCGCACGTGTCAGCCAAGTAGGTGCGACAGGAGGCGCAGAGATTACTGCAAGGACTTGTTCTGGTTCCTGATTCCTGAATCCTGAATCCTGAATCCTGTCTTGTGAATCCTGAATCCTGAATCCTGTCTTTCTCACGGTCATACTCCTTCTCTCCCGCTCTGGCGGCGGGGGTTAGAACGGAAGAAGTCCGGAGGGAAGGCAAAAAAATAAAGCCTCCCAATTCCTCGTTCCGGAATCGGAAGGCTCTGAGGTCTTCCTCAGGACTCTTTCCGTCGAAGAGTTAGGCTGAGTCGTAGTTCCCAGGCAGGTTTCCTGGCTCTCGGGTCATCGCCTCCTCCTCGGCCTTCCCTTTCCGCCGTAGCAGAAAAGTGGCTGTCCGTCGGTTGACGGACTGCGAGGATCTGGCTCGCCGATCACAGTGGCGGGACCGCGGCCGATTTTCACGGCCTTCCCTTTTTCCCCGGATCATCCGGGGCACCACGGGAACCAAATTTCTCAAAGAACAATTACGAGCAAGCAAACTAGCACCGCCCTGGGTGGCTGTCAAGCGTTCGTCACGTGCTGGAATTGCCCTGGTACATCGTATCCCCCCTGTGGGATTGAAGTGTGTGAGTGAGTGGAGGAGGAGAGAGATGACTGCCTTGGTGGGGGGGGACCAAGGCAGCCGCCGGTCGGGGTAAAATCAGCGCCCTATGCCGGCTCCCGGCCCCTACTTCGATGTGGTTCGTCACATGAAGAACGCTTTTAATTATCGCCTCCAACTGGTCACCTACGCCCGCCAGCACGGCATCAAGGCGGCCGCCCGGGCCTACCGCACCACCCTGCCCACGGCCCGCAAGTGGCTGCGGCGCTATGAGCAGCAGGGGCTGAAAGGCTTACAGGAACTCTCGCGCGCCCCCCACTCCTGTCCGCACAAGATCACGGGCGAACTGGCCCAGCGGGTGCTCGAACT
>DLMI01000179.1:0-25700 GCA_002478145.1 Acidobacteria bacterium UBA7540
TCGGCTCGGCTGGAAGGCTGAGCCTTCCAGCCGAGCTGAGGGGAAGAAGGGAGGCTATCTGCGCCGGAAAGCCAGAGGCTTTCCGCACAGCAGGCGGCAGAGCCGCTTTTTCTGCGACTTTGACGCGACCCTGTCCGAAGCCTGCCGCCGGGCGTCGCGGGCATCGGTGTGTGCTAAAATAACCAGCGAATACCGCAAGAGAAGGAGGGAGCGACCGACCTGAAAGACAAATTCCTCACCCCTCCGTGGCAATCATCATCGGTAACAAAGGAGTAACAATGCTGAAACATAAGGTGCATTTTTCAATGCTACTTTTGTTTGCTATGGTGGCATCCGTTCCCCAGGTTGGCTATTCCCGGACTGCCAGGAAAGGCAAGTTGCTTTACATGACTCTGACGAAAGGATATCACCACCAAAGCGTGGAGTTATCCAAGCAAATTGTGAAGGAAATTGGAGAGAAGTCCGGGGCCTTTGAGACGACCGTGACGGAAGATGTCGGCGCATTCACGAAAGGGAACCTGAAGACTTATGACGCGGTCATGTTCTATACGACGGGAGAACTGCCCATGACCGACGAAGAGAAGAGCGCCTTCGTGGATTTCATTCGCTCCGGGCATGGTTTCGTAGGCGTTCACAGCGCCACCGACACGCTCTATGAGTGGGGCGTCTACAACAAGATCATCGGCGGCTACTTCAATGATCACCCATGGCATCAACTGGTGACGGTAGACGTCGTCGACCCGAACAGCAAGCTGGTGAGTTCGCTGGGAAAATCGTTTCAGATTACCGACGAGATTTACCAGATCGCTGATTTTCAGGCTGACACTTCGCACGTTCTACTGGCGCTCGATCCCACATCGGTGGACCTGACCAAGCCTGGGGTGCATCGGCGCTATTACGGATGGCCGGTAGCCTGGACGCGCATGTTTGGAAAGGGCCGAGTTTATTACAACAGCCTCGGGCACGAAGAGGCGGTTTGGAATGATCCCCGTTACCAGGAAATGCTCCTCAAGGCCATTAAATGGGTCATGCGGGAAGAGGACTGAGCTGCGCCTTTGTGGGAAGGCCGGGGAATTTGCAAAAAAGTTATGCTATTTCGCTCCGGCTGGCCTTTTTTCCTTGACAGGAGAAATGCCGCGCTGCTATACGAAAAGAAGCGGCCTTTTGCCAGTCGAGTTTTGGTGAGACGCCGTGGGAAAAGGTTCAACCTCGTTAGGCGAGGTTACCACGCAAACATAAGCCACTGCCCGGAAACCCGGAGACGGGCCAACGGGTGCAGCAGGCAAGGCCGGCTTAAGGCTTTGTCTAATGTGGCTGTTCCGGGTTACGGGACACTACGTTGTGTGGAGCCAAAGCTCTCACCAGGAGGTTTGAGAAACCGGGTTTGTACAACCTGGTTTTCCAGGATCGCCCCTGCGGAGTTTTTGCTCCCAGGGGCGTTTTGCTTTTAGGGCATTTTCTATGGAATGGATAGTCCTGTGGTTGGAATCCATGACTTCATAATCGGGAAGCGCGCGGGATGGCGCTGGACGTTGTGCGGATGGCTGGGAGCGGTGTGCCTTCTGCTGGCGATGGCCGTGCCCTCCGCTTGTGGGCAGGAAAGTCCCCCCCCAGACCCGCCCCAGGACGCGACCAACTCGACGCCGCCAGATAGCCAGCCTTGGAACCTGCACATCCAGTCAACGGTTGGCGCTCAAAGCCACCCTTCCTTCCCTGCTGAATATACCGGCCTGAACAGCCTTAAGCCCGGCGCCGAGGTCAAAGACACCGTGTCCGTGGATCTGATGGGCGGCGTGCGCTTGTGGCGCGGGGGAGAGTTTTTCGCGGACGTCCTCGTCTGGCAAGGATACGGCCTGAGCAGCACGCTCGGCGTGGCGGGGTTTCCGAATGGCGAGGCGTATCGAGTCGGCAAGACTTATCCGGATGCCTACCTATGCCGCGCTTTTGTCCGCGAGATGATCGGCTTCGGTGGGGAAAAGGAAGCCGCGGATGACGCGCCATTCGAATTGGGTGGTCCGAAGGACGTTCGCAGACTGACGTTTACGGTAGGCCACTTCAACGCTACAGATATATTTGACACCAATGCATACGCCAACAACTCCCGATCCCAGTTCATGAATTGGACCTTGATAACCAATGGTGCGTGGGATTATCCGGCCGACTCGCTGGGGTTTACGAATGGCGCTGCGGTCGAATTGAACACCCGCGCATGGGCCGGGCGGCTGGGCATATTCCAGGTGTCGGAAGTCGCAAACGGAATTCGCATGGACTGGAACCTGGCCCATGCCTGGTCTACGGTGGCGGAGGTCGAAAAGCGATATTCACCTAAAGGACATGCGGGAGCTATACGCCTGCTTGTCTACGACACGCGGGCGCACATGGGAAGCTATCAAGAGACCCTCAATAATCCGAGCCTCGGCGAGAATATCACGCTCACGAAGGCGTACCGGTACAAGTACGGCTTTGGCATCAATCTGGAGCAGGAAATCCGCAAGAATCTCGGGGCCTTCGCGCGCCTGGGTTGGAGCGATGGCAAGAACCAGACGTGGGAGTTTACCGACGTGGATCGCACCGCCACGGCGGGGCTTAGCCTGAAAGGGACGTGGTGGCGCCGCCCGAAGGACACGGTAGGCCTTGGCGTGGCCGTCAACGGCATCAGCGCCGCCCATCGGCAGTTCCTTGCGGCTGGCGGTCTCGGAATTACAGTCGGCGATGGAGCCCTCGACTACCGCTCGGAGCGCATCGGCGAAGCGTATTACAACTGGAAGATCGCGAAACACTTCCAGTTGACTCCGGATTATCAATTCGCCCAAAACCCGGCATATAACCACGCCCGCGGGCCTGTCGATCTCTTCGCCCTGCGGCTGCACACCGAGTTTTGATGAGACAGGAGTCAGAAGTCAGGAGTCAGAATGAAGCCACCAACAATCCTTGACAGGTATCGGACGGCAGCGGGTCTGAAGAGGCACGCCAGTCTGGTTACTACCTTGCCTCTGACTTCTGACTCCTCTTCGTGGTGGGCTTTATTCTGACTCCTGACTTCTGACTCCTGGATTTTCATGGTCTTTTTTCTTGACAAAGGTTGAGCCACTACGTATTAAGAGAGACGGCATCAGTCCAAGGCTGCGGAACGCGAGAATCGAATTATGATTTACTTCACTGAACTTGAACATCTCCCCATCTATGGCGTGAAGGGAGAATACCTGGGCAGACTGGAGGACCTTTGTGTCGACCCCAGCCAGAATGCCTTGCGGGTTGCATCCTATCTTGTCAAGACGCCCAAGAAGACCATCATTTGCATTTCCCACGAACAGATGCAATCCCTCTCCGTGCGCGCCGGCCAGACCCGAGTTCCCCGCGAGGAAGTGCGTTGCTATGCTCCCGACGAGGGGTTGCTGAAAGTGAAGAAGGACATCCTCGATCAGCAGATCATTGATGTGAACAACCGCAAGGTTGTGCGGGTCAATGACGTTGACTTCGACATCCAACCCACCGACCAACACACGGAACTGCGCATTATCGGGGTCAATGTGGGGCTGGCAGCGGCCCTCCGCAGGCTGTTGCAGGGCCTCATGGCCAAGCATACCGTCCGCATGATCACGAGCCTCTTTCCGACGAAGATCATTCCGTGGGAATTCGTCAACCTGATCGAGTCGGACCCCCAACGCCGGCTCAAGCTGCGCCTATCTTACGAGCGTGTGGCAGAGCTTCACCCTGCCGACATCGCTGAGATTCTCGAGGAGCTGAGTCGCGATGAACAGAAAGCCGTCATTGAGGGGCTTGACGAAGAAACGGCTGCCCACGCGCTCTCCGAGATTCCCACGCGTATGCAGGCGGACTTGCTGGAAAGCATATCGGCCCAAAAGGCGGCGGATATTGTGGAAGAAATGCCCCCTGACGAGGCCGCCGACGTCTTGCAGGAGTTGTCCCCCGAGACCTCGGCCGAGGTCCTGGCGGATATGGAGAAAGACGAGGCCAACGAGGTCCGCGAGCTGCTGGGATTCGAGGAGAACACGGCTGGCGCGCTCATGACCACGGAATACGTGGTGGCGCAAGAATCCGCCACGGTGGAGGGGGCCATAGCGGCCTTGAAGAGTTTTGAGGGGCCGATTGAGTTGATCCACGCGATCTACCTCGTGGACCACGCCGATGTCCTTACCGCGGCGGTCCCCGTCGGCCGCATTCTCCTGTCCGAAGCCGGCACGCCGCTCAAGGAGCTTGCGACGGACTCGCTGATTTCCGTCCCCTCTCACGCCGCCGCGATTTCCGTGGTTGATCTGTTTCACAAATACAATTTGATCTCCCTGCCCGTGGTGGATGACAGCGGGCATTTGCTTGGCGTGGTCACGGCTGACGACGTCCTGGAACTCGTCATCAACAAGAAGCAATTCCGCAGAAGAGGATAATGCCCCGTGAATCGCGAACGGCTTCGCTCCTTCCGCACCCGACTGCTGATTTTCCTGGCCGTCCTCGGCCCCGGAATGATCACCGCCAACGTGGACAACGACGCGGGCGGGATTTACACCTACTCCGTTGCCGGAGCGAAGTTCGGGTATTCACTGCTCTGGACGTTGGTCCCCATCACCGTGGCGCTGATTGTGGTTCAAGAGATGGTGGCCCGGATGGGCGCGGTCACCGGCAAAGGTCTGGCGGACCTGATCCGCGAAGAGTACGGTTTCCGCACCACCTTCATCCTCATGATGATGCTGCTTGCAGCCGATCTCGGAAACACCATTTCTGAGTTTGCGGGCTTGGCCTCAGGCATGTCGGTTTTCGGCGTAACCCGCTACATTGCGGTCCCTCTTGGCGCCCTGCTGGTGTGGGCGCTGGTCGTGAAGGGCACTTACCGGTCTGTGGAGAAAGTCTTCCTGGCGGCTTGCGTCTTTTACGTTGCCTACCCCATCTCCTGCTTCCTTGCCCATCCCAAGTGGTCGAACGCGGTGATCAGCACACTAAAGCCCTCCTTTCAATTCAGTGCCGGGTACTTCTACATGCTCACCGGGGTAGTCGGCACGACCATCGCGCCCTGGATGCAGTTCTATCTTCAATCGGCGGTGGTCGAGAAGGGCATCAAGGTAAAGGAATACATCTATTCCCGCTGGGATGTCATCGTGGGTTGCATCATCACGGACGTGGTGGCTTTCTTCATCATTGTAGCCTGCGCAGCGACCATTTACGTTAGCGGCAACCGGCAGATTAATGATGCGGGGGACGCCGCCATGGCCCTGGCGCCACTCGCCGGGCATGCTGCCAGCGCCCTCTTTGCTTTCGGACTCTGCAATGCCTCCCTTTTCTCGGCTTCTATTCTGCCGTTGGCGACCGCTTATTACGTCTGCGAAGGGCTGGGCCTGGAAGCGGGCGTTAACAAGCGCTTTCATGAAGCGCCGACCTTCTACTGGCTCTACACCTTGCTGATCGGGGTGGGCGCGCTGACGGTCATGGTGCTGAGCGAAGCCAAACAAATCCCCATCATCCTGCTTTCGCAGGTGGCCAACGGCATCCTCCTGCCCTTCGTCCTGATTTTCATGCTCCGCCTCGTGAACCGCGATGACCTGATGGGAAAGTACAAGAATTCCCGCCTCTTCAACAACATTGCCTGGGTGACCTGCGTGGTGATGATCGCCCTGACGCTGTTGCTCGTGGTCACTACGCTTTTCCCCAAGAAGTTGCCTGCCTGATCGCCGCGCCCTTGGTCTGTGCTTGAACTCGGATAGCGCAGTGCTGGTTAACCTCGGGGACCTGAGCGAAAAAACTCAAGACTTGCTGCTAACATGTTTGTTTTCTACAAGATTCCCGCTTTCAACGCGTAACTACCTTTGTTTTCTACAACATTCGCGCTTCTCCCCCGCCGGTTGAAAGCCGACCCTTTGTTTTCATAAACATTCCAGCGTTGTTCGTTCACTTTTGAAAATCCTTTTTCTCCTTCTCCTCAATTTGTGAACTTGTTGTCCACCTGAAACGGGCGAGTTTTCCGGGCATTTGGCCCCCCTAGCCCGCATTTCTCACAGGGGGTCTGAAAGGGCGGGGCTTCAGCCCCGCCGTTCCGAGGCCTTCCTGATTATTCCTGTGTCCCGCGCCCCACGGTCGCCGCGGCGACCAGCCGCAAGCTGCGCGGGGCGCGGGACCAACAGAGGGCGGGAGCCGCGATTTCGGCGGGGCTGAAGCCCCGCCCTTCCGGCAGCCCCCTGAAAGCGTCCAAACGTGGTGAGAAATCCGGGCTAGGACACTTTCGAGAGTGGGTTGGGGGGGGGCGGGATTGCAGCCAAGTGTTCCCAGCCGGCCATGACCGTCTCCCTTGCTTCAACATACTACGCTAGCCTATCTTCTTGCGTTTGTCAAGAGACAGGGTGTCCGCTTCGGTCTAGGGGAGGAGGTGGGATTGCTCATCAAACTCGGCGTGGCTGATCAGAGGTTGCCCAACGGCTTGGTGTTACAATGCCTGTGCATGACAAGCAAACGCCAAGGGTCGATCCATTTGTTCCGCTTCGCCGGGATTGATTTGTTCCTGCATTGGTCCTGGTTTCTGGTCGCGGCGTTTGAAATCAGCAACCGGGCCAAAAGCTATTCCTCTCTCGCCTGGAACGCGCTGGAGTATCTGGCGCTCTTTCTCATTGTGATGCTGCATGAGTACGGCCATGCGCTGGCCTGCCGGCAGGTTGGAGGAACGGCGAATCAGATCGTGCTTTGGCCTCTCGGCGGAGTGGCGTATGTGAACCCGCCCTCACGGCCAGGCGCCACGCTGTGGAGCATCGCGGCAGGGCCACTGGTGAACGTGGCGCTCCTTGTCATCGTGTCCCCCCTGGGGATAATTTTGGACCGATCGTTGGGGTTGGCGCAGACGGCGCCCGATGCCCACGCGTTCTTGCGGGCGCTCTGGTTCATCAACCTGGGCTTGCTGATCTTCAATCTGTTGCCCGTCTATCCGCTGGATGGCGGCCAAATTCTTCGTTCTTTGCTCTGGTTTGTGGTAGGACGTGCCCGCAGCTTGATGGTGGCCGTGGCGATCGGTTTCATCGGCGTGGCGGGGCTCCTCATTCTCGCCGTGTGGATGCAATCCGTCTGGTTTGGCGTTCTCGCCGTATTTATCCTCATGAGTTGCTGGAGTGGACTACAGCAAGCGCAAGCCCTGTATCGTTTGGCCAAGTTGCCGCGCCATGAAGGGTTTGCCTGTCCGTCGTGCAAAGCTGCGCCACCGGTGGGAAGCTTTTGGAGGTGCAGCCGCTGTGGAGAGGCCTTTGACACCTTCCAAACGCGATCCGTCTGCCCGAACTGCGCGGCGCAGCCTGCGGTGACGATGTGCGTGGACTGTCGCGCCCAGAATCCTTTCAGCGAGTGGATTATTCCTGCCCCTGTGCCTCCGAAGTAGGGGCTGCAGATTACCTGTGGGCGAACTGGCGGTCTAACTCGAGATTGAGCTTCAGACTGGCAGGCACAGAGCGAAGCTCTGCGGTCTTCAGGGATTAGAAATCGGGCGAAGCGCAGAGCTTCGCTCTGCGCCAGCCCGGCGAAATCGAAATTGACGAGACATTTTTGGGTGGCAAAGCGCGCAACATGCACATCTCCAAACGTCGCGCTAAAATCACCGGAACTGGCGGGAAGGACAAGACCCCCGTTCTCGGATTCTTACAGCGTGGCGGGGAAGTGCGGACTCAGCGTATTCCGAGCCGACGCAAGAAAGTTCTTCACGATGAAATTGCAAAGCGGATTGAAGAGGGCTCTATGGTCTATACCGATGCACTTGCTTCCTGTGAGGGGCTTGCCGCGAGATACGCGCATCAAGTTGTTGACCATGCTATTGAATATGTGCGCGGTCGGGTTCATACTAACGGCCTCGAAAACTTTTGGAGTCTCTTGAAGCGTACCATCCGGGGAACCTATGTTAGTGTCGAGCCTTTTCATCTTGATCGTTACCTGGACGAGCAAGCCTTCCGCTACAATCAGAGAGGGTTGACTGACGCGGAGCGTTTCCGTTTGGTTTGTGGTAATCTTATCGGGAAGAGGCTCACTTACCGTGGGCTGATTGGACAAGCGGGCGGAGGAGAGGCGTGAAGAAATCCCGAGACGCGGGAGACGGAAAAAGCCCTGAGTTTAAGCGATTCGAGCGAGCCATTAAGAAAATTCTCTCGGTTTCGAAATCGGAATTGGAATCCCGGATGGCCCAGTATAACGCTAGCAAACCGCACAGGCCAGGACCGAAGGCGAAGACAGCATGACAACAAGACACAAGAGATTATTCTCTTTATTAAGTTGTAATAGAATTGAATATACCCTTGCGTCCAGTCTCGACAAGTTCCGACTCGACGAATTCTTAAAAGAAATGGCCGACAGAATCAGAGGCCCGCTCAAGGGTGCGAGGAGATTTTGGTTTGTGGCCCCGACGCGCAATCCGAAAAGCACTGGATACCATGTTCATTTCTCCTGCCGGGTCGAACGTCCAAAATTCCGTGCGTCTTTGGAATACGTAAACGGTTCAGAGACACCTGACGCACACGAAACACGCCCTTTCGCTGAGGAATTAATGGGATGGATCGGTCAGTTTTTCCGAAGCGAACAAGTTACCGCTGATGTGGAAGGAACATTCGGATACCCGCTAAAGAGGTTTCAGCCTGTCCTTCCGATTCCGATGCGACTTACGCTAGACCGAAGGCAAGAAGTCGAAGTCATTGCCATGTCTGTACTCATGGCTGCTAAGTCTCAGGGTGTCTACTCGGCTCTCGTGGGCTTAGATGACGATGAGGTCGGGGTTGATGTATATGCGGAGAGAATTGTTAAGTTAAAGGATTTCGATATGCGCAGGGATTTATTTCCGCTTTCCTCCGTGGCTAGATCGTTTGTGAGGGAGGTGATAAAATGACGCATTGCCACGTCCAAGTTCTTCCTGGGAAGAGTCAAATTCAACAAGAAGAGCTACACGTTGACGCGGGGCCAGAGCTTCGTCACCCACTGAAGCGCTGCCGGGATTATATTCTCAAGCATCGGCGAAGTTCCGATGATTCCAGCATCTCGATGAGAGAAGTATTTTCCCTTGCCGCGAACCAGGTTCCCTCGATAGTAGTACGCAGGGGATTAATGGGTGGCAATCCCTGTATTAAGGGCACTCGAATACCAGTCTACATGATTCTTGATGCCATCGAGTATTACGGGAACGTGAAGGGCGTGCTGAAATCATATCCTCACCTCACGGTCGAACAAGTCAGAGATGCGGTGCGCTTTTCTAAAATCGCGATGGAGTGTTCCGCCTAACCTTGAGCACCGACCTGAAGCTTTTAATTGACGAGGCTGTGCCTGATCCCCTTGCTCACGCTATCCAGAAAATATCAGCTATAAGGTCTTTGTATGCAAGAGACGTGCTGGAAGTGGCGGGGAAAGACGACGACGCCGTAATGGCGTTTGCCAATAAGGAAGATCGAATCGTCTTCACCACAGAGAGGAAGTTCAAGGAATTCCCTGTCTGTACGCACCCGGGCATCATAATCCTTACGGTCAGAGAGCGCCACGAGTCAATACGGCAGCGTATCTTCGTGAGGTTCATGCGTTCGGGTTACCGCAAACACACAAAAGATAATCTAACCCTTCTAAGCACGGACCAAGCCGAAATCAAGGACCACCGCGGCGAGCTGAAGACTTACCGGTTTTAGGGAAAGGTTCGCGTGGTCCGTCAAGTATATAGTTGCCCTAATTAGGGCTGCAAATTAGCTGTGGGGGAACTGGCGGTCTAACTCCAGATTGAGCTTCAGGACATTGACCCGGGGCTCGCCCAGGAAGCCTAAGTCGGGGCCTTTCGTATTGCGGCGGATGAGTTGCTCGACGTTATCCACGCTGGCGCCCCGCTCTTTGGCGACCCTTGCGGCCTGCGCCTCAGCCGAAGCTGGGCTGATGTCGGGATCGAGCCCGCTGGCTGATGCGGTGAGCAGGTCGGCTGGAATCGGCCCGGTGTAGTCAGGGTTTTCCTTGCGGAATTGCTCCACGGAGCCCTTCACACGGTCGATCAGCTTCTGATTCGTCGGGCCGTAATTGGAGCCGGTCGAAGCAGTTGCATCATACCCATCATTCCCCGCCGCCGAGGGACGTGGATGGAAATACTCGGGCTTCGTGAAATTCTGGCCAATGAGGACCGACCCAATCTCCTTCCCATCCACTTTCAACATGCTTCCATTTGCCTGCCGATGAAAGAGAACCTGGCAGAGGGCAGTGACAACTCCCGGATAAACTAACCCGGTGAGCGCCGTCAGGACGAGCATGAAGCGAAACGCTGGGGCGATATGGTGACGCATAAGAGCTCCTTAGGGAACAGGGAATAGGGAACAGGGAACAGTCCGGACTCACTCCCTATTCCTTAACTCCCCCTATTCCTCCTCCCTATTCCCTATTCCCTACTCAGGCCAAGTGCAACAATCCGAGCAGCCGATCGATCAGAAAGATGCATGGAAAGGGCGCAATGAAACCGCCCAATCCGTAGATCCAGAGGTTGCGGCGCAACATCGCGACAGCACTTTGCGGTCTGTATTTCACTCCCCGCAGCGCCAGCGGCACCAGCGCGACAATGATCAAAGCGTTGAAGATCACCGCAGCCAACACGGCGCTTTGGGGAGTGTGAAGGCGCATGATGTTAAGCTTGGCAAGCGCCGGGTAGGTGGTCATGAACATGGCCGGAATGATCGCGAAGTATTTCGACACATCGTTGAGAATGGAAAAGGTGGTCAACGCGCCGCGGGTGATCAGGAGTTGTTTCCCGATGGCCACCACCTCAATGAGCTTGGTGGGGTTGCTATCGAGGTCCACCATGTTTCCGGCCTCTTTGGCCGCCATAGTGCCGGTATTCATGGCCACCCCGACGTCGGCCTGCGCCAGAGCCGGCGCGTCATTGGTGCCGTCTCCGGTCATGGCGACCATGCGCCCGCCAGCCTGTTCTTTGCGGATATACTTGAGCTTGTCCTCGGGTGTGGCCTGCGCAAGAAAATCGTCCACACCTGCCTCAGCAGCAATCGCCGCAGCGGTTAGCGGGTTGTCGCCGGTGATCATCACGGAGCGGATGCCCATGGCGCGGAGTTGGACGAGGCGGTTCTTCATGCCCCCTTTGACGATGTCCTTGAGGTGCACAACCCCTAACATCCGCGCGCCATCCGCCACCGCCAGGGGGGTGCCTCCGGTGCGGGAGATGCGGTCAGAGATTGCCATGAAGTCGGTGGGCACTTGGCCCCCCTGCTCCTTGACGAAGTCAAGGATGGCGTCGGTGGCGCCTTTCCGTAACCAACGGCCATCCAGATTGACCCCGCTCATGCGCGTATAGGCAGAGAAGGGAATGAAATGTGCCTCCGGCTCGGCAACTTCTCTGCCACGCAACTGGAACTTCTGCTTCGCCAACACGGTGATGGAGCGCCCTTCCGGTGTTTCGTCAGCCAAGCTCGACAATTGCGCGGCGTCCGCAAGCTCCGCTTCTGTCACGCCTTTGACCGGAATGAATTCCACCGCCTGCCGGTTGCCGAGAGTAATTGTCCCCGTCTTGTCCAGTAAGAGCGTATCGACATCGCCCGAGGCTTCCACGGCTTTGCCGCTCATGGCCAGGACGTTGTGCTGCATGACGCGGTCCATGCCCGCGATCCCAATGGCGGAGAGTAGCCCGCCGATGGTGGTCGGGATCAGGCATACCAACAAGGAAACCAACACCGCCACGGTCGGCACCGTGCCCGCTCCGGCGGAGGCGACGCTGTAGATCGCAAACGGCTGTAGGGTCGCAACGGCGAACAAAAAGATGAGCGTCAAGCCGGCAATCAGAATGTTCAGCGCGATCTCGTTGGGAGTCTTCTGCCGCTCGGCACCCTCCACGAGCGCGATCATCCGGTCCAGAAACGTTTCACCCGGGTTGGAAGTAATCTTGATCTTGATCTGGTCCGAGAGGACCTTGGTCCCACCGGTCACGGCGCTGCGATCCCCACCCGACTCACGAATCACCGGAGCGCTTTCGCCGGTGATAACCGATTCGTCCACGGTCGCGATGCCCTCGATCACCTCGCCGTCCCCGGGGATAATGTCTCCCACTTCACAGAAGACGACGTCTCCAGCGCGAAGCTTCGAAGCCGGCACAGCTTCCATCTCATCCTTGGCAACAATGCGCTTGGCGATCGATTCGGATCTTGTCTTGCGCAACGTATCGGCCTGCGCCTTGCCGCGCGCTTCCGCCATAGCCTCGGCAAAGTTGGCGAAAAGAACGGTGAACCAGAGCCACAAATCTATTTGGAGCTCAAATCCCAAGCTTGGCGCTCGGGTGAAGGCGTCACGAAGCAGAAAAACCCCAACCAGCGCCGCGCCTACTTCCACCACAAAAATCACGGGGTTCTTCAGCAGCGTGACAGGATTCAGCTTCTTGAACGAATCCTTCAGGGCGCGCCCCACAAGCTGAGGATCGAACAAGGGACGCGCCCGGACGAGTTTCTTCGGAATGAGTGTGGTCAGATCGTCAATCAGAGGAGGTGTCACAAACGTTGCCATGGATTAGCTCCAGAAAGAGAGCATCAGCGAGGAAAACAGTTTCCCCTGATGCATGAGCAAATGCTCGACCAGTGGACCCAGCGCCAACGCCGGAAAGAACGTCAAGGCGCCAATGACGATCACGGTCCCTACCAAGAGTCCTACAAAAAGCGCACCATGCGTCGGGAAGGTGCCACTTGAAGAAGGCACCCTCTTCTTAACCGCCAAGCTGCCGGCGATGGCCAGAGTCGGGATAATGAACGCGAATCGTCCCAGCACCATTGCCAGGCCCAAGGTGAGGTTGTACCAGGGTGTGTTTGGGTTGATCCCGGCAAAGGCGCTGCCATTGTTCTCCGAGGTACTCGAGTACGCGTACAAGAGCTCACTGAAACCGTGCGGGCCAGAGTTTCCGAGATTGGCGATCGCCGGCCCGGGCGGGTTCCAGTAGCCGTTCTTTGCGAAGGGAGCAACGGTGCTAACCGCTGCGAACACGAGTATGCTGAAAGCAGTCACTAAGATGGCCAGCATTGCCATTTTGACCTCTTTCTGCTGGATTTTCTTACCCAGATATTCCGGCGTCCTGCCCACCATGAGTCCTGCGATGAAAACCCCGATAATGGCGTACAACAGCATGCCGTATAAGCCCGACCCCACGCCCCCGAAAATGACCTCATCCGTTTGCATGTTGAACATCGGGACGAGGCCGCCGATCGGAGTAAGGCTGTCATGCATCGCATTTACGGCGCCACAGCTTGCATCGGTAGTCACAGTCACAAACAACGCCGAGGCGGGGATGCCAAAGCGCGTTTCCTTACCTTCCATGTTGCCGCCAGCCTGTTTGCCGGTGTAAGTACTTTCCAATCCGAGCTTCGCGAGGAGGGGATTGCCCGCCTGCTCGTAGTGGTAACAAGTGAAAACGCCCACGGCAAACATCACTGCCATGGCGGCAAAGAGAGCCCAGCCTTGCCTCGTGTCGCCGACCATGCGGCCGAAGGTATACGTCAGCCCCGCCGGCACCAGGAAAATCAGGAGCATTTGGAGAAGGTTGCTCAACGGCGTTGGGTTTTCATAGGGGTGCGCGGAGTTGGCATTAAAGAATCCTCCGCCATTGGTTCCTAGCATCTTGATTACTTCTTGAGAGGCAACGGGACCCTGCGGAATTGTCTGGGTAGCTCCCTCTATGGTCTTGACCGTGGCATAGGAATGAAAGTTCTGGATGGCTCCCTGGGAGCAAAGGATCAATGCGGCGACAAAGGCGATCGGCAACAAGACATAAAGCGTCGAGCGCGTGAGATCGACCCAGAAATTGCCGACGGCCTTGGCCTCCTGCCGGGCGAAACCACGAATCATCGCCACGGCCGCAGAAATACTCACGGCCGCAGAAGCAAAATTCTGCACGGCGAGAGCTGCCATTTGTACGAAATAACTAAACGTCATCTCGCCGCTGTACGCTTGCCAATTCGTGTTGGTGAGGTAGCTCACTGCCGTGTTAAAGGCCAGGTCCGGGGTTACGGGCGTGGCTCCTGAGGGCGCGGCCTTGGTGCCAAAATGCATGGGGTTGAAGGGCAAGAAGCCTTGCAAGCGCTGGATGACATAAGTAAACAGAAAACAGGCCACGCTGAAGGCAATCAGCGACGCAGCGTATTGCGTCCAGCGTTGTTCGGCATCCTCGCGTACGCCAACCAGGCGGTAGATGAGGCGTTCCAGGGGGCGCAGCAACGGATGGAGAAAGGTCCGCTGGCCCTCAAATACCTTGGCCATATGAGCGCCAACGGGCTTGGTGATCGCGAGGATTACGACGAAGTAAGCGACGATCTGCAAAATGCCGAGCGCTGTCATGTTTATTCCTCATTCCTCAAAAGCGTTCAGGACGAAGCAAGGCGTAAACGAGGTAAACAAATAGTAAAAGTGCCGTCACGCCTGAGATGATGTAGTCCAAGGCATACCTCCCTCTTACAGTCGGTCGCAGGCTTTAGTAGAAGCCCAGCAGGCAACGAACAGCAATATCCCGATAAGGACGTAAGCTAAATCCAGCATGATCTCTTACCTCGATTCCGCGAAGATCACATGATGCCCATCTTTACTTTAGCACTCTTGCCAGTTTCTCATCCACAGACCACCAGCGTTTCCTACCGCCCAGAATCATAATCGAGCGGGGCTTCAGTATCAACCGCACAGTCCGGCATTTGTCGCGGCACAGACAAATATGCGTAGCGGTAGCGACCGGGATCTTGGAGGCCAGGGCACGGAGCTGCTCTTCAAGGGACCCCACAGGAACAGCCGGTCTGGTCGACCGTAGTGCATACGGCACCTCATAGGGCATAAGGAGCCAGAGGCGAGCATCGAGCTTCTTGCCTGAGTGATCGGCCATCCGGAGAGCGGCAAGGGTTCGCGAATGGTCAGTGAAGATGACGAAGATTTCGAGCTCCGGGTGCGCGTCAGTCGCAACGGGAACATCCGCCACTGCCTCCGGCTGGTAGAGCCGCGTTTCTAGCCCAATTTCCACGCGCAGACTGCTTTTCATTTGCCCCTCGATCTTGTAGTGTGCTCGACTAGTCATAAAAGAGGCATAAGGATTCGCTAAATATTTCATTAACTCCTTTCGGGTATGTGGAATCGGCAGCCGACCCCAGGCAGAAGGCAGAAGGCAGAAGGCAGAAAAGAAGCATGGTTATCGCGCTCAGATCCGTCGCGCGGGGTCTGCCACTCCCGCGCGGACGGCCGCAGACAGCGCGTAATTGGGTGCGGTAATCCAAAATCCAAAATCTAACATCCAAAATCGCCCCAGCCCCTAGCCTCCAGTCCCCAGCCCCGAAGTGCGGCGACGTCTACACAAGCTGGGGCTTTCGGGCTATACTAAATCCGTCGGGTCTGCGCCAGCGAATGGGAAGCGAACTGATCCAAATAATTGTCGCCAATCAGCCGGGACTCCCCGGAACGCCGCGATCTTCTTCTGGTGCGGCAGGGGAGGCGGCGAGCTTCGCGGCCTGGGGCCTGGTGAACGAAAGGATTACGACAAACGAGGCGTGTGGGGTGGGAAGAAGGCCTGGGCCTGCAAATGCCGACCTGCCGTCGGAGACCGTTGCCACGGCTGGCACGCTGAAAACCTTTTACATTGAAACCTTCGGCTGCCAGATGAATGTGCACGATTCGGAGAAGGTGCAAGGCGTGCTGATGGCGCGTGGGATGACGCCCGTCGAAAACCATCATGAGGCTGATCTTGTGCTTTACAACACGTGCAGCATCCGGGAAAAGGCCGCGCAGAAGGTCTTTTCGCGGCTCGGGGTTTTCCGGAAGGGCAGAAGTGGCGCGCCGAAATTGATTGGAGTGCTGGGCTGTGTGGCGCAGCAGGAAGGCGAGCGGTTTTTCGAGCGCGCGCCGCAGGTCAGTCTGGTTTGCGGCTCCGCGAGCTATTCGAAACTGCCGGAGTTGCTTGACCAGCTCGAAACCGGAAAGCAACGCGTAACCGGTCTCGCGCTCGACACGGAGGAGTGCTTTGAGACTGAGATGACCCGCCGCGATAACCCTTTCCGGGCTTATCTCACGATCATTGAAGGGTGCGACCAGCGGTGCTCATTCTGTGTTGTGCCCATGACGCGCGGCCCGGAGCGAAGCCGTCCCAGCGACAAGATCCTGGCCGAGGCCCGGCGCTTGGTGGACCAGGGTTATACAGAAATCCAGCTCCTGGGCCAGATCGTCAACGCCTGGCATGATTCTTCGCCAGCGCGGCTGAGCTTTGCGGAATTGCTTTCGCGCGTGGCCGAAATTCCGGGAATTCGCCGCGTACGGTTCACGACCTCGCACCCGAGGTACTTCACCTCCGACATCGTCCAAGCGATCGACGCGAACCCCAACCTTTGCGACCAGATTCACCTCCCGCTGCAATCCGGTTCCACGACAGTACTGGCGCGGATGCTGCGGGGATACACGCGCGAGGAGTATTTGGAAATAATCCATTGCATTCGCAAAGCGCGGCGTAGAATCAGCCTTTCCACGGACATCATAGTCGGTTTTTGCGGGGAAACCGGCAAGGATTTTGAACAGACGCTTTCGTTGATAAAGGAAGTAGAGTACGATCAAGTCTTCGCGTTCAAATATTCGCCACGGCCGAATACACTTGCGGAAGGAAGCCGGGATGCTATAGCGGAGGAGGAGAAGGGGCGGCGCCTGAGCGAACTTCAGGAACTACAACGGCAAATCCAGGTGCGGCGCAACCAGGCGCTGCTGGGCGAGAGTTTCGAAGTCCTTGTGGAAGGATATCAAGCACGCTTGGGGCAGGCAGTGGGGCGCAGCACCACGAACCGCGTGATAAACTTTCCGGGCAGTCCTGAGGATGTCGGACGCTACCTCACGGTGAAAGTGACCTCGGCCGGGCCGAACAGTTTGGTGGGGGCGCGCGCGGAAAAGGATTCGAGGGTGTAATGAAGAGCTCGAGCAGGTGAGAGGCGGCTGGCGCGCGGAAAGGCGGGGCGTGCAAGGGGCCTGGAGGATCACATGGAAATCGAAATGAGAATCCGCGGTTTGGTGATGGATCCGGTCACAAACATGCCCATCGTGATTTTGAAGGATGTCAACGGGGCATCGGTGCTTCCGATCTGGGTCGGCATCTACGAGGCGAACGCCATTGCTTTGGAAATTGAGAAGGTGACCACGCCGCGCCCCATGACCCATGACCTGCTGAAGAACCTGTTGCTGGGCCTTGAGACGCGCGTTCAGAAGGTTGTGGTGAGCGAGTTGAAGGAAGACACTTTCTACGCCCTGATCTGGCTGGAACGCGATGGACAGGTGATGTCCATCGATTCGCGGCCCAGCGACGCACTGGCGCTGGCCTTACGCATGGATTGCCCCATTTACGTTGAAGAGGAAGTCCTGAAGAACTCGAAGATTGCCGGTGGCGCCAACGAAAAGGCCAATAATGAAGAGCTTCGGAAGTGGCTGGAAGGCTTGAACGACGAGGATATGGGACGCTACAAGATGTGACCGCCGGCGGGGGAACGCGCCCTGGCTGCTTCCGGGCCCGCCAAAAAATCCAACCCTTGGCTGGAGCTGCGAGTGAGCACGATAATAGCGATCGCAAACCAGAAAGGTGGAGTAGGGAAGACTACTACCGCTGTCAATCTGGCCGCTGCCTTTGCCCACGCGGACAAGCGAACCCTCCTGATTGACCTGGATCCCCAGGCCAATACCACGCTGACTTTCTTCAATCCTGACGAGGTCACGCACTCGGCCTACGAGGTGTTGGCCGATCACCAGGTGGCGCTCTCGCAAGTGGTGAAGGCGACCAATGTGGCGAATCTTTGCCTGGTGCCCTCCAGAATCTCGCTGGCCAAGCTGGAGACGCACCTGGTGGGACAGTTCGATGCGCCCTATCGGCTCAAAGACGCTCTGGCTGCGGTGCGAAACGACTTTGACCTCGTGCTGATTGATACCCCCCCGGCGCTCGGCCTGCTCACCGTGAACGCCCTGGTTGCCGCCCATTACCTGCTGGTGCCCATTCAGCCCTCCTACTACGCGTTGGAGGGAACAGACGATCTGCTGGAGACGCTCGAGCGCATCCGCGCGCGCCCCAATCCTGAGTTGGAGTTGCTCGGGGTAATCGTCACGCTTTTTGACAGGCGCACCAATCTGGCGCGGGATACCTACAAGCAGGTCCGCGCAGTGTTCGGCAAGAAGGTCTTCAAGACCATCATCGGGAAGAGTGTGCGGCTGGAAGAGAGCCCTGCTTATAAAGAAACGATCTTCACGTTTGCCCCTCACTCGTCCGGAGCGCAGGAATACGCGCAGCTTGCGAAGGAGGTCCTGCGACGTGTCAGTTAGACGCGCTGGCTTACCACTGACGGTCAAGATGCGTCACAACGCACACTACGTGGAAGAAATAACCTCCCGAACCGGTGCGGCCATTGGCAGGATGATTCCGCTCGAGGAAATCCAGCCCAACGCCAGCCAGCCCCGCAAGGAGATCGGCGATTTGCAGGGGCTCATCGACTCGGTGCGGGAGAAGGGCGTGCTGGAGCCGCTGCTGGTGCGTTTTATGCCGGAGTCGGGAAAGTACATGATCATTTCCGGGGAGCGCCGCTACCTGGCGGCGCGCGCCGCGGGACTTCGCGAACTTCCGTGCATCGAAAAAGACGTTGATGAAGCCGAGACGCTTGAACTGGCGCTGATCGAAAACCTGCAGCGCAAAGACTTGACCCCTTTCGAAGAGGCAGACGGGGTGCAAGCGCTCGCCGGCCGTTTCGGCTTGACCCATGAGGAAATCGCCAAGAAAGTAGGGAAGTCTCGCCCCTCGATTACCGAACTGCTCAGCCTGCGGTCGATTCCTGATGAGATTAAGGGTTTGTGCATTGAAAAGGGTGTGCTTTCGAAATCGCAACTGCTGCAGGTGGCCCGCCAGCCCAGCGAAGTGAAGATGAAGGACCTGGCGCAGCGTTTTGCGCTGGGTATGTTGAACCGCGAGCAGGCCCGCGCCGAGCGGAACCCTGACAAGAAGCCGTGCCCGGCCGTCTTCCGTTTTATCCCTCCCGCCAAGGAATTCAAGATGGTGTTGCAGTTCCGCAAGAACCATGTTGAGCGCGACGAAATCATTGCGGCCTTGCGGCGCATCATCGAAGTGCTGGAAGCTGAAGATTAATCGCCTTTAGGTGGTGTCCAAATAGATGTAGGGCCGGTCCCGCAAGGCGGGACCGGCCAGCGCGTCCCGTGCGGCGGCAGAGGCGGCGCTACAGTCGAATTCGGACACTACTCTTCGGGACAGGGAGATCATGGTTGACTCACGGCAAGAACTCGACACTGATTTCCTGTTTGTTTATGGCGCCTTGCGACGCGGCTTTGCATTGCACCATCACCTGAGGAGGATGGGGGCGGAATTCGTGGCAACAGGGGAAGTGCAGGCTGAGCTGTACGACTTGGGAAAGCTCCCTGGAGCACGGAAATCCACCAAGCCGGGAAAAGTGCTTGCCGGCGAAGTTTATCGTCTTCGCCAGGCGGAGAAAGCGTTGAAGGTTTTGGACCATGTGGAAGGGTTCTCGCCTCAGACGGCGGAGAAGAGTTTGTTCCAGCGCGCGACTACGGAGGTTGTCTTGCCCAACGGAGAGCGGCGAGTGGCGTGGATATACTGGTTGAAAGCGAAGTAAAGGAGCCAGAAGTCAGTAAATGGTACGTAGTAGGTGACATGTGAAGATCGATGTTCGTTCCCCACCTACCACCTACCACCTACCATTTACTGCTTTCTCTTATGCTTGAAGCGCAACCAAAGGAATTTAGTCCAGACCAAGTTGCCGTGCTCGAGGCGCTTTTGAAGGCGGGCTTCAGGTTCGTGACCTTCGAACGTTATGCTCGCTATCTGGGGGTGGAGAGGGACGGATTCGTTGCCTTGTTGGAGACAGCCGGAGGAAAGGTCCAGCTCTTCGGCCAGGTGGGATATCATGTAGGAGAAGGGATCGCGATGCTGGTGGAGCGAGCCGAGGGGAAAGCCTTTGTGTGGAAGGGCGAAGCCGTGGCCGCCACGCCGGAACTGCTGGCTGGCTACGCACGCTTTAAGAGCGAACTGCGGCGCCTGTTGCAGGGCGAGAACGAAGGGGGGATTCGATTCTGATGAACGACTTGTTCGACGTGCTTGTGGTGGGCGCCGGGCCGACCGGCCTGGCTTGCGGGATTGAGGCGCTACGGGCTGATCTCAAGCTGTTGATTCTCGAGAAAGGCTGTTTGGTGAATTCCTTGTTTCATTATCCGCCCAACATGACCTTCTTCACCACGCGTGAGCTATTGGAGATCGGTGACCTTCCTTTCACGAGCATCAATATCAAGCCCACGCGCGCCGAAGCCCTTGAATACTATCGCCGCGTGGCAGGCCACTACCATTTGCCCATCCACTATGGAGAGCGTGTGACGTCCCTCAAGCAGGAAGACGGCGCCTTCGTGATCGGTACGGAGTTGCGTGGTGGTCAGCGCCGCAAGTATAACGCGCGCAACGTCGTGCTGGCGACCGGCTATTACGATCTGCCCAACCTGATGAATGTGCCAGGAGAGGATCTGCCCAAGGTCTCGCATTACTACTGGGAACCGCACCAGTTCTTCGGGCGGCGGGTTGCAATTGTGGGGGGCGGGAATTCGGCCGCAATTGCGGCCCTGGACCTCTATCGCCATGACGCTGAGGTGACGCTGATCGTGCGGGAGCGCGAGCTGAGCCGGCATATCAAATACTGGATCAGACCTGACCTTGAAAACCGAATCAAGGAGGGTTCGATCCGCGCCATGTTCGCCAGCTTCCTGACCGAGATTGGCAACGATTGGATTCAGGTGCGGAATTCCAATGCGGAGACGCTGCGCCTTGAAAACGACTTCGTCTTCGCCCTTACCGGATATCATCCGGACTTCGACTTCCTTCGCAGCGCCGGGGTCCGGATCGACCCCACCGCCTGCCGGCCGGAGTGCAACCCGGAAACGCGCGAAAGCAATGTGCCCGGACTGTATCTTGCCGGCGTTATCATCGCTGGTCTGGACACGAACGAGATCTTCATCGAAAACGGCCGCTTCCACGGGAAGCAGATCGTCGCCGATATCAGGCGCAAGCAGTCATTTTGAATTTTGGATTTTAGATTTTCGATTTTGGATTGGATTACCCAATCTGGCAGCGGCGCCCTCCCCCCTGCTTCCTGCCTACTGCCTTAATAGTGAAGACAGCAGCCAGGAGCCAGAAGTCAGTTGTCAATCTTCGCACCACTGCCCGACTGAGTAATCCAAAATCGAGTCAGCAGTCAGGACCCAGAAGCCAGTCGTCAATCTTCACACCACTGCCGGATCAAGTAATCTAAAATCCAAAATCTAAAATCCAAAATGGGCCACCCTGCCTACTCCTTAATGGGTACTTTCTTCGCCGTGGTGTCGCGGGAAATAACGAAGGTCATCTCGCAACCCTGAGGAAGAACGATCTCTTTGTGCTTTTTGAGAAGCCCGTGGGCCAGACCCGCAGCGGCGCCGATCCCCATGCCGTAAAGGGCGCCTGTTCCACCGTGGGCAATCGCCCCCACGCCCGCACCCGCGGCGGCGCCCACACCGGCTTCTTCGGCCGTCCCCTTTTTGTCCTTACCCGGCCCCTGCATGGTCCCTTCTTCATCTTTCACCTTGGCGCCTTCGGCGTCCTTCAGGCTTGCCACGATATTGTACTTCGATGCGTCCGGAGTGCTGATGGAATCAACGATGAGCCGCATTTCACCCTTATCTTTCACCCGGCCCGGGCTTTTGACATAGGTGACGTGACCATCCACGGTGCTCCCATCGGGGACGATTTCCCCACCTTTTCCAAAGATCGGCTCGACGACCTTTCCCGTCCACAGATCGCCGGTCTCGTTGGTTTTAGAGCTGAGCGTGGTGATCAGTTGCACATGGAGCTCGCTCCCTGCGGGCAATGTGATGGCATCGTCCGCCGCAAAAGACAGTGTCGAGATGATGAGCATTGCTGCCAGGCCTGCTGTGAATCTTGACTTTTTCATAGGCATCTCCTTTGAAGCTAGACGGTTGGGCCGCTTCTACCGTTACAATTGGAGTTGCAACCACGCTTTTTGCTGCCTCTTCTCTGATTCTATTCTGCCTTCGGCGTTTCAGCAATTCCTAACCTATGCGCTCGGGTTCTCCCTCTGGTCAGTCCGTTGCCAGACTGAATTGGGCAATCGCGCGGGGAATTGGCAATTGCGCCGGACTTGAGCGACGGCGATTGACCGGCTAAGGGGCGTCAGCTATACTGAATTTCTGACAGGGTATGCCAAACATACTTCGAGAAATCGCGGATTCTGCTTCAGCTCTGGCCAAGGGGTTTTCCGTCACTTTTAGGACCATGTTCCAGCCCACGGTGACGGAGAACTACCCGGACGAACCCGTTCATTTTGAAGACCGCTACCGCGGGCTGCACATTTTGAAACGCGATGGAAATGGCCTCGAAAAATGCGTAGCCTGTTTCCTTTGCGCGGCGGCTTGCCCAGCAAATTGCATCTACATCGAAGCTGCCGAGAACACCGGCGAGCATCGAATCAGCGCCGCGGAGCGTTACGCTAAGGTTTACAACATTGATTACAACCGGTGCATCTTTTGCGGCTACTGCGTGGAGGCCTGCCCTTGCGATGCCATCACCCACGGCCACGGGTTCGAGATTGCCGCTTACGATACCAACTCCCTGGTTTACCGCAAGGAGCAGCTCCTCGAACCCGTGCCTGCCACTGCGGGCAACAAGAAATAGTTTGCGACTGACTTAAATGAGAACGGGTAGCGTCCCAATTAGAACGTAGGGCCACCTCTCCCGCAAGGCGGGACGGGACGGCCAGGCCGGGGCAAGCGCCGGCCCTACGTCGCATATCAGGACACCACCGCCTGCCGCAGGAACTTGACTTTCGCGGGTCCGAAGGCTAAATTGTTTAAGAGTTAATGAGAAGTAAACTTTCTCCCCCCAACGCCGGTTTTCGGCGCGTCCCTCGACCACCGCATGATGGTTATTCTCTGATTTAGGAGGGTGTGAGGCATGCAGAGCAAATGAAGACGAGTGTAAAGGTACTGAAAGGAGTTGAAGAGTTGGTAGGAACGCACGACGGAAACCTGCGATTGCTGGAGGCGTGTTTCAATGTTTCGGTACACCTCGGCGAGGAAGGGCTGGAGATCGAAGGCGGGGATCTCGAAGTGCGGCGCGCGCAAAAACTCCTGGAAGAGTATGCCGATTTAGTGGAGGCCGGGTCCCGCTTCGACAGCTCGGAGGTCGAATCCTTCCTGCGCATCGTCGGCCAGGATCCGGATGCCACGCTGAAGGGTCTTGCCGAGGCCGGCCGCCCGCGGACCTTCGGCAAGAAATCCATCACCCCCAAAAGCCTGAACCAGCGCACCTATGTGGATGCCATTGAGCGGCACGACATGGTGTTCGGAATCGGTCCTTCGGGTACCGGAAAGACCTACTTGGCCGTGGCCATGGCCGTGGATGCACTGCTCACCAAAGAGGTCAGCCGCATCATCCTCGCGAGGCCCGCCGTGGAAGCAGGCGAACGGTTGGGATTCCTCCCCGGGACATTACAGGAGAAAGTGAACCCGTATTTGCGCCCGCTTTACGATGCTCTTTACGACGTGTTGGACCCGGACAGGGTGGAACGCTATTTGGAGAAAGGCATTATTGAGATCGCACCCATCGCTTTTATGCGCGGCAGGACTTTGAACGACGCCTTCGTGATTCTTGACGAGGCCCAGAACACCACCAGCGAGCAGATGAAGATGTTTCTGACGCGACTGGGCTTCAACTCCAAAGCGGTGGTCACGGGTGACATCACCCAAATCGATCTCGATGGGAGACGTTCTGGCCTCGTCGAAGCGATTGAGGTGGTTTCCAGGGTGCCGGGTATCTGTTTTGTTTACTTTACGGAGCGGGACGTGGTCCGACATACCCTGGTGCAGCGCATCATCCGCGCCTACGAGGAATACGACCAGGTGCGCACCGCGGCCGCGGCGAACAACAAGAACCACAAAGGAGTCGTCACCCAATAAGCTTTCCATCTTTATCACGGCAGAACCATTGATCCTTAATCAGCAGAGCAAGTACATTGTCAGTTCTTCCCGGCTGGGGGAATTTGTGCGGGAGCTCAGGCAGGCGCTTCGATTGGGCAGGCGAGATTGCAACATTTGCTTCGTAGACGACAGGCAGATCAAGCGATTGAATTTGCTCTACCTGGGCAAGAATCGTGCGACCGATGTCTTATCTTTTCCTTGGATGGCGCAGCAGAGGCAGCTACCCCAGCGACCAGGAAGCGAACGTGCTCGATCGCGGTACACCCGCCGGAGCGCCAATGAACGCGCGGCGTGGGAGTTCAAGAACTTCCTCGGCGACATCGTCATTTCCGTCGACACGGCCAAAAGAAACGCGCGCCAAGAAGGACACTCAACCCTGAACGAGATGCGATGGCTTATCTTGCACGGCGTCCTCCACCTGCTGGGCTACAATCACGAACGAGATCATGGCGAAATGAGCAGGCTGGAGGTTGCCCTGCGAAGCCGGCTGGGTATTTCGGGAGACTAGGTCATGCTCTTCCTTTGCTCCCCGTAAGGGGAGCACCTTGAGTAGCCGTGGGTGAAACCCACGGACAGGAGCGTATCAAGCGAGACCCGGCCCTGAAAGGGCCGAACCGCCTTGGACAACCCCTTACGGGGTTGGGCAGTCTTTCAGGCGAACGCCCACCGTGGGCTGGCGCCCACGGCTACTCACGGTGCACCGCTTCGCGGTGAGAACATGTTCGTGGGTCTGAGGCGAACCCTCGGTAGCGTATGGATCTCGGAACCATCCTGATCACACTTGTATGGCTGATCGTTCTGGCCGCCCTTCTGGTGGCCGGGTCGGTGGCCTCTTATTTGAGGCTGCTGATGCGCCGCCTGACTGCCGTGAGCGCCAGGAAGCTGTTTCGTCCTGGCGAGGGAGGGCGTATCACCATCGACCGGGAGCGTGTTGGGGTCTCGATTTCCGCCCTGCACGGCGCGGCGATGCACTTGTTTGCCGTGGGCGTGACCGCGCTGCTGGTCCTGCGCCGGCCGGATCACCTCTGGGGAAACATCGGCGCTGCTGTGGTCATAGTCCTGACCGCGGTGGCCATAGCCGACCAGCTCATACCTTTCCTCCTGGTGGCGCGCCATGACGAGCCGGAGGTCATCTTGGAGCTCTGGATGCCCGCGGTGCGACGGCTGGTTTACCTGGCCTTGCCGCTCACTTTCCCCATCCTCATTTCAACCACCATGAGCCGCCTGTTGGAGTCCACGGAGCAGGAACCGGAGGCCCCCAGCCCGCAGGAGAACCTGCAGGAGTTTATTGAAGTCGGTGAGCAGGAAGGCTTGCTCGAAAAAGGGGAGGGTGAACTCGTACAGTCGGTCGTCGAATTCGGGGACAAGGTCGTACGCGAGGTGATGACGCCGCGCACGGAAATTGCCGCCATCGAGGTGAATGCCCCGGTCGAAGACCTTCGCAAGCTGTTCCGCGAAAAGCGCCTGACCCGATACCCCGTCTTTGCCGGGCAGTTGGACCATATCGAGGGCATCGTGAGCGTTCGAGACCTCATGGAGTTGCCACCCGAAGAGCAAGCCCGGGTCACCATTCGCAGTTTGATCAGGCCTGTCCCATTCGTTCCCGAAACGCGCCACATCAAAGACCTGCTGAAGGAACTGCAAAAATCCACCACGCAGATGGCTATCGTCATCGACGAATATGGCAGCGTCGCCGG